>CAXSGJ010000014.1:103087-110698 GCA_964236865.1 uncultured Polyangiaceae bacterium
CGTGGCAGTGCTGTACGCAACGGCGGCGTTGATGATAGCGCCCGTGGTGACCTTGAGGGTAGAGAGCGCAGCGGCGTCGCGCCCACCCAGGTTTTGCCGGTCCAGCAGGTACGCGTTCCCGTCCTTGCCCAGAGCGATGGCCAACTTCGATGGCGTCGCGCCCGGCGCATCGAAGAGGATTGGGCCGGTGCCCCCCACGTCCTGATCTGCCCTATCGAGCGCGGCCCAATTGTTGGGCACCCAAAAGTCGCTGGTAGCGCTGTCCGCGGGGCGCGTGAGCGCGCTTCCGAATTTGTACACCGCCTCGCCGTCGCCCCACAGGGTCGGCGTGGTATTCGCGCTGCTGGAAGCTTGCGTCTTGCTGTTGCCCGTAGCAAAAAAAAGGGACACGCCATCGGAAGCAAGCCCGCCCACCGCCCAAACGCCCCCCGCGATGGCACGCGTGGCCCAAGCGGTGATGTGTTTGGGATCGCTGGTCGAGATACCCACGAGCCAGCCGTGGTAGCCCTGGCAATCGCCCGAATGGCCGCCATAGGGCACCACCACTTGGCCGTCCAACAGCGACAGGGCGGCGCGCTGATTTTGGATTAGGGAGTTAAAGGCGACGCCGCCGGAGTTGGCGTGAGCGTTCACATCTACGGGCCAGCCCGCGCGCTCGGCTCCGGTATCCGCGTCGAGCGCGTGGACCATGTGCTTGGCGGTCACGGTGGCGTCCGCCGTCATCGCATCGAGATAAATCGTGCGGGTGCCAGCGTCGATGACGGGCGTTCCCGTTACACCAAGCGTATCGCCGTTGCGCGCGATGTTGCCGCACGGCAGCCCTGCACTGACGGGCGTACCGACAGCGGCGTGCCACAGCTCTGCACCGTTCTGCGCGTTCAGCGCGTAGATCTGATTTGCCTCCGTGGCCACGATCACGGCGTCGGGTTTGCCGACCGCGCCGGCCAGGTACAGCGGCTGCGCGTAGGTGCGTCCGGTGAGCGTGGGGCTCGCGAAGGTGCTGTCGATGTGCAGCGTAGCAGCGGCCACTTGCGTTAGCGCCGCGTCGATATAGACGCCGTCGCGCGAGGCGTTGTTGTGATATTGAAGCACAGAGGCCGAAGCCGTGTTGCCGCCCCCCGCGTAGCCAATGCCGCCGGTGGCCGCGCCACCTTCGTCCGGCGCTCCGCCGGAGCCCGCGCCCGCCGTCGTCTCACCACCGCCAGCGGCTGCGCCACCCATCGGCAGTGCGCCGCCGCCGGCCGAGGTGCCGCCGCTGGCCGAACCGCCGCTGGCCGAAGCAGCGCCAGCGGGACCGTCCGTACCACTCACCGCCGCACTCCCGCCGCAGCCGACTGAAAGGGCGAGCGCAGAGCCAAAAACCACCACCGGCGACCAGGGTTTCATCGATTTCCTTTCAAGACTGGCATCCCTTCCATAGGCGCGGTTTCCGTCTGCCGCTGTTTGGATGCCTACGCGGCGGAGCAATTCATACCTCGCCAAACGTCACGAGGCATTCTTCAATCGGCAGTGGCGGCGGCGGGGGCGGGCACCGACTCGCTAAAAAATAGGCCCACGACCTGACCGATCGGCTCAAACACGGCCAAGCCAGTCATGTTGCCATTGGCGAACTGCAAGCGGACCGTGAAGCGATCTTTGCCGTCGAGCGCCTCACGTCGAAGGACCTGCCAGGTCTGAAACTCTCCGTGCTTGACCTGCAGGCCGCGCCACACCCGTTCGAGCGAAGCCGGCGGCAGCTCGGTGCGCATCCGGTCGCTGAAATCCTTCTCCGCATGCTCGGGCAGATCGCCCAGCAGCGCGACCATCAGCTCGTGACAGCGCACCGCGGTCACGTCATCCGCGGGCGGCGCTGCAGGCAACGCAACCTGCGAAGCTGGCTCCGGCGCTGAAGGGACCGATGCCGAAGCAGCGTCGCTGGCGAAAGAGGGAGGTGGGATCACCGCAGGCGCCGGGGTGGGGTGCCCGCAGCCAAGCCATGCAATCCCTAGCAATAAAACGCGGCAGTCTTTCATGCCTAGGTGACTACTACCGCTGTCTGTGGACACCAAGCCTACCGCTATCACCTCGCTCACAGCGCAATGGTCACGACACGTCCGGCGCCCTGCGGCGCGTTGGGGCCCTCTAAGATAGCTTAGTTGCTTCGTGATCGCAGTCGAGGCGCCCGGCTGGCGAGGCGCGACGAAGGCGCAACCTGCTGGTGGTTCACTGAGGAGCAACGAAGTGAGCAGGGAACATCCGGCCGCGAGAGCGATCGACTTGGCGATTCGAGGGCCGCTAGGCTCGCGCCACGGCTCAGGTCTTCTGATAGACGCGCACCCAATCCACCGCGAGCGCTTGCGGGAAGGCGCTGTCGTCGATACCGTAGCGGCCCGCCCAGCCGTCGCCGATGGCTAGATTCAAGAGCACGTGAGCGGGGGCGGCCAGGCTGCCATCCGCGTACTTCCATTGAAACGTGCTGGTCATCACTTTCAGGCCGTCGACATAGACGCTGACTTCACTGGGCGTCCACTCGGCACCGATGGTGTGGAATGCTGCGCTGAAGTCGAATGGCGCAAAGTACTCGCGCAGTTTGGTATTGAACTTGGGGTCGCTATAACGAAACTCAGTGGGCGCGCCAGGCGTGTCGGTGGTGCTCGAGTGCAACATGTCGCGCTTGTCGTCTTTGCCGTTGTTGACGAATTCGAAAATGTCGATTTCCGGAGGCCAGCCCAGCGCGCCCTGCGCGGACACGTCGGAGTTGAGCCAAAATGCCGGCCAAACACCGAGACCGCCGGGCATTTTGACGCGGGCTTCGAAGTATCCGTAGCGCGCGGTGAAGTCCGAGCGAATCATGCCGGACTCATAATTCACGCCCGAGGCCTGCCCCAGCTTCAGCTTGTTGGCGGTCAAGTACAGAATGCCACCGGCGAGCCGGTGATTGCCGTTATCCGCATAGCGCTCATTTTCTTGATTGAGGCGGTCGAGCGTTCCGCCGGAATAGATGTAACGCGTGAACCACTTTTTGCGATCGAGCTCGGGGCCGTTGAACTCATCGTTGAACACCAGGCCGTAGCCCTTGGGCACGAACGAATTGGCCCAAGACACGACGGGCATCGTGCGCGGTATCGGCGGGCGCAGGCGCAGCGAGAGCCCCTCGAGCGAAAGCTCGGAGTCGCTGACCACGACGCTCAGCTCCGGGGCCGCGGTGTAGGCCGGTGCCGTGAACTCCAGCAGGTAGGTCCGCGGCGCGCCCACCGCGATGTTCTGCTGATACGAGCGAAACGGTTCATTTTTGCCATTCTTGAAGACGACGCTGACCGTCCCCGTGCCGCCCTTCAGACCGGCCGTGAACGTCAAGCGGTAGGAATGGTCGGCGATGAGCGCGGTCGGCGCGAGCTTGCGCGCTGCGCTGGCAGTCAGGCGCGCGGGCAGAGGCTCGGTCGACAAGAGCTCGCGGTCATCGGCGGCGTAACCGGCGGGCGCCAAGACGATTGGTCCACTCTCTTTGCTGCGTTCCGGGACCCGCAGGCCTTGGTTGGCGCTCTTCGGCTTGTCCTCGGCCGAAGCGACCTGACACGCCGCGAGCAGCGGGCAGGCCAGCACAAAGCCGAACAGCAGATCGGCGCTCCTCACTTGGCCGGGCTCGATTGCGGGGCCGTGGCCTCGACGTTTGCCACCCCTAAAACGGGTGGATTCGAGGCCGTCAGTTGCCTGCCAATCGCCGACTGCGCAAAACGCACGACTGTCCTCACGAGCTCGCGGTCGAGCAGGTAAGCGATGGCAATGAAGGTCAGCCCGCCCGCGCTCGAAAATATGGCTAGCCGTGCGATAGGCGGCAGATGATCGGGCAAACGAAGGCGGATCACGAAGACCGTGAGCGCCATACCGCCCGAAGCGATGAGCGGCACGGCCACCCCTCGCAATTGGTCCACGAGCCCGAGCGCGGTCGACCGCTTCAGCATGTAGCTGGTGATGGGCAAGCTCAATAGCTCTCGCACGATCCAAATGCCGACCGCCCAGCCTAGCGTGGGCGTGCGTGACAAGCAGACCGCCGCCACCACGAATACGAGCTCAGCGGCCCGCTCGAGCAGGAGATCCCGAGGCCGGCCCAGCGCGGTGAGCATTGGGGTAACCAACAAGCGCGGCGCCTGCACCAAGACCAGCAACGCGAGCGCGGTCACGTACGGGGCGCTAGGCAGCCATTTTGACCCGAACAACAGGCTGACGACCTCCGGCGCCGTGACCGCGATGCCCACGAACAGCAGATACAACGCGGACGACACGAGGCCCGTGGAAAACTGGAACGTGCGCTTCAGGCGCGGCAAATCCGATTGTTGCGCCGACAGCATGGGAAGTGCGACCTGCGTGGCCGCCGTGGAAGCGATGGCCCAAAATGCGTCCACGGCCCGGAAGCTGAGGTTCAGATAGCCGGCCACCGTCACGCCCAGGAAAAGACCCGTTAGGACGGTAAATAGCCGCTTGACGCCGAACGTCAGAAACAGCGCGCCCATGGCGTAGGCGCCGAAGCCGAACAGGTCCTTGAACTCCTGGCGACCGAAGCGCAGCCGCGGCTTGGCTTCGCACGTCGCCCACAGCAAGCCGGAGCCCACGAGCTGAATCAGCACCTGCTGAGCGATTAAACCCCACACCCCTGCCCCGAGGGCGACGAGGGCGATGCCGCCCAAAGCCCCCGCGAAGCGGCCCACGAGCGAGCGAATGGCCAAAGGCCGAAATGATAGCTCGCGGCGCTGGCGGGCCACGATGGTCGCGCTGATGCTGGAAGCCGGCAAGCAGAGCGCCATGCTGCATAGTACCCACGCCGCCCCCGGGCTCTTCACCAAGTGGGCAAAGACCGGCGAGAACAAGCAGCACAGCGTGAACAGCACCAGGCTAAGCCCGATGCCGAAGCTGAACGCGGTGTCGAAATGCAGCTCGCTCGCTTGCTCGCGTTGTACCAGAGCGTCGTGAAAGAGCATGGTGATCAACACTTGGAGCAGCTCTATCAGCGCCAATACGATGGAAAACAGCCCGAATTCCGGGCTGGACAGCAGATGCGTGTAAATGATCAGCGAGCCCATCGAGATGACGCATAGGCCGCCGTTCTCCAACAGGCTCCACATGGCCGAGCGCGCGGTCTTGTTCGGCTCAGTGCTCATGAAGCCGCTCGCACGCGGCCGGACGAAGGCGGCGGAACGGAAGCCGGGCCCGCCTGAGCCATTGGCACTGCAACCGCGGACGGCTTCTTCGAGATGGGCAGCCCCGCTTCGTCGAATTCAACAGGCTCTGGTTTGCTCAAGGGCCGCTCCTCGCCCCTCTGCTTACCCAGGCGCAGCAGCCGGCGCAGCGCGCGCCGCGGCGCGCCCGAGAGAGTGTGCCTCTTGAAGCGCAGCTGAACGAGCTCACGAGCGACGGGCGCCGGCGAGACGCACAACACGCTGAACCACAGCGCGTGAGCCAGGCCAAGCTTCAGTGGATATTTTTCGGCGCGCAGCAGCCGATACGCCTTCATTAACAACTGATGCGGCGCCTCGGCAGTGCTCCCCGCATAAGGAAGACCGAGCTTCTTGGCCATCATTCTGTAATTGATGAACGCAATTTCGTGATCCAAGGCGTTGCCGTCCGGAACGGCCACGCCCGCGTCCCGCGCGTGCTGCTCCATGACGGCCACCTCTTTGAGGCGGTGCTCGATGCGACGCGGCAGACGCGACAGGTCCCAGCCCCCGCTCGACCACAGGTTGTTGTCGTGGATCCGATAGCTGGCCAGCGCTTCCGGGATGGTGATGATGGGCCCGTACACCGGCGCCAGGGTGTTCAAGGTCCCGTCCGGACCATGAGCGACCGACAACGGAAAGATCTTGCTCGCGAACCAACGCGAGTAAGCGTTGCCGACCGTAACTGGCCAACGATAGGTGCCGGTGCGTTGGAAAGACTCTCGCACCCGCTCCGCGTCGTAGCTTTCATCGAAATTACAGAATCTCCGGCCTAGATCTTTGCCGCTTTGGTCGATGATCTTCAAATCATACTGCACCTTCGCGCATTCGGGCTGCCAGGCACGGGCCACGCGTTCGAGGGCGCCAGGCTCGAGCAGGTCGTCAGCATCTAGGAAGATCACGATCTCCCCATGGGAGGCGGCGAACCCCGCGTTGTACGCTGCGATTGAGCCCGCGTTGGCTTGATCCACGATGCGAGCACGGCCCTCGTAACAATTGATGACCTGCAGCGAGTCATCGGTCGAGCCGTCGTTGACGATCACGAGCTGTGTCTTTGGGTAGCTCTGAGCGAGCACGCATTCGATGGCGCCCGCCACGTAACCCGCATAGTTGTAGCAGGTGATGATGACGCTAATTAAGGGTTCTGCGGTTGCCATGAGACCTCTACTGAATCCGGCTCCAAGGCTCCGTTCGGCGCCCGCCGACCGTTGAACACCGCGGCGAAAGGCAACAGACCGACCAGCGCCAAGGTCAGGTAATTTTGCTCGGGCGAGAGCAGATGCCCGCCCGTGACCAGCCAAGCCCAAAATAGCGTCGCGCGCAGCTGCATCGGAATACCGGGCCGGCTGAGCATCACCGCGAACAACGACACGAACATCAGAAACCCGAGCGCGCCGTACTCGAACAAGAGCTTTGCCCAGGTGGGGTCGTGAAATTCATACTCCCGCACGATCCGCGAGATGGTGCCTGGCCCGTGACCGACCCACGCCGTCCACGGCTCCGAGGTGAACGTTTCGCTCAATAGCCGGCCGGGGGCGATGTAGCGGATATAGCCACTGCTGCGGCTGCTGTCGGCGCTGAATTCGCCGAGCCGGCCGAACGTGTACGACAAATTCAGCGTGTCATCGAAGAGCGCGAAGACCACGCCGCCCACGGCGGCCACGATGCCAAGCCGGAGGAGCGTCTTCCGACCGAGCGGATAAATCGCTCCAATCAGCAGCGTGAGGATGCCGGTGCCCGAGTAAGTGAGCAGCAGCGCCAGCGCATAACAGGCGATGCGCGGTACCCGCTTGCGGGTCACGCTCTCGGCAATCAGCGCGAGCGCCATCAGGAACGAAAAGCCCGACGGTTCGCGGAAGAAAAAGCCGTTCGACTTGTTGAAGCTGCCCACCGGGATGACGGTGTTGAAGAGTCCCCCACCTCGCAACGCGGTGGGGATGAGCGTGGTGTAATCGAAGAGCCACGCGCCGTGGATGGCAAATTGCGCGAAGAACTGCAGGATGCCCGCGCACGCGCAGAAGAACGTCAGACCGAGGAACTGCTCAATCATCCAGTCCCCGTCATCGACCGCCAAACTGCCTGCCTCGAGCACGAACAAGAACGGCAGGTAGACGACGACCAGCAGCAAGAGCGACAGAGTGGAGCCTCTGTCCTCGTTCAAGAGAGCGCTGCTGAGCACGACGCCGACCGCCAGTAAGAAGAGGCCAGTGCGCGCGGCCGAGACCACGAGACAGCCAGCCACGGCGCCCACCCCCAGCACCAGATAGGCCGCGACCAACGCCGGGCTCACCGAAAAATCAGCCGAGCCCACCCCGATGCGCTGCAGCACCGTGGTGGACACCAAGAGCGCGACCATGGCAAAGCGCATCGCGCGCCGCGCCGTTTCGTCGGTCAGCCGGCGACGGGTCATCATGGCAAAGCC
>CAXSGJ010000015.1:0-70552 GCA_964236865.1 uncultured Polyangiaceae bacterium
CCGGTGACCGTGACGCTCGTCGTCACGGACTACGACTACAGGTGCGTTCAGACCCAGGCACAAGTCGTGGGCTGCTCCTCCGCGGACGGGGACACTGGAGACACGCCACTCTACCAGTGCGGAGACGGCGTCGTTCAGGCGGGAGAGGCTTGTGACGACGCCAATGACGTGGCGGGGGACGGTTGTTACGGTTGCCACGCAGACGACCTTGCGGGCACTCCTGGTGACGATCGCGCGGGAGTCGTCGCCTGCGGGGGCATGAGTTGCGCGCCCAGCATGGGCTGCTGCAACGACAGTGTTGGCTGCGCCGTCCTTAACTCACAGTGTCAAAGCCCGTTTGATTATCAGACCTGCGACGGGCCCGAAGACTGCTTGACGCCAGGCCAACAGTGCGCGGCTTCTCCTCATAGCATCAGTTGCGGCACGGGCAGCCTACACTACGGAATCCTGTGCCATACCAACGCGGATTGCCCTCAGGACGTAACTCTGACTTCATGCGCTCGGAATGGGCGCTGCACCCCGATCGACTAGCGGCCGTTTCGGACCCTCTACGCGCACCCAGACTTCGAGGTCTTGAAGGCTGCAGGCGAGACGCCGAAGGGCGTGGACGTCTGACTTTTCGGTGAGCCTGCGGTTGCGCCGGAGTTTAAGCCACAGAACGGCGAAGTCTTGGCCGATGAAGACAACGACTCGACGGCGCCCGCCCTGTCTATCGCGAGCGTGACCTTTTCCGCGGCCAGGCCCGATATCTGGAGTTTGAACCATTCGACGGCCCTTGGGTTCCGCTCCGGTGCTCACGTACATCAGTGCGCCCCTCTCCGGTGCGCGCCAGGGCCTCGGCAAAAATGCAGCCTTGTCGGGCGGGCGCTCCTCGAGGTGATGGCCATTGGCTTCTCCGCTCAGCGCGCCGACGTACCGAGCGATAGGTAGACGGTGGACAGCTTTCCTACTGGATGTGAGCCGGGCGTGTCATCGGGCTTGAACAAGAAGTAGCCGCCGACGGCGGCGCCTGCGGCGACCGCGGCGCCACCGGCTACCCAAAGCCAGACGTTCGAGCGGCGGTCCTCGTCTTCTAGCGTTACTTGCAGGCTGCGTACGCTGCCAGCGGGCAACTGCAAGTGCGTCTCGTATGGTTTTTTGTGGGCTCCAGTCACGCGCACCGTGTGCTCGCCGATGGCGATGACGCCTTCCCACCGGTGCGAGCCGCGCACTTTGCCATCAATGGCCACGATGTCCTCGATCCCAGCGGTCATCACGCTCAGGCGAGCAGGAGCAGCGCTCACGAGGGGCGTTGGCTCGAGAGCAACCGGCACTTCGAGCTCACCCCCGCCCGCAACCGCCAGCGTCGTTTCGAACGGCTCGAAGCCGGGCAGCTCGACACGCAGCGTGCGCGACCCGAGATCGACGAGCAACGGCGCCGCCAGCGGGGTTTGCCCGAACTTTGCGCCGTCTACCAGCACCGTAGCGCCGTCCGGCGTGCCACTCAGCTTGACCGTTGCGTAGAAACCGCGGAGAGCGTTTTGTGTGTCGCTGGCGTTCTGTCGCTGCTCCGAAGAGATGCGGTTGCCGCCTTCTTTCAAATAGCGCCCCACGAGCGTTCCGGCGCGCGCGTAATGACGCAGCTCCTTCTCGCACACAGCCATGTTCCAAAGCAGCCGCGCATCGTGGGAAACTTCATAAGCGCGCGAAAATTTTGCCAGCCCGCCTGCGTAGTCGCCGTCCTCGAGCAGCAGCCGAGCGCTGTCGTAGGCGGCTTTGGCTTCCCCGTTTAGCGCTTGCGCGAGCGAGCCTGGCGCCGCGGGCTCGGCCCAGACCGGTGCCGCGGCCAGGAGAATGATGCACGTGGCCAGCGGCGCGAGCTGAAATCGGGAACGGGTCATTGGATGATCATTTTCATGGGGTTTTTGCCGGGCGGCGGACTTGCGCTCTTGTTGACCGCGGGCGCAGCGCTGGCGCTCGACGCGGCGGCGAGCACCTTGACGGAGGCCCGGCTGATGCGCGCGGCTTTGCGGGGCGCACCAGCGGACGGCGCAGCGGGCGGGGCCAGCGCAGCCTCCGCGCTGGGCTCGACCACGACCTGCGATGGAGGCGGAGCAGGCGGCTTGGCTGCTGGTTCGACCACGGCTGCCGACTGCTGGGCCATTGCGGCTTTTTCAAGGACTGGGCTGCGCGCCGACACCGAGCCTTGTGCCGTTGCTAACGCCCCAGAACGGTGCAGCGCGAGCGCTCCCACGGCCAAGGCTGGAATTGCCATCATCATGGCGACGATGGCCACATTGCGCCGGCGGTTCGGCGTTGGGTGGGTCTGCTCCCAAGACGCCATGGTTTGGGGAGCAGGCACGGTTGACGTCGCGGGAACGGCCGGAGCGACTCCGCGATCCGAGGATGCCGGCGCTCGTGGGCCGGTCGCCGACATGCCGGCGCGTTGCATGAGGCTCGCGATCCGCCTTACTGAGATCTTCGAATGCCGCGGCGCAAACTCCGCGAGCGCGGCCGCCAGCTCGCCGATATTTTGGAAGCGCTGCTCTCGCTCTTTTTCAAGACACTTAAAGATGACAGCTTCCAAGCGCGGCGGAACGGGCGGACTGACTCCTGCCAGGGGGCGTGGGACCGCCGTGACCACCTTCAACACGAGTTCCGCTATAGTTTCGCCTGGAAAGGGAGTGCGCGCGGAGATCAGCTCGTAGAGCACAACGCCGAGCGCCCAAATATCGCCACGCGGATCGACGTCCTTCGCGGACTGCATTTGCTCAGGCGACATGTAGAGCGGCGAGCCCATGGCCGCTGACGTCTTCGTCATGCTGGCGCCTGAGTTGGCTAGCCCCGCCGTCTTCGAGATACCGAAGTCCAAAACCTTGATCGCCAGCGTACCGTCGGGGCGCTCAATCACGAACAGATTGGCTGGCTTGAGATCGCGATGCACGATGCCCAAGATGTGGGCCTCAGCGAGCGCTTCGCACGCCTGCAACATGAACTCGACGGCTTGCTCGATCGGCAATACTCCGCGACGGAGCAGCCACTCCGAAAGATCGATGCCGTCCAGAAACTCCATCACCATGTAGGGAGCGCCGTTATCGAGCGTTCCCACATCCGAGACACGGCCCACGTGCTCGCTCTTGATCCTCACCGCGGCGCGCGCCTCGCGAGCAAAGCGCTGCACGGCTTCCGGATTTTCCAGCGCTTCCGGCAGTAGGAACTTGAGTGCGACCCGCTCGCCCAGATGTACGTGCGTGGCTGCCACGACGACGCCCATCCCTCCCCGGCCGATCACCCGCTCGATCCTGAATTTGCCGGCTAAGACCTCGCCCTCGATCACGTTCATGGCGCCCGAACCACCGCAGCCGGCGAACGCGGGGCCGCCGAAACCCAAAGCTCATCCAGGGGCATTTTCAGCATATTCCGCGCGGAACCCACTCGCGTCAACCGCCTTACAGTCCCTGTCGGTGTTGCGGGATCCTTGCGCTCTAAGGCCGGAAGGTTTCGATCCGAACAATTGACTATGTCAGATGGCGTTGCCTTGTGGAGCGCCGCGAAAGCGTGTCGAATCTTGCGGGGCGGCTCCGCGACGCCGAAGGCTGCGACGGCACTGACCCTATTCGTGACCATCACCACCTTGAAAACCGCGATTCGCTGTCTTGACGTCGACTCCGCGACGAACGATCCGCGCCGTTGGCACTCTGTACAAGCGTCGCTCACGGCGCGCGCAGCGCTGCGGTCCCGTTTGGTAAACTACGTGGATTCGAGCTGCAACGTGTATTGCATGGGCCAGCCCACGACAGCTCAAGTCCGCAAGCGTTTAGAGGATAGCTGCGAGAAGAGATCGCCGACCGTTCAGGCCCTCGAAGGGCTAAGGCGGTCGATGATCGCGCTCGAGGCAACCACCTGGCAGGATCTTGCGAGCCGGGACGCATCAGCCGCGAGAGCGACCGACTTGGCAGCGCGAGTGCCCTGAGATCAAGGACCGTCCCAGACCCCATCATAACGAGCGCAATTAATCTTGTTGGGCTCTCCGCTCGCTGCGTCGTACGTGTAAACGATGTTTTCCGTGGAGGTTCCGCAATCGTAGATACAGCGGCCATATACCGCGACCTGGCTGCACGAAGCCACCAATGGGCCGACGCAACTGTCCTTCCAGGCCTCTGCCTGCTCGGGACTTTCGAACAGGCTCCCTGTTACCTCTCGGCAGGTCGTAGAGGAGCCCTCGACAACGTAGCCCAGGCACGCAGCTCTCGATGCGGCGTTGCCGCACTTCGTCTTCGCGGCTCCGCCGCTGGAGTCGGCCGAGCCAGCCGCGTCTTGACTTTGATTGTCACTTGACGTTTCCGCGCCAGAACCGCACCCGACGCCCATAGTGGCGTTCAGCGCTGCAACTACTAGGCAAGAGCGAACACAACCGATCATCATTTTACTCGACCTTGAGATGTTTTGGAGAGTCGACCTGCGCCAGGGAGGGTATCTTCGGACTAAAACTGAAGCGCCGCGCCAAGCCGCAAATCATAATTTCCTACCTCGGCCCGCAATGCGACGGGGTCGAGCTTGTAGATGATACCTCCACCGCCGTCGAAGCCGACGCCTCCAAAGCCAGGCGGGTCCCCGAACGCGTTGTTGCCGGAAAAGCTTCCGAACCGATAGCCTATCTCCGCTTTGGGGTAGACGGCGAACCGGTCATTGAACCAGAAATTCCAAACAACCCCCACGAACACCGAGTACTCGTTGTACGACAAGTCATAATTCAACACCGAGAAGCTATAATGAGAATACCCGGGGCCGACCTCGATACCAATGTCGTCGTGAATGGTCGGGTGGTTCCTGATCGCCACGCGATCGGCCAGCCTCTTTTGATAGCGCGCGGCGATGCCGAGGCCGGTTCCAGAGCCCGAGTAGGCGTAGTTGAGCGTTCCAAAAAGCGTTACCGCATTGTCGAGATTTCCGGCGTTGCCAGGAGTTCCCGCGGTGGTTGGGCCGCCCGCAGCGGACGCGGTCGCCGCGCCATCGGGTTGAGTCGTGGGCGTAGGCGCGGCCGGAGCGTTGGTCGCAGGCGCCGAAGTTTGTGCCGAGGCGCGCGCGGCAGAACCTACGATGAGCGCGCTGAGTGACACTATCAAGAGGGCTTTGAGCATGTGATATTTCCGATTTTGATTATTATTGTAAAGCTCCGCCGCTGCAGCCCGGTGAGCGGTTGCATCGACGCGACATTTGATTTGAGATCCCTAGGTCTCCGGACGCCAGTCCTTCGTGGAGCGCGGCGCGACCTACGCAAAGGTCCGCAGCGGCTTCTGCTCCCTAGCAGTGCCCGCCAGTACTCGTCTTCTTTTCAGCCGCAGTTCGCTAGTCCCTCATGCGTATCCCTGCCCGTTCAGATCCCTGGCCGCAATTGTCAATCATTCAGACGCGGGCAGCGCTTTCTCTATTCATCGAATGAGGCGCCGTGCTTCATCTGCCTCACTGCGCCTCCCATCGAACACTGCTTGTCCACCGCCTGAATCAAACCGAGCGCCTCAGTTCGAGAACCCGAACTTTCTCATTTCACTTGCGGCGCTGTCAACCGGTAAAGTGTTTTCACGCAAGCACGCGCGCATGCGCCGCTGACCGCTGACCTAGGCCGGCGCGGGTGATTTCCAATCGGGCGTTTGCGATCGCCGACTCGCGGCCGCGCCGATGCAACGCGGTTGCGATTACCTAGCCGCCGTTCATTTCGGCTGCCCGGCGACATGAGTGGTGCGAACTAATCTCGGTAACCTAATTGAAGCGTGCGCCCAGCGGGCGCGGCCCCCTCCACCGCTTACAACGTTGAGCGAGCCTTCCTCGGGGTCCTGGAAGGCGCGTGAACGACGCGTCAGGCGCGCTTATCCACCGGGATTTGTTCAAGTTCGGGTACTCGAACCCGACTCCAGACGGCGGCCATTAACCTCGCGGCCACGAGATGGCCGCAGCGCGCACGCGTAAGGAGGCACCGCGTCATCGCCGCGAGCCTGATGCGCTAGCGCGAGCCGTCGGGCTCCGCATCCGCCATCTTCGAAAGCAGGCAGGATTCACCTTCGATGCCTTCGTGGAGGAGACAGGGCTAGGGCGCGGCTATATCTCCGAGCTAGAGCGCGGATTGGTCGTGCCCACCATCACCACGCTCAATAAGGTGGCGGCCGCGCTCGAGCTAACCATGGCGGATCTACTTCTGGGCGACACGCCGCGCGAGCGTCTCTTCGAACAGCTTCGGGGCGCGTCGCCAGTGGACGTCGCCCGGGCCATCAACCTAACCGCGCCGTTGAGCAAGACCCGCCATAAGACCGTTGCGGCCCCACCGGCCATTCTCCGCGTCTCTGAGCGCAAGCGGCCTCCGAAGACGAGCGACGTTGATTAAATGACTATTGACGAAGTCGCGTGACTTTCCGGCGACACCGCGATTGGAGGCGTTGCTGATCCGGGCCTATCGCTCGAAGCGCTGGCCAGTCCGCTCAGCAGTTTACTTTTTGCTCGAGTCTCACACCGCTGCTGAGCGACCATCCCGCACCACGCCCTGGCGCTCTTCGCGCCCTATGCGCCGTCTGGCCAAGGATGAGGCGGCTCGAGGGCTTTTAGGAATGCATGCGATGATTTTGCGCGCGACGTGAGCCGAGCGCGGCTAGTATTTCTCGGCTACAAAAATGGAGCGGGAGGTTTGTTTGGGGTCTACGATTATAGCTCGCGATACTTCGGTGCTGAGCTTTCGCGCACTGGGGTTGTCGCTGGCGGCGGGCGTTGCCATCGTCGCCCTGCTGCACTTCACCTGCTTGCACTTTTACCCAAAAGCCGAGCTCGATCGCTACGACCTTTCCGACTTCTATCCATTCAGCGTATTTCGTCTGCGGCTGCCCAAGGCGTACCAGGTCGGGATCGGGATCGGCTACATGCTGAGCTTTAGCTTGGTGTGGCCGCGACTGTCGCGTGGAAGGCCGAAGCTGTGGCTGGTCCTAGCGGCGGGGTTAGGGCTGGCGGTGCTGAGCAGCTTGCTTCACGGCGTACGCTTTGGACTCGATTATCCGACTGCCACCAACGGCGACGGGGGAATCGAGTACTTCCACGACGCCCTCGAGATCCCCGGGCCTCTTTGGCTGATAACGCACTTCAACACCGTCCAGTTTCAACTACTGGAACATTCTCGTACCCACCCACCTGGACCGGTCCTGCTGTATTGGCTGCTCTATCGAGTGTTGCGTGCGCCCGCGGTGATCTCAATCGCCATCTCCGCGCTGACCCTGGGGATTTCGCTGCCGGCGCTGCGCCGCTTGCTCGACCTGACCTTCGGTGAGGAGCCACCAGGTGCATTGTTGCTGTATTCGATCCTGCCCGGCATCTTGATCTACGGGCTAGCGGTGATCGACGGTCCAATAGCGGGTATGTTCTTGGCCTGTGTGGTGACCTTTGTCGACGAACGCCGGGGTCTCAGCTGGGTCCGGAGCGGGCTGTGGTTGTTCTGCTCACTCTGCTTCACGTTCTCGGCTCTATTTTTACTACCGGTTTTGCTGGGCTTCGAGTGCTGGCGGCGCCGGCGTGCGACGCGATCGGTGCGGGCGATCGGCTTGGCGGTGGTGCTGCTCGGCGGGCTAAGGCTGGGGTTCGGCTTCGACTGGTTGGCTGCGTTTTTGAAAGCGAGCGCTATGGAGAACGCGTCGGGCTTTCTGCTGTTCGCCGAGCCGAAGCGCTACGTTTGGTACCGGTTCGGAGCCGTCGCGGAGATTCTGTGGTTTTTTACGCCTTTTCTTTGTCTTTTACTCAGCCGCGGCTGGGGCGCGCTCAGGCGCCGTTCGCCCGATGGCTCGGCGCTGGCGTGGCTCGGACCAGCAACGCTCGTGTGCCTCTTGCTCACCGGCGTGTACAAGATCGGCGAAGCGGCGCGCATTTGCTTGTTCATCTTGCCGTACTTGTCGTTGCCGGTGGCGGCCGCGCTGCGCGAACTCGATACAGCGAGCCGCGCGCGGGTGGCCTATGCCGTCGCGGGGTATGGCGTCTTCATGCAACTGTTTGGGTTTTATCAATGGTGACTCGGCGCTGGCTGGGGCCTCGCTTGCTCGCGGCGCTGTGCGCGGCGTGCTCCGTCAGCGCACCTAGCGCCGCTCCGGAAGCATTGGTGCTGCACGGTTTTCACTCGGTCGATCCCAGTTCCGCGACGGTGAGCGAGGCCGATGTCGTGGTCGAAGGCGGCGTCGTGGTGGGGCAGGCGTCGGCCCGCGCGGCGCGGCGCGTGATTGAGGGCCACGGGCGCTGGTTACTTCCCGCCTTGTGGGATGTGAAAGCATCGCTATGGGGCAACAATTCAACGCTCGACTACCGCGTGCTCACGCAAGAGGTGAGCTTCACGCGATCACTCAAGATCGAGCTTTACTACGGCGTCGCGCACGTTGGCGTGTTCGGCATGAATCGCAGCTGGGTAGAGCGTGAGATTCAGCGAGCCGACGCGCTCGAGATGGCCGCCGCCGAACCGCTTTATTCGAACAAGGCGCTGTGTGGGGCAGACGGCTTCGTGTGCGTTGCCGCGCCAAATCCGCGCCTGGTTGGCTCGCTGCTGAGTTCGCGAAAGGCGCTCGGGGAGCCTTTGCTTCAACTGTTTTACGGTGCGCCACAGTCCAAAGACGACGCACCGGGTGTCAGCGAAGCGGTGCTGCGCGCCGCCTTGCCAGCCGCAGCGCAGCTGGGCTTGCCTACCTTCGTATTCATCGACGACTGGGCCGATGCCGCCACCGCCGTCGCCGCCGGCGCCAAGGTGATCTACGGCTTTCCCGCGGGCCTGCCACCGGGCGCATTGGTATCACTAATGCTGGCGAAACAGGTCGCCTACGCGCCCGCCCTCGTGCGCCACTTAGAGCTCGACCGCCTGCTGCACAGTAAGGAAGATCTGAGCGATCCGTTCCTAAGCGCTAGCGTGTCGCCCGAGGTGCGCGCCTCGTTTCGCACAGAAAGAGAGCTGTGGGGGGAGTGGCGACCCGACCTCGAGCGCGGCCGAACGCGCAAGCTCGCGGCATTGGAGGCGCTACGCCGGCTGTCCGAAGCCGGTGTGGCCATCGTTTCGGCGAGCGATGCGGGTTGGGCACCCGGCGCGTTTCAAGGTTATGCCAGTCACGCCGAGCAGGCCTGGCTCGAGCGCGCTGGAGTCGAGCCCTGGGCGCGTCTCGCCGCCGTCACAAGCGCGCCTGCGCGCGTGTTTGGTCGCAGCGTGGGCTTTCGGCCGGGCGAGCCCGCCGACTTTCTCGCTCTGGATGCGGATCCGCTCGCGCGCGCCGCGAACTTGCGCCGCATTGCTTTCATCCTCCGCCGCGGCGCACGGGTCGATCGCTCCCGCCTCCTGCCCGACCTCGCGCGTTCCAACTACATACCTTGATCACGCTGAGCGCGTGCGGGCAGCGACACCTGCGGGTTGGCACCTTCCCCCGCCCGATGCGGAGGACGTTGACAGGGCGTAAACCGTCTTCTATAGTAGACAGACCTCTGATGGCCCACCGGAGGAGTTCAGGAGGCGCCTTTGCCGCAACAATTGAAGCTGGAGTTTTCGCAATTCGTACCGCAGCTCTGGGCGTCCGCCCCCGAGCTCATCCGCGTTCGCTTCTTGTCGCCGGTGGAGCGCGCGTCCGCCCGCGCGGGGCGACACGGAGCTCGGCACCGAACCGGCCTGACCGGTTTGCGAAGACGGTAGCTTTCGGCATGCACATCGGAATCGTCGGCGGCGTTGAGCGGGGAGAGCAACGCTATGCGGCCGCCGCAGCAAGCAGAGGGCACTCCTTCGAGTTTCATGGTGGCGACATGGCAGGCCGCGGTGCAGACTCGCTGGGAGCGTTGGTGGAGCGGTCGGATTTGGTGATCTGCGTTACGGACGTCAACAGCCACGGCGCCGTGCTCGGGGCGCGGCGTTACGCTCGCGCGCTCGGTCGGGAATTCCTGCTCACGCGCCGCCTCGGCTTGTCCCGCTTTCGGACGCTGCTCGAGCAGATCGACGAGCCGGCACGCCTCGTCGCGTCTCGTTCTGGACCAAACCTGCGACGCTGAAACGAAGCCCGTCCGCCGAGCTTCTCAAATCGGCACGGCGACTCGGGCGCGCGACTCGGCGGCCCCAACGCGGACAACGGGGACGAGGCGAGTCACGCGCGCTCGCACGCAACTAAGCTGCATTATTCCGTCGGAGAAGGTCGACCGCCTTTTTGCGCAAATGCGTTGAGCTATTTTGCCGTGCCACAACCATCCATATCCGAGTGGGCCATCTCATGCCCGCGCAACGGAGAAGCCGAATGAAATTTGCTGCGGATCGTTCACTCTGGTTGGTGGCTCTGGTGGGTTGCGGCGCGGCCGCGTCGGTTGCGTGCGGTAGTGACGCAAGCACGCCGGACGACATGGCGGGGAGCGCGGGCACACTGACCGCGGTTGCGGGCGCGGGCAGCGCTGGTGTCGAGGCGGGCGGCGGCGGCGCGGCCGCGCTGGGCGGCGCGGGCGGAGCCGCCGCAGGCGGAACCGCGGGCGCGCCCAGCGGCGGCTTGGGCGGCAGCGGCGAGGCGGCCGGGGCCGCGGGGATGGGCGGGGGCACAGGGGGTCTAGGCGGCGCGAGCGGTGGCACCGGGGGCGCGAGTGGTGGCGCGGCCGGCAGCGCGGGCGCCAGCACCGTGGGCCCCTTTGGCGTGAACACCTGTCAGCCCGCATTTGCCACCGCCTGCAATCCAGCCATCGTCTTCGTGAACGGCGACCCGACCGATCGCGGTAAAGTGTTTACTGACGCGGTCCCCGACGTCGAGAAAACGATGAAGGAGGTCTCGTGCGTCGCGTGCTCCATGCTGTATCGCACCGCGAACGAGATCCCGGCAGACAAGCACCCGACGACTGTCCGCCTCGTCCTCGACACGCACGGCGGCGTCGCTCAGGCCGGTGGCGGGCAGATCCAATTCGATTTGAACTACATCAGCAAGTTCGGCAAAGAACACAACGCAGCCGACGTCAAGCAGGAGATGTTGGGCGTGCTGCAGCACGAAACGGTGCACCTCTGGCAGTATTACGGCAACCTCGGCACCGGCGAGGGCATGGCGGATCTCGTGCGTACCCGCACGGGGTATTACAATCGCAGCCGCTGGCGCGCAGGCGGCTCGTGGAAGGACCCGTACACCAACTCAGCCTTCTTCTATTCGTGGCTGAGCGGCCCCTGCGCCTTTCATGCGGAGAAATACTCCAAATACGATCTCAACCTGCCTTACAAGCTCAACATCGCGCTGAAGGGCATTCCCCGCGACGGCGACGCCGCATTCAACGCCGTGAACAAACTGCTCACGGATACCTTCGGTAAGAACGCCGACTCGCTCTGGAAAGAATTTCAAGACACCGCATTCTGAGCGCAGCCGACTGCCGATGAGTCCCACCCCGCGCGCGCGCCCCAGTCGCGTGGGGTGCGGGGGAGCCGCACTGCTTTGCGCGGCCGGCGCCCAATTGCCGAACAAGCGTCAAGCGTCGGTCTTTAGGTGAAGCTGACACAAATTGCGGCCGACGTGAACGCGACTGAGGGCCAATGAAACCGCGTATCGTGCACCCAAAAAACGTCGGCCTGCGCGTGCACGACGTGGCCGGTCGCGCCTGTCTCATTTAGGACCGCCATTGCCCCCATTCGCGAGGCCGGGCGTCGCACCGCCTGACACCGGTCTATGTCCGCGAGACGACGTTCACAGCAAATGACGAATACCATCCCAACCGGTCCGCCAGGGGCTGGCCTGGCCCCTGCAGAAGTGGTGATGGTCACGCGCCACGTCGCGCCCGGCTCAGCCTTCGGCGACCTATTTCGTGCGATAGTTGGCCACGGCGCGCGCCGTGCCACGCGAAAAAAGCCGGACAGGGTATGCGACTCGCGCTCTTCGACGGGCACCGTTCTGCCGAGCTAGCCCACGATCGCCCTGTCCGGCCTGCCGCTCGCCGTTCTTGCGTCGAAGGATCGAACTAGGCCGCCGAAGGTTCCGACGACACCCGAGAACCACGTGACCATCGACAATCAACACCCCACGCATTCGTGCGTCGCGGCGGGAACTGACCCGCCCGCGACGGAGCACTGCGTTTGGCGGTAGGCGAACTCTAGCTTGCGGCGAGCGTCGTCTGAATCCAGTTGCCAGCAAATGCGGCCACTTCTTCCCAGCCTGGCTCTCCGCAGATGAAGTGCCCGCGGTTCGGGAACTCCTTGTACGCGACGACGCTGCTCGGGTGTGTATAGCCTTTTGCATTTTTTTCGGCCAGCTCGGGAGGAATGATTTGATCCTGCTCGGCGCCGATGAACAGCAGCGGTGGATGCGGTTGCTCCAAATCCACTTTGCCGTCTTCCATCATGCAGTCGCGGAGCACGTTACGGCTGTCGTGCGTGGCGGTGCGTTCGTAGGCTACGTTCGAAGCGTCGGGCGTCATGGTATTAGCGAAGCTCGCGTGGAAACCGTCTGCCGTCATCATGAACGGGTCATTGCCAGCGATGGGGTTGGCAATCGACATACTATTTTTGAAGAAGCCCCAATCAAAGGCCAGCATGCGGTTCGGGGCGACCGGACTGATGCAAACGCCCGCGCTCAGCAGACCCAGGCTAGCGAGTTCCTGTACGATGAGGCCTCCCACGGAGTGCCCGATGATCACGGGCTTCTCTGCAAAAGACCGCGCGAAGGTCGCAAATTCGTCGATCAACGTTCGCAGATGCAACTCGCCAAGCCCTTGCGGAATGTTGCTGCGGAGCTCGGCTGGCTCGCCTTCATGGAAGGGCCAGGAAGGCGCGCTCGTCACGAAGCCGAGCCCTTCGAAATAACTCTGCCAAGAAGCCCAACTTTTAGGGTTTTGGAACGTTCCGTGAATGAAAACGATTTGGGTCATGCGGTCCTATTCGAGATGTTGAGGACGCTCTGCGTCCTTGCCGTGGACTCAGTCGAAGTCAAAACATGACGGCGTCGAGTTTGAAGGCAAGTGCGTTATGCCCTGCCAAGTGCGAACCGCGCAGACGCCGGCAGTGGCGTAATTGCATGGCGTTGGCATCGGGGTTCGATGACGAAACGCGTGACTCTTCAGCTGATCGAGGATGGAGCGCGTCGTGGCCTTCGATGGCGGTTCCAAACGTCATCGAACGCGCTTCGATCGACGACTCGGTGAGGGCGCTCGCGCGGCGTGGTCAGCGGCCAATCGCAGAAGGAGCCGCGACTCGCTTTTAAATCTGAAGCTGGCTGCACCACCGCGCGGTTCGCTTCGCCAGCGGCGGGGATGTGTCTTGCCGGCCAAAAAGTGAGGCGAATATGCAGCGCCGGCGCCGGGCCATTGCATCGCGGCGCTGTCAGATGGCGCCGTCGAGTCGATGGCCTCCGGGGCTTGCGTTCTTCGAGATCGGCCGAATGACTCTGCGATGTCGTCAAAAATCTGGTTCATCACGGGCACTTCACGTGGCTTCGGACGGGAGTGGACGACCGCCGCTCTCGAACGAGGCGACAAAGTCATAGCGACCGCGCGCAAGCTCGACCCACTGCGGGATCTCGCGGACAAATATCCCGATGCGCTGCTGCCCCTCGAGCTCGATGTCACAAATCGGGAAGCGGTGATCGCCGCGGTCGATCAGGGATACGAACACTTCGGGCGCCTCGATGTCGTGGTCAACAACGCGGGCTACGGTCTATTCGGCATGGTCGAAGAAGTGAGTGAAGCGCAGGCGCGCGCGCAAATGGAAACGAACTTTTTCGGTGCGCTGTGGGTCACTCAGGCGGCTCTGCCGCACCTCCGCGCGCAACGGAGTGGGCACATCATCCAGGTGTCGTCCATCGGCGGGATCACCGCGTTCCCGCTCGTCTCCATGTATCACGCATCCAAATGGGCGCTCGAAGGGTTGTCACAGTCGTTGGCGCAAGAGGTGCGGGGGTTCGGCATTCACGTGACCCTGATCGAGCCGGGCGGCTTCAGTACGGATTGGGGCGGCTCTTCCGCAGCCCACGCCGAAGCATTGCCCGCCTATGACGCGCTAAAAAAAGACGTGGCCGAGCAACGCAAAACGCGCTGGAAGAGCGGGGATCCGGCGGCGACGCGCAGCGCCATGCTTAAAATAGTCGACGCCGAAAAACCCCCACTCCGCGTGTTTTTCGGCGAAGCGCCGCTCGCGATGGCCAAGGCAGACTACGCATCACGCGTTGCCCTCTGGGAGGAGTGGAATTCGGTCGCGATCGAAGCACAGGGCACGAAGACGTCTTGAAGTGGCCGGGGGGGGCCGGCTCGACACGGCGCTGTGCGGCCCGCACGGCTGCCAGCCGGTCCCGTCGCGGGCTAACTGATGCAGCCTCAAAGGCTCGCATAGGCGGCGACGACCGGCCGCAAAGGCGCAGCCAGTGCCCGCTCAGCGCACGGACTCGACGAGGCCCGGGGGCCTGACCCACGCGCGTCTGAACTGGCTACGTTCGGACCATACGGAGGTCAGCTACACGTTAGCGGATGACGCGACGTTTTGGGCCGTCGCTGGCGATTTCTTGTAGTCGTCCAGAGCTCACTTCCCGGTGCGCGACCTTTCGTCGACTCGGCCATTCACGCCCGGGCTCCGAATGTGGGCAATAGAGTGCGTGCTCAGAGGCGTTCAAAAACGACGAACCCATTCGCCGGCAGGATTGCGTTGAATTCGCCGACAGAATTGCTGAACGCGGCTCCGCCGTTGCCGAAGTTTAGCCCGCCGTACGCGGCGGAATCCGAGCTGAAGACTTCACGCCATTGCGCCGCGGGAATGTGCTCGTGGTGAATGGCATAGCCCAACGGGAACGGGTCGTTCGACAGGGTGGCAAGCACCAACGCTTCGGAGTGATCGGACCAGCGCTTGAAGGCGATCACGCGGTTGTCATCATGAGCGTGAACGACCTTGATGTTCGGTGCCTTGAGCGCAGCGAGTCGGTGGCGAAGCGCGATGAGCTCCGAAAAAAAGCGAAAGAGGTTCGCGCCGACGCCCTGGCGATCCGCCGCCAGATTCTCCCGATTCAAGAACCAATCGTCGTACCTGTAGGGTTTGGCCGCGCCAATTTCTTCGCCCATCAGGAACATCGGCACGCCCGCCGAGAGTAAGGAGAGCCCCGCAACGACGCGCGTGCGCGCCTCCGCGTAGCCGCGCAGGCCGCCCGTGAGGGAGCTCGGCTCTGCTTGATTGACGGCAGCGAGGATAGTACGGCGTGAACGTTGTCGGCCTTCATCGAACTTCGAATTCCCCGCCTCGTCGTGTGATTCGTGAAACACCACCGACTGGGGACCGGTGCGCTCCAATAGTGAGCCGAAGAAGCCCATATCCAAGCCCCGATTGCCACCGTAGCCCGCGCTGCTCAGCAGGTTAGGCGAGCGGCCCGTGTCGCCAATCAGATGATGGTAAAATTCGTTGTACCACTTGGCGTCGAACCCCATGCCTCCGTCGTCGATGGGCCTCAGGACCTCGTCGAACGTGGAATGATCTTCCGCCAGCAAGATCACTTCTCCCTCCAGCAAACGCAGGGTACGCGCGAATTCGCGCAGGAACTTTGCCCCGAAGATTTTAGCCTGGTCGGCGGGACGGCCGTCGAACTTCAGCTTTGGATATTCGTGAATGGACGTCGTCTGATCGACGCGGAAACCATCGATATGAAAGTCCAACATTAGGTGCACGGCGCTGCTGGCAAAGAGCCCGCGCACCATTTCATCGTGAAAGGCCGGCGCCCAACCCGAAGACTCGTTATCCACGTAGCCACCTTCGGGAAAGGTAGCGCCCTCCGTCGTTTGGTAGTCGCTCGGGTTACCTTCGTACCAGTAATAGATGTTGCGTTGATGCTCGCTGGAATCGTATTGCCATTCGGCGCGCTCCGCGTCGGGATAGTGATTGTACACGACATCTAAAATCACTGCGATGCCTCGCTGGTGGCACGCCTTCACGAAGGCCTTCAGATGGTCAGGGCCGCCACTCGAGAACTCCACCGCACAAAAGTGGGTCGTGCCATAGCCCCAATTCTTTGCGCCCGAAAACTCCGAGATCGGAAGTAGCTCGACGGCATTCACGCCCAACGCCAAGAGGTATGGAATGAGCGCGATCGCATCTGTTAAATTGCCGGGGCGCGGTTGGTTGTACCCCAGAGCACCCACGTGGAGCTCGTAGATGACCAAGTCGCTCGCCTGCTTCGGAACCGGCCGGTCCGGAGAGAACTCGTCCTTCCAAAATGTGGCTTCGTCGATGAACGCACCCGATCGTATGGGCGACTCGACCAAGGTCGGATCCATGATGAAACTACAGCTGACCCTCCCGTCGAGCTCGATCGCCGCGCCGCTGAACGGCGCGCCGTCCGGATCGTGGTCACCACTTCCAACTTGGCAGCGCGAATACAGGTCCGTGCGGTACCGCGTGTGTCCGGCGTCGTCGACGATCTCGAACATGTACACGGAGGTATCTATATTTGAGACCGGCAGCTCCACTTGCCAGACTCCGGCACCGACCGACTGCATGGCATGGCGGTCGGCCACCCCGCCGCGGTCGATCACCCCGCCGCCCTGATTGTCGATGTACCCAGTCGCGAGATGACCGAACACCAACGCGACCGCTCGCGCATTCGGTGCCCAAACGGAAAAACGCACGGGCTTGCCCGCGACATTACGCTGAATATTGGCGCCGAGTTGCGACAGCCGCGTGAGGTAATACCGCTCGACCTGACCGTTGGCACCGAGCGTAAAGCGTCGGATCTGTCTCCGGTCCTGCCAATCTTTAAGCTCGGCGGCGACCGCCCATTGACCCGTGTGCGTCGTATTCCCGGCACGGGTGTCCACCCGAACGCCCCATTCGAAAGTGGACCCAATCCCCTTGAGAACCACGGACACCTCGTAGCTCAAGGTCCCGTCAGGCTCGATCACCTCGTTCATGAGCCGCTGACTCCAGGCCTCAGACGCCTGCCCCGCGGCGTCCCAACTGCCCGTGAGAGTGACGCTGCTGAGCCTTCGCTGACGAACCCCTGTGTGAAACCAGAATTTGACCGTCGGCATGCGACCTCCTCCGCCGAGCGTAACCAGCCCGGCCGCCGCCGCGAATAGTCAAAACAACGGGCGCCCGCGCTCGAACTGCCCGGCGTCGTGGCGCCACGAACGCGGTCTGACAGGCCGCGCGAAGCTTGGTTCACGAGGATGGCGGAGCATCGGCGTTCGCACTCGACCAGCGTAACCGGCAGTTGCATCGCCAACGTTGAGCGCGTCACGAATAAGTCACGCTCAACCCGTCGCCGGTCTGAGGACGCGGCGTAGCACCGTTCTGGGTGCCGGGCGCGGCTCAAGCACCGAGCCCCGTCCGGCAATTAATTGAGGGCGCCGCGGGTCGCAGCGTGCCTTGCTTTAAAACCTGATGGGGGTGACGCACACTCGCAATCGGCACCGTTTAACACGATCCGTCGTTCCCGAGGCCGCTCAAAATGAATCGATCGACTTCGGTCGTGGCATGCCATTTGGCATCGACACAGTCACGGTGACATTGATCTACGTTCCTAGGCGGGCGCCTTAGAACAGCTCCGGTTGGCAGAAATTAGACGAACACGACGATTTATGACCGGTGGCCGGGCGATGACGACGGCGTCGGCCAGCGCGTCGCCGGTCGATATTCGCTCCGGACGAACTAGCTTGTAGTATTCCTACCGGAGACGTCTCATTGGGGGGCCCGGGCGTCACGTTCCGGAAACGTCGAGTGTCGGCGCTCGCCAGCTTTAGTCACTGGCAATAAAAAGGGCAGTACGAGCACCATCTCGCAAGCGCGCGGCGGCATTCGCGGAGTCGGCACCGAAAGTTCATTAGCGGCTGTGAGGCTGCAAGATCGTTCAAGACAGAGACCGGGGGCTCGTGTTAAGACGCTGCCACTCGTCCAAATGGATCGAAACAGCCTTGCCGATCGCGCCAATGTCAGAAGACTTGCACGTCGCTCGGTTACGGTGTTTGACGACGACTTTCTGCGACTGGGCGGTACCGGCGTCGAGTTCTGCTCGCCGGTCATCATGACTGAGGAGGGAATCAAACATGTCTCGTTCGACTCGTATGCAGTATGTTATGCGACATCTCGCGGCAACATTGCCAACACTGACTCTATTTGCCTGGGCGGGCGCCACAATTGGATGCGTGCCGAAAGGCGAGGCTCCTCCCAAGGTCGTTGAGACGGTCCCTCCGCCCTACCAGGCTAACTTCGGGTACGCCGTACCAGCTAGCGGGCGGAAGATCGACGTGACCGTCGGCATCGTGGCGCCACAATTCTCTGGCGATGGCATCGACTGGTGGAAGTCGCGAAAGACGGACGATGTAACGAAGGCCATGGTTCGAAACCTCCGGACCAGCTTCACGGAGCTCTTCACGGCGAAAGGCTTCAACACCGCTGGCCCATTCGATTCCGTCGACGACATGACGTTTCCGGAGAAGAAGGGCAGCGACTTCGTTCTATATCCCGACTTCGACGTGGACATGACGATGGTAGCTATCGGTGGCGTGGCGCCGGCCACGCCTGTGCAGGAAAAGCCAAAAGCGGAGGGAGCCAGCTTCAGCCTGGGTGACATGCTTGGTGGCGGAGGCAAAGATGCGCCCGCCGTGTCAGCGACCGCCAAGTGCACCGCAACGTTGAAGATGTCCGGAACGGTCTTGCTCACAGTCAAAGAGCCGCTCAGCGGCGAGAAGATGTGGACCAAGAAGATCGACGTCTCCGAGCCCATTCAAAAGCTTGAATTTACTGGCTACCAGTGCAACGTCGAAAACGGACAAATGCGAGGCGCCAGTGATGCGTGGGCCAAGGCTAACGAAGACATGTATCAGAGTGTCATGAAGTCGTTGGATCGGTACGTGAACGCCGAGGAGTTCCAGGACCTGAAGAAGCAGTCGCTCGACCTGCGAGCAAAGAAAGTCTACTGATGGCGATGAACGGCGTCTAGCTGGGCCGAGCCCATCTTCATGCTGTGTATCCGGGATCCGAAAGTGCGGTTTGATGTCGATCTAGGCGGTGAACGACGTCTAGCGTAAGGGCTCGGGGCGCGGCGAATGGGTTATTTGATTCCTGCCCTCGAAGGGCACCTTCGTCGCGATAGCGTCGACCCAGGAGGACGCGGCAGGGCTGCCAACTTCTTTGGCCGTCGGGTGCCCGAGCGGGGCGAGCGGCGTGCGGCAAGACGCTTCTGTGTATGATGCCGATGGCCTGAGTCTCGGATGCGCGGGATCCGCGGAATGCAAAACAAAGGCTTGCTCGTGGCAGCGGAGCAAGTAATCACCTTTACATATACATCGCTCTTGCGATCGACTCCGGGCAAAAAGAGCGCTCGCGTGTGCTCACCACCCCCCGGATCCGCATGATGTATGCGGTAAAGTTGCAGTCTGTGGGAACATGGGGGTGTTAAGGTTTCAAGAGCTTACGTCTTACGCGTTTCAGGGCGTCATTCCAAAAGGTCGCAGCCCCTGACGCGGCCGCGTGCCGGGCTCCTTTCCGCCATTCAGCCGCAGCTGCCCGCGACGCACTTGGGAATTGCAGGCGGGGCGCAAGGAGGATGGTCTATTGTGCAGCCATCGCTTCGATACGTCGCGCACGCCCCCGCGTTCCCCTCGTCGATTGAAGTGGTCACGGCAGAAGCTCCGGGTGCGTTCACCGCGCGCGTGCACGAGTCGAAGCAGTTGGACTGAAACGAGATCGACTGACAATCAGCGTCCTCGTTGCAACTCCTTTGGCCTCGATGACCGTAGCGTTCTGAGCCATCGCGCTGTTGCGGCGCGATTCGCACGTTCCAGTGTTGGCTACCTGAGAAGCGCAACCCAAACACAGAACAGAGGCAAGCAAGACGCTAAACAAAGTGAGCCAAGTCAACGTGCCGGCCACCCGAACTGCGCCACGGTGCCCCCTCGTCCAGCATCCAGTGGCGCACGTCCGGCCTTCTTCAAGCGGCATCATGACGTTGCTGCGCGCGCCGACACGGATCGAGCCGCGCTAGAGTCCGCGTCGCGCTCTTCCTCAACGCATACCGCCCGAAGCGATCAAAGTTTCACCGGTGAGCCAGCGAGACTCGTTCGAGGCAAGAAAAAGCGCGATGTCTGCGATTTCTTCGGGACGACCCGAGCGCCCAAACGGCACTTGCGCGGCCAGCGATTTCTCGAATTCGGAGCCGATGAAACCAGCCGTGACGGTGCCTTCCGTTTCAACCATCCCCGGGTTGAGTGCGTTGACGCGGATCTTCCGCGGGCCGAGCTCACGCGAGAGCACGCCGGTGATGGCGTCGACCGCACCTTTGCTCGCGGTGTAAACGGCACTGTTGGGCGGGGTGATGCGGGTGACTCCCGAACCGATATTAATCACGCTGCCTCCCTCGGGAAGATGTTTCGCAGCCGCCTGCGTAACGAGTAAGAGCCCGAGCACATTGATATTGAAGATCCGATGAAAGCCTTCCTCGGTGATTGCCTCGAGAGGGGCGAACTCATAGACTCCGGAATTGTTCACGAGGATGTCCAAGCGCCCAAAGGCTTTGATCGCTTGGTCGACCAAGCCTTCAGCATCTGCCGCCTTCGACACATCACCCTTCACGGCGATAGCCTTGCCGCCACCGCCGGTGATGGCTTCAACGACCTTGTCCGCCCCTGATTGGCTCGACGCGTAGTTCACTACGACCGACGCCCCTTCCGCGCCGAGCGCCTTGGCGATGGCCGCTCCGATTCCTTTGGACGCACCAGTAACGATCGCAACTTTGCCAGTGAGCTTGTTCATTCTTCATTGTCCTTCGCCGCGGGGCCCGACGCGGGCTCCTTGTTCATTAGTTCTGATATGCGGAACTATGGGATAAGCGTCAAGGGGGCGCTACAATGATGGGATGAAGCCGCTGTTCCACCCGGCCGTCGAAGACCTTTCGGTCGCGGGAATCTTGTACGCGCTGTCTGATCCGACTCGCGTCGCCATCTTCGCGCAGATCGCCGAATCGGGCGGCGCTTCGAACTGTTCGAGCTTCCTGAATGTGGGCGAGAAAACGGTACCAAAGTCGACGTTGTCCCAACACTTCAAGGAGCTACGCGAGGCCGGGCTGATACGGTCGGAGCGGGTTGGCGTCGAGATGCAAAACACATCGCGCTGCGCTGAAGTGGAAAAACGCTTTCCCGGACTGTTGCCTGCGATTATCCGAGCGCTGGCCATGCAATCCGAGAAGGTCGCCACGCAACGCGCAGGCAGCAGGGACAAAGGCAAAGGGAAGTAGCCCGCTCGAACTTGTCGCGGGCGAGGTCGGTGACCGTTGAGACGTTGATTGGGTCGGCCACCCTCTCGCCCGTGAGAGCGGCCAACCTGATGAGAGCGATCCCCAGCGCTCAGTCGAGCGGTCGCGATGGATTTACATCACGGACCGCAAGCGGTATCGAGCTTTCCGGTGACTCCGGTGCACATCGGCGGGCGAGTGTCCGGCAGCGAATCCTTGGGATTGTTCTTGGCCCACTGCAGATCCGCCGGTGTGTTCGGCGCGGTGCGCGCACCATTGGCGTCGAACGGATATGTCTTCTCTTGGTCCCAGCGGTAGTACCGGAAGTAATCGTACTCGCCATGGATGGGGAACGCGGTCAGGTTGTTCTTCGGGTCCCCGCCGCCGAGGTTCGCATTGCCGAAGACCCACATGTTCATGATGATCTTCGTTGATTCCTTGGGCACGGCAAGGTTGTTCTTGCCCTGACCGTCCAGCTTCTCTCGCACCAGCACGTTGTCGACGTACCACTTGACCGACGTAGGCAACCACTCGAAGGCATAGGTGTGAAACTTGGCCTGGGTGTCGAAGCCCGTCGGCAGCGGCCCGCCGCTCCCCTCGTAGGGGTACGTTCGCGTGGAATTCTCTATCGTCTCCTTCCAAACGCGGGTGCCTGCGGGGGCGACGATGATGTTCGAGATGAAGTTGTAGTTCGGCGAGGCCGTGAGCTCGATGTCGATCTCCCGCCAGAGCAGGTATGCCGGAGCGCGATAAGCGAACATCGTGTGCAAGAAATTTAGGTTGCCACTCGGGCCCGTGCCAGCGCCTGACTTCATGCTGACTTCATAGCGGCCGTATCGGAATTCGTTGTAAATGCTCCGGAACTCGGCCGCGCTGATGGGCTTGTCGGCTACGTTGTCCGCTGCGGAGAACGAGTAGCCTCCTGCTACCGGCTCGTTCGTGAGCGCGAGCACCATGTGGCCGTTCGAGAAGCTGATGTTCTTCTCGACCATGTGGGTTTGGCCGTCGAACAAGGCGCCGTCGCCCCAAGTCCAAAACGGGTCGCGATTGAGATCGATCGGCGCGTTGAACTCCTCAGCGAGGTACGGCAGCTTGCCGAAGCCCGCACCTTCAAAAGAAGGGTACGTGGTGGCGGGATCAGGATGGCCGTAAATCCCTCGCGGGTCTTTGGTCGGTGGGATCAGGCCGCTTGCGCCGGCGTTACTTGAGGCGCCCGCGGCGCCTGCGACCGACGCTCCGCCAGTGCCACCGGCGCCAGACCCGGCCACGCCGCCTGTACCCGCGTTGCTTGTTCCGCCAGTGCCGCCGCTCGTCACGCCCGCCGTGCCCGCGGTAACAGCGCCACCGGAACCGGTACTCGCCCCTGCGCTACCGGCACTTGCACCGCCTGCGCCCGAAACGGCGGCACCCGTTGCGCCGGAAGCGGCGGCACCCGCTGCGCCGGCTGGCGAGAAGCCTCCGCCGGTGGGCGTCGCCGTGCCGCAGGCGCCCACGCCCGCGACGGCCAAAGTGAGGCCAGATAGTGATGAAATCAAAGCCTTGCGGTGCATCGTGTCTCCTGATTGGGCCGTCGCTCCGGCCCGTCGCACCGGCATGGCTGTGCGCTCGAACCATCGGCCTTTCGGCCGACATCGCCTCTTTGGCAGATCGCTCGCTATGTCGCGCGCGCGCGTTCGTGATCGCGTCGCGTGAAGGATTGTGTGCTCCGACACAACCGTGTTCTTCGTCACGGAAGCACCGGCAGCTCCGCCAGCTGCCGCGGAGGCGAAAGCCACCCCGCCGCGCTTTCGGGCCGGAAGAGAGCAAGCGACCAGTCACGTGTGCAGCGATGGTGACCGCCTTCCGCGGCGATCCGGGATGATAGATTTTACGCGCTCGATGAGCATTCACTAACGTCGACTCTGATGGGGGTGGATATCGTGGTCGCTTACGACATTCGTTCAGCGACGGCGGGTCACGCCTCCACGCTCACGGACCTGACTGATCTGGACCGCGATCTCTTCGTCGGTTCAATGCTTGAATGCTAAGTCATCGGTGATCGTCGTCGCGATGCCCGGCGAGCCAGGCTCATGGCAGAAATTCGCCCGGAGCCCCGAACGTCGCGCTCGGCGTAGACTGCGCCGCGGCCGGCGTGGTAATTACACCCTCGATGTCTTCCCGTCGGGGTTTAGGGATTTTGCTCGGTGTTTTGTCTAGCTTGTCGCTGATTGGCGCATGTGGCTCCCCGACCCGCGATTTTGGCGGCCACACTGGCGGAATCGGCGGATCAATCGGGGGCGGCGCGAGTGGGGCATCCGCAGGGTCCGGTGGGCTAGGCGGCGAAGCGGCAATGACATGCACGCCTGGAGCAACGAAGGATTGTTACGCGAGCGCAGATGGGAAGGCATTTGCCGGCGGCAAGCCGCCCGCGCTTCAGACGACATGCCGCCTTGGTCAACAGAAATGCGGCACTGAAAAACGATGGGGTGACTGCCTCGGTGCCATTGGACCCGAAGCCGCCGATACCTGTGAGCCCGGCAACGACGCCAACTGCAACGGTAAGCTGAACGAAGGCTGCGCGTGCGCCGACGGCGACACCCGGGCGTGCGGGATCACCAAGGGCAACTGTCAGCAAGGCACCCAGACCTGCACCGCAAGCGTGTGGGGCGACTGCGTGGGCGAGGTGAGACCGGCGGCGGCGGATACCTGCGACGATAAGGACGACGCGAACTGCAACGGCACACCCAACGAAGGCTGCGGCTGCATCAACGGCACCATGAAGGAGTGCGGGACCGACGTCGGTCCGTGCGAATTTGGCAAGGTCACGTGCGCCAATGGTGTTTACGCGGAGGCCGCCTGCGTCGGCGGAGTAAAGCCGGCGGCGAAGGACACGTGCGACACGAACAACGACGCGAACTGTAACGGCACACCGAACGAAGGCTGCAGCTGTAACGGCTCCGGTACGTCGGACTGCGGTTTGGACGTAGGGACGTGCAAGAAGGGCAAACAGGCGTGCCAGAGCGGAGCGCTCGGCGTGTGCATGGGCGGGGTGACCCCAACGACGAACGACACGTGCTTCGCTGCGGACGTCGCGAACGACACGAACTGCAACGGTAAGTTCCGCGATGGCTGCGTGTGCGTGGCCACGGATCCGCCGGCCAGCTGCGGCGACCCGGGCTGCGGCTCTCAAACGTGTAACGGCGCCACCGGCAAGTTGAACGCCTGTGCGGGAGACAACAAAACGACGCGCTGCAACCCGAACGCGCCGGATAGTCGTCAGATCTGCGGGGCGAGCGGCGGCTGGGTGGCGAACAATTGCCGATCGGGCAGCGTATGCCGAAACGCGACGGCGGACTGCAAGCTGCTGGACGGGCAGACGTGCGTGACGTCGACTGATTGCGCAAGCTCACCGTGCAACGTTTTCAATCTCGACGCGGACAACGATGGTTACCGTGCGAATGGGACGGCCGTTAAGTTCTGCGGCAGCACGAAATCGGGCTACGTGCTCGCCACGGCGAGCAAAGGCGACGACTGCAACGACGCCAACGTGGACATTCACCCCGGCGCCACGGAGGTTTGCGACGGCATCGACAACGATTGCGACGGCAAGCTCGACATGCTCGGCAATCCGACCTTGAAATTATCCGGCACCGTGAAGACGATAGGATCGGGGAGCTATTCGAGCGTTGGCTCGCTCGGAACCACTTACGGCGTGGTGTTCACGGACAGTGGGAATGCCAGCACTAGCTTCGAGATCATCGATCAGACCGCGACGGTGAAAGCTGGTAGCAAGGTCACGTTGGATTCAGCCGGTAGCTACCCGTTCGAGTCGAACAGCACTTACCCTCCGGGAGGGTCCCTGAGCCCGCCTGCCATGACCTGGGACGGCACCAATCTGTCGATATTCTTCCTTCTAGGTTACAGCGATCTGTACTTCCGACAGGCGACTGCTACCGGTTTGGTCAACCAGCAGGCAATTTATGTTTCCTCGAACGCCGCGGGCTACGATGCGTTCGCGCAGAAAACCAGCACGGGCAGTTGGTTTTATCACGCGTGGAGAAGCGCCTATCAAACCGCCAACATTTATTACGTCCCATTCAACGGCGCGTCCGGTCCCGTGATGTCGACCTACCTGCCCACAGGCACCCTGTTCACGGGCATGGCGCTTTCAGGAACTGCCTTCGGGATAGTGAACCACAATTATGCTGCCTCTCCGCAGACGATCGAGTTCAGCACTCGCAATAGCTCCGGCAGCATCATCACCCCGGTGAGCGCGCTGGCAACGAGTGTCGATTCACAAGCCAGGCCCGCCATCGCGGCGCGTGCCGGCGGCGGGTTCGCAATTATCTACGGCGACTCCGGGAACCTGTTCTACCAAGAGCGAACCGTCACCGGGACCCCGATCTGTGGCCCCATTTACCTGGCCTCTGCGAGCTTCTTGCCAGTGCAATTAGTGCCCACGAGCCGCGGCTACCTCGCCGTCAGCGCCGCGGCCGGAACGGTGAAAGCGCAGGAAATCGTCGCCGGCTGCACGTGGGGCGTCTCTCTCCCCAACATCGGCCCGGGTGCGGATGACTCCGGCTACGCGACATCGAAGACGCATATCGCCGCGGGCAACAACGGCTTCGCGATGGTTTGGGACTTAGGTAGCGAAATTCACGCACGGACCTTCGGCACTAATTTCTGCGACTAAGGACGTCTTGGCCGTCGAGGGCCCCTAGTTTTGGTACCAACGCATGCCGCGCTGGATCGATCCGTCACGGGTTCGGCGGAGCGACGTAGCGGGTTAGGTGAAAGGTGCGGACGGGGGCTTTGTCGAACAGGTAGCTGTTCTCGTACCCGGAGACGTCGAGGTTGCTGCCGCTCGCGCAGAACGTCATCTTCGAAGGGACATTGGTGGAATTGTTTTGCGGGTGGGTCGTGATGATGTTGCCTGAAACCTCGTACACGCCGACTTCACCGCTCGGAAATCCAACGTCGAAACCACAGTCGCAGCCGCCGCGCTCGGCGCTGGGTGCACAGGCGATGTTCTTGAAGGTTTCGTCGACCGCCTTACTGTTGAGCACGACGCCCACCATCTGACAGGTCAATGCTTCCCCGCTCAAATGCGCACCAGCATCGGAGCTGCAGTCGCAGCCGCCTCCGCTGGCCGGCGTGCAAGCCGCGTTGGCATACCCGGAGGCAGCGCCTTCCTGCCGCAAGGTGGCTTGGACAGTGGGACAATCATTGACGTTTTGCCCATATTCCGTGATGCAGGTTTGCGAGTAGTACTGGGAGAAGCGCCCGCTGCGCACGAAGCCCGCCTCGTAGGTGAGGTCGGTTTTGAAGTTGATCGACAGACCGCTGATGATTGGATCCTGGAACACGAAGGTGCGCGACTTCACCAAGTTGGTCAGGTCCTTCTGCAGGATCAGGCCCTGGCACCAAGAGGTGAGGGTGGCCTGGGGCAAGGGGGTGTTGGCGACCTGCGCGGGGCGGCCGAACAATGAATTGTCCAGCGGAGCGCCCGGCGCAGTGACCGTAGTAGGCGTGAAGTAGGGGCCGTCGATACAGCCGGGAACGTCGGAGTTGCTCACCCATACGCCGGTTGGGTCACCGCCACAGTCGCTGAGCCCCGAGCACAGCGGGCCCTTGGCGCAGCCCGCGAGCAAGAGCGTGAGGGGCGCCACGGAAACTGCGACAAGACCTAGACGCGAGACAGAACGAGATTGCTGATGCGAGATCATGTGCATCCTCAGAAGAAAAAAAGCACGGCCACTTCCGACCGTATATTGTTGGGTTTCGCTCCGTCACCATAGGTTTGCTGGGTATACTGAAACGAGGCGCTGAGCTGAGTCGACGGCGTGACGGCGACGAATACGTTGCCATCGTAGTAGCGCGCGGTCTTGTACACCGCGCCCCAGCTGGCCGCGGGCGTGAGCAGTAAGATGTTGTTGGAGGTCATCTGCGCGTAGTTCCCGGAGACCCAGACCTTGCCGCGCGATATTGGCAGGTAGTATTGCGCGCCGACGACGAAACCCGTCCATTGATAGGTCTTCGCGTTGAGGTCAGCGTCGTAGGTGACGATGCCCGAATCCACGTTCTGCGGATAAACGAGCGGCGGAATGATGTTACCGGGGTTGGGCAGCTCCGGAAATTTCGCGCCGGCGGTGGTGCCGGTGTACAGGTCGGAGATACCGGTACCGGTCGACACCTCGGCCGTCAGTGTCAGCGCATTACCGCGGTCGTCAATGTCACTCGCGGGGATGACAGGAATGACCGCGTTACCCGCCAGGCCCCAGCCCGTCACGGAGTTGGAATTGCGAGGCTGACCGACGAACTGAGGGATGGCGAACCGACGCGCGATCGCCGAGCCGGCGATCGAGAGCGGAACGAGCTGCGGCTGGCCTGATCCTTGGGATGCCGCGCCCTTCCACTGGTTGATCGACAGCTTGATGCCGGCTTGCCCATCCGGAGTTTCCGAATGGCGTTGCGCGGGGCGCACCGCTGCTGCAGAAATCTCGACGCTCACGGCTTCACCCCCGATCGTCTTGGACAGCCGAATTTGCGGATTGCGGTGGTAGATCTGTCCGGGCAGACCGAGGAACGCGAGACTGTTGGGGTAAAAGCCCGAGCCGCCCCAACCGAACAGATCGTGATACTGGCCGGCGAGCAAATCTACGATCGGGGACTCGAGCTTTACGTAGGCATGACGCACGCGCATGGTGCCCAGCACGTAGTAGTCGTTCTGGGTGACGTCGGTCGGCTGAACGCCGAAGAAGTCCATCTCCAAAACTGCCGTCGACTTGATGCCGCCATAGACGGGGGCGTCCAGCTTGAGACCTAGGCGGCTGTTCTTGATCGTGGCTTGGGTTTGACCGCGATCACCGGCGTACGTGCCGCGGCGCGCGATGGACGCGCCGTTGGCCCCGTCCGCGTAACTCTGGGTGGAATCGTGCATGCCGTCGAGCTCGATGAAGCCATAGAGCGTTGCGTTCCACCGGCTCAGCACGGGGAACAACGCGGGCGCGGCAGCGGGCGCCTCTTTGCCAGGGGCGCTATTGAGCGGTTTGACTTCTGGCGTGGTGGCTTTCACTTCCGCCTTGGCTGGCGGCTTGCTCGGCTCGGTCCTGTCTTCTTCTTCGTCGTCGTCGCCGGCTGGGGCGGGCTGGGGGGCATCACCCGGATCCACCGCTTGCGCAAAAACAGTCCGGGTGGCGAGCAGGCTCGCGATCAGGACCCAACTTCTCAGTCGCCCGTGGTTCATCTCGTCTCCCTAACCGTTGGTGACGAGCGCACCAGCTCGCCCCCACCGCTCCGTGCGGATTGCCGGTTCTAGATATCACTATCGGGAAACGAAGTGCAATTGGACTCGACGCGCACGGAGACGATCGCGACGCCGAGAAGGGATGAGCTCCGTATATTCCCAACCGATGGGGCGCTCACTGAGTCGTGCGCCGGCGCAACAGGGTGTCGCGCCGATGGTCCACCGACTCAACGCGGAATATCTGCGAATTGATGCGGCTCAGAATGCGTCGAAGAACGCCCACGTCGCCGCGCGGTTCGCGTTCACGTCGTGATTGTTGCTGTGATCGTTACCCGCGGGGCGGCAGATCGTGATTGGAAACTGCGGCGGGCAGGAAGTCAGCTTCTTGCAGATCGTCACGCCGGGGTAGGTCGCGTCGACCGACGCCGCGGTGTCCAAGCTGGTGTCCGTGCACTTGTTCACCTTGAGCGCGTGGTTGATCGCGTCCCGCGTGCCTTGGAACGGGTTCGTGCCGTCGTTGGGCTGGTGCCACCAAATGCCGGAAACCGGCAGGTTATCCGAAGGCTGTTGCTGCTCGCCGAGGGCGAGACCACCGGAGCTCGGCGAGATGGCGCGCATGATCTTGCTGCCATACGCGTTGCCGAGCTGATTGGAGAGCCAGCCACCGCTGCTGTGGCCGGCTATGAACACACGGTGCTCGTCGAAGCAGAGCTCGGTGCGGAGCTTGGCGTACAACCCTTCGATGAATGGCTTCTCGATCGTCTTTTCGCCGCGCTTGTCATCGAAACAAGACACGCCGTTGGGAGCATTGACGCCGCCGTCTGGACCGGAGCCACCACCCCACACACCCGGATAGATCTCCAGTGCGATGAAGATCGCCTTACCATTGGTAACCGTCTCGAACGGCGTGACGTCCGTGCCCTTACCCGAGCAACCCGCGCCTTGGAACAGCAACTTGTACGGGTGGGTCTTGTCGTAGCCGGTCGGCAGCTTGAGGAAATATCGGCGGTCGAGCACCTTGCCGGCGATGGATGCGACGGGGTGATCCGCCGGCGTTGGCACCTGGATGATGTAGCCGCTCTTGTAGTCGTGCTTGTCCTGCGGCTGCCAGGTGTTGTTTGCCTGAATGCCGGGGTACTTGGTGGCCGGGTCGGCCATGTTGCAGCCGGGGCTCGGCTTGATTGTCGACAGGTCCTCCAAACCGACGACACCGCCGTAGTTGGATGTTCCACCGGCGGCTGCGCCCGCCGCGCCAGACCCGCCCACACCCGCTCCGCCCGCCGCGGGTGCTCCGCCGCCTGCCCCGCCTGCCCCGCCTGCCTCCGCGGACCCGCCCGCACCGGCGACGGTCGGCGCGCCAGCCACGGGCGCCCCCCCGCCTGCGCCCGTCGTAGGAGCGGAACCACCGGCGCCCGCCGTCACCGGGGGCAGGCTGGCCGCGCCCGCGGTGCTGCTCGGAGGCGGCGTGTTGGTGGGGGTCGCATCACTGCCGCACGCGGCGATGAAAGCAATGCAGCCGACGGCTGCGACGCCAAGAATTTGAAAACGCATGTGGGCAATCTCCTATGACTAACGTCCGCAGGGGCGCTGCGGTTGGCCCGTGGTACTCACGGCACTGCTGACCAAAAGCTGGTCGTCCGGTTCACGATGTTCTTTTGGGGTCCAGCAGATAGTGAATCGGATCGACACGGACGCATTTGCGCCGCCCGTCCACTCAACCTTGGCGAGTTCAGACGCGAGCGTCAAGCGCAAGTGCATGCAGCGAGCGGAGCCCGCGGCATGCACCGTTGTCGACCGCTAGCCCCGACGGGCACGATGCCGTTGCCCCTCAGTGATGCCATCAGCTGGGACGGAAAGATCTGACTCAGCCTGAAAACGTCGTGGCCGTGACCGGGCCCCTCGCGCAAACATCGATTCTGATGGCGTGCGCTCGAGTCCAACTCAATACTGGCGTCTCGCTAACCGCGGCCGCGCGCTCCATCAGTATCGGCTGACGAGCACTTCTAGAAGCCGCGCGACCGCCGGCGAAAACTGAATTCAGTCTGACGTTGAAATGACGACGCGACTACCGAAGCGATGACGATGTGGAGAGCCACCCGCAGGATGCAAATGTGGCGTTACCACTCTGCGAGCGTAGTGTTAGTGGCCGCGGCTGCGCAGCTCGCTTGCTCAAATGATCCCGAAACACCCGGTGCCTATTTTGCCGGCGCCGCGGGCACCGCAGTGCCGGGCGCGGGTGGGAATGGAGGCACGGTCGGCGGCCTGGGCGTAAGCGGAACCGCGGGGGCTAACTCGGACAAAGACTCAGATGGATCTGGGGGCTTCGCTGGCCAGGGGGGCGGTGGCTCCATTTCGACGGGCGGAGCGGGCGCCGGCGGGATCGCTAGAGCCAGCCCCGGTGGTTTCAGTGGCATTGCGGGAACGAGCGGCGCGGGCGGGGCAGAGCCGGCCTTGCTTCCCGTGCGCAGCTACACTGGCAGTGACGCAAACCGCGGCACCAAGCCCGGCAAGCTCAACATCGGTCAGGAGTTCACGGTCACCGGCTCCAGCATCAACGTCCGCGATTTGGGCGTTTGGGATTTCGGCGCGAACGGTCTCGCTACCACGCATGTGGTTTCGCTGTTTGCGCTGAACAAGCTCGGGCTGCAACCCGGCGCGGGCGCCACGCTCATTTCCGGTGGTTCCGTGACCGTTCCGGCCGGTAGCGCCGCGCCGCTCGACTCGGGCTTTCGGTTTGCGACGCTGCCTCAACCGGTCGTGCTCGAGCCGGGAAACTACGCGGTCGTCGCCTATGGCATGAGCGATTCCGGCGATCCATACGGCGACGGTGGTAATGTGCCGTATTCCGGCTCGGGCGTCAGCCACGGCGGCTTCAGCCCGTTCGAATTCGGAGACGCGACCAGCCCGACGTTTCCAAACGCTGGCGACCAAAATCCGCACGCTGCGGCGTCCTTCCATTTCACGTCCTCGGCGCCGCCCTTCGTGCGCATTTTGCCGCTTGGCGACTCGATCACCGACGGGCAGCACGGCACGCTCGCCGGCTACCGCGGCCCGCTCCACGATTTGCTGGATGCCGCGCACTACCCAGTGCAATTCGTGGGCTCGATGACGGACAATAACTTCAATGCGTTGCCTGTAGACCAGCAACACCACGAAGGGCACTCGGGCTATCAGATCGGCGCGTTGCAGGACAACCTCAGAAATTGGGCGGGCCCCACCGGCTCGCCCGCGGATATCGTGCTGCTGATGGCGGGTACGAATGACATCGTGTTCAATAACGAAACGGACTGGGGCAACGTCGGCAGCCGACTCAGCAGATTGATCTCGTCGATCGTCAACAAGGACACCGGGCTCTTGCCCAAGTCGCGCCTGATCGTCGCGCAGCTGACGCCGGTGACGAACGCAGCCTGGGCGACACGTGAAGCGGCTTACAACCAGACGGTCGCCCAAGTGGTGTCGGAGCACGTGAAGCTCGGAGAGAACGTGCGCTTGGTTGACATGCACGCGGCCGTTTCCGTCGCCGACCTATTTACGGACGGTGAGCATCCATCGGACGCGGGATACAAGAAGATGGCCAAGGCCTGGTTCGACGCCATCGTTGCGCCGTAAGAAGCCCACATCAAAACGTAGGCTCCTCGCGTTAACCATATTGTCCACGATCTTCTCCTCTTCGAAGAACAGAGTCAGCCCCGCGCGGGCCTCACTGCTACCAAGAAGAGACGCGCTTGACTTGCGGCGTTTCAGCGAGCTCGCTCCCTTGCGCCGCAACGAGCCGATAGTAAGGGCCTGTGCGTCGCAACAGCTCCTCGTGGCTGCCGCACTCCGCGACGCGACCGTGCTCGATCACCAAAATGCGGTCAGCGCTTCTGATCGTACTCAGACGATGCGCGATGATGAACGAAGTTCGGCCCTGCATCAGCGTCTCGAGCGCGAGCTGTACGAGGCGTTCACTTTCTACGTCGAGCGAGCTGGTCGCCTCGTCGAGGATGAGGATGCGCGGGTCTTTGACAAGGGCGCGCGCGATCGACAGACGCTGGCGTTGGCCGCCTGATAAGTTCACGCCGCGCTCGCCCAGGCGGCTACCGTAGCCATCCGGAAAGCGTTGAATGAACTCATGCGCGTGAGCCGCCTTTGCGGCCAGGACCACTTCCCGTTCGCTGGCGTCGGGTCGCCCATAAGCAATGTTTTCGAAGATCGTGCCCGTGAAAAGGAACGACTCCTGTTGCACGACAGCAATAGCCCCACGCAATGCCCGCAAGCCGTAAGCCCGCACATCGATCCCATCCACCAGGACCCGGCCGCTCGATACGTCGTAAAGCCGGGGCAAGAGCGAGAGCAAGGTCGTTTTGCCGGCACCCGACAGGCCCACTACAGCAACGCGCTCGCCACGCCGAGCGTGCAGAGCGACGCCGCGCAAAACCCATGACCGGTCCGACGCGGGCCGCGCCGCAGAGGCTTGGCTTGTGCCGTTCTCGGTGACCTCCACTTCATCGAGGGCCATGCGAGTCTCCTCCGTGTCGTCGCCGTAACGAAACCAGACGTCTTCGAACCGCACATCGCCTTCGGCAGGCGCAGACTCGAGGGCACAAGGGGGCTCGGCAACTGCCGGATGGATCTCAAAGACGCGAAACACCCGGCGCATGGCAGACAGGCTGCTCTGGTACGTCATATTGAGCTCAGCGAACCGGCGCACCGGGCCGTACATGATCGCGACGTACCCTACGTAGCGAGTCAATGTGCCCGCGGTCAGCTCACCACGTAGAGCGAGCCAGCCGCCATAGCCGATGACGATCGTCGTGCCCACGCTGACCAACAGGTCTCCTAGCGAGGCGACCACATGGCCTTCGTGGCTCTGCGCGACGACCAAGCGGTGGTGCTCGTTGACGTCGGCCGCGAAGCGCTCGGCCTCACGCAGCTCCGCAGTGCAGGTCTTGACGAGTGCTTGCCCCGAGAGCACCTCCGCGACGTTGCCTGAGATCTCGCAAAGCTTCTCGTGCAAGCGTTCGCTGGCTAAGCGAACGCGCGGGTTTCGCGTCACGAACATCACTGCGTACAGCGGAAAGACTGCTACGCACGCCAAGGTAAGCTTCCAGCTGAGCTGTGAAAGGAGCACGATCGCCAAAAGCAGCTGCACGGCGTCGAGCGCCGCCACGATGATGCCCGAATAGATCAGGGCAGTCGCTTCTCGAACGTCGTGAAGGATGCGCGAAAGGATGCTTCCGATACGCTCTTTCGTGTAGAAATGCACGCTCAGCCGCTGCAGGTGATTGAACAGTGCGCGCCTGAGGTCCGTAACGATCGCATCACTCAGATGCACGTTGAAGTGGCTACGGCCATAGAGCGCAACGGCTTCTCCGACGCCGGTCAAAAGAGTGAGGCCAGCGAGCAGGATGAGTCGTTGGCGCTCCGCCGAGATCGTGCCGGCGCTGCCGCCGTGCGCGATCACGTCGACGGTCGAGCCGATCAGCCATGGGAACACGAACGAGAGTAGAAAACCGAGCACGCCAAAACCGGCAGTGAGGAAGGCGTACTTGCGGTGCGGGCCTACGTATTGCAATAGCCGCCAGATCGGCTTGTGCTGGAGAGCGCGCCCCAGGCCGTCGAAGCGCGCCTCGTCGCCAACGGGGGTGATGGCTGATGTGTCGATCATGGCTGCTCGACCTGTTACGCCCAAAGCGGCGTCCAGGCCCCCCGGTATTCGACGCACGCGGTAGTAACCGCTTCGCACGCGAGTTTATAGGCTTAAACAGGGGACGCTCGAGCTCGTCTTGGCTGGCTTGCCCGAGGGACCACCCAGGAATGGCGGCGATCGGTGCTCGCAAGCTCCGCGCGCCGGGGGCCCGCCTGACGCCGGCTGCGCCGGACGTGGGGGCCCGACGACCTAGACGGTGATCGCTCCGAGCCAGCGCAAGATGAAGCGCAACTCAACACTGCAGTCTCAACTTGAGGGTCAGTGAGCCGCGATCTAAGCATGTCTCAATCAGAGTTCGCCCTGTCCCTTCGGCATGTAAACATGTGGACCGCACCTGATGCCGGAATAGTCAATTCGTCGCCCGACGCGATCGCCGATTGCGCCGGCACTCGCGCTACGCGATGCCGCAGCCATGGCGAAGGTATTCCGCGAATGGCCACGGTCGGGTCGGGCGGCGCGCGCGTGGTTGACGATTCTCAGTCTTGTCCCCGGCGCCGCCCATGCCGCCATGCCGTCAGAGCCGCCGCCCCGCGGGCTCGACCCTTCGCTGTTAGCGAGTCGGCCTCAACTCATCATCGTACAAGCCCCGACGCAGCCCGCTGAGGCCGTCGAAACACGGCCCGCGAACACGCGGCAGCCGGCCCCGCTTGATCCGGTATCACGACCCCCACAGGCGGCACCTCCTGTAAGGGACGTCGAGGCCGGCGAACTTTCACAACAGCACATGACCGAGCGCTGGGTGATCGACCAGCTGGCTCGCAAACAAATCGCGGACTTGAGTCAAGCGCCCGGTGGGCAATGGCTGCACGGCTCGTTCGTGGCCGGCCTGATCGACGGCTCGGCGCATCCAACCGTTCCATTCACGAGTGTTCGGCTCTCGCACGGCGAGGTGCGCGGAGACGTCCTGGTCGAACAACCACAGGCTTCGCTAGTGGCCTTCGAGGGCGTACGCTTTAATGCGGGCTTCTCCGCGAAAAACGCTCGGTTTCCGGGGTCGCTCTGGCTGGCGCACGGCACTCGGCTAGGGGGGCCGCTGGCACTCGATTCGGCAAGCGTCGGAGGTGACCTCGAGCTGGAAGAGTCGACCTTCGTGCAGCGCGCGTCACTCGCTGGACTGACGACTTCGGGCGCCGTGTTTTTGGATCGAGCCGATTTTCTGGACGGACTCGACCTGAGGAGCGCCAGCATCGGCGCCACCGTTCAAGCTTACGACACGGCCTTTCGCTGCACGACCTCATGCGATTACCTGCCAAGTCTAAATCTATCCGGAGCTCGGATTTCGCGAGACCTGCTGCTGGGCGACATCAGTGTCGTTGGCAACACCCAAGCGGACTACCTGGGTATCAACGGCAGCCTCCAGCTTTCGCGGCCGTCATTTGGAGGCGTCGCCGATTTTACATCTGGAACCGTCGGCTTTTTGGCGCTGTCGATGCCCCAGCTCCCGAAAAACCTCAGCATCAGTCAGATGCGCTACGGGAGCATCTCCAATGGCCAACGGCCGTACAATGCGGCCAACAGTTGGAAAGACCTGAAGCAACTGCTGGCGAGTGGCGACACGCCGGGTGACATCTATGCTCACCTCGAGCAATTCTTTCACGATAGCGGGTACGCTGGCATCGCCGACGAAGTGTATGTCGAAAGTAGGGTTCAAGAGCGAAAGAATCTGCCGTGGGTCGCCTACTTTCTAAACGTTCTGAGCGACTACACAATCGGTTACGGGCGGCACCCGGTCAGAGCCTTTCTGTTCATGGCAATGTTCGTCTTGACGGGTGTGGTCGTCTTCGCAAACGTGAAAGAGATGGAAGACACCGAACCTGACAAGCCTGGGCCCAGCTACAATGCGTTCTGGTACAGCCTCGATCTCTTCGTTCCGATCGCGCGTCTGCAAGCGGCTGACCGTTGGATTCCAAAGCGTCAGCGGCGGCTAGCGTGGGTCTACCTTCGCCTCCACGTCCTGTTAGGGTGGGTGTTGGTGCCCCTCGGGCTCGCCGCGGTCAGCGGCTTGGTGCACTAGTGCCGCGCCGTAGTCATTTGTACACGACAACCTGACCCGCATTACGAGTCTGACTGATGTGTTAGCGTTGCCGAGCCATCCTTCGACCCCGCGCCTCAGGCGCACATGACATGAAGAAAGTCACGCAGACCGATCAGTGGCGACCAGCGCCGAGCGTCGGTTGGTACGATCCGTTGCAGTTGCTGCAGACGGGGAGCAAAGTCGCAAGTGCCACTCTGTTCGCAGAAAACGCGGACGGCCGGCTCGTACAGCCCTTGTTCGACCCGACCCCGGAGCCGTTCCCCGAACATCTCGATGCCGCTGAAGCGCCGCGCGACAGCCTCACCATCGACTACATCGCCGACACGGGCGATGCCTTCGACCCGACCTATACCGTGCTGTATCACGCCACTCGTAGCCAGACGGCAGCAGACACCTTGCTCGAAGCGGGCCAGGTGCTGTTGCTCGGCGGGGATCAGGTTTATCCGACCGCGAGCGATGCGGAGTACGATCGGCGTTTGGTGCGCCCGCTGCGGATGGCCTCGGGCGACATGACCGACGATGTCGCCGCAACGCTATACGCGATTCCGGGCAATCACGATTGGTACGACAACTTGGTGGCGTTTCGCCGCTTGTTCATTGGCGGGCAGCGCATTGGACGCTTCCTGACCGCGCAAAAACGCAGTTATTTCGTGCTCAAGTTGCCGCACGATTGGTGGGTATTCGCGCCGGACGTCCAGCTCGGCTCGGAGCTCGACTCGATTCAGTACGCATATTTGCAGCAATGCGCGCAAGCGTTGTCGCCCGAAGCTAAAGTGATTTTGTGTACCGCTGAGCCGCACTGGGTTTCCGACAACGAGCGCGCTCAGAGCCACAGTCGGGAGCCGCAGCGCTCGCGCTTGCTGATTTTGCTCGAGCAGGCCCTCGACGGAAACAACGGGCGCATCCGTTGCGTCTTGGCGGGGGACTTGCACCACTACCGCCGCCACCTGGGCAAGGTCGGTAACAAGAAACGGAATGTCCAGCTGATCACCGCAGGCGGAGGTGGCGCGTTTTTGCACCCGACTCACGGATGGCGTGATGGTAGCGATCGGGGCCTGTTTTGGTGGAAAGAGAGTGATACCCAGCGCGTTCAAGACTCGGGCTATGTGTTCAAGAAGGCTTATCCAGATCCAGCGGTGTCGCGGCGCCTGACTCGAAGCCTACCCGTCGTGTTCTTGGTCAAAAATCCTGGGTTCTTGTGGGCGACAGCCGTCATGTATGGATTGATGAGCCTGCAGGTGCTGCTCGGCGCGCGCATGCATTGCCTGGCCGAGCCGAAGCGCTGTGCGGAGCTGGCCTTCAACGCCGCCGGGGCACCCGGAGTGATGACCTTGGCGTTCCTCATTTGCTTCGGATTTGTCGCCTTTACGGACACCTCCCGAACGCTGTACCGCTGGGTGGCGGGCACGTTGCATGGACTAACGCACGTTGCGTTTGCGATTGCAATTCCGCTGCTGACCCTGTATTGGTGGGGCGCGGAAGCGGTGGGTGCCGCTGACACGTCACGGTGTTCGGTCGCTTCGGTCTTCCTACACCTTGGGCAGGTGTTGTGCTCACTATCGATGGACACGGCGGTCGGCGCGGTGATCGGTGGGCTGCTGATGGGCTTCTATCTGTTCGTCTCGCTCAATCTGTTTGGCCGCCACCGCAATGAAACCTTCAGCGCTCTGCGCAGCCCACGGTATAAGAGTTTTTTGCGGATCGTGATCAACGCACGCGAAGCGCGCGTATACGCCTTCGGCATCGACCAGCCACCCGGCGCTTGGCAATGGGCGGCAGAAAAACCGCGGGCGCGAACCGAGGACCCCTCCCACGAAGAACGCTCCGAGCCCCTACCCCGTCTGCACCCCGAACAAGCCGCCCCGGAGCCGTTCCTGATCGAGTCGTTTTCATTGGACCCTTGAGCCGGAGGCAGTTCACGGGCGCGACGGCGCCGTTTCCGATGAGCTGCAGGCCACTCCACGCGGTCAACACAAGGCCGCCGCATGTACTCGGCTTCGCACATCCGCGGAGCTTCGCGCGCTCTTCCGTCACTCGGCGCAAACAAAGGCGAGCAAGTCGGGGTTGCAGAGTCGGCCAGCCCCAATCCAAACAAGGCGCTCGAGCGCTCTGCCGCCGCCTCGCGGTCGCCGTATTTCAGACGGTTCCGACGCTGCTCGTGCTAAGTGCGGAGGCGTGGCGCGCCGGAAGTTCAAGCTACTGCTCGAAGAGTACGGCCGCATCGCGATCTACACGTACTTCAGCATCTTCTTTCTGACCTTGGCGGGTTTTGCGGTTGCCATCAGCTACGGCTTCAAAGTGAAGAGCGCGCAGGGTGGCGCCGGGCTCTTGGTGGCCTCGTGGGTTGCGACCAAGCTCACCCAGCCGCTGCGTATCGCAGCCACGTTCGCGCTCTCACCGCTGATAGCCACAACTCTACGCAAACTTCGTAAGCCCAAAGCATCCCCGGCCGGAATGCCCGAAGCCACGCCCGAGGCAATGGTCGAAACGCACACGCCGCCTTCGGCCTGACGCGTGCAGACACAGCGGTTTGCGCGGCGCGGCGACCGGTGCGCGTCGATTGCGGTCGGAGATCGCCGAGCGTGGTTGAAGCTCGAGATAGAGGGCATGCGACTCTGCACATGGGTGAGCCCTGTCGCCGGGCGCGACGACGCGAGAACCCACAAGACCGCCCGCTCGTGACCGCCAATGGTCGTCCCCAGCGCAGATCCCGCGCGCGGTTCCCGACGACGGTCCGCTCATATTGCGGGAGCCTGGCGCTAGTTCTATCAAGGGCGGGAAATCTTCGGCATAGTCCGCTATCATGAGCGACACGCGCCCGATATCCAGCCTGCGCTCCGCGGATTGGTTACCCGCGTTGGACGGACTGCGCGGTGTGAGCATCCTGGTGGTGTTGACCTCACACGTTTTCATTCCCGGTTGGACGGACCTCGGGGGCCACTTCGGAGTGACGGTGTTCTTCGTGCTGAGCGGCTTTTTGATCACTCGGCTCTTGCTACGCGAGGAGAGCGAAAACACCTTCGTCGATCTTCGGTCCTTCTACATTCGGCGTGCCTTTCGCTTATTTCCGGCCTATTACTTTGTGCTCGGCTTGTACTGCGCCCTGCTATTCGGACTTCAGATCCGACCTCAGCTCACCTCCGCCCTGCACGCGAATTTGCCGTACTATCTGGTATACCTTCAGGAGATCCCGTTCTTTCGCGACCGCGGCCCCGCCACTCCGCAGGCCTTCTACCAAAGCTGGTCTCTCGGTATCGAGGAAAAATTCTACCTAGTCTGGCCGTTGTTGGCCTTTGTCGCTTTGAAAACTGCGCGCGCTCGCGCTCTGGTTGCCGGAGCGGGCGTGTTGTTATTCTCGGCCGCACAAACTCTAACTCCCGCGGGGCGCTACGTGTTCCCGTATGCATCCATCTTCGCCGGTTGCTTACTGGCGCTCGCGTATGCCGACGCTCGCTTTCGGTCTCGGGTCCTCTGGTTGAGCCGCGCCCCCGGCGCAGCCCTCGCGGTTGCCGCATGGCTTACGTTGCATGTCGTTGCCGTCGTCACGGTCGGCGGAGTCGAGTGGACGGCCGAGCTCCTCTATCCCGTCGCCGTATCGGTAGTGCTGATCGCCGCCCTCAGCCCGAATTGGCTCGGTCGCTTGCTTTCTGCGCGGCCGCTCGTCGTGTTGGGTAACCTTTCTTATGGCATCTATCTGCTCCATCTACTCGTGCGCAACGTCGTCGAATTGGCATTGAAAAGGGCCGGGGTCGCTCACCCGCAGGGTCTTTTCGTCTATGGCGCAATGCTCGTCGGCTCGGTCGTAGCCGCTTGGGTCATGCAAGTGGGGCTCGAGAACCCAGCTCGGCGTTACGGTCGAGCTCTCGCTGATCGCAGCCGAGCGCGCGCCGGCATCCGAGCTCTGCCCTGAATGAGCGGCACGGACCGCCGAAACGTTGTTCATCTCGGCCTCGGGCAGCGACAACGATGTCGCTGTCAAAACCGTATCCGCACAACAGACGCTTGCTTCGCGTTCGATCGCCGACGAGCACTCTTGCTTCCGGTTTCATTCACCCGTACTCGGTCTACTTGTCGCACTTTCCCCATCCGCACGACCCGACCCACGCGAAGCCCATCCCCGAGACAACGCGCTGGCGAAAGCGCCACCTCGGGCTTGCGGTTGCGATATTGTTCTTCGGTGCCACTGGGGCCGTCGCATGGCACTACAGCCACCGCTCTCTCCCACCCGGCGCCGTACAGCCTGGAGTGCCGACGCAGCCGTAGCGCCAAATCCGGCAACGTACTGTGCGACGGCTGAAGCTGGCGGCCCAAGACGAACAGAGCGCTCTGCTGACAGTGGTCCAGGCCGACGGTCCACGGCTGCGGCCCCGCAGCGGTCGGCTGTGCGCGTGCTCGTACGCCAAGCCGGCATCGATTACGCTGTTCCGCTTGACAGCGCGCGGAAGCAGCTAGCCTGGGTGCCACCACCGCCGACGGAGACACCTACCTGTTCTCCGACGACATTCAAACGCTCATTGGGCGAGGCTTCGGGCACGGTCGTGGGACGCGAGATTGCGCCTTCGCTCGAAGGCCGATGCCGCGGAGTTGGATCCGTCGTGGGTGCTCGACCCGATGACTTGCTCGACCTTGCCAGCGACGCGGCCGCGGTACGCACCAACTCACGGCCGCCGGGTAGACCAACGACGATTGACTCGTCAATTCTTCAAGCGTGGCTCCCCGAGGCGGCGCGCCACCTCGCCCATACACGCGGCGACGCGCAGGGATGAAAAGGGTCGCTAGGCGGCGATTGGATGGCACGCGATCTGCAGGTGTCCCATTGCCGCGCCGCTCCGGCGCCGTGCACACTGAGGAGACAATCAATGATCCGTTTCGCAATTCCGGCCCTGCTCGTGTCGATAACGTTCGTCGCAGGCTGCGCCAATAGCAGTGACATGCCAGCCAATGACCCGAGCGGCGGGTCCGACAAGCACGATGCGACCATCGGCCCCGACGGCATCGGCCACAGCGCTGACGGGGCCGATGGGGCCGAGCCGGACGCACACAGCACGAACGGCCATACAGGCAACACCATCACCCCGGGCAGTACGCAGGGGCCCGATGCACCCAGCAGCAACCCCGGGAGCCTGCCCGGCGCTCAGAGTCATGGCATGGGCAAGTGAGCTCAGCCACGGGCAGCCCTGTTTTGGCTACTCGCGTGTTCACAATCCTCGGCAGGCCTGCAATCTGTGCCAGTTCATGTTTGAGTGTTTCGAAGTCGGACCGCGGGCGCGGCTCATCTAATGTGAGGAGATCCCGGATGTCTGCTGCGCCTGCCATACGCGCGCAGCGCTGTCCTTAGTTGTTTTTGCAAACGCGCGCTCAAACTAAGCGCCTCGTCCCACGCGCACTTAGGGCCGGAACCCATCCGAATGAGGGGGCACGTCGATGCCGAGCTCTTTCGATTGGCCGCCGTTCGGCCGCCACGGGTCGTCTGGCGTCCCGGCCGCCTGAGCTGCTAGCATGAGCGGCCTTGCTGAGGAGTAGTCTATGATCCGCATCAAACATGTCACCAGCGGCGATTGGCGAACGCTGGAGTGGTTCTTCAACGCCGGCGGCACTGCATTCTTTGAAGGTCCGATCGGCGCGGAGATCAAGGTTCGTTACGGCGTCGGCTGGTTGGGAAAGGACCGCCAGAAGCAGAAGCTCGACGGTAAGACTCGCAAGCTGCAGGTTGGCGGTTGGTCGCTCACCCGGGCGAGGGTACAGATCAAAGTGCCAGAAACCGGCGACATCCGATACGATGTTTACCCCGGCAATTCAACGATCAACCTACCCGAACAGCAGTTCTAACAGAACGAAGTCCATGGCGGTGAACCGGCAACATTGGTTTTAATCCTGGGCGGTGGTCTGTATGCGAGCTTCCCGGGACTACCGTGCGGCAGATTCGCTGGGCATCACCGCGTGATCGGGGCCGCGTGTGACGGGTAGTTCCTGCTCGTTTAAGCTCAATTCCATGTCCGCCAATGTAGATCCACCACCGCACAGCCCCGCTCCGGTACCCCTCTTCCTGTACGGCACGGCTTGGAAGGAAGAGCGCACCGAGGCGCTGACGCGGCTCGCACTCGAAGCGGGCTTCCGCGGCATCGACACCGCCAACCAACGGAAACATTACTTCGAGGCGGAAGTAGGCGCTGCGCTGAAGAGGGCGCTGCATAACGGAGCGATCTCGCGTTCCGAGCTGTTTTTGCAGACGAAATTCACGTTCCTCGACGGTCAGGACGAGCGCTTGCCGTACGACCCGCGCGCGCCAGTCGGCGAGCAAGTAGCGCAATCATTTGCAAGCTCGCTCACCCACCTCGGGACGAGTTACTTGGATTCGTATGTGTTGCACGGCCCGTCATCGAGGCGCGGTTTGCAAGCGGCCGATTGGGAAGCCTGGCGCGCGATGGAAGCGCTGGTGCAGTCGCGTCACGCCTTGCGGCTAGGCATCAGCAACGTGACACTCGAGCAACTGCAAACGCTGATCGCGAGCGCGGCAATCACACCGAGCTTCGTGCAAAACCGCTGCTACGCAAAAACGGGATGGGACCGCGCCGTGCGAACGCTCTGCACCGCGCACGGCATCACCTACCAAGGCTTCTCGTTACTGACCGGAAACCGCAGCGAGCTCGCGAATGCCGTCGTGGCTCGCATCGTGGCTCGCATCGGGCTGTCCATCGAGCAAGTCGTGTTCCGCTTCGCCCAGCAAGTCGGCATCCTCCCGCTCACCGGCACCTCCCAGCTCGCGCACATGCAGCTGGACCTGGCGTGTCAGGAGCTCGAGCTGTCTGCGGGGGATATAGTCGCAATCGAGGGCCTCGATCGGCGGCGGTGATGATTTGATACGCCGTGCGCGGCGGTTAGGCGGTTACGTCCATCGCTCAGACCCTTACGCGAACCGCGCCGCATCTCCAGTCCCCTGCACCGACCCCGCGATCTAGCCCGAGACTCTCAAGGCGCGCTGAACGTTTCGGTTCACCGAAAAAGATTCGTCGGTGAAGTTAACCCTGTGCTACGCGGCGCAGGTGCGGCATCTCCCGTTTCTTTGAGGCACGGACTACTTGTTGGCGTGGTGGTGGCGGCGTTATCGGGATGCTCCGACGACAATGCGGGCGGCGTGGATCCCAAGGATTGCGACGCTGTACTGAAGCGACTGAACACGTTGAGCCTCGCGGCAGGTTGCGACGGGAATGAATCGTCGAGCTGCGAGGACGTCTACGCGCGGAAGGAATGCGTGACCGAGTGGGAAGCGGCGATCAACTGCATCAGCCCGAAAACAGCCTCCGATTTTGCATGCGACGACACAAGCGGTCGGATCGATCCGAAGCCAGGCGTATGCACGACGGAAATCGCCGCACTCAGCAAGTGCTTCGGCGAGTAGGTGTCGCGCGACGCGGTGCTGCCGACGTTGCACACGCCGTCGTCGTCGTGCCAGGGATGCGCACGATCCGCGCCTCGGGACGGAGGTCGTGCTCGCCGAAGACGACGCACGCGCCGCCGGTACATCAGCCGCGCCGCCGCTACGGCTTTTCGGGCTTTGAACCCTTCCTGCCGCGCCGGATGCGGCAAGCGCTCAGCGCTCACTCTAGATGCACGTCATCTATCAAGAGCGAAGAAGCAGCGTAGCGCGGGCCATTGGCGCCGTAGGGGCCAGTGGAGGAAAGGGGCGCGGAGATCGCAAGCACAACGTCCGAGCCGGCATCCGAGAGTGTTACTTTGAGCAATGCCGGGTTCGATACCGTGGGCCATGTAACGGCCGGGGCCGGCGCCATGGGCGGTAGGGTCGTGCCGATGGCGTCGTTACGCGTGGCTAACCATGAGAGCTGGACGCGCTGTGTTCCACCGACCACGGCCGCCACGCCCACCTGTTGCACGAGGGTGCTCGCCACCACACCCGAGGGAATCAGAGCAATCACGGTCAAGGCGAGCGTAGTTTGTGCGGGGGCACGCTGCAGGTGAAGCATGGCCGTACTACCGGCCTGCACGAGCAAAGAATGATTTCCCGCGATCGGCTTAATCGCAAAACTGCTGTCGATGATCGTTGAAGTGCTGCCCTCTAGGGTGGCGTGAACGGCCCCCTCGAAGCCGTCCTGCTCGAACACGCCCGGGTCGGCTACGGTCGCTACCGATTGTCCGAGCTGGAGCAGGTTGCCCGCGAAGTCGCTGCCCGTGCCGGAGAGTTGCCAGGTTTGCGAAAGCGGGAGCACCTGCTCGGTGGTGAGCTCTATCAATCCGTTTGGGCCAAGCAGATCCGACCCGGGCCCAGACAGCAAGACCGTCTCGCCGATGCCCGTCAAGGAAACCGTGCCGGACGCGAGGGCTTCGCTGGCCGTGACTCGCAGACGGTCGGTCGGTTTGAGTGCGTTAATTGGCGGCACGAGCGTCGGTGCGATGGAATCCGGCGTTCCGGAGATCGAGACGTCGACGTCGTGCGGTGAGTACACGAGATCGTCGTGCATGGTGTAGGTAGCGATGCCGCTGGCTGTGCCGGTGAGATCGCCGTTCACGACTTTCAACGTCAGATCGGACAACGTTAAGGTGATCGAGTCCTCGGGAGTGCCGAAAACACTCGTTTCGCCAGGGACCTGTAGCATCGAGCCGTCTGGCTGACGCTCGAGGCGCAGCGATACAACGACGCCATCTTCAGAAGCAATGGTGTATGGCTCACCATTGCTCGTCGGGAAGGCGAGTGTGAACTTCAGCCCATCGGACCGACCGGCAGTTCCGGTGACCTCGTCCCTGGTGTGCACGACGACATTCCATGGATGATCCCAAACTTTCGTCGGCGTCTTGCCGACCACGGTCTCACCTAGCCCCGGCGCCATTGCACCCTCCCCAACCTCGGCGCGCTCGCCACCCTCGGCGTTTGGCGCGTCGCGCACTGTAACGCCCCCGCTGCACGCAACCCCGGCATACCCGAGTACGGCCACCGCCAGCGATATCGCTTTCATGACCGAAACAACGCAAACCCTATGCCGCGGGCCCGCCCGCCTTTCGCGCAGAGAATTGCGGCCGAGGGCGGCCCATGGCACAGCGTGCGTGGCACAACGTTGACAGTTCCGTCAGGTGCGGGTCGGGCCTTCGAGCTTGGCCATGCTACTCACGCCGCGCACGCTTGCGCGAGCGTTGGCACCGGGAAGCAAACCGTAAGCCGCAAGCGGCCCCCAGGAGCGCGGCAGCCGCGCCAAAGTCGTACGTGTCACGATGGACGGTGCGGACGCTGCAACCGCTGTCAGCGGCTGGTGACGCCAGCGGACGCACGCTCGGTGAGGCCGTCGATGCGCTTGCGCTCGAGCCGCCAAGACCACCGCCGGCATTTGGGCCGCCTCCTCCCGGACCCGAGCCACCGGCTTGTGCATTCGCACCCGCTAGGCCTCCGCTACCGTCGCCGCTCGCCCCGCCCACCCCGGCGCTGCCTGACGAGCCGGCGGCACCCCCTGCATTGGCGGCACCCCCCGCCCCCATGATGCTGCTGGTCGCGATGCCAGTGGCACCCCAGAAAATCAAGTTGCCTTCCGTGGCCCGATTGATCTGGACTTGAGTGAGCGTCTGCCCCGCCATGGGGTGGAGCTCAACGCCAGTGATCGAATGATGGGTCTCGTACTTCTCGGTCTTGGAATCGAACTTCGCGACGTCTGATGCCAGATTGAAGAGCACTGGGTCAGTCGCTGCGACGTCCGCGTAGTAGTCGGGAACCTTGGCGGTCTCCGTTTGGGTCGCGCCGGTGAACGTCAGCTTGACCGTCACCGTTGCCCCGCCGGCGGCGCCGTTGAAGAACAAGAAGAGCTTGGAATACGTTGCCGAGGGGACCGCGAAGGTAATGCTGGTCGACGGCGCCATCCAATGCGTTTGAGGTGACGCGGGCACCGCGGCGTTCGAGAAGTTCAAGATCACATCGGGGTGACGGGCGTCAGCCAAGAACCGGCCATCATCGGGCAAGGCGTTAGCGACCGGCCCTCCCTTCGACTGCACAGCTGCTTTGGTGGCAAAACCGTTCTGAAGGCCCCCGCCATCAGTGGGAAGCGTCCATGGAACCAATTGCGCGCCAGTGAGCGTGGTGACGGAACGTGCGTCGAGAATACCGGGCAACGGGATCTGGACGACCGTGTCGGCAGCATATGCGGCGCTGCCCCCCCAGCCGATGAACAAGATCGATGCGAGCGCGGGGATGACGACTGAATGCAGCTTCATGTCGTACCGAAGTAACACACTCTACATTCCGAAAACTAGCGCTCGCGGCGCGCGCGCACCTAGCCGCGCGACGGGCGTTAGCTCGCCCGCAATCTCAAAGGGGAGCACACCAGGGGGCTACGGAGTTCTCGCGCAACAGAGCCCCGTGGCTGACGTTGAAAGGCAGCGCCTCATGCGAACTTAGCGAGGCCAGCGCTGAGCACGCCGTGTGATGGATACGGACCCTTCAGACGCGGCAGTTGGCGCACCGGCCATGTCGCCCAAGGCAGCTTCTGCAGCGCGCTTGCGGTGCTCAGATTTCTCACTACGACTCGAAGATCATCGGCTTGCCAGACGTCGTGGTTCGATTGCGGATCGGCTGCGGTGGCTGCCGCGCCAACGCGAGATACGACGACGGTAGACAGCGGCGGCACGAGACAGCCGAGCAACGAAAACGCGCCCAGCAGCCGCTGCGCGACGTCTAAGCCGCCCACCGAGTCGGCGCTGATCACGGCGCCGACAGGCTTGCCCAGAAAGCAGCTCGAGAGCTCGTAGGCGCTCATCACCTCCAGGAACCGCTGCAGTGGTGAGCCCCAAGAACCCCAGTACACGCCGCTGCCGATCAAAAAGGCGTCCGCCTGCGCCAACCGCGCGGCGAGCGACTCGACGCTGCCGCTGTACTCTGCGAGAGAGAGCGTGTCGCTGTCCCAGGAGTCGTCCAGCGCCGCCCCCGCCGATTGCAATAGCGTTGCGCTGTTGCCGGCGGCGCCGCGCAGCGAGCCATTCAGGAGCAAAAGTCGCGATGTCATGCGCTCAGAAGAGCCCATCGTCGGTGCTCTTGCCAAGCCCCTCGCTTGCGTCCGAGATTCAGGGCTGATGCCGAGCTCAAGCCTTGAGTATCGGAATCCCGTAGGCATCTAGCGCGCTATCCCGCGTGACGACCGTATAGCCATCCTTGGCCGCTTGAGCCGCCAGCAGGCGATCGAAGGGATCGCGACGGTGCCAAGGCAGGGCGCGAACGCGCAGCGCGGCGGGCAGACCAACTTCCGCCAGCTCGAAGCCAATTCGGCGCAGCACTTCAGGCATCCAATGCTCCGCCGGCTTTGAAAGCTCTAGCTTGCCTAAAGACTACTCGATCGAAATTTTTCAAACGCTAACGACACTGACGAAGACGTCATTCGTGCCGCCTTCCAGCGCGTTTCTCGCTGCTGCCGTGCGCTCCTTTGGCTCACTGGCGGCCCATCGTAAAACATCGGTATCGAGCGGTAGCTTCACCGAGAAGTCATCTCGTGTGCGTCGGCGATGTCGGGCGGTAGCTCGTCGAAGTCTTCGCGAGTAGTGACCTGCCCGGCGAACAAACCAAGACGCCGGGGACGCACCGCGGCCTTGTAGGGACCGAGCACGGCAACGGGCTTGCCAGCCCGAACGATGATCACCCGCTCCCCCGCCTCAACGCCTTCGAGCAGCTTCGAGAGCTGTATCTTGGCCTCGTGAACGTTTGACCCTGCGCATGAACTAAGGTTGCCTAACCTCACTACCGGGTCGAGGTTTTGTTGGGGGGGCGGGGTGCTGCTGCGCGACCGTTTGCCGGCAGAGCGGCATTGCTGCGCGGCGCTTTGCGCGCTCGCGCGGGGCTAGCTCCCGATGGGCAACGAGCTGATCTTGAAGTGACCGGTGAGCGAGATGTCCGCGACCTGGGGGGTTTGGCCGGGCGCGCCCTTCATGGAGGCGGTGACGGCGATTTCAAACAAATAGTACACGTTTTCCGGCTTATACATGCCGTGAGTCAGGGTCGCGCTCACGAACGTGACAGACACGGTGCCCGATCCCACGCCCGTATCGGAGACGTCCCAGATCGTGGTCTTCGAATCGTGAATGAGGTTGAGGCTGCAATTGCCGGGATGCTCGGCGGTGCCGAGGACCCAAGTATCGCCGGCCTTCGGCGGCGTCTGTGAGTCGAGCGTGCAAGCCACGATTGAAGAATCAGTTTCCGGATCAGTGTAGGAGGCCGCGCCGAACGACAGGCTGTACTTGCCCATGCCTTTACTCTGCGTAAGGGCCGAGCCGCCGGCGCACAGAAACATCGCGTCCGCGCTGGGGAACGTGTTGCCGCCCGTGACACTGAACGAACAGGGCGCAGCGCCGGGCGTGACGGTAGCGGCGCTGCCGGCCGAGCCGCTCGTTCCACCGTTGCTGTCACCACCGGGGTCACGCGAACCGGCATCGGCGGAAGCGTCGGAGCCCGCGGCACCACCTGTCGCACGCGCGCCGCCACTCTCGGATCCGGCATCGCCCGTATCGGTCGAGGACGCCGTGTCGCTGGAGCTCGAGCACGCGACGAGCAAAGAAATCAGAGAAAACGCAAACGGGGCAACGGCACGTTCAAGCATCCCTCCACAAAACCACAGCGAGCCCCTTCGCACAAGATGCACAATTTTCGGCTTCCGGCGTCGCCTCGCACGTCAGACAGCAAAGCGCCGCGATGACGAACGATGCCCACAAACGCTGCCGGACCGCATCGCCGATGCAAGGCATTCCCGGGCGGCATGGACGCACGATCGCGAACGAGTGTGGCGAGCGTCGTGCTAGAAAGCACGCGCGCTGTGTACTGAGCTCGCGCAGCTCGCCAAGCACGCTCGGGGCCGGGCGCGCCGTCGTTCACTCGAGCGTAGTTGAAGAGTGAGAGACCGTTCGCGCCGCCGAAGGCTGTGCCGCAACCCGCGTGCTCCGCGACCATCGAACAAGACAAACGAGACGAGAGATGTTTTCTTGATGGTCACGTGCGCCGACGAGCGTCGGCATAGCCTTCGGCGGCGCGGGACGACTGCCCCGCTCGGTCCGCCGACTGGCCGCGGGAGTATCTCGAACCGAGTTACGGCGCGCTGGTCTTGCTGGCTCCGTCGAACAGGGTGTGATCGTTCACCGAAGTGGCGGGCACCGGCTGAATGACGTCCCAGTGTTCGACGATTTTTCCGTCAGCGACCCGGAAAATATCCGCGATCGCGATGCCGGCGTGCTCGTCTCCGAGTTGGTCGGCGGTGGTCGTCACGTGCACTTGCAGGGTCACCAAATCGCCGCTGGCGATGACGCGCTCGATTTCATTGTGCGCGTCTGGCTGCTGCGCTTTGCGCTGTGCGACCAGATCGGCGAGGCCTTCGCGACCGTCGGGGATGGTGGGGTTGTGCTGCGTGTAAGTGTCGCCGAACACCTTCGCCAACGGTGACGTGTCCAAATCATTGAGCACTGTGTCGTAGGCGGCGACCACCAAGGCGGCGTTCGCCTCGGCTTGCTTTGGGTCGCCGGGGCACTCGCTCGGTGGAGCGCCGCCCCCATCGAACATCGTGTGGTCGTTGGCCGAGGTCGCGGGCACCGGCTCGATGACGTCCCAATGCTCGACGATCTTCCCGTCCTCCACACGGAAAATGTCTTCGATGGCAAAGCCCGCGTGCTCGTCGTCGCGCTCGGCCGCGGTCGCGGTGACGTGCACGTGGAGCGCGACGAGATCGCCCTGGGTCGTGACGCGAACGATTTCGTTGTGTGCCTCCGGTTGCTGCGCTTGCCGATCCTGGATCAATGCGGCGAGCCCGGCGCGGCCGTCGGCCACCGCTTGATTGTGCTGCACGAAGTGCTCGTCGAAGGCGGTGTTCAGCGTGTCCATATCGTACTGGTTCAGGACCTTGTCGTAGGCCGACACCACGAGCGCTTGCTCGTCGCACAGTGCCTGGGCCGTCGCGGCCGCGTCGTCGTCGCTTGCGGCGCTCGTCGCGTCGCTGTCCGCACAGCCTGAAATTCCGAACAAAAACGACATTATAGACAGCGTGCCAGCGCAAGTTGTTTTCGATAATTTAACCATGGGATTGTGCTCCTCTGTTTTCAACTGGGAACGTAGGTCGCCCGCAGCCGTCGACAATCCACCTCAAATCATACACTCTGTTTGGCAAGACCAAACAATGCTGGACCTCGCCGAGCTTCCCCGCATGGGCGCCTTCGCCGTCATCGTGCGCGAGGGATCGTTCACCGCCGCCGCGCGCGTGCTCGGAATCTCCAAGGGTTCCCTCAGTGAGCAACTGCGCAAGCTGGAGGTCAGCGTCGGCGCGCGGCTCTTGCAACGCACGACGCGCCGCTTCAGCCTGACCGAGGCAGGCGAGGCCTATTACCGGTGCTGCGCTCACATCTTGGAAGAGGCGGAGAGCGCGAACGCCGCGCTAGGAGACATGCGAGCCGAGCCCACTGGGACGCTCAAGCTCACCGCGCCGCACGCGATGGGCGCGACCGTCGTCATCCCGAGCCTCGTGAATTTTTGCCGAGCTTATCCGCACATGCGGGTCGACTTGCGCTTGAGCGACAGCACGCTCGATCTGCTCGAGCATGATTTGGATTTAGCAATCCGCGGTGGCTGGCCCGAGTCCTCGAGCTTGATCTCCAAGAAGCTCGGCACGGTCGAGCAGTACCTGTGCGCGTCGCCCGGGCACATCGCCCGCTTCGGCCGCCCGACGTCCCTCGCCGAGCTGGCATCGCATGCTTGGGTGCTCAATTCCGCGATCGCCGTGCAGAAGACGTGCGAGTTCAGCACGCCGTCGGGCAAGTGGCGGAAGGTCGCCGCCAAGGGCTGCACCGTGATCAATTCTTCGGACGGCGTACGCGCGTTCCTGCTCGGCGGGCACGGAGTCGGCGTGCTGCCGGCACCGATGGTGACCGAGGATCTCGCATCCGGACGCCTGGTCCGCTTACTGGCCGATCATGCGCTGCCGGAGGGCGGAATTTACGCCGTATACCCGTCGCGGCTCCACGTATCGGCCAAGGTGCAACGCTTCATCGACACCATCAGCGAGGCCATGCGCGGCGCGGGCAGCGGCAAACGCGCGGTCGAGCGGAGCGCGCCCCTGCGTCGCGTGGCGAAGTAGGCCCCATCCGGCACCCACGTGCGGACGCCGCGACGCCTTCCTGCGCCGAGCCGCCACCACCGTCAAACGCTTCCGCGCGCGAGGCCGCCGCGGAGACGGCTGCGACCCACGTGCATAACAGCACCTTGGCTTTGTTTACGAGGGCGCTCGAAAACCGTCGAGGCGCTCGCATGCCTGACATGAGCGGCCTGCGATTGGCAAAGCGCGCGCGTGGCTGACCTGCGCAACGCCTCATCGGGCAGAGTCGCACCGTCGTCCGTCGGTCCTTCGTGCCCGCTACCGGTCATTGATACGTTTCGACCGATTGCGCCCTACCGACGACGTATTGCTGCGAGAGCCCACCGGTGGCGCTGCCCGTGAAGCTGATGGCTGCCCCGAGGGCGTCTCGCAGCTGATTTCTGATGGTTTGACTGATTTGAAACGACGTAAACCGGTGAGGATTCACGTCTCAGGCGCGTTTGGGTGCGCGATCTTTAGAGCGGACCACGAGCACTGAGCAGCGAGCTCGTCTGACCACCGCCTCAGCCACCGAGCCTAAGAGCAAACGCTCGAGCCCTACTGAGTCGTGGGTGCCCATGATGATCATGTCCGCGGAGAGCGAGTCCGCAACGCGCACGATTTCGTCCGCCGGGTCGCCGTTCGCAAATTGGCCCGCGACCGGCACCGTGGTCTGACGCCGCGCCATGCGAACGTGATGATCCAAGTAGTTTCGCGCTTCTTCTTGCAGCTCGACCGCATGGCCCCCGCCTGGGGGCGGCCGATCGAACAGCCCAGTCTTGTAAACGTGAAGAATGTTCAACTGGGCGTGCTGCCAATTGCGGCGCGCGAGCCGCGCGGCAGTCTCGATCACACGGCTCGCGCCGGGAGACGTGTCCACGGCAGCGACGATGACCGCGATTTGTTCTTCGGCGACCCCTTCAACCGCCTCGATGTCTGCATCGGCATCCATTCGCCGGAAGCTACATCAGGTAAGCATGCTGGGGTAAGAATAGTGCTCGTTCGAGCACTGTTTCTGGTGTCCCACGATGTTGATCCCGGCTCCGACAGGTCGCGAGGCGCTCGGTATTGCCGCGTTGACCCGGGGTGGCCCGCCCTGGTCGCTACTCGAAATCGCCGAGTCATCCAGGGAGACTCTGCGGCGCCGTAGGCTCCCGCGCTCGCCCGTCGTCCGCCAAAGGCAGGAGAGAACGGCCGATCAACAAGGCGACGAGCATTGCGGCTGAGCTCCCTGCGAGCACACCTAACTTTGCCGCAGCCAGCAGCGAGGGATCCGCAAACGCAAGCTGTGCGATGAAGAGTGACATCGTAAAGCCAACCCCGGCCACGGTGCCCAGCAGCGCGAGGTGTATCGGACCGAGCGCTTCGGGTAGGGCCGCCAACCTGATCCCAATCGCGGTCAAACTGACTGCGATGATCCCCAGCGGTTTCCCGAGCAGGAGCGCCGCAGCGACGGCCACGCTCACATCGGCCGTCGCCCCGGCCAGGACCACCCCGTGAAGACTCACGCCAGCGTTGGCGAGGGCGAACAGCGGCATGATCAAGAATGCGACCCAGGGGTGCAACGCCTCGATCAGAAATTCGGCTGGTGAGACCGCCTCTCGACGAGCAACGGCGACTCTAGCCATCGATTCGTGGACGTCGTAATTTGCGCTCGAAGCACGTGCGAGGGACATCGCCTCGAAAGCACGTTGCGCTTGGGCTCTCACCACCTTGACAAACCCCTCGTGCCCATACCAGGCGCGCACGGGTGTGAGCAGGCCTACGATGACGCCCGCGATGGTTGGATGAATGCCGCCCTGCTGCACGCCGACCCAAACGACCGCTGCCGGCACGATGTAGGCCAGGGATCTCCGCACGCCCATGACCCGAAGCCCGAGGATGAGCGAAACCCCGAGGCCAGCGAGAAGTAGCCCCGACATCGCAACACCGGGCGAGTAGAAGCACGCGATGACCAAAATCGCTCCCAGGTCGTCGATCACCGCGAGCGCTAGCAACAGGACTCTGAGCGCTGGTGGGACGCGTTTGCCGAGCAATGCAAGCACACCAACGGCGAACGCGATGTCGGTAGCCATGGGTATCCCCCAACCGGAGTGGGAGCGCGCTTCCACGGTGAATAATGAGTAGACCGCGGCTGGCGCGATCATGCCGCCGAGCGCCGCAACCGCTGGCAAGGCGGCTCGCCTCCATTGGGACAGCTCGCCGTCATGCAACTCGCGGCGAATTTCCATGCCCACCACGAAGAAGAAGACCGTCATCAGCACATCGTTGACGAGCCACTCGAACGAGCCTTCAAACGTGGCTGCGCCGATGCGGAGAGCCAGAGGCGTGTGCCAAAATGCGGCATAGGTTTCCGCCCAGGGCGAGTTAGCCCAGATCAGAGCCAGCCCAGCCGCGATCAACAAGACGACGCCACCTGCCGCTTCAATCTTGAAGAAGCGGTCGACACGGCTCTTCGTGGAGCGCACGAGATTGACGATCGGTCGCCAGGCTTCGGGAGGAACCTCCCGAGAAGCGGGCTCCTTCGCTGGCGAGGTCTCTTTCAGGGCGGTCATGTCTTGCTCTTGTGCACTGTTCGCGGCGTCGAAGCGAGCAAGACCATGACGGGCCGCGATGGGCGCGTAAAACAATCGGTCTTAGCCCCGAGTGACCGCCTCCTTCCGCCCGGCGGACCCGGCTCGGAGCAAGGGCGCTGCTGATCGATTATCACGTGCTCGTTCGGCGCTTGGCGGGCCCGTGCTCGCGGCTCAAGTTGCGAGCGCTATTGATCAAGGCTACGTGCGAGAACGACTGTGGAAAATTGCCGACTAGCCGCTTGCGGTCTACATCGTATTCCTCTGACAAAAGCCCCACGTCGTTACAAATTGACAATAGGCGTTCGAACAAGGTGCGAGCCTTTTCATCTTGGCCGCTGAGCACGTAGGCATCCACTAGCCAGAATGAGCAGGCGAGAAAAGCTCCTTCCTTGCCTTCTAGGCCGTCTGAATTGTCCGGCTCGTTCACGTAGCGCTTCACAAACCCGCCCTGAAGGAGCTCGCGCTCGACGGCGGCGATGGTGCCAAGCACCCGTGGGTCGTCCGGCGGTAAAAAACCGACGGCGGGGATGAGAAGCAGGCTCGCATCCAGGGCGTCCGAGCCATAAGACTGGGTGAAGCTGTTCTTTTCTTCGTCGAATCCCTGCGCGCAGACGCTGTCCTTGATCTGCGCGCGCAGCGACTGCCAGCGCTCGATCGGGCCGGAGACCCCCATCGTCTCGACGGCCTTAATGGCCCGATCGAAGGCGACCCAAGCCAGCACTTTGGAATGCGTAAAGTGCTTGGGCTCTCCGCGCATCTCCCAGAGACCCTGATCCTTTTCTCGCCAGGCGGTCTCGAGCCAATCGGTGTGTGCCAATTGAAACGTCCAGCCCAGCGTGTCGGCATCGATGCCGTGGCGGCGCGCCTGGTGCAGCGTGTCGCTTACTTCCCCGTAGACATCGAGCTGTAGCTGGCCAGAGGCGGCGTTGCCGAGATGCACGGGCTTCGAGTGCTCGTAGCCGTCGAGCCAAGTGAGCTCGGTTTCCTCCAAGCGCCGTTCTCCCGACAGGCCGTAGCAGATCTGCAGTTTACCGGGGTCTCCAGCAACCGCCCTGAGCAGCCAATCACGAAACGCGCGCGCTTCTTCCACGTAGCCACCATGCAACAGCGCATAGAGTGTAAACGTGGAATCGCGCAGCCAGCAGTAACGGTAGTCCCAATTGCGCTTGCCCCCGATGACCTCCGGCAAAGAAGTGGTCACGGCGGCCACCATTCCTCCGGTCGGCGCATACGTGAGTGCTTTCAGCGTGATCAGCGAACGCACGATATGCTCGCGGTAGAGGCCCTCGTCGACGCCCTTTGCACTCCACTCCCGCCAGTAGCCCACGGTATCGTCGAGAGTCTCTCGAGCCGTGGTCGGCTCGGGCGCCGGTTCGTGGGACGGGAACCAGCTCAGCACGAACGGCACCTGCTCACCCTTGCTCACGTCGAACTCTGCCAGGCTCGATGCGCCTTCGCCGTGCAGCGTTATCGGCGATTCGAGTTGTAGCCCGTCGGGGCCTGCGATTGCGATTAACTTGCCGGACACGTTCCGCACCCAGGGCACCACCTTGCCGTAGTCGAAGCGAATGCTGAGTTCGCAACGGACCGTCACTTTGCCAGCTAGGCCCTCCACGATGCGCGTCACGACCGGGTGCGCGCCGATGCGCATGTAGTCGGTCACCTTGAGCCCGCCGGTCGCGGTTCGATATTCGGTTTCGAGGATCAGGGTCTCGGCAAGGTAGCGCCGGCTTACCCGCACCGGCTCGTCCTTCGGCGCCAGCAGCCAGCGACCGTGTTCGTTCGACCCGAGCAAGGCCGCGAAGCACGCCCCGCTATCGAAGCGAGGCACGCACAACCAATCGATGCTGCCGTTCTTGCCGACCAGCGCGCCGGTGCGCATGTCGCCGATCAGGGCGTAGTCTTCTATTTTCATGGCATTACTCGAACGCTTGGCGACCCTACGGGCACTGCCTCTAGAGGCGCGCGACGCCGGAGTCGCCTGGCTAGTGGTTGGTATGACGTTACGCCCGCCGCTCGAACAACAGGTCGCTGACGCGACCGCATAGGCGATGAGCGCCGACGACCAGTTCTATCGCTTTCGGTCGGGATTCGCAAATCTCAGGAGCTGCTGGCTTGGCGTAACATGCCGCCGTCGATGAAGAACGTAGAGCCGGTGACGTACCCCGCTTCGTCGGAGGCCAGGTAAGTCGCCAGACCGCCACCACCTCTTCTTTCAACCGCATTGTTTGGCTCCAGAGAACTCAGTACTGACGATAGGCGAAGTTATAACTCTATACCGCGGTTGTTGCGCGTAGCGCACGATGCGTGCCGCGGCCCGACGCGCGCTCTGGGCTTAGCGGTCCGACTTCAGCTCCGTTCGACTGCGCGCATCTCGCAAGTTGCGGGGTTCTTGGCCCGCCTGTAGGGTGCGACGCGATGCCTTTCCGCGTTGCTTTTTCTTTTTCGAGAGTGGCAGCAGCGGCCCTAATCCTTTGCGCGCTCACGGAATCGCGCCGCGTCGTTGCTGATGATGACGCTGGGGCCAAATCCGGCGTAGACGGCGGCGCCGCGGCGGGCGCCGCCGTCTACGATTTCCGGGCCGAACAAATTCAGTCATTGCTCGACCGATCTTTGCCAGTCGCCGTCATGCCGCAGAGCCTATTCGATGTCTGCCTGAGCGATGAGACTGCCGTGCAGGTCGAGCGAGTGCGTCTGAAGACCATGCTGCAAAGCATCGACGATGCGGCGGACGGCGGGGCCGCTCAGTCTCCCCCGCCCAAGGGCGCCCGACCGGCGCTCCGCAGACCGCCGGAAAGCAGGGACGAGCCCACGCTTAGTTCACCAGAGTGGCACGCTCGCGAAGGGCTAGACCGTGCCCGCCTCGTGTTCTATTCGCTGCCTCGGGCAGAGCGCGAGGTTCTGCTCGACGCCCACGCCAAGCGCGTCGAAGCGGAGAAGCCGAGAGAGACCGAAGCAGAAGAACGCGCGCGCGAAGCGGAGGCGCAGCGTAACCAAGCTCTGGAGGCGGCGCGCGTTGCGCGCTCGGAAGCGGAACGGCTCGCAACCAAGGAACTCGCCCGGCTCATTGACGTGGAGCAAACGGTGCAAGCCCTGCAGTCCGATTTTAGGGACGCGCGCCTAAGTCTTGTCGACCGCAAGGACAGCCTGCTCGGCTGGCAGCACCGCGTGAGCGAAGCCAAAGAGTCCACTGATTCGGCAGACCAGATGTACGACGCGGTGAGGCGAACCCTGCGCGCATCACGAGACGATTTGGACCGCGCGCTAGACGAGATCGCGTCTTCGGCGTCGAGGGTGCCGGATCTCGGCCCCGATACACTGAGCGACGCTCCTGCTGCCGTGTCCGTCACCCCCGTTCGCGTCAGAAGAAAGCGACTAACCGCGCTGATCTCCGAGGCACACGCCCAGGAAGGCGGATTGCGCGCGGATCGCGCGTCCACCCTGCTCGACGAGATCGATGCGCTGAACCGAGACCGGCTCGGCCTGCTTTCTGCGTTGTCGCCCGCCAAGCGCGACGGCATTACCGGGTTTACGCGAGCAGGCCTCGAGCAATCACAATCAGAGGCCCGGCAACTGCTCCTTATCCTGCGCTATCATCGCTATGTTGCGGCGGGCTGGCTTTCGGATCTCCAGCGACGGCAAGCAATCAAGGGCCTTTCTTCATGGGGTATCGCGGAAGTGCTGGTGCCCTGGGTGCTGGCCGTTGTGGCATTCGTCTGGCTCCGTAGGCGAAGTCCGCACTGGCTGGCGGCCGCCGACGACCGTTTGAGTGAAGGAGACCGCCGAGAGCGACGCACGGGGCCGAGCCTGCCACTTCGGGCGCTGCGCTTCATGTCAGGTTTTTATCGAACGGCAGAGTGGCTGCTGTTTTTTTTCCTTACGGTATGGATGTTGCCGACCGCCGCCCGTAACCTACTCGAGGTTCAGCTGCTCGAGGTCATCGTCGGCTGGACGCTCGCTGGCGCGCTGATTGTCAATATCATCAATTCGATTGCGTCGAACAATAGTGTCGTTCCGCATTCGGCAACCGATGAAGTCGGCCGCCTGAGACTGCGCTCTCTGCGGCTCGTAGGTCGCGTGGTCGTCGTGTTCATTTTGGTTTTGTTGGTCAGCGAGCGCTTGGTTGGCAAGGGAACCGTTTATAGTTGGGTGGACTCGACCTCCTGGTTTGCAGCCGCTCCGGTGTTCCTGATCCTCGTGAGTTGGTGGCGAGAAACCGTCTTCGAACGTGTCGAAAGGGTGCGGCGAAAGTCACACGCGCAAACGTGGATCCTCGCCAATCGCAAAGGCTGGAAGAGCTTCTTTGCGGCAATGGTGGCGGCCGTTCAACTCTTTGCCGTTGGCGCGTACAAGGTGTCGCGGAATTGGATCACGAGCTTCGACTTGGTCCGCAGGGCGCACGCCTACTTATTCAGGCGAGAGCTGGCTCGACTTGCTAACGAGTCGCCCGCGCACCAATTGGCGCCGCTCAGCGACGAAACGCTCGCCGCTCTGGCGCCGGCAGGCCCCACCCGAGACTGGATCAGCGGTTCGTCTCAAGCACAAATCGACGTCTTGGCCGCGCGCAGCAAAGCGCGCCGCGGCGGCGTCGTGGCGATCATCGGCGCACGAGGGATGGGCAAAACGTCGATCGCGCGCCACCTTCGGTCTCGAGTCGAGGGCGCCCAGGTGCTCGACTGCGCCGACGGCTTCAGCATCGAATCGCTCCGCGCGCTCGCCGCCGCCCCGTGCCCACCGCTCTTGATGCTGGACAACGCGCAGCACCTGATTCGCCTGGTACGCGACGGACTGCGGGCATTCGATGAAGTGTTTGCGTTCGCAAGGTCCCACAGCAGTCAGACGGTCTGGATCTTGGCCATCGATGCCGTGGTGTGGCCCTTCCTGAGCAGAGCGCGGGATTCCCGACCGCTCTTCGACGAGGTCATGTGGCTCAAACCATGGACCGACGGTCAGGTTGGGTCTCTGCTGGGGGAACGCTGCACTGCCGCCGAAGTCTCTCCGACCTTCGAGGATTTGCTCGACAAGCTGCCTGCCACCGCCGACCAAATCGACAAGCAAGAGGCACTCGCCGCACGGCGGTCGGGCTACTTTCGTATGGTCTGGGACTATGCCAGAGGAAACCCCGCTATAGCCCTCGAGGTTTGGCGAGCCTCTCTCTACCAAGACGAAGCCGGCTCGGTACGTGTCGGTCCGCTGGCGGCCCCAGAAGCCACACAACTCGAGCTTCTTCCCGACTCCGCGCTCTTCGTTCTGCGCGCCATCCTCCAAATGGACAGTGCGACGATATCTGAGGTCGCCAGGGCGACGCGTTTGCCAGAAGCGGCCGTAACCAACGCGGTCAACTTTGGAGTGAATCACGGCTACTTAGGCAAAGAAGGGGACGGCGTCCGAATCGCGTGGCGTTGGCTGCGCGCGATCATGGTGCATCTCGAGCGCCGCCATCTACTGGTGAATCCATGAGCGGCTTCGTGCCGCGCCGACGAGGGTCGCCGCGAGTTCAGCTGGTGGCGCTCAGCTATTTCGTGCCGAGCATCTGTCACGGCCAAACGGCACCGAACATCGCGCGAATCGCCGAGTTCATTCGGTGGGGAGGGATCGCGGCGTCCATTCCTCTAATCATTGGAGCGACATTTCTGATCAAGCTGGTCGGGAACGCCGGCGAGCGTTTGAGCTCGAGGTTCTCAAACCGCCGGCCCATCATTCAGAAGATCCAGACGTCCGCGCGCTTCATCCTCTATATTCTGACATTTGGCGTCGCTCTCAGCCTGAGCGTGCGGCTCGACCCGACGGCACTCACAGTGATTGGCGGGGCCCTCGCCTTTGCCGTAGGTTTTGCGCTTCGCGACCTCGTGGCCTCGTTCATCGCCGGGATAACCATCATGTTCGATCGGCCCTTTCAGGTGGGCGATCGCGTCGCGTACGGCGGCGAGTACGGGGACATCATCCAGATCGGGCTGCGCAGCGTGCGCATGAACACGCTCGACCACAACATCATCACCATCCCGAACAACAAAGTTTTCACCGATGTCACATCCAGCGGCAATTACGGCGCGCTGGAGATGCAGGTGGCAATGGACTTCTACATCGGCATCGATCAGGACGCGGTGCTGGCAGCGGAGTTGATTCGCGAAGCGTGCCTTACAAGCTCGTACGTTTTTTTGGCGCAGCCGATCCCGGTACTGGCGAAGCAGGTCATATTGCAGGACTACGTCGCATTTCATTTGAAGGCGCGCCCGTATGTTTATGACTGTAAGTTCGAGAAGCCGTTCGAGACGGACGTGCATTTCCGCGTCCTCGAAGCGTTCCGCGAGCATCATATCGGGCCGCCGGCAATCTTGCACCGGACGATCGCCCCCGAGCGCGGCCCGGGGGATTAGGCTCCGCGAATGGCTAAGTCGATCGCTCTCACGGCCGATGCGTCCCGGCGAGCTTCGTTGATGCTCAGTCACACGCCCGCAGTAAGCGCCTCATCGGCCAAACGCTCGGTCGCGGTACCGACCGACTTAGCCAGGCGCGCGCTAAGTACTAGCGCGCCCCTCACTTTGATTATGCGCCCGCCCTCACTCCGGCAATTGGGCGAGGACCTTGAACGGCGGCGGGCTTGCAGCGTGCCCGCATTCGTCGAACACGACGTCGATGAAATGGTACTCATCTGTGTTCCGTCGCGCCGGCCGCGAACGCCATGCTCATCGCAGCAGAGTCTTCGGATATCGAGCCGCACGACAAGAGACTAGCTGCATCATTACGATAGCACAGCTGGCCCTTCATTTAGCCATGAAGACCGAGACTCGTAACGATGCAGCAGCAACGAACGAACACTCGAACGCTCAGCTGTTCGGCGTCGATGGGATTGATTATTCTTGGGCATGGCGTTTTTTGAAGACTTCAAGAAGTTTGCGTTCAAGGGCAACGTCGTGGACTTGGCCGTCGGTGTCGTGATCGGTGGTGCGTTCGGAAAGATCGTCACCGCAGCGGTGGCCGACATGGTGATGCCGCTGGTTTCGCTAGTGCTACCGAGTGGTGACTGGCGCATGAACGGCATCGTTCTCCGTAGCGCGGTCGAGCCGAAGGACAACGTGGTGCTGAAGTACGGCGACTTCGTCGGCGCGGTGCTGGACTTCTTTGTCGTAGCGCTGGCGCTCTACATCATCGTCAGCAAACTCGTCAAAGCGGCCGAAGCCAGATTGGAGCACCACCACGATCCGGGTGCTCCGCCGCCCGCGATCAAGGAGTGCCCGTATTGCCTAGAAACGATCCCGGCTAAGGCAACGCGCTGCAGAGCGTGCACTGCCGAGCTGCCCGCTGCGGCAACGCTCTGAGCCGGTGCCCCATGTTACCCGCAACGCAACCTAAGACGCGGCTCGGTCTTGTGATCTGCCACCACATTGAGCCTCACAGCATTCCGTTGCTGTTCCTATGCTACGAAAGCGGCGGAACGGGCTCGGGGAAGCCCCAATGCTCAACGAGCTTATCGTTTTCGACGCGATATAGGTCGATATAAAGACAAGCCTCGCTGTGGTGCGTGCCACGGGCGGCGAGGAAGACGAAGCCTCCTTGGCCAAGTAGCAGTACGATCTCGTCGATCGTCCTGTCTCGCGTGAGGATTTCCAGATCGCGTACGAATTGGGCGACGCCGTCAGCGACGCCCGGCTCGTGGCGGACGCAATGGTCGCCGGAAAAGTAATGCGGGATCACGTCATGGCAACCGCGAATGTGCACCGCCTCGTAGTAGTCCCTCACCAGCGACTTGTTTTTCTCCGTGTCCTCAACGTGCTCGGCTTCAGTCGGTCCGTCGACTTGCGTGTGGCCGCTCTTATTCGGCGGACCCGCCTTTGCCGAGAAGCCCCAATGCTCGACGATCAATCCGCCCTCGAACCCGAATACATCGAAGAAGACACCGTCGCCATAAAAGTCACCGTCCGACTGAGTCACGACATAGGCCCCATCCTGATATGCCCGGATGACCTTTAAGGCAGGATGGCCCGCCGCGAGCCACTCAACATATTGCTTCACGCCGTCTACCCCCGTTGGCAACGCGCGGGTTGTGTTCGACGTAGTGCGCCGGGTTCATGTATCCGGTTGCGCGCGCAGGGTCCGCAGGCGACACGCCGCGGAAAAATACCGAGACTCCATCAATAGCGCTCATGCATCAACTCCGTTCGTATGGGATAGTTCACGCACGACTCCCTCCTCCACGGGGGCGTCAATCCATTCATGAGGAGTGCGCCCGGACCGAAAGAACTGGTCGAGCGCTTCAGTAGATCTACGATTGTTCGTCTCGTTTGTCCCCGTTTATCGAGGCTGCAGGTTGGGTTTGAAGGTCACGAACCATGGCGGTTTGCGTCGAAGCCTTCGGCGTCGAAGGTCGGCGGCCCCCTAAGCGACGAAGCGAACCACGCCACCGTCGACACGCAGCGCCGCGCCAGTTGTCGCCGACGACTGCTCCGAGCACACGTAAACGATCATATTGGCGACCTCATTGGTCGTCGCGAAGCGTTGAATCAGTGTGGTGGGGCGATTTGCATTCAGAAAGGACTGTTCGGCTTCGCCTATCGTGACGCCGTCCGCCTGTGCTTGCGCCGTCATCCAATTGGACAAAATCTCCGACCTAGTCGGACCCGGCAGGACGGCGTTGACCGTCACGCCCGTGCCCGCGACCGATTCGGCCAGGCCGCGCGAGATCGCGAGCTGAGCCGTCTTGGTCACCCCGTAGTCAATCATTTCCTTGGGGATGTTGACCGCGGACTCGCTGCTGACGAACACGACGCGTCCCCACCCCTTGCGCACCATAGGCGGCAGATAATGGCGGGTCATGCGGACGCCACTCATCACGTTGATTTGGAAAAATCTTCAGCCAATCATCGTCGGTGAGTTCGCCGAAGGGCTTAGGCCACGCCGTCCCGAGATTGTTGACGAGGATGTCCGCGTCGTCCGCCTGCGCGACAAACGCTTCCGCGCCCGCCGTCGTCGAGAGATCAGCGGCGATGCCCGAAATATCGCTATCGGGCAAGGCCTCCCGCATCTCCTGAACCGCTTTATCGACTCGATCGCTGCCGCGTCCATTGATCACGACCGTGGCGCCCGCGCGCGCGAGCCCCTCGGCGGTAGCACGGCCGATGCCAGCTGTGGATCCAGTGACGACCGCTCGGCGACCTTTGAGGTCGATGATCATGTTGGCGCGCCTTTCAATGATTCGTGGATCGGTCGATTCCGCTCAGGAAGATGCCGCTACTTGCTGTCAAACTTGACGAGGTCTTGAAAGATGAGCCCACCCCAGGCTCGCCCTCGCGCCTGGACGAGCGCGCCGCCTTCGCTGAGCTTACCGAGTAAGATGGGTGCAAACCCGAGTTTTTCGGCCAGCGTCTTCACCTGCGCCACTGCTTCTTCATCGTCGCTCGACAGGAAGATGACCCGTCGCCCGCCCTTGATGTCCGGATCGGCACTCAGCGTCTTGGCGCCCAGGTGGTTGAAGCCCTTCACCAGTAGCGCGCCAGGTAGGCCACGGGCCACCGCGGCGGACGACGGCAGGCCGTCGAGCTCCTCGACCGGTACGCCAAACGCGTTCGTCACGTCCACGACGACCTTGCCCTCCCAGCTCGTGCGCATTCTCGCGACCTCCTGATGCTGGGAGAACGGCACGGCGAGGAAGACGATATCCGCCTCGAGCGCGTCCTTCAGCGACGTGGGACGGATGCGCGGGCCAAGGTCCTGCGCCGCCGGAGCCAGCGCCGCTGGGGAGCGCCGACTTGCCACCATTACCTCGATGCTCTTGCGTGCGAACGCGCGGGCGAGCGCCTGGCCGATCGAGCCGAAACCGATGATCGCGTAAGTCATTTATTCCTCCGGTCAACCGTGGGCGGAAGCCGACTACCGCCAGTCCTGTCCCTACTCAGTATCTTTGGGGATATGCGGGCTGGAACGGGACTGAAAATTTTTCGACATCGCCTGTGCGCTCGCGCACCGCGGGCCGTCACTCGCCGCGAGGGCTCAGCCCCCGCGAAAGCTCTCCGATGCGCCGTAGGCGCGAGGTCGCCGAGCTCGCGCTGGGCTCCATCGATCTAGCTCCCGAGTGAACCCAATGCGGCATCGCGGACCTCGCGGTTACGTCGCGCAGCTCACCAGTCAGCATTCGCACCTGACGCGCCGACCATCCCTGAAGATGCGAACCCATTGGAAAGCGCGCAGCGGCGCGGGCGTCCGTTTCTCGAGGGCGCGGCACGGAGTACGGTCTTGCCGGGAGAACGGAGGCGCGCCGACGAATGCCGCGTCGAGCACCGTTTGCCGAGCAAGCGCCAACCGTGACTCCCGTCGTTCGGTATCTGATCACCTCGCTTGCCGCGGGGGCGGGCTGCGTGGTGGACGGCATTGTTGGGTTCATGCTGTTGGCCTTGCTGCTGGCGTCGCGACCCGGACCGGCGAAGGCATCGGCGGGCCTCGCCATGACCGGAATGCTCGCGGGGGCCGCGGGCGGTTCCGTTCTAAGCCGAAGTGGAAACGCCATCCTTGCCCGCCTTCTGCGCCTCGGGGCGACGCTAGCACCGGGTAATTGAGGCCTGAGCCGGGTTCGTGGCATGCTTCGGCCCGCCGCCTTGGATCCCCTGCAATGACTCGAGTCGACACGGGCACGGTGCTGGCTGGCAAGTACCGCCTCGACGCCCTGATCGGGCGCGGCGGCATGGGGTCCGTTTGGCGCGCCGAACACCTCGGGCTGAATGCCCCTGTAGCGGTCAAGTTGTTGGACGCGGCCAATGAAGCGTTCACGGACGAGTTGCTGCAGCGCTTCTATCGCGAAGCGCGCGCCGCCGCGAACATCCGCAGCCCGCACGTCGTTCAAATCCTCGATCACGGCGTGGACAACACCCTTGGGGCGCCCTTCATCGTGATGGAGTTGATGGACGGCGAGAGCTTGGCTCAACGCTTGGCCCGCGTTCGGCGTCTCAGCTCGGCAGAAGCTGCTCACATTTTTACTCATGTTGCGCGCGCCTTGGCCCGCGCTCACGAGGCGGGGATCGTCCATCGCGACCTCAAGCCGGACAACGTGTTTCTGGTTCGGAACGAGGACGAGGTGGTCGCCAAGGTGCTCGACTTCGGTATCGCCAAAGCCCAAGCGCACGGCATCGACCCGGACTTGGGCACGCGCACCGGCACCGTGATGGGCACCGCCTACTACATGAGCCCGGAACAGATCAGCGGCGAGAAGAGCGTCGACTTCCGCACGGATCTATGGGCCTTCGGCGTCATGGCCTGTGAATGCTTGACCGGAGCTCGACCTTTCGAGGCCGACAGCATCGGCGGCTTGACCTTGAAAATCTGCATCGCGCCCGTGCCCGCGCCGTCGAGCCTGGGGTCCGTGCCATCTGGCTTCGACGCCTGGTTCTTTCAAATCACTCACCGCGAGCCGGCAAAGCGCTTTGCGTCGGCCCGGGAGGCCGCCGAGGCGTTGCGTCTGACCTTGCTCGGCGAGGGTGGCACAATCAGCGTTACCGGGCCCGGCTCAGCGCCGGCCGACCACGACGTCGAGCGCCGTCCGCAGATCACGAGCTTCACTACCGGCAAGCCGCTGTCGGTCAGCTCAAGCGAGAGCGTGGGGCGTCCTCCGCGTGCGCCGCGGCGTCGCGTGCTGTGGCTTCTTGCCGGCATCCTCTTTGCTGGCCTGTTCGGCGGGCTGTGGCTCAAAAATGCAGCGACCAACGACGGCCATCCCTTTGCGACTGGCCGACCCGAACCAAGCTCGGCGGTTCAGCTCAACGCCCCTAGCAGCCGAGCTCCGGCCGCCGCCGTCTTGCCCGCCGTTTCAGCGGTGATGGCAGAGCCTCCGTCAGTGACGCCTCGGGCCTCCACGGCCGCGCCCGTACCGAGTGCCGCGCCCAGCGAAGCTATCCGGGCATTGAAGGCGCGAGCGGCCGGGACCAGAAAATACCCCATTACACCGGCCGTGGTGAGCCCGCCCCCGCGGCCACGAGACGTCATCGACGACCGACGTTGACGTCAATCGGGGCGCTCAGTTCATCTTCATCACAGTGACCGGGCGCATCGGAAGCCAATGTGACTGTAGTGGGTTGTGTAACTGTACAGGTTGTAGCCGTTGAGCGAATGAAGATACGAGACGTCGAAAGACCAACTGCCCCCGCGGATATAGTGCGTCGAGCCGGGGGTGAGGTTAGCGCAGTTGTTGCAGGCCATTCTCGGACCATCCCAGTCGAGTACCCACTCGAATACCGATCCTGACAGGTCGAGCTGACCCCATTTGCCGGCCCCTGCCGGCTTGGACCCAACGGGGAGAATATCGGAGAACGCGCAGCCGGTGACTCCGTCCCCGCCGCAGCCATAGACGGCATGCGCACTGTCGCGGCTCGCGCTGCCCCAAGGATAATCATAGCCGCTGTTGCCGCCATAGGCGACGTACTCGCCTTCTGTCTGGGTGGGCAGCCGTCCCCCGTCCCAGGCGCAAAACGCAAACGCCTCGTACCAATTCACACAGTTCATCGGTAGCCGATCGTTGGCGCCCGAGCCATTGTAGGTTTGATAGGCCGAGTCGCACTGCACCGCTGCGACCAACGCGCCGGAGTTAGCGGCGACCGCCCCGTTCCACGCCGTCTGCCAGCCGCTGTTGGCGATTAACGGGTGCGCGCCTGCCCCGCTCGCCGGTGGGCCACTATAGACGCTCGCGAACTTCCGAAAGCGGCCCACGCTGACCTCGTATTTGTCGAGCGAAAAACTCGCGACCGTCGACGGATAGGTCGTGGTGCTGTTCGGGACCCGCAGATCGAAGTTGCCGCCCGTCACCGGCAAGGTCGCGCAACAGTCGTCGTTCGCAGAGCCGCCGCAATTTGCCGTCAGCGCGGCGCAGCTCGGCAGCGTGCACGACACTCCGTTACCGACTAGGCCGGACTTACACGTGCACGTGAAGGACCCCGCGGTGTTCATGCAGGTCGCGTTCGCGCTGCAGTTGTTTGTGCCGTTTGCGCATTCGTTCACGTCCGTGCAGCTGACGCCATTGCCGGTGAAGCCCGCCTTGCACGCGCAACTGAATGACCCGGGCGTCTCGGTGCAATTCGCGTTGGGGCTGCAATTATTTGAGCCGTTCGAGCACTCAGGCACGTCCGCGCAGGTCACTCCATTGCCCGCAAACCCGGCTTTACACGTGCAAACGAATGAGCCCGCCGCTTCCGCACAGGTCGCGTTGGGGCTGCAGTTGTTCGTGCCGTTGCTGCATTCGGGGACGTCGGTGCACGTGACGCCGTTGCCGGTGAAGCCCGCCTTACATGTGCACTTGAAAGACCCGGCCGTCTCCGCGCAGGTCGCGTTGGGGCTACAGTTGTTCGTGCCATTGCTACACTCCGGCGTGTCCGCGCAAGTCACCCCGTTGCCGGTAAAACCGGCTTTGCAGGCACACGTAAAAGACCCAACAGAATTCGTGCAGGTCGAGTTCGCGTTGCAGTTATTGATGCCCGGCGGCACGCACTCATTGATGTCGGCGCACACGGTCGGGCTCTTACTGGCATCGCACGTGTAACCCGACTCGACTGCGCAGGAGAGGCAGCCATCTTTCGCGGCGGTATTCCCGTCGTCGCACGCTTCACCCGCCTCGACTTTGCCATTGCCGCAGGTCTTGGCGCAGTGCGATGGGGCGCCGCTGCACACAAAGCTTGGTTCGACGCCGCAGTTTGCACTGCAGCCGTCGTCCGGACTGAGGTTGCCGTCGTCGCAACCGCCCGCCTTGGCCTGGGCGCCGACCAGGACGCCATCTCCGCAGATGGCTGAGCATTTGCTTGGCTCGGACTGACTACAGTTCCAACCTTCCTCCACGCGACAGGCAGCGCTGCAGCCATCGCTCGGATCGGCGTTGCCATCGTCACAGCGCTCGCCCGTGTCTAAAACGCCGTTGCCGCACGGCTTGGCGGGGCTACCGCCCACTCCCCCGACTCCGCCCACTCCCCCGACTCCGCCCACTCCCCCGACTCCGCCCACTCCCCCGCCCGCACCGGCGAGCCCGCTGGCGCCACCCAACTCATCACCGCCGCCACCTCCCGAGGTGCCGCCAATGCCGTCGCCCCGCCCCGCGGAGCCAGCCTCGCTCCCAGCGCTGCCGGCGTCCCCCGGAACCGGGCAATCGACCTTGGGAGTGCAACCAGGCTGACCTGCGCTAGCGCCGGCTTCCTGAGCGGTTGGCTGTTCGATCCCGAATATGGCGTTGCAGCCCACGCTGGCCAGGAGCGCTGGCAGCATGAGCCGAAATGCGCGAACACCGGGGCGAACGAGGGTAGAAAAATTGGGCATTGGCTGTTAGGTCAGATCAAAACGACGCGGAAAATCGGGCGGTCACGCCAGCGGAGTCGGCGCCGAGCGCCAGCGACGGGCGATCGCGCTTGGCGTCGCCCGCCGCTGACTGATCCTCTGCGTGCGTGCGTTGGCTGCGACCGACGATGAAGAGCGTCACCCCGCCCGCGAACAATGCTCCGCCGGCGATGCTGAACACGGTGGCTAGGTTGCCGCGGTCAATCGCAGAATTGCGTTGCGCAGTGCCTTGCACGCCGCAAACGTTGCCCGTGCAATCCTGCTTGGAGTCTGATTTTTTGCCCAGGGCGCCGGCCAAGAAGTAGCCGCCCAGGCCCAGCCCAACGACTCCCGCACTGGCCGTGGCGACGCCCGCCCATTCTAGGGAGTTCCAGCCTTTGCCCTTAGCGTCGGGCTCAGGAGGCAACTCCGGACGGGCACCCTGAGGAGGCGTCGCGACGGGCTCGGCAGCGACGGCCGCTCGCGTCGGCGACGCTTGCAAGGTGCGGGGCGCCTCGAGCACGGCGATGTCGGACTGCTTCTTCACCGACACGGTCATCTTCCACTCGACCTTACCCGGCGCACTGACCGCGACCACATACTCTCCGCCGTCGACTGGCACGGCGACATTCCACGCCCCATCACCCAACAAAACATCGTCGCGGCGGATCTCAAGCCCGCGCACCGCGGCGAGCTCGGCCGGAACGCGGACCTCTAATGTCGACAAGCGCCGCTTCACGGCCTTGGCGTGGGTCTGCGCAACCTGCACGCGATCCGCTCGACCCGCGCTTCGCGACTGAGTCTCTGCATCAGCAAATTCAGCCCAGGCGGAAGCGAGCTTGCCCTCCGCCTCATGGCACAAGGCGAGAGCAAGCAACGTGCCGGTTGCAGGGTCCAGACGTTCGCTCTCGGCTAACAACGGACAGCCCTGCTCTGCCTTGCCGGCGCGATACAGATCTCGACCGCGCTCGAAGAGCGCCTGGGCGCTGGCCTCGTTGCTCTGCTGAGCCGATGCTAGGCGCGCCACCAAAAGGAACGTAGCCATGACGGAGAGCACCCTGCTCGGAGCGCGGCGCCGAGCCCGCAAGTCGCGTCTACACATATCTGACCCCGTCGAAAGTGTGAGCTAAGAAGCCGCGCGGAACCTAGCAACATCCCAACGCTAAGTCGATACAAACCATCAGCCGCCACAATTGCCCGTGGCCAGCCGGCGTCGCAGCGCGACGACGTCGCATCGTCGCTGTCGCGCCGGGGGGCACGGCAATCAGCGACGTCGACCAGGCTCGGCTCTGACAGGCGATCGAAAGCGCTTACCTGTGAACTCCCGTACTCGTGTCCTGCAGCGGACTGGTACGGCACGAAAACATGAATTCACTGGCCATCAGCCGACGGTAGTGCCGGACGTCGGCTGAGCGCCGCCGAGTAGAGCACCGTCACCAAGTAGTCGCGCCGTAGAATAGGAAAGCGAGAGCGCCACCACAGAGTGGCTCACGCCACCACGACAATTGGAAGATGAAGGACGAGACGACTTGCGAGTTATTCGAGCGAGTGTCCCACGTGGCGCCATCGCGAACGGCGATCCGCCCACGCTGTCCTTCGTTGACAAGGAGTCGCCACACGGGCGCTTCGAATGGCATAGTTGCCGAGCGGGTTGAGGGCGGGAGCCGTGAAGTGGGCCATTTGGGATCTTGACTATCATGCCGCCACTCAGGCGGACTGGCTTACATGGCTCGGCTCTTTCCCAGTCATCCCACAGCAAGCCAGTAACGCGAGCAAGCAACGGCGCTGCGCGCGCAGCGCTGACGGCGCGCGCAGCGCCCGGACTGCGTGGTCGATGACACAGCCGGTTCGTCGCGCCGCCACTGGACCGACCCGGAGCAATCCACTCCCTTGGCGGGCTTGCGAGGCCCTGGCGTTATTGTCGCGTCACGCCATGACGTAACGCCAAGGCGCCGTTGCGGCGCGGTGGCCCGCGTAGGCGAGACCGACGCGCGACTTCGCAGAAAGCATGGGCTTCTCGCCAGCGTCCTCGATCCAGATGGTGCGCCGCGCGCCGATGACATCGCCGCTCATGGATGTGCGGAGCCCAAACGCGCGGGAAAGGAGACCCGGCGAGCCCGGCATGGCTCCGCGCGCCCTCATGATCTCTTCGCCGACGAGGGGCGCAACGGCCCTCACGAGCACCGCGCTTCCCACGCCGACCGGACCGCACGAGATGTTGAAGAGGATGTTGCCCCCTTGCACGACGTAGAGATAAGCGCGTCCAGCAGGCCCGACGAGCACGGCGGAGGCCCGCGGGCGTCTTGCGAGATGCATCGAAAGCGCGGCATCCCCGCGCGCGCAATAGGCTTCCGTTTCGAGAATGCGCCCGCCCACGCACTCACCGGAGACGCGCGTGTAGAGATGCTTGCCGACGAGCTCGCGTGCGATCGCCCGAGAATCTTCTCGCTCGAAGAACGACGCGTCGAGGACGCTCACTTGTCTTAAA
>CAXSGJ010000015.1:70562-83485 GCA_964236865.1 uncultured Polyangiaceae bacterium
GCTCGTGACACGAGGACCATGACGGTCGAGGTGGCCCCGGGCCCCGCCAGCATTGTGATGCCGAGCCCCGCCGCCGAGCTCGAGCTCACCCGGGGCGAGCTGAACCACATCGCCGCGCTCTACCGTGGCTACCGCCCGATCGCCGCCTCATTTTGGGCGCTGAGCGCCTGCACACCGTGCCGCAAAACCTCGGTAGCGTTGCCGAGGGTGCTTCTCGACGAGGGTTGTCACAACTGCCCAAACAGGCTGGGCGCTTGGACTAGTGGTGTGGCGTGCAGCCGGTGGCCATGTCGGCGACCATTTGCCGAACATCGGCGGCGACGACCCCTTCGGTGCTGGTGCAGTCCGTGAAGCAGGTCGTGGCGCTGCTTAGGGCATGCGCTTTGGCGATGAAGAAGGCACCTAGGCCCGCTCCCGCGTTGGCGGGGACACAGTAGTAATACGCGCTACCGGTTTGTGGGTAGTCAAAGTCTGCAGCTTCGGTGTCGATGCGGTCGGCGGTCCATTTGGCGATGTCCGCAGCGCCGATGGCGGACGGCTCCGAGGTGCAGGTTGCAGTATTTTCCCACTGATTGAGGGACTTCGTGTTGCTGCCCGCGTTGTATTCGAAGCCGGCATGCGGCAACGCCGGGCACACGAACGGCATTGGTCCCCCATAGAGCGCCGGATCGCACCCGTATTGAATCTCGCTGAAAACGGGCCCGAAGCTCATCACGGCGAAGTCGAAGATGCCTTTCAGCCCGTAACGCGCGAGGGCGTAGCCGACTGCCCCCGAGCCGCCGCTCGAGCCGTGCACACAGAAGCCACTCTGTATGCCGCCTCGGTGCAGATGAGCGAAGATCCAACGAAATACGGTCGCCGGTCGGCAAGCCGCGGAGGTCACGCTCGGATTTTTCTGCGCGTACTCCCACGCGCCGCCCCACTTGACCTGTACGACGCGGAAGCCCTGGCCCGTGTAACCGCTGACCAAGTTGCTCGGATCGTAGAAGGCCGTACCACCGCCCGGGCCGAGTATGGCGACGGTGCGGGTGGGCGCTTTCGGCTCACTGATTTTCAACGTGGCGACCGCGTCCTCGATGTTCGGGCACTGCACGGTGAGCACAGTGCAGCCGGACTGCCCTTGGGCGTCACAGTCGACGCCCGCTTCCACCGCGGTGACTTCGCCGAGAGGAAGCGGCTGGGAGTCATTGGGCAGGGGTGCCGTGCCCCCTGCCCCGGCATCGTCGGCGCCGGCGGCGCTGTCAGCAGAACTGTCGTCGCCTGCCATGCCGATCATGCTGCCGCGCCCCGCGCCTCCAGTGCTTCCGCCGCTGCCGCTGCTCGAGCTTGCGGGGCCACTGCCCGCCTCGCCCAAAGCGTTGGAAGCGGAATTGCGACCAGCGCAGCTCACTCCGAGCAGAGCCGCACTGAAGGCTGCTAGAAGCGCGACCCGAACATCGAGCTCGCGGGGACAAGATAACCGCATAGCCGATCTCTACCAGATGCGGCGTGCGCTGATCGGGTCTGACATAATTCAACACCCGGCCACTCGAGTTTGGGAGCCGGACACTGAGCACGGCGCCGGCCAGGCCCTGCGATAACGGCACTCCTCCATCAACGGCTTCTCTACCAAACGGGTCTGATTTACTCATGAGGTCGATTCTTTCGAGCGGGTCATCGATGCCGTCCACCGTAATGCGCCGGGGACACCGATCGCGTTCAACACTACTCCCGACGACTCCGCCGATGCGGCGGCGAGGTGGCTGAAGGAAACAGCATCGACCGCCATCGCGGCGCGCTGATCGCCGACGCACGCATGCCCTCTCGCGGAGTCGCGCGCTGACCCGCGCGGCATGGCAACCTCTCGTACGTTGCCAGCGCCTCAGTCGAGCTAAGGCGTCGCAACGCGGCATCGGGCGCACCGAGCGTTGATGCGCATCCTGTCACGCGACGTCACTCGCACGCCGTGGCGGGCAAGGCCACATTCACTCTGAGAAGGCGATTTGCACGCTGCGCGAGCTTTCCGTAGCTGATGCTTGTTTGTTGAGATTGGCAGGCATTCGAGCGTTCAACCGAGACTGCCGACCGCGACGCCGAAGGCTGTGACGCCCCTGGAGCCCATGCGCGACCATCATCACCCCACTCACAAGTTCGAGCGTCGATGAACGAACCGCGCATCACAGCACCGACCCGCTTTGTGCGAACGAAGCGCTCCCTAGCTTGGAAGCGTCACGAGCCTGGTCGAGGAGCTCATAGGGGTTTCCAAGTGGCCGGACGCTCGCCTCGTCCAATCGTCGCAGCTGCGCCGCGCTCAGGCGAACGTCGGCTGCGGCGAGGTTCGCGGCGAGTTGCTCGACGGTGCGCGGGCCGATGACCGGAATTAGTTCGTGCGCGATAGTCCACGCCAAGGCGACGCTGGACCGTTCACAGCCGAGCTCGGTTGCCACCGTCGCCAGCGTATCAAACACCGCGCGGTCGCGCTCCGTGGCATCGTCGGCGGCCGGTTTGCTCAGACGGCCCGAGGCCAGCGGCGAGTAAGCCATGACCCCGACCCCCCGCGCTCGAGCAAGCGGCAGGTGTTCGCGATCGAGGTCTCGCTCGAGCAAGTTGTATTGCAGCTGAAGCACCGCCAGTGGCGACCAACCGCGCAACTCGGCGAGCATCGCGGCGCTGGCGATTCGCCAGGCCGGGAAGTTCGAGAGGCCGGGGTACACGATTTTTCCCGCCCTCACGAGCTCATCGAATCCGCGCATGATCTCGTCCACTGGCGTGAGCCCGTCATCGAAGTGAACGAGGTACAGGTCGAGGTGATCGGTTCGGAGTCGGCGCAGGCTCGCCTTCACCTCGGTTCGCATCGCTTTTCGGTGATTCCCGGCCGCGGCGGGCGAGGGCGCGGCCGACGCGGTCCGCCCGTACTTGGATGCAATCACAAAGTCGTCACGCCGCGTTTCTGCGACGAACGATCCGAGCAACTCTTCGGCGTGCCCAAACTGGTACGCGCTCGAAGTATCGATGAAGTTGCCGCCGGCTTCGGCGAACGCCCGGAAGACGGCGCGTGCCGCCGCCGGATCATCGGGCTGCCCAGGTTGGACGCCGAGGCGCCCCGTGCCGAGCGCTAGCGCCGAAACCCTGAGACCCGTTCGCGCGCCGAGGAGTCGATATTCCATGGCAGTATTGTGAGGAGCCGGGCGCACGATGCCAAGAACGCACAAAAAAGTGAGCGCCGCGTACGGCGAGCGACCCATCCAGACCGCAGCCGATGAGCAGTGCCTGGGACCGAGCGGTTCCGCCGCCCGCGTGCACGATACTCTGCGCATTCTCGGTGGGCGCTGGAAGATGAATATCTTGTTCCAACTCTTCGCCCAGGCGCCGCTGCGCTTCTCCGAGCTCGAACGAGCGATCCCCGGCGTGTCGCAGAAAATGCTCGCCTCGCGCCTGCGCGAGCTCGAGCGGGACGGCATCTTGCGTCGCGTCGTTTACCCGGAGATCCCGCCGCGCGTCGACTATCGCCTCACCGACGCAGGGGAGGCGCTGCGACCGTTGCTGAAGGGCATGCGCGATTGGCGGCCTTGAGCTGGCGCGTGCTGCCGCGCCCGCGTCACTCACATTTTGTGCGTTCTTGGCGCGCTTCGATCGCGGCGTGCAACGCACCCCGCACCCCGACGCATATCCCGGGGGGCGAGGCTAAATCTGCGGTAAAGGGCGACCGCGTTACCCGGCCCCGCCCGATCGGCAAGCGCGCCGGCGTGAAAGCCGGAGTGGGTGTAGACAGTTGCAGCGACGGCTTCTATGTTTTCAGCGTGCACGGCGGGAACAGGCGCTAGACAATGGGACAACCGGCGGCTCGCAGCGGCGACCCACACATGTGCCCAATGGTGACTCCGGGGACACCGCCTATTCCGCACGTGGGCGGTCCCGTAACGATGGGTTGTCCCACCGTGTTGATTGGCGGCGTGCCCGCCGCGCGCGTGGGCGACATGCTGGTCTGTGTGGGACCCCCTGACGTCATCGCCAAGGGTTCGACGACAGTGTTGATTGGAGGCATGCCTGCGGCGCGTATGGGCGATCTGACGGCGCACGGCGGCTCGATCGCGGTGGGATTGCCTACGGTGTTGATTGGGGACGCAGGTTCGGCGCAAAGCAACGCGTTGAAAAGCGCTGCGGCCAATGGCGCGGCGCTTGCCGAGCATTGTCCGCTGGGCTGAACGCGCTCATGCAGGCCAGACTCACGACGCTCACCGGGCCGACGGAGGGAGCGAGCCTGGAGCTGGCTCCCGGCACACCAGCGCTGGTGGGGCGGCTCGCGAACGCGAACCACCTGAGCGTGCCCGACAAGTACCTGGCGCCCACGCAATTCGCACTCGAGTGCGGCACCTTGAGCTGCAGGGTGCGGGATGTGAGCGCCCCCCCACAGAAACACCCCTATTGCGCGGCAGCGGGCTGCTTCATGGCGGGCCTCCGCAACACTCCGTGTGCGGCGAAGGTGTGCGCGGCTCACGATCTCAGCCGGCACGGAGGGCTGCACGTGAACGGGAAGAAAGTGATGCACGCAGAGCTACGGCATGGCGACAGTGTAACCGCGGGCGGCACGGCCTTTCTATTTGAAATGGGTGAGCTTGCCCCCGCCGCGCCGCGCCGCGCGAGACCCGCGCTCCCGCTCGCGTTATCCGCCGCACAACAAGCCAACCTGCTCGCGTTTGTCGCGGCGCAACAGCAACCGACTTACGCAGTGGTCGACGCTGCGCGCAGCCCAGCTGTGCTGAGCGAGTTGGTTCGGCACGGCGAGCTCTACTACTCGCTGTACGACGGCCCGGAAGGCGAAGCGCTCGCCGACGTTGCGCCGTACCTCGTGGCGCTGCCGCCACAATCACCGCTGCTCGGCGCGTTGCTCAGGGAGCACTGGGGCGACAGTCGGCTCCTGCTGCTCTTCGCCAACGCCGACTTCAAGGCCGTGCGTCGCCAGCTGCGCCGCTTCTTGATGATCGAAGACGAAGCCGGAAAGCAGATGTACTTCCGCTTTTACGATCCACGCGTGCTCCGCACGTTCTTACCCACGTGCGCCCCCGCCGAGTGCGCGGAGTTTTTCGGCGTCATTTCTTGGTTCGTGACCGAGACGGAGCAACCCGGGCTCGTCCGGGGCTTTTCTTTCACCAGCGGTAACCTGCTGCGGACGGAGAGCGTTCAGTTCTGAACGTGCGGCGCATGCGAATCAAGAATGCGCGGTTGTATCCGACGGCGTTCCTGTACGGGAAAACCTCAACCGGCGAATGGTTCATGTCGTTCCTGGTCAAGGCCACGTTCCGGATGGATGCGCGCGGTACCCCAGCGACCGCGGCGGCAAAGCAACAGCCGATTTTGAACGCGGACGAGCCGTACGATCCGAAAAAGCCGGAAGGTCAATTGCGCTTCGAATCAGATCTCGTGCCATTCAAACCGCGCGCCGACATCGTGCTCGTGGGTTCCGCATATGCGCCACACGGACGACCGACGCACACGCTCGACGTCGAGATCCAAGTGGGTCAGACTCGGCGCGTGATCCGGGTGCTTGGGGATCGCCTGTGGTCGTTCCCAGTGCGCGACCAACACGCGCCGCTCTGCGTTGGACCGAGTGAGTTCAGCGAGATGCCGCTCACCTACGATCGCGCCTTCGGCGGCATCGATCGGCACGCGGGGCTGGATCCACGTTTGCCTCCTTTTCGGCCTTGGTGGGCGCAGAACTACGCCGGCAGGGGTTTCATCGGCGCACTCAGCGTGGACGGAATTCACCGCACGCCGCTGCCCAACCTAGAAGACCCTCAGAACCCGATCCAAACCGTAGCCAGCCACCCCGCGCCCATGGGCTGCGGCTTTTTTCCACGCGGCAACGAACCGCGCTCGACGTACGCCGGCACTTACGACGAGCGTTGGAAAGCCGAACGCGCGCCCGAGCTGCCCGAAGACTTCCGCTTCGACTACTTCAACGGCGCGCATCCGTACCTGCAAGTGGAGGGGCATCTCGCCGGCAACGAGCCGGTGCGTCTGACCAATGTCTCAAAGACGACACCGGTGTTCGAGTTCCAGCTCCCTGGCATTCGACCGGTCTTCACCGTGAGCAGTCACCCTTCGAGCGAGGCCCCAGAGCCCGACCGCGAGGCTCCGATGGCAGTGCGTCAAGTGAATCCAAAGCTCGACACACTGACGTTCGTGCCAGACGCAGGCTTATTTTTCATGGTCTGGCGTGGCGTGATTCCTATTCGTGACCCAGCTGCGCTAGAAGTGGCTGAGGTCAGGGTAGAGTACGAGGCTCTGGGTGCTCGGGTGAGCGCGGAAGGGGTTAGGCGAGGCTGAGGGGTAAACAGATTGCGGCACTAGCGTATGAGCAATCGTTGCGCGCGCTTGGCGTTGAAGGTGGCGCGTCTTGCCGCAAGCGCATTGACAATCGCGCGCCCGCGAGCAGGCATCGCCGGCGAAAAAGAGCACAGTCGATGGCGAACGACGTCCAGGGTATCACCGGTATGCCGCGATAATCGGGGCGCGCCTGGCCAATACCCCCACTGGGAAAAGCGCGCTCTTGCCTGGGCACCTCGCGTGGTTGGACACGCAAGCGATTCCGCTCGTCAAAACGAGTATCGCCCCGTGGATTGACATCATCGGGTACGCGAGCCGCAAAGGGGACGTGACCTTCAACCAGCGCCTGTCGCTCCAACGGTGCGAAGCGGTGACGAATTATATCCGACCGCGGTTGGGCCCAGCGGAGTTCAACATCGAGAGCGCCAAACGGTGAAAGTGAGAGCCTCGGCGACGAGAGAACGACGACGGCTAGAGTCTCGCTGCTCGTGACGTTGGCCGCTTCAACTTTTCTTTTCTACGCCCTGTGGCTCCCGACAATGACGTCTGTCGTCACACCGGAGGCAAAGACACCTGGTCGAGTCTAGGACAACCAAAGGGCGAGCTGTGGGCGTCGTTCACGAGGCGGAATGCACCCCCGCGAAGATCGATCGCGCACTCTAGGAGCGGGGGGTGCCCGTGGGGGCCCGCCTTGACTGACCCGCTCAGGTGTTCCGAGCGGTTCCACGCCAGTGATCAGACGACGGATTGATCGTGCCGGCCAACCGCTTGCAGGTCGTCGGGCCCCGTGACGGCGCGCTCCACGAGGAAGCACCACCGACCGCCGACTAGGAGGAGAAATACTCGACGTGCGTCTCGCCGCGTCGGCCGAAATAGGCCACTTTTCTGCCGGCAATCCAGACCGCGTATCCAATGCAGCCCGCGCGCTGCGAGCGCTCGACGAACTCTGGATACAGCAATTCACCGGCCTGAGCGGCGCGAATCGCCGCCGCAAGGGCCGCGTCGTCAAAGGCATCTGCAATGGCGCCCTGGCTCTCGGCGAGCGAAACCCGGTGCGACGCACCGGAGGGCAGAAAGTGCGTCGCGCTGCCTTCCCGGAAGTCGACTCGGTAGCTCTCGATTCCGTGTGCCGCCAGGGTGCCAATCAATGCTCCAAAGCCGCCGGGCGTGCGGTGAGAATTCTTCATGCTGATCTCGATGAGCTGCTGCAATTCGGAGGTCATTCGATCCTTTCTTTCAATCACTCGGTGGGGACCTGTTTCAAACCATGCACATCAACCAGATGGCGGAGAATGCGCCGCAACGCCGCTCGATCTTTCTCGGGCAAGCTGTGAAAGAACCGCTCGTCGTTCGCATCGGCCAGTGCCGCGAGCTTCGGCACGAGCGCGCGACCCGCCGCGGTGAGCGCGAGCCGCTGCGCGCGGCCATCGTCTGGCTCCGCCAGGCGGACCGCTAAATCCTTGTCGACCAATCGGTCGATGACCTTGGACACCGCCCCTTTCGTCATGCCCAGGGACGCGATCAAGGCTGCGGTCGCCACGACATCAGCTGCATACAGCGCGCGCAACGCCACCCACTCAGAGACACTCACACCGTTTTCCTCGACCGAGCGCGCGAATTGGCCCGAGACTTGATTCGATACGAAGCGCAGCCAAAAGCCCAGGTGCTCAGACAAGTCGCTGACGCGCGGGGTCTGACTCGTGCCTGGCCTGTGTCTCACGACTTGGATATAGTTTCCCAAGAAACTAAATGCAAGCGCAAAAAAGTGCGGAGAAGTACTCAGACCACCTGGTGGATACGGCATCGCGCTGCAGCTCCCTTCAGCAAGGCCAGTCCAACACGCCGGGCACGTACCTGATGGTGGACGCAAACACGTACATGGGAACGCCCAACCACGAGTCGGTGTACGTCGAAAACAACGACTACAGCACCGCGCTCGCGACCAGCACAGCGGCGCGCGTGCACATGTACACGTTCACCACTATGACGCCGGGGGTGGATGTGCTGCCGAACATCGACTACCGCGTGAATGGCACGTCGCTCGTATTGACACGCAACAACGCCGGCCTGGGTAACGGCAAGTTCGAGGACTTTAGTATGGCCAATTACTCGGACGTGGGTGGTGATTGCCCCGACGCCTTCATCGCCGAAGCATTGGTCTATAGTCGCGCCCTCAGCGTCACCGAACGCGCCACCGTCGAAGCCGCTTTGGAGGCGCGCTACGGCATTCAACCGTAGCGCCGGGCTCGTCGCTCGCAGCGCCACGGCACGCGACTGCCGCGTATGATGACGTCGGATATTTGCGATTCTCGGATAATGACCAGCGGATGGACAAATGCCTTTCGACCTCCAGATGGTCGCCCACGTTTGGCTCGTTGACCCTTTACTGCAAACTCTCGAGGTCTTGCGCATCGATGGGCACCTCACCGCTCGGTCAGTCGATGCCGTGGAGGCGACAGAACTTCGCACACCCAATCCGGCGCGCGTTCGAACGCGCTACCGGAAGGCAGACTCGGCATGCGTTCGCGGCGCCAGCCGCCGATGTTCGGAACGAGCACCTCTCCGTGCAGGTGAAGCTCGGGCTCATTCAAAATGATCCAACCACCGGGGCCACCTCGCCCACGGTGAAAAGGTGCATACAGCTCGCCTGAAGGCTGGAAGCGGCTTGGGCATGCGGCGGCGCGGGACGCGGGCTAGTGACGAGGTCGCCGTTCAATAGCTCGCCCACCAGGTGAGCGGGAACGTCGCGAAGGTCATCGAGGGTGGCGCATCGCCGCGCAGGGTCGTCCATTACTTGGTCAGTTAGCAGGCTGCTGCGTGGCGGCGACGGTGCGTCTCAGTGCCAGGCTATGGCGAGGTATAGGCCGGGCATTAAGATGCGCGTCGCGCCGGAGATGTCGCCGTGGAGCTGGGCGGCGGTGAGGCGCGCGTTGAGGCCGAGCGTCCATTGGTCGCTGAGCCACACGCCGTGGCCGGCCTCGAGCGTGAGATAGCCGCCGCGCAGCTCCTGGCCGCCGCTCGCTTCCAGCTCGAGGCTCATCGGTCCCCCGCCGAGGCCTAGGCTCAGGCCCGCGTTCGGGTCGGGGTAGTAGCGGGCGAACGCGCCGAAGCGGATAGCGCTGAGCGTCGCGTTTTGCAACTCGAAGCGCGTGCCGAGTGTGCTTACGACGGGGTCTCGAACCTGAGATTTCGCGACCGTCGCGCCGATCACGAGCCCCGTGCCGCGAAACGTACCACCGAGCTCGAGCGCGCCGCTGGGTAGGCCGAGACCTATTGCGGAAGACGCGATGGGCTGCTCGAAACCGTTGCTGACGCTGGCGGCAGAATGCAGCAGGAACAGCTCGGGGCCGACCTCGAAGCTGGCGTAGAAGCCGTCGTGAGTACGAGGTTGTGAGCGTCCGGCGGCGAGCACGGCGCGTGGCGCGCCGAGGGTCAGCAGCGCGAGCAGCGCGGCACTCGCGAGTCGGCTCGCGCGAACTCGAGGGCCGCGCTGGGCGATGCGCCAAGCCACCCAGAGCATCACCAGGGCCATGAGATCGCTCGGGTCGGCGGTGGCGCGCACGGGTGCAAAGGCGGCCGCGGGTGCGCCTTGCGCCAGTGACCAAAGCAGGCGGAAGGGCCACTGCAGCGCGCCAAACGCATATCGATAGGCGAGCTCCGCTGGCGGCCACAGCTCCGGGGGAGCGTACACCAAGCAGGTGAACGCGAGGCTCGCCGCGAGCGCACGGTTCGAGGCGCGCCGGCTGGCGAGGGGCATCGCGGGTGCAGCAAGCGCGCGCTGGCCGAGCTCGAACGATGCGTGCAGAAACAGCGGCAAGAGCAACACCGCCGCAAAGTCCGAGAGCTTGCCGCTCAGCCAGCCGGGATGCGCGTGCTTCAGCCAATGGTCGTTGACCACGAGCACCAGCAAGCTCAGCACGGCAAACGGGTGGAGCAGCGCCATGCCGGGGGCGCGTTCGCGCGTCATGGCGCTTCGACCTCGAGCGTGAGCTGCGACTCGCGGGTCAGCGCGCGGCAAGCGGCGAGTTGCGCGCTGCCGCCCGCGCTCCAGGTCACGGTCAAAGGCGGAAAGGGCGCGCCGTCCAAGCGCTGCACGCGCAGAGCCACGCGCGACTCGCACTGTCGCGCGCCGCGCTGACAGTCGACGAACAGGGCCGAGCCGAACACGAGCGGAGCGGGGCCGGGAAATTTGCTGGTGTTCGGCTCGATGCCCGCGCTGGGCGCATGCGCGTCGTCGGTCACGAACAGGCGCGGCATCTCGGTTCTTCCGTCGAAGCCGAGGGGCTCGCGGTCGTAGCGCAGTTCGAGCGAAAGCCGCAGATCGCCGATCACGGCTCGGTCGCTGTTCGACCACAGCTCGGGCAATCCGCTGAGCGTGGCGCTGAAGCGCAGGGTCTGGGCTTCGTTCGCGGCGCTCAGCGAGAATGAGCCGCTGAGTGGCTCGCTCTCGAGCAACGGGGATTCGTACGTTTGCTGCGTGTCACACGTGGCCGACGGGCTGCAGGCGGCGGACGCGAGGGCGAGGGTGAGAGCGAACGCGCTGCGCATTATTGTTCGACGATCTCCAACGTCCAAGGCAGTTCGATCGCGACGCCGCTGCCACCGCTCGAGGGCTTGAACGCGCGCGAGGCGAAGTCGACCGTCCAAGTGACGCTCACGCTGCCCTCCGCGCTGAGCGCGCTCGGGCGCTCGATATCGAACTCGAGCGTAGACTCGGCTTCACACGGTGTGCCCTCTGCGGGCGTTTGGCAATTGCCCGTGAAGCGCAGCGGGCGCGACAGCTGAAAACTGGACAGCGCGGAGATGGCATCGCCCGACTGCGCGGAGGAACCGAAGCTCGCGGCCACGAAGGGGCTCGAGCTGTCGACGGTCGCGTTCGCGCTCGCGACGATCGTGCCGTGCACGGTGGCCAGCGCAGACTCGGTCGTGTCGGTGTCTTCGGGGCCCAAGCCGGTCACGTGCACGCGCACCAGGTAACGCGCTTGAGGCTTGTTGGCCGACAGCGTGCTGGCCGGCCCTGCGCTCGACTTCTCGAAGCTATACTGCGCACGGGCATCGTCGGGGTCCGACGTTGCGAGCAGCGCACCGGCCGAGGCCACGATCATCAAACCGAGCGCCCAACGCTGCACGGGCACGACAGCAATGTCAGGCTCGGCCGCGCCGCCCTCGAGCGATCGCGGCCTACTTCGCCGGAAAATTCGGAATCGGCCCGCCATAGGTGAGCAGACTGAGCAATCAGCGTGCCGCAGGCGAACGCGCAACGCGCAAGTAAACTTTCAAGACATGAGGCGTGCTCGCTGTCTTGCTGCGAGCGGGCTCCTGAGGCCGGTACGTTCAAATTCACCATGTCCGCTCGCACCTCGGCCGGAGTGAGCTCTCGAATTTGGCCTTCATACAAAGAGCGAATGGCCCGAGCGGTGTGCAGGCAGTGCGCGCGGACACAGAGCGCTACCTCGCCGCGGCGCCAAGCCCGTTGATGCACTGCTCAAGAATATTCTGACCGCGATGAGCGCCAGCTGAAGCGAGTGGGCGATCGCGGCCCCGCAACGCACCCCAAGCCCCGACGCAATTCCCGGCGCAGCCCGCGACCCGGGGATCGACAGGCATGTCCCGCGTCGACTATTGAAGTGATGGAACGTATGAGTCACTGAGGTTCATCCGTCGTATGTTTCGGAGCCTCCTCGCTGCGTGTGTCTCGTCGCTGGTCTACCCAGCGTTGGAAGGCGAAGATCCGCGACGGGGAGCGCCTCAAGCCTCCCCACGCGTCGTTGATGCGCGGCCCAAACCTGCCGGTTTGGACTGCCTTCAGGAGCGTTCTTGAACAGAACCGGCTCCGGACGAAGTCCCACCGACCTAGTCGAGGATCTCCTGGAAAGCTTGACCGAGCTGGGAGCCGCGTGAGACGCGATGTATCCGGAGAACTCGGTGGAGTCGGCAGGTGACGATGAGCGCTGAGCCGTTCTTCCTTCTGGGCAAAACTAGTGCCGCGTTCGCGACGTTACGTGGTCCCCTTACCACCAGGGAGGCGTGCAAGAAGCATTCGGTGGCAGCCGGCGCGGCAAGTGACTGGTATCTCGTGCCGCCTGCCTCTCGCTCCTACGCTCCTAGTGGAAGCGTCAGAGGCTCGCCAGGACCTGCTCTGACGTAGACAACGAGACAACTGAAAGGGGTGCCGGTGAGGCCCTAGGGAGCGTCGATACCGGGAGAGCGGATCGCGCTTGTTCACCGCTTCGCACACGGCGCCTCGTGCTTCGCGCGTCTCATTGGGGTCTAGTCCGCCCGCACATACCCGGTCGCTCGAGTAGCCTTTCGATCCGAGCTCACTTTCCGCGCGCCGCCCGCGGTTCTCCGCCGCTAAACGTTCGCAAATTGAGCTCAAAACCCCAGCCGCTAATTTTTCTTGTGACAGAGCGTAAGTTCGTTTAGGACGAACCTGAGTATGTGTGACGTTTTGCGGGAACCCGGAGCCAGCATTGAACAAGGTATATGTGCGCGCATAGCAGTGTGCTGGCTTGGGCAATGGTGCGGCCGCCTTTTAACGCACGAGCACGACATTTGGGTCCGATTGGGCTCGCAGCGAAATCCGCGTCGTGGGCGTCGGCCACAGGGCGAAGTCG
>CAXSGJ010000015.1:83495-107880 GCA_964236865.1 uncultured Polyangiaceae bacterium
CCAACTGCATAAGCGGAAGCGAGACGTGTGTAGTCGCCGGAATTCGGTGTTCAAAAAAGCCCATTACGGCCTCGATAAGAGGCCTTGAGCTGCGCGACTGCGCTACGGCCGTAGCGGGCCTCTTCATTCAAATGACGTACCGGCGGGGTCACTAGTTAAGGATTTATTCAAATGAGAATGAACAAAACTCGATTTGCTTACTCGGCATTGCTTTGCTCGGTGGTCATTGGGGGCTGTTCCGATATCGCGTCGGACCAGCAGGGCGCAGGAGGTAACGGCGGAGCGCCAGGCGCGAGCGGAGACAGCTCCAAAGCCGGCTCGAGCGCAAGCGGCGGCACGAGGGGCATTGCCGGATCGCCTGACGACGAGGGCGGCGCGGCGGGTGAACCCGTGAGCGAGGCGGGCGCAGCGAGTGAACCCGAGGCAAAGGCCGGAAGCGGCGGTCTGGGTGGCGGCGGCGGTGTCGGTGGAGCGGCCGGTCATGGAGTCGGCGGTAGCGGCGCACCCGCCGGTAACGGTGGAGTCGCCGGCGGGGCCGGGAACGCGGGTGGCAGCGCCGTCGCCTGTGGCACCCTCGGGGGCGCCTGCTGCGCCGGTGACGCCGCGCCGATGTGCTCCGATATGAACACTGCCTGCCTGGGCGGCGCGAGCTGTAGCTGCGTCCGTAACCTGTTCGACTTCTACCTGCTGCGCGTTGACGGGAAGCTGCTGGTCGAGCCAGACTCCTCTAGCGGCGCCCAGACGCCCGTATTGGATGCGACGACGGCGCTAGCGATGGCCGATGTGAAAAAAGCCGTCGGAGGAGGCGCCTATGGCTGCGCGATGAGGAAGACAAACGATTCAGCGTGGTGCTGGCGAGCAGCCGCCAACGGGAACAACGCGGGTCAGCTCGGCTCGGGCGCAATCGACTCGTCTGGTGCATTGTTTCGGGCGACGCCGGTCTTGATCTCGGTCAATCGACCTTTGACAGGAGTGACGGATATCGTCTCGAATATCGCTAGCTCCACTTGTGCCATCGGTGCGGGTGGCAAGGTCTATTGCTGGGGCGACCTCACGTGGCTAAGTAATGGAGGGACCGGGCTACAGGTAGCGTACGCGACACAGATCACTACTGATGGCGTCACCCCTCTGACGAACGTGCAATCGATGGCATTCGGCACGACCACCGCCTGCGCCATCGTCGCGGGCGTCGGCGGCAACGAAGCATGGTGTTGGGGCCGCAATAACTCTGCACAACTAGGTCAAGGCGACACTGCAACTCGCCGCTATCCGACGAAGGTGCTGGGCCTCACCAATCCCACCCGCATCGCCGTTACCGCGCCCGACCTCAACAGCGGAGTCACGGTATGCGCGGTCGACGGTGGAAACGTACGCTGCTGGGGAAGCACCTCCACCGGCGGTACGGGGAAAACAGGTTCTCAGATTCTTTCACCGACACTAGTCCTGAAGACCGATGCGGTGACCCCGCTGTCCGGCATCGTCGACATTCGGCCCATCGCACCCTACAACTATGCGGGGTTCTGCGCCCTCACCGCTAACCACACGCCCTTCTGTTGGGGTCAGGGCTTTGGCGCTTACCCCGACGTCTACTTGGCTCCCAACCTCGTCGACCTCGGTTACGTCTCGAACGGAACCTTCGGCGCCACCGTTCGGTACCTCAGCAGCGACGGGCTTTACCACATCGGAGGAGCCTCCCGCGCGCCCGATTGCGGCGTGATTCAATAGCCAATCCGTGGCGGCCCAGCTCGATGTCCGGCAACGGAGCTTACGGGAATAGGGAGACGAACAGATTGCAAGCATTTGTGTACCCGTACGCTTATTGGCCTCGTGGCGAGGACTGCGCATAGGTCGATCGGTCTAAATGGCGGCGAGCGCCGAAATCGGCTGATGCGCGGCAGTCGACGCTCGTAGCTGCGCGGCTTTGATGGAGGGCTGAGTACGCCGAGCGTGAACCAATCTCCGCCACGGAGCGCCTGGCGACGACCACTCTTGCGCGGGGGACCTCCGTTCAATGCTCGTGGAGCCGCGCCGCGAGATTGCGCGCTTCGCTCGAAGGCTGACGCCGCGGAGCTGAACCCGTCGTGGGTGCTCGACCTGTGCCGCAGAGCGGCGAGAGCGAGCGCGAGAAACGCTTGCTCCGTCTGGCCACCGCCCAGCCACGCGTCTCGGCGCCACACGGCGGATCCCCGAATGCACACTGACGCGGAGCAGAGCGGGCTCGCCGCCTCGGTCTCTAGCTCAAGGCTCTCTTAGAGCAGCGGCTTGGAGCCTGTCCGCTCAGCCGTTCCAGCAAAGACGTCGTCCCTGCCATTGCAGCCCGTTGCGCGTACACGTTTGCGGTCGTCTTGATTGCCGGGCGGGAAATGGCGCGCCGTAGTGCCCAATCCCCGTCGCCCCCGGGCGCCGACCGCAACACATCTTCGAACCGTCCGTGATTCCGCTCATGAAATGATGTTTCGTCATGCGCCGCCGAAGGCAGGGACGCGCCACTTTCGCCTCGTGACCATTAAAAGCGCTCGATCAGGGCAGACTGGGCATCGGTGTAGCTGCGCGCAGCGCCGAAGCTCAGTTGTGCCGTTGACGGTGTACCGATATGACAGGTCCGTCCGGTGATATTGTGCGTCCCAGTCCGCGCGCCGAATATGTGATACGTGCGTTGTGCGGTGAGATCAAACCGGTGCGCCGAAGAGAGCAGCTTCCCAGCGTTGACAACACTCTGATCGTTTCTCATCGAGCTCCGCGCGTCACCTTACATCGCCGTGACTCGAGCGGTTGGATTGTCGCCGAGTTCGGCCCGAGTGAGTCGCTCGAGCTCAGCCGGACCAGCGTCAAGACCAGCGTCGATGCGCTCTACCTCGAGGGTCTCGAAGACGCGAACGCCGCTCGCTGAAGCAACCTCGGTTCGCCCCACTCCATTCAAAACCGGGCGCAGCTGCTCACCTTCGTGATGCGAAGATCAGAAACACGGCACTTGATGATGATTCCACGCGGGCTCAAGTAGTTGATGATGCGCTCGGTGCTGTCGTTGAGGGAGCCCGCGACGATCACGATCTGGTGTCTCTGATTCAGCATGCAGAGTGCCCCGAATCGAGCCAGTCGTTCGCACGCTTCTTCTCGGGGCGAAGCGCTCATAGATCTCCCGCATGTCTTCGGACTTGATGTCCTCCAATCAGCCGGCGTAGTCGAGCGCCTCGGCTACCCGGCTTCGCGCTGACGCTGTTGAACGGGACGACGGACGGCAAGCGCGTGCGCTTTTCGGGCGGCTAAGGCTAAGGCCGAGCCGCTGCGAAGCTAATGCAAGATACAAAACTCGTGCGCGTTTACGAGGACTCGACCCCGGCAGGTCAGGCTGTATCGAACGGATGTAATTGCTGACCCGGCCGTAGCAGCGGAATGCTTGGCGATTCATGCGTTCTCTCGGACGCACTCGGAAGTATCCCAGTCACGTGTTCCTTGATTCTTTCGATGCGCTGCTGCACCGTGCACAGCCATGCAGGGTCTGATCTGCGGGGGCCTCTGTGTGTTGCTCGGTGCGTGTGCGAGCCGAGCGCGACCGACCACCGCCGCGCCGATCACCTCGAATTTAACACCGCCGAGCGAGCGCATGACCATGGACTATGAATTCCAAATCACGCACGCGCCCCAGCGCACGTTGATGGTCGTGCACGCGGAAGTTCACTGCGGCCGCGAGCTCGTGACCGCCATCAAGGGAGGCCTCGATCAGGTGTGGGCCTATCTCAAGGCGAACGGCGCCAAGGCCGGACACAACGTCGTCGTGTACCGCACGTTCGAACCAGGTCCCATGATGGTCGACTCCGGCGTGCAAGTCGACGCGCCGCTTCCTGGTAACGGCACGGTCGTGCCCGTGACCACTCCGGGCGGTACGGTCGTCACAACCGTGCACATTGGCCCCTACAACAAAATCGGGGACGCCAGCTCCGCGTTGGCCAATTCTGCCTGGTGCACGACTACCCGATCAGCGGCCCGACCTGGGAAGAGTACGGCGATTGGACGGACGATCCGAGCAAGCTCCGCACGGACGTGTTCGTGCTCGTGACGAAGTAACGCAGCGCCGCGGCGCTGTTCTGCGATTCGTCACCGTGGCGCTCGCCAACGGCAACAGCGAGGCCTGGGTCTCGAACTGGACGACCACCCGTCATTCCCGTGGGTCGTGAAAAACCTTCGCGGTCTCTCCACTCACCCCCTGAATGCCGGCAATTCAGCGGGGAGAGTGGGGCGTCGGGTAGCGTCCCCAAGGGGACCGTACGCTTGTTGTAGCCCCGATATGGAAGACGAGAAGGGCGAGCCTCTGGATAAGGGCGAAGCCAGCATTCGACCGGAGGCTCAGCAGCGCGGTCGAACATCTCCGGGGTATCAGGGACGGCACGTTCTCGAAGGCAGCGTGCGGAACGTGGGAGACCTTCGATGGCGCGGGTTGCGACCGCAACGCAAGGCACAAGGGCAACCGAGGCCGAGCGGTCGTCGAAGGAGTCGGCGAGGTTCGTGGTAGCGATGAGGGTTTTCGCAGCGACCGGGGCGAGCCGCGTCAACCGCGAGGCCATCTGCGTTGGGATGCCGAAGCAGCCGCGTATCGTGACGGTCGACGAACTCGCGGTGTAGCGCCAACTACGCCGAGTCGTAATTCTGTTCACCGGGCTCGAGGCGCGTTTTCACCGGTGAACTTCACCGAATACCCACGGGTCTTCATGCCCGCCAACATCTGCAAAGTTGGCCTGCACCCTCCGCGGCCAGACGTCTTCGAATCGAGCGCCGCTGACCTCGGTGAGCACGTCGATGCGTCAAGGCTCGACGCCAGTCTGCAACCCGACCCCAGGTATCTTTAGGTCGCCTCGGTGTCCCATCAAGGGCGCGCCGAATGCCACGAGCCCATTTGCTTGGCTCGTGGCGCTCGAGAGCTGTTCGTGAATGCGCTCGCTTAGTACCATCCGCTTGTTCACGGCTGACGCGACGAGTCGGCGGCCTGGGGCGTCGCTGCGGGTGCCGGTCTAGGTAGTGATATCGAAACGACGAACAACAACCCGGCAATAAAGGTTCCTAGCATACACAGCACTATCAATCGGCTCCCCCGTCTTGTCTCGCCTCGCCAAAAACTAACGGCCGCACCACAGAAGAGTGCTAAGCCGGGAACCTCAACGAGCAGCAGCCCCTTTGTGCTCAGCGCTAGCTGGGTTGATGGCGGTGCGATCAGCCCGAAGTCGCGGAAAGAGTCGAGCATCGCAGGCACGACAACAAGGTGTGCCGCCGTCAGAAATGCGAGCATGATGCCGCTCACTAATAAGAGCAATATGTCAATTGGTCTAAGTCGGCTGAGCATTTGAGCTGTTGAACCCGGAGTCAGGGATAACCGACGAAAGGAGCGGGCGAACTGATCATCCGGAGCGTACCCCGGGTCGCGGAACCCGCAGAGACGCCAATCCCTAAGCCACCTTCGATTGGGATGAGGCTGGGATTGACAAGCGTTAAATGGGTAACGAGCGTGCGACTCCCCAGTGACAAGTGCATCACACCTCCTTAAGAGTGTTTGCCGAACGTCACTCCCGGGTCTCCAAATAGCTGGGCATCGCCATCGAAGCTCGAAAGGGTCTCGCATCTTGAAAGTTTGAAGCTCGCGAAAGGACCTTTAGTTGTTACGGAGAAGAATGCAGGGACAAGCGTCGGAATCGCGAGCCCGGCGCCCTTGTATTCGAAGATTGCTTGAGCGCGACGTACTACGTCTACGATTTGGAAGGTGTAACTGTTTGCTTGCGGGCCATCTACATCCGGAAGCGAGACGGAGCCCCCGCTCACCACTCTAATCTTGAATTCGCGTGATCCTGGTTGGGTCGGGGCCGGTTTCGCAATTGGGTTCGGTGGCTGAAAGCCGAACACGTACACCTCAACTGCGCGCCAGTAGCCGTCGTCGTTTTTCTCGTCTCCCAGACTCTCGCCCTCCCCTTTCGCATTCTCGATGTTGAACTCCGCTTGCGCCAGCCGCAGTCGGATGTGGCTCTTCACCGCTTCGCACCGTTGGACCGACAGCTGCTTGTTGAACGCCGTGTCACCCTTGCGACTGGCATATCCAATGATGTCGATCCACGGAGCGATCTTCGTCTTGACGAGCGGGATCGCTTGGGTGTCCAACGTCAGGTGGCGCAGCAGCGTGCTCTTTGCTGTCGGAATGTTGCTGAGCCGCGCCCCGATTAGTGCCCGCGTGCCAGTGATAGCCTGAACGTCGTTCGCCATTTGCCTGCCCCTTGTCCCTGACGCTCACCCGCGCGTGCCCGGTTGTCAACGCGTTGATACGGCTGGCGCGCCCGCGTCCTGGCCCTCCGTGGAGTCTGTAGACTAGGGCCCGGTCGACGATAGCCGCGCTACCGTCGACCGGCGCCCCCTCATCCCACCGGGCGTGCGGATTTCCCGCACCCGGCGGTTCGGTCGGATTCGTCAGCGAGCCCACGCAGTGTCCTGACTCCAAGGCTGCACCGGCGCCCAAGCGAGCACACCGTGCTCGCGGTGGATGCGATGCCGAGACGGCGGTCAATGTGTTGCACGCTCATCAACCAGTGACTTCCGGGTGAGCCGCCAGCAGGTCCTTGATTGGGGTTCGTACTCGTTTTGAGGGCGCGAGTTAGACGGGAGCGCAGACAGCTGGTGGCATGGCGTTGGCGCGGTTCGATTAGATTCAGTAACGCTCGATGTCTGTGCCGTTGTGCACGAAGTCGCCGAACACCGAGGTGCCGGAAGCGAGTACCCCGCCTCCAGGGCCGCCGTTGGCCAACGTCACCGTGTAGGTTTGCGAGAAGATGGCGATGTGGATCCGCTGCCCTCTGCGCATCTTCGCTGCACTGAGCGTGATTGTTCGCGGCCCTGTCGCGACACCCGCCGCCATCCGGAAACGGGCGCTAATGTCTCGCGTGATTGTTACGCTCGCGTCGCCGAGTTCGATTGGATCCCCAACCGGCTTGTCCTTCGTTTTTAGGAAGAATTCCGGCCGATTAGCGAAACCGATCGGCGGCGTTTGAAGCTCGTATTCCGTGATCAGCTCAACGAAAGTCTCGGCGGCTGAGGCCACGTGATTATCGGTTACGAGGAATCCGCGAGGGGTGTCGCCACGCAGGTTAGTCGTCATTCCAAACAGGACGCGCCCGCGTCGGTATGTGCACCCTGCCAAAACCAGCGCCACAGACTTCGTGGACACGCTGCCTATTGTGCCCCTGATCGTCATCAGTCTTCCGTCCTGGATGTTCATCACAATCAAGCCGCCTGGGTAGCCGCCGGACACGAAGCCCGCCGAAAATGATGATTCATCGCTGATGGTCAGCGAATCAATTTTCAGGGTGTCGACGGCGCAAAATAAAGCTGCAGTGTCCACCAAGCCATTGTTGTCGATGAAGAGCGCGGAGATGTACCCGCCCGCGTTACCCATGCATAGCGGTATTCGCTGAGAGCCGAACCGGTTCGTGCCGAGCAAGTTGATGTTGCAGTTCGTGGCTCGGAATCCGAAGGTTCCTTGGCAGCCGACCGTGAAGTCCGACATCGATCCGTAAAGGTCAGGACCTCTGAGGTCAATCCCACTGCCGCCGCCGACCACTCCGATGTGGCGTACTTTATAGAATTGCGGGTTTTGCAAAACTAGCGCTGTTCCAGCCGTGCTGCCCATGTCGAAGGTTAGATTCGCCAACTCGAATTTGTGCGTGTACCCGCCATATGCGTCGTCGTGCACTTGGTCAGGGACTATCAGAGATGTCTGGACCGCGGGCCCCTCCGCAAGCCAGCCTTTGATAAGCCCGTCCCGACCGATACGCGTTTTACTTCCGGCGGCAGTCATAGGCTCGAAGAGAAACTTGAGCCCGGCGTTTCTGACTAGCGTGACCTCGGGCTCGGCGTCTGCGGTATCAGCCACCGTGCTATATGCCAGGAGGATCAGTTCCACATCTGCTGTCGGAAATATCACAACTGCGCCTGATGCGTCTTCGTTCAACGGCGTGCCCCAGTGGGTCAGCTCGTGTGCGAACTGGACAATGCCCCCAGACTGCGCGGCAAGCACCGGTTGCGGGTCGGCTACCGGCTGATGGGCTTTCTCGGCGGCATCAGGGTCAGCCGACCCTACAGATCTTCCGTATGTGTTGATCGCCAGCGTGGTCACGCCGTTCTTGAGTGTATGCGCAATCTCATAGCGGGTGCCGTCGGCGCTTAGCGTGGTCGCGCTCGTCAACGTGGTAATCTGTAACGTGGAATATGTTTGCCCTGTCGCGTACGACCCGCTCGGGAAATTGAGGAACGTCGCCGCCGCTGCGGGGGGGGCCGCTCCCCGTGCTCTGTCATCGAGCGGATAGGGCGTACTCGGCGCGGGTATCGTGTGCACTTCGGAGATCGCATTCGGCGGAGCGATCCACGTGAACCCATTGTTAAGTGAGTACCTAAAGGTCGTGCTCGAAAGGATCTCGACAGTGACCGGCACGATCGAGGGCACCGCGACCCCCGATAACGTTACGGCCGGGCCCGAGCCAGCGACCGCTTTCAAGTTCATCGGATCCAGCGTCCGCAGCGCGGCAGTGACGGTGCCGTTATTTTGGTAATAGACCGCATGCATCTGGCTGGCGGGGTTGCCGTCCACCAAACGGCTTCCACGGGTCCCCCCAATAAAACCGTTGGCGTCTCCGACTCCGTTCGGGACGATCCACACCCGGAGATCGAACTCAGTGTTCGGGGTCTCATCCACCCGGTCCGCGTACCAGTTCAACCCGGCTTTGCCGAGGTCGAACGTCATGGGGGGCGTGTTGCGTAACCGTACAGACGTCGAGTTAGGATCACCAAAGCCTTCGACGTCCCCCAAAGGCGGGATCGCGGGCACGCCCATGTAAAAACGCGGACCGCCGTGGATTTGCGTGGACGTCAGGCAGGTCGCGCCGCTGGCCTGACCGAATAGATTTGCGTTGCCTCTCGAGAATATCGCTTGATTGCAGGGAATTGATCCGGCGGGGAGCAGACCTGCGGTCGCGCCGTCTGATTGCACAGCGCTAGGCCGCGTATTGAGGACAGCGGAGTCCTCGAGAAATTGTTCGATCACGCCACTGAAGTCCAGCCCAGACGCCGCCGCAAGCGCGGGCGAGGCAAAACTCCGCACATTGTACGGCTCTTTAGTCAGGTCCACGAAAAGCATCGACTGTTCGCGAACCGGCCCGAAAAGGAGCGCCGTCATGCCGGGCGTAACCGGCGCGGGCGTTAAGAGCTGCCTGGCGGAACCCTTATGTGACGTGCCGTCAAGGACGCCATACAGCATGCCTCCGTCGAAGGAGTCTGAGCGGCGGGTGAACGTGATCCTAGATGATACGTCGGCTGTGCGGATGAAGATGCCGTTCCCGACCACCTCGTCACCAAGCGAGTTGATCTCCACAGCGTCGCCAACGTCAATCGCGGCGCCGTCGAACGCGTCGGCGGGCAGCGCGCCGGGCGAGGCGGTCCACACACCAGCGAAGTAGATGCCAAAGGTCGCGGTTTGAACTGCTTTTACCGGCGCTGTCATGGCGGTGGGCTCCGTTTATTGAGTGGATGCGGAACGCGCGATGTCACGGCTCCTCACCTCACGCGGTTGCCTTCTATCTATCTGGCGCGGTTTGATTGAGCAAGATGTCGGTTTCCGCCACCCGCAGCCGCTGCAAATTCGTCACCCCTACTGCGGCTTCGACCGCATGACATTATTGCTCCGATACGCCGCACGCACACGCGACTCTGCGATGCGCGCTCTTTGCGTACCGAGAGCGCAATCACCACCTGCAGCCGCTTGAACGCCGCAACTCATGGCCCGCCGGCTTGATGCCTCACCGTTGAACGGGCTGATACGGCCGGCGTGCTCGTGTGTCGGGGGCCCGCTTACGCCGGCTGCGCCGGGCAGTTCTGGGCGGCAGCATTAGCGGAAGCGCGGAAGCGGGAGCTTACGCTTGTTGAAGTCGTGGCCAAGCACAGCCTGTCGGTCGCCGCGCTGAAATACCACATGTGCAAGGGTGAGCGCGGGGGGGGACGCAAACGAACCATTCGGCTCCGCGCGTGTTACCGTTCGGGTCAAGAGCAAGAGCGGGCGGGGACTACGATCGAGGCCGAGCTTGGCTTGGTTCGCATCCGTTTCCGCGAGGGCTGCAACGCCGCGTATGTTGCAGCCTTGCTTGGCGCGCTCGCCAATTGCTGACGTTACCGCCGAGCGTTCGGATCTGCCTCGCCGTCGAGCCGATCGATTTGCGCCGCGGGCACGATGGCTTGAGCGCGGTCGTCCGCAGGCTGTGGCGAATGGATCTCTTCGCCGGTCATCTATTGGTCTTTTTGGGGCGTCGACGCGACCGTTGCAAGACCGCAATCGCGCAGGGCACGCCTCACGTCTGCGCGCTGCTCTCGGATGGCACGGTTAAGTGTTGCGGGAGCAACGAACGCTGGCCAGCTCGGTAATGGCACAACCACGAGCTACTCCGTGCCCGTCGCGCCAGTGCGATCGTGACAGTGGCGGGCATACCTGCGCTCTGCTGACCGGGGGCGCCGTCACGTGCTTGGGGGAGTGACGATGAGAATCAGCTTGGTAATTGGACCCACTCCTCCACGCCCGTCACCACGCACGTCACGGTGTACGGCCTCACCGGCCTATCAGCCATCGCTGCGGGCTACCAGCACACGTGTGCTCTCCTCTCGAACGGCACCTTCAAGTGTTGGGGCTACAACGCAACCGGCGAGGTCGGCCTGGGCACACTGATGTCTAGGTTCGGGTTCATGTCGGCGTTGGCGAGGAAGCCGGTGAGGAGCGCGCCCAGGGTTCCCCCGACGGCATGGACGCCGAAGGTGTCGAGGGCATCGTCGTAGCGGAGGGCACTCTTGAGCTTGGTGCAGGCCAAGAAGGGAATCACGCCGGCCATGACGCCGATGATGATGGCGCCTACCGGCGTTACGAAACCTGCCGCGGCGTGCTCACGACCAGGCCGCCCGTGCGCCCGAGCAAAAGCCGAGCACGGTGGGTTTGCCGCGGGTAAGCCACTCGGCGGCGGGCCAGGCAGCACAGGCGACGGCGGCGGCGATGGTAGCGGTCATGAAGGCGTTGGCGGCGATCGAATCAACGGCCACGGCGCTACCGGCGTTGAAGCCGTACCAGCCGACCCAAAGCATGCCCGTGCCCACCATGGTCAGGACCAAGCTGTGCGGCGCGAAGCTGACTTTGCCGGAGGATAGGAAGACCGAACCGGTTCGGCCGCTCCGCCCGGCCATGGATTCGCCACTTGAGGCGGCCCCGCGAGCTAACCGAGCGTTCCTGAATCGCTTGTAACCATTGGTTAGCTAGCGATTTTACGCGAACCGGGCCGTTCCGGGGCGTTTGCGCCGGGCTCGGACGGGCCGCGCTGGCGACCGCGGGTCGCCCCAGCCCGCGTTGGCGGTGCGCACCGCGAGCAGTTGCGCAGCAAAGGCCTCACCGTTCGCCGTCGAGGCGCGACCGGACTCGGCCACGGCGATACCCGCGAGGGACAACTGTTGGACGGTGGATGTCCCGAGGGCGCGAATGGTCGTGCCCTCCAGCGCGTCCGTGTACGACACCTGTTGGGCCGAGAGTGCGGACACGTCATCCGCCCCCAACGTCTTGTCCAAATTGAGGAGCACGCGCGTTGCGAACACGCTCTGTGTGGTCGGCAGGAACGATTCGAACATCTGCGGCGAGTCGACGAAGTCGTTATTCAGGTAGGAACGTTGAGCGCCGGCAAAAGCAACGAATCGCTCGGAATGTCTTGGTCGACGACTGCGGCACGAGCCGAAGCAGGCCACGCTTGATGTTCGGAGGAACGTTGATTGCGCCGCCCGCGCGCGCGTAGCCTGAAAGGGCCTAGAGCGACTCGCCGCTCATGGACAACGTGCTGCCGCTGTCTGTCCACTGGCCGGACTCTCGCTGGTTGCCGGTCACGAGATTGGCGATGAAGCCGGTGCCGGTTGTCGCCGACGTGTCGAGCGTCACCCCTGGCAGCAACTGCGCGGCGATGCTAGCGCTGATCTGCGTGTCCGGCTGGCGGTGGCAGGACAGGCACTGGTTGTCCTTGGTGAATTGAACTGCGTCCGGCACCATGAAGTCGATCGCCCTTTGCGCCGCGACGGCGCCTTGAGCCGTCGTGATGATGGTGGAAGACGAGCTCTAGGTTCGCTCGTTGCTCGTGGCCGAACCCGCACTGGAGCAAGCGCCCTCCGACGACATGGCGGCAAGGGTGGCGATCTCATAGCGACGTGCTTTTGCGCGCTGCACGAGGTTTCGACGAATCATTCGATTGGCTCATAAAAGTTCTTTCTCGGGCCATCTCGATAGATACACCCATCAGCGACCACCGCAGCGACCCAAGGGCTTGACCCACAATCCGGATAGGCTCGAGTGACGATTAAAGAGCTGCTGCGACAAATAACACTACATGAATGCAGCAGTTGCGGCTTTGCGTTGATCCGGTGTCGCGTTCGACTGGTTCATCTCGACAGTTCACAGCTCCGATTCCGCTTCGCTCGATTCTGCCATTTCAGAGAGATATCGAGTTTCATTGTTGGGCAAACCGACTCTGATATCGCGTTGCACCGTTTGGTTTGACCTGCACCAGTAAAGGGGCTTACCGGTGACGAGCGCCGAAAAAGCGAGAGACGACGATGAGCACGGCGCTTTCGCGGAAGGTGACGAACAGCATCTTCTTTTCAAGACGGTTCCGGTCGCACTTGCTTGCGGTGCCGGACAATCGCGTGAGCTAGGGAGGCCCGGTCCGGTCGCATGGGTTAATGGGCATACCCTTGCCATCCTGTGTGCTCGACGGCATCAGCGCCCCCGCTCGAAGGGCGTCGAGGCTGGGCGGTAACTGCCCGGAGCCCGAGTCTGCGCCTGGTTCGAACGAAAGGTTCGAGCGATTGACCGCTCACGCTCGTCGAACGCCACCTCCCGGGCGCCGGCGCCGAGGCGACGTCAGTCAGTGAGCATGAAGTGGCCGCCCGACAACTGGCCCGGCCTTCGAAAAGGGGCCGTGGGCGGCGGTGAAGCTTTCGCCGAGCGCCGCGACTACATTGGCACACGAACGCGAATGGGCTCGACCAACGTTCCGGCGCGAGTGAACTTGAATAGCCGTTCGATCAGAATAGTCGATAGCTCCCGACCCTTGGGAATTACGACGACCCCGTTGGTTGTACGCACGTCTTCCTCGAGGATCATCTCGGCCGTCATCTGCGAGACGGGTAACGCACGCACGGTGGTAGAGCCTTCTGCGTTTCGAAAGTCGCTCAGCGCACTCAGATAGGGCTGCTCGGCCGCGTCACCTTTGCGCTGCAAGGTGGCAATGGCGTCGGCGAGGGTTTTGCCCCCGGCGGTCGCGCGCTCCACCTGCAATGCGAGACGTAGCATGGTCCCGCCGCGTTCGACATCGTCGCTCGGCGGCGCGAGCGGTGGTCTGGCCTGGAGCTTGATCATCGCCGCAATTTCTTCGAAGCGTGGGATCTCGGACAACAACCGGTGTGCCATCAGCGGATGGTCAGCGAAGGCCTTTTCTTCGGCCGCGTCGAGCGGGCGCTGGGCCAGCGCCCGCTCGAGTGTCGATTCGGGCAACCCGACGCAACCTATCATGCTGAAAAGAGCCGCCACCTCGAAGCGCCACGGGTCATCGAGGGCAAGCTTCTTGGTCATGTGAGTGACGAGTCCCTTGATGCGCTGTGTGCGGCTGAAAAGCGCCGGCGCGACCAAGGACAGGACTTCACTCAGCAGGCGGACGCAGCCCGTCACGGTTCGTTCCAAGAGCTCCCGCTCTGCCGTCACCAGTCGATATTGCTCCACGCCCAACTCGAGTGCTTGAATCAAGTGAGCGGGAGGGCAGGGCTTCCATAAGAAGCGCAAAATCTGACCTTCATTCACCGCCGCGACGGCAGAATCGACCTCGGCCTGACCGGTGAGGAGTATTCTCGAAGTGAGCGGCGCGATCGCCCGGGCGCGCGCCAGTAGTTTCGCGCCATCGAGTTGGGGCATACGCATGTCGGAGAGTACGACTGCAAACGCCGGACTGCTTTCCAAGATGGAAAGGGCCGCGAGCGGATTACTCTCCGTCGTCACTTCGAAATGCTCGAATAAGGTGCGTTCGAGGCCCTCGAGCACCAGCGGTTCGTCGTCCACACACAGAACGCGACGATTACTTGCCTGGATCATTCGGTCATTGCCCTGTAATCGGACAGTGAGCCTTCGAACCCGATGTGGCGCAAGTAGCTGGTGTCGGGCTCGTTACCATTCACGAGGCACGCCGCAAGCCACACGACCTGAGGCAGGCCGGGGCCGTGCAGCGCCGTCCGAGACGGCGTGTGGTGGTTGGCAACGGCCTCGACGATTGGAAATGGCAGCCCCCAGAGGCCCAGAAAAAAGGCTCCGACCTCGGCATGCTTCAGTGCGTCGCGCTGGCGATGCTCCCCCTCAGATCCGTCACTTTCGTGCGAAATGGGCCAGCTCAAGATCAGTTGGCCTACGTCGCACAGCAGTCCGGCTGCGAAGGCGGCGGCTGGATCGACCTTATCCTTGGCGATACGGCTGGCGACACGGGCGGTGGCGAGCGACCGGAGCTGCGCGGTTGCCACCGATGCTGACGAGAGCTCACCGGGCTTCGTCGAGGCCGCAAACACGCCGCCACTCGTGGCCAACGCGCGCACGGTTTTTGTGCCGAGTCGCACGACCGCCGCTCTTATGTCGCTGATGCTGGCGCCATTCGAAAAGAAGGACGAGTTGACCAGTTGCAACACTTTGCTGCTCATGGCTGGATCCTGCCGAACGATAGCCGCCAACGTTTCGGCCGTCGTGGCCTCGTCCTCGAGAGCGCGCGTCAAGTCATCCATCAACTGCGGCGCTGACGGCAGATGTTCGAGGCGCCCGACGATAGCCTGCAGTCGCTCGTCTCCAAGCCCCATCATGAGCAAATGCGCCCGCTCGATCACCTGTCGAAGTTCTTCGGAGCTAAATGGCTTTGCTAGAAATTGATGCGCTACCCGAACCGCGCGAAAGGCTTCGGCTTCGTCGGTTTGACCAGACAAGACGATGCGCATGACATGCGGATATTTTTTGCAGACCTGGCTGAGCAACGCGGCGCCGTCCATGCCCGGCATGCGCATGTCGGACACGACCACATCGAAGCGCGCCGCGGCCAGTTCGCGCAGCGCGGCCTGACCGCCTTCGGCGAGAGTCACGTTCCAGTCCACGTCCAACTGGAAGAGCGAGCGCTCGAGTGCTTCCAAAACGCGAGGCTCGTCGTCGACGAACAAGACTTTCACGGGATATCCTTCGCAGGCGCGGCGGCACCCAGGCCGGCGTCGCGCAGAGGAAGGGTAATGATGAAGGTCGTTCCTTGGCCTGGCTCCGTCTCGAACGAGATCGATCCCTGGTGCCTATCCACGATGACCGAATAAGCAATGGCCAGGCCTTGGCCTGTGCCTTTTCCTACTGCCTTTGTCGTGTAAAACGGCTCGAACACCTTGGCGCGCGCATGCAGGGGGATGCCCGAGCCCGTGTCCGTGATGCGGATCTCCACGCTGTCGACGCCAGTGCGCCCGGCAATGGTGATCTTGCCCCTGCCTTCCGAGCCTCCGGCCGTGACGTCGCCGATCGCGTGCGCCGCATTGACGATCAAGTTGAGGATCACCTGATTAAACTCATTGCGCAGGACGGGCACCAGCGGCATCTCCGGGTCCATGGCCACGTCCACGTCGGCCAGGTACTTCCATTCGTGACGCGCCACGGCGATTGTCGTCTCGATGGCCTCCCGGAGGTTCACCGGCGTCTTTTCGGCGCTGCTCGGATGAGAAAATTCTTTCATCGCCTGCACGATCGTCGCGACGCGTCCAAGCCCTTCCTGCGCTTGGTCGAGCGCGCGGGGAAGTTGCACCAATAAATATGGAATTTTGGCGGTCTTCAGCAAACTGTCCACGCACGGGATCAGGGTCGAGGTGTCGCGGCCCTCTTGGACGGCTTTCACCACGGCCAAGGATGCCTGAAGTGTTTCGATTAAGCCCACGACCGCGCGCTTGGCGAAGGCCGTGTTGTCCGACACGTACTGCGTCGGCGTGTTCACCTCATGCGCGATGCCGGCGGCGAGTTGTCCAATCGCCTCGAGCTTTTGCGCCTGAAGGAGCTTTGCTTGGGCCCCTTGAAGCTGTGCCAAAGCTTGAGCAAGCTGCTCCTTTTGCGCGTTGATTTCCGCCGTCCGTTTGACGACCATTTTTTCCAGCGCGATGTTTTGCTCCAAGACCCAGAACGCCGAGTGCACTTCACTGGCGCTGCCCTCTACCCGCTGAATCAAGACGCGGATGGTCTTCTCTTTGGCTCGGAGTTTTCGCTCCAATGCATCGACCTTGAGCGTCAGCTCCGGCAATGACAGCTCTCCGAGCACCGTGCCCGTGGTCATCCCGCGGCCAGCGCCACCGCGCTCAATGTTTGGTTGACGTAGATAGCGTTGAATTGCTCGCCGTGCGTGCTGCAGCCGACCATCTGGTTACGTGCCATGAGCTCGCCCATTTTACCGGCGAGGCCGTCGTGCGCGAACTCTTGGCGACGCAAGACGCAATCGCAGCCGATGACGATCTCGGGTACGCCAATTTTACCTTGCACGTCCAGCAAGCTTTGCTGGAGCGCCTCGCTCGGACTGCCGCACTCCCCGACCGTCAAGACCAACCCCTCTTCCATCGCACAGAAGAATTCGAGGCTGTGGTCGGGCCTCATCGTCTTGACCGACCGAATGTAGCTGTCGCCTCCGCTGCGCAGCATGAGCGGGTGCTTCGAAAAGAATAGCGGGCCGAGCTCGTCGACGTCGAAGCCCAACGTTTGCGCGTACGCGTCCGCCGCCGGTTCGCCGTTGAATTCGTGAACTCTTCGTTGCTCTGGGTCGGCCATGGTCACGACCAACTTGTGCCGACCCGGGCGCGCATGCTGGGCCTTGAAAGTGGCGAACGGAAGGGTGGTCTCGAACAACGACAATACGGCGGCGTCCCGATGAAACCTGCCCTCATGGTACACATAGGTCGCTTCGGTTGCCATGTCGTCGCCGGCGGAGCCGCCAATGAGCGGGATAGCTCCCAGTGATTGATATAGAGAAGCAGCCAGGCGTTCCTCGGCGCGTGACAGGCCATCCGACAGTACGAAACCAAAGGCTCGCTCCGAGCCTCGCTCCGAGAGCTGATTCAGCGCGGAAAAGGCCGCCTCGGAGGCGCGTGCATGACATTCCGCCAAAGGCGTGATCAGGTGAGAAGTCAGACGAAGCTCATTACTGGCCAAACTGACCGCCGTAATTCCGTCGCACTGGAAGCCGCCCTGGCCAAACTGTCCTGCCGACATGCAGGCGATGATTGGCGTCGAGAAGGCGCGCTCGATTTTTCGACCGAGCTCCTTTGCTTCGTATGTTGGCGAACAAAACAGCAAATTGACACTCGCCCGGCGGGCGTCGACTTGCTCGCAAATCTCGGCCAGCGCTCGATCGATATTTGAGTCGGTCGTGCGCGCCTGCCGCGCGACGAGTCGCTTCTCGCTGTGCACGCCGGTATAACGGCACGCGGCAGGTCTGGCTTAATCCAATATAACCGCCATAATGCGGGGCAGATTGTCACCGGCGAATCTCGACGCCTGGCTCGTTTAGACGATGGCAAAAAAGTTAGATGTTTCGTTGCCGTGCAGGTACCATCATCCATTGAATGCGGGAAGTTGTGGAAAAAGAGGGCACCGCAATCTTGCTGGTCGATGACGATGCGGCCCTGCTCGCGGTCTTAGGACGCGCGCTGAGTGCGCCCGGCGTCGCCGTCACCGGCGCCAGCAGCGCCGAAGCGGCTCTCCTCAAACTGGCGGCGGGCTTTTTCGATGTCGTCGTGAGCGACATCAACATGCCCGGCATGAACGGCCTGAAATTGCTGCACGCAGTGCGTCAGCACGACCTGGATTTGCCCGTCGTGTTGATGACCGCCGACCCGGACCTCAAGAGCGCAGCCGCCGCGGTCGAATACGGGGCCTTTCAGTATCTGATCAAGCCCATAGTCATTGATCGCCTACGAGCGGTGGTCGACCGCGCGATAAACGTGGGTCGAATGGCTCGCTTGAAACGCGCGTGCGCCGAGGAGTTTGGCAGCGGATCGTTCTATGTTGGCGATCGTGCTGGCATCGATTCCAAGCTCAACTTGGCCTTTCAGTCACTGTGGATGGCGTATCAGCCCATCGTTCGCGCGGCTGATTCTGAAACTTTTGGGTACGAAGCGCTGATGCGCAGCGATGAACCGGCACTGCCAAACCCGAATGCGGTGCTGATCGCGGCCGAAAAGGTGGGTAGACTGCACGACGTCGGCCGCGCCGTCCGTGCGCTGGTCGCTGCGCAGGCCGCCGAAGTTGCGCGCGAGGGCGCCCTCGTTTTCGTGAATATGCACTCTGAAGACCTCCTCGACCCAGCTCTCTATTTGCCGAGCGCTGGCCTGAGCCGTGTCGCCGGCCAGGTGATCCTCGAGCTCAATGACCGAGCCTCGCTCGAGCGCGTGAACGACGTCCCGGCACGCTTAGAGAAGCTTCGAGCCCTCGGCTTCCGCATCGCCATCGATGACTTGGGCGGGGGTCAGGCCGACCCGGCCACTTTCGCCAGGCTCGAGCCGGAATTCGTCAAGCTAGATATCAGAATGATACGAGGCATTGACCGCGATTCCGCGAAACAAAAGATCGTTGGCTCGATCACGCGTCTTTGCCGAAACATGGGCAGGGCGACTGTCGCGGAGGGCGTAGAAAATGAGCTGGAACGGGCCACGCTGATCGAGGCCGGATGTGACTTCTTACAGGGCTATCTTTTCGGGCATCCGCGGCCGTTGTCAGCACTGGAGCGACCCAATGAACGATTGTCCTAGTGCTGATCGGCTTACTGGTGCATGAGCTAAATCGGGCATCGAGCCCAGACTTACGTGTTCGACCGGTCGACAGCGGGGTGCGGTCGCTGATGGCGGTGATGCGCATCGCTGCCGACGGGCTCAGCGACCAGGACGCGCTCATCTCTGCATTAGAGATCCAGGTGGGTGCGAGCCTGGGTGGGGTCACGACCTTCGAGCTCTGGCTCGACACGCGGCCGGGCTCGGCCCCCGTGGCAGGCAGCGCCGCGGCTCTGGATGGCGGGGCACCGCAGCCCGAAGGCGAGGCGCGAGGGAGCGCGCTCGTCGTGCCGATGCAGACGCGGGGTCGTACGATCGGGAAGATGCGCACATTCCGGGCGCGTACAGCCGCGCCGTTCGATGCTCAGGACCACGCGATCGCGCAGTCGCTTGCCGACCATGCCGCTCTGGCGATCACGAGCGCGCGAGAACACCGAGAGCGGATCGGACGCGCCGAGCAGGCCCAGAGCCTGGCCGCGGTCGCTCGGGAGTTCTGCGAGGTGAGCGCTGATCTTCCACGCTTGTTGCACCTGATTGCCACGCGCGCGGCCGAGCTCGGCAATGCATTCTGTGTTGTCTCGATGGTACAGGAGGGGGGCTCAGAGGCTATCCCCATCGCGTTTCACGGTCTAGACCCGTACGCTTCGAACACAATCAAGGGCCGCCTGTTCGGGCACAATGATCTATTCCGCGACCCGCTTGTGCGTCGCGTGCATGAGACCGGAGAAGCACTGCTGTTTTCTGTGCTGCGCCCCGACGGCCCGTTCGCCTTTACGAGCGAATGCAATCAGCAATTCAGCGCTTCGCTGGGGATACATAGTCTCATCGTCGTTCCGCTGGGAACGGGAATTCGTGTTCTCGGCGCGCTGATATTGGCGCGCTACCGCGCCGATGCCAAATCCTTCGATTCAGGCGACGTGGAGTTTGCCCAGCAGCTCGCGATGCGGGCCGCACTGGTTATCGAAAGCGCGAGGTCAAATGCCGCCGAGCGTGCGGCTCGCGCAGTGATCGACCGCGCTAACGAAGCCTTGCGCGTGTTCGAAAGTGCTCGTTCTTCGGAGAGCCTGTTCGAAGGCTTTGTCGAGGCGGCGCCGGACGCCGTCGTCATCACCACGCTGGACGGGACGATGGCGCTCGTGAATGCGCAGACCGAAAAGCTTTTCGGTTACATTCGAGAGGAGCTAATCGGGAAATCCATCGAGCTGCTGGTGCCCAACTGCCTCGCGCTTCCTAGTCAAGCGCCACCACCAAGGTCGAGGTCGGGGGCGCGAGCCACACGGCCTCCTTCGAGCGTCGAGCTGATGGGTCGCCGCAAGGACGGCAGCGAATTTTACAGCGAGGTCACCTCCAGCTCCCTGGAAACCGAGGAAGAGGTCTTCATTTCGCGAGCCATCCGCGACATTAGCGATCGGAGGCAGGTGGAAGTAGAACAAGCCCGCCTCGCGTCGATCGTCTCCTACTCCGACGACGCAATCATCAGCAAAACGCTGGATGGCATCGTCACTACTTGGAACGACGGGGCGCGACGAATCTTTGGGTACACGGCCGAAGAGATGATTGGCTGCCCCATCGCCGTCCTGGTCCCGTCGGGGCGTGAAGACGAGGAGCCGCGAATTCTCGAACGGCTCAAGCGTGGCGAGCGGGTCGAGATCCTCGACACCATCAGGCGTCGTCGGGACGGAATAGAGATCCACGTCTCGTTGACGAGCTCACCCCTATACAATTCGAAAGGCCACTTGATCGGTGCTTCCAAGGTGGCGCGCGACATCACCGAACGTCACCTCGCGGAAGAGGCACTCGCCAGGGCCAAGGATGCCGCCGAGGCGGCTAGCGGCGAGCTCGAAGCTTTCAGTTATTCGGTGGCGCACGACTTACGCGCTCCCCTGCGCGGAATGAATGGGTTCGCGAGCTTACTGCTCGATACATACGGCGATCAATTGGACGACGAAGGGCGTGATTGGCTGCACGAAATCGTCACGAATGCTCAGAAGATGGGTTCGCTGATCGACGCTCTCTTGGAGCTCGCGCGCGTCACGCGTCTCGAGCCCAAGCGAACCCGTGTCGATCTGTCGGCCATGGCAAGCTCCGTGCTCGAGGATCTCGCCGCCGAGGAGCCGACGCGCCGAGCCGACGTGATCATCGCCCCCGGCTTGACCGCTGTCGTCGATCCGGTGCTGGCACGAGTGCTGCTCGAGAATCTGCTGCGAAACGCCTGGAAATTTACGAGCAAAAAAACTCCCGCGAGCGTCGAGTTTGGCCGCCGTGGCGCTTCCTTGTTCGTGCGCGACAACGGCGCTGGGTTCGACATGGCCTTTGCTGACAAGTTGTTCAAGCCATTCCAACGCCTCCACGCGGCGACTCAGTACCCGGGAACCGGCATTGGCCTAGCGACCGTCCAACGCATCGTGACTCGCCATGGCGGTCGAATTTGGGCCGAAAGTGAGGTCGAACGCGGAGCCACGTTTTACTTTTCTTTTCCAGAAAGAAGCCGGGGATCCTCGCCATGAGTCCGACCATTCTCGTCGTCGAAGACAATGCCACCGATGAGAAGCTGATGCGACTCGCCTTCAAGAAAGCGCAAATCGCCGGCAACGTACTGGTCGAACGGGATGGTGCGGCAGCCCTTGCTTACCTATTCGGGTCGGGCGAGCACACGGATAGGAATGTATCGGTCCTCCCTCGCTTAGTGCTTCTGGACCTGAAGCTCCCGAAAATCGACGGTCTCGAGGTGCTGCGCAGAATCCGGGAGGACGCCCGCACAAAAGTCCTCCCGGTCGTGGTCATGACCGCGTCGCGGCAAGACGAAGACATACTTCGGAGCTATGCGCTCGGAGCCAACGCCTACGTGCGAAAGCCAGTCGAATTTTCTGACTTTGCCGCGGCGGTCAGTATCCTGGGCCAGTTTTGGCTGTCGCTGAACGAGGTTGTCGAGACGCCAGCGGCGTTGCCATGATCAAGCAGGAAGCCTTGCGCATCCTCCTAGTCGAGGATTCGCCCAGCGACGCGAAGCTCGTGATGCACGAGCTTCGGCGACTAGGCTGTCCAATCACTTTCGAGCGTGTGCAAACAGCAGCGGCGATGCGCCAATCATTGTCGCAAACTCCTCGGGACGTGATCATTAGCGATTGGTCGATGCCCGAGTTCAGCGCTCGAGGCGCGCTCGACGTCATGCACGACTTCGCGCTAGATTTGCCGTTCATCATCGTATCTGGAACGGTCGGGGAGGAGGCGGCGGTCGAGGCAATGCGGGCGGGGGCCCACGACTACGTTCTGAAGGATCGGCTTGGCCGGTTGGCTCCCGCCGTCGAGCGAGAACTACGAGAGTGCCAGCAACGGGTCAGACACCGGGAAGGCGAGCTGCGTCGCACGGCGATTACGCACATGGCCCTCGACGCCATCGTTGCTTTCGACGACGACGGACGACTCACGGACTTCAACCCCGCCGCCGAGATGATGTTCGGCTGCGCCAAGGCTGCGGCGTTGGGCAAGTCGATCTGGGAGTTCGTACCGAACCGCGACCTGTTGACCAGGCTATTGGAGAATGACTCCCCGGTCCAGGGGATCCGCGTCGAGGCATGGGCGAACCGCGAGAATGGCACGCCGTTTCCGGTCGAGATCGCGCTGACGCATGTCGGTGCCGACCGGAACGCATTTTTTGGATTTATTCGCGACATTTCTGAGCGGATGCGAGAACAAAGAGCACGCCAGCGCGCCGAAGAAGCGCTCCGACAGAGCGAGCAACAGCTACGTCACGCCCAGAAGATGGACGCGGTTGGGCGATTGGCCGGCGGCGTCGCCCACGACTTCAACAATGTATTATCGGTGATATTGAGTTACAGCGAACTCATTTTGTCGGATCTAGATGAGGCCGAGACCATCCGGCAAGACGTGGAGGAGATCAGGAAGGCTGCTACCAGGGCCGCGGGCTTGACTCGTCAATTGTTGTTGTTCAGTCGCGAGCAAACGAGCGAGGCCCTGGTCTTGGACTTGAACGACGTCATCCGAAACATGGAGGCGATGTTGAGACGCGTCGTCGGTGAAGACGTCGAGCTTGCGATCGGGCTTTCACCGCAGGTTGGGCGGGTCTGCATCGACCCCACGCACATCGAGCAGGTGATCATGAACTTAGTCGTGAATGCGCGCGACGCACTGCCGCGGGGCGGCAAAGTGTTCATCGAAACCGAAGAAATCTGGCTGGACGACCACTTTACGGAGAGCCATACGCCCGCTGCGGCCGGCCATTACGTGATGCTGGCCGTCAGAGACACCGGCACGGGTATGGACGGTGAAACGCAGGCCCGGATTTTCGAGCCCTTTTTCACGACCAAGGACAAAGGCAAGGGAACCGGCCTTGGGCTCTCGACCGTTTTTGGAATCGTGCGTCAAAATGGCGGTGGGGTGTGGGTCGAGAGTGAGCCGGGCAAAGGATCATCGTTCAAGGTCTACGTCCCGCGGGTTTACCGCGAAGTCGACCCCGTTCGATCGAGCGTGTCGCCCACGACGTTGATCGGGTCCGAAACGATCTTATTGGTCGAGGACGAAGACCAGGTGCGCGCCGTTGCGCTCAACGCTTTGGAGCGCCGAGGCTACGAGGTGCTTCCCGCGCGCGATGGCGTCGAGGCACTGCTGATTTGCGAACGCCACGCGGGCGTCATCGACCTGCTGCTGACCGATGTGATCATGCCGCAGATGAGCGGCCCAGACTTAGCGCGACGCGCCGTCTCGATCCGCCCCGCCATGAAGATATTGTGCATGTCCGGATACACAGAAGAGAGGATCGTCAGCCACGGCGTCCGCGGCAGTGGGATGGCATTCCTTCAAAAACCCATCACCCCCGGCACGCTGGCCACGCGAGTGCGAGAGGTCCTGGACACAGCTCCGGATACAGCGTTCAGGGTCTGAACGTTCGAACAAGCCGCGCCCCTCATTCAAACGGGCTGCACGCGCGGCCAGCCCCGAGTCGCGCTCCGCGCCGAGCGGCAGGCTCGGGCACCGCCTGGACACGGATTCAAAGGGACGTTCGCAGGCTGGGCTTAAGCCATGAATAACGCAAAGGCGGAAGCAGTATCACTTCGTCAGGCGAAGGCGGCAGAGGCTTGACTTCACAGTTGTAGACTCACCGGCGGCATTGAGCGCAGAGCTCCGCTTGACGGACCGATGCGACCGCGAGCCCGCGAGCCCGCGAGCCCGCGAGCCTATGCATCTACCGTGGGCTCAAATTAGTCTGGTGATCTGGCGCGAGCGATGGGTGGCGGCTCCGAGGACAGGTGGAGGCTCTCGAGGATCGCGCGCGCAGGGACCTTGTCCAGGATGAGCGCGATGAATGTTAGGCGGCCACCGCAGGGGCAGGCCAACGCGGCGACATCGTGGACGCGCTTCAGGAGCTCCGCCCAGTCAATTCGTGTCGTTGGTTGTTGGACGGATACGGCGCGACATCGGATCGGTGCCGACGCGCTCGCGCGCCGTCTGCGCGAGCCGATCGAAGCCG
>CAXSGJ010000016.1:0-5082 GCA_964236865.1 uncultured Polyangiaceae bacterium
GCCGCCGTCCACCGCGCCGCCGTCCACCGTCCCGGAGGCTCCGCCGAGCACGGCGCAGTGGGCGTATGAATATCCATCGGGGCGCTGGGTTTACGCCAATGGCTACGGTTGGATGTGGGTGCCCGCGAACGCCGCGAGTGAGGACAATGAGGGCGTGCCGTACACGTACTTGTACACGCCTAGCTACGGTTGGAATTGGTACGTCTCGCCGTGGGGACCGGGCGCATACCGTTACGGAGGTTGGGTGCGGCGCCCCTATCGTCCCGCGAGTTATCACGGTGGGTGGGTGGCGCACCCGCGCGTCGTCGTGCGCTTGGGCGGGCCTGGGCGCGGGCCTGGGCGTGGCTCCTATCACCGCCATCGCCGCTGGTAACGGAGCGCGACGCCGAAGGCTAGGACGGCCTTCGGCGTGTTACGCGACCATTATTATCAACTAATCAATCAACCCGCGTGCGGCTTGGTGCAGCTGGCGCCGGTCGCGCCGGTCCCCGCAGTGGCGCAGGCCTTCTCCGTGCCCAGCGATCCGTACACGTAAAATTCGTGAATCGACCACCAGCCGGAGCCCGTACCGCTGCCCGCGGAGCCGTACTGTGTGACGCGCACCCAGCGTGCAGACACGGCAGCGAACGAAAAGTCAGTCGCCGTCATGCCGTCGCCGCAGGCCACTGCTTTCCAAGTGGTGTGGTCGGTGGAGACCTCGACCTCGAGCTGCGGCGCGGCGTCCGTGCTCACGCTGGAGTCGACCTTGACACCGGTGATCATGACCGCTGTGGTCATGTCTGCCTCGTACGTGAAGGGCGCGGTCTGCGCGCTCATCTTCAGACCGGTTGAGAAGCGAGTGCTCGCCATGCCGTCGAGCGCCAGGGCGGGCGGATTGTTGTTGGCGGCGGACGTGGAGCAGTCCGAGGAGGTTGCGGCCCAACAGCTGCGGTCGAGGGCGGTGGCCTGATGCGCGGTGGTGGACGGCATCGGGCAGCCTGCCGGAAACCCGGTGCCGGTGCCGGTGGTGCCCCCGGTGCCAGTGCCGCCAGTGCCGGTGCCCCCAGTGCCCATTCCACCTGCGGAGGTTCCGCCGCCAGCGGGGCCAGTGCCGCCGGTGCCGGTGCCGGCAACGCTCGTCCCGCCGCCGGATGCTGCCGGGGCGGAGCCCCCTACAGATTCCCCACCGACGGTGCTCGTCGAGCCTGCCGATGTGCCCGCGGCCGCGCCGTTTGACACGCTGCCCGACGAACCGGCCAAGCCGTCACCTCCTGCGGTACTGCTGCTTTGCACCGGAGCCGTCTTGTTCGAATCCACCCAACAGGCGCTCAGCGCCGCGCTGCCGACAGTGAGCGCCGATACGCCTAAAATCAACCAGTTACGACGGATTAGCATTAAGTGGCTCCTCAAGATGGCGCGTGAACACGGCGCTTAGAAGGATGTTACGAATTTCGCAATGTGCCAGGGCTGGAAATCAGAAGGCTGCCGTCTCTCGGGCGGCGGCCGAGCCACGGAAGCGCACGGCTTAGTGTCCAGAGCCGGCGCATTCGTGACATGCCTAGTCAGCGACGTCCGAATGTGAGGCGTCGCTCGAACGCCGCGGAACCGTAGCCGGCCGCGAGGCGCTCTAGCGCAGTAGCCGAAGCGGAGCGCTCGTTTTTGGCAAGCGGCTCATCTCACGCTGCAGGCGACGCGGCGAGACGCCCAATGAGAGCGCAAAGCCGGCGTGCAACAGCAAGCCCAAGCCCCAGCCGAAGATCGAAAAGAGCACCCACCACTGCCCGGGCGTGGTCAGGAAATTGATCGCGAAGAGCACGGCATTCACCGCAAGGAACACGAAGCCGTGTGCGGCCACACCGCGCCGCCGAAGGGACACGACGCGCGCTACGCCGAGCTCGCTTTGCCGCGCCTCGTGGTGCTCGGTCGCCGCGCTTTCAACGGCCGCCTTCGAGAGCCCCACCCCCGCGCCGACCGCCAACAAATCCTCGTGCGACAGGCCGCCAGCAGGCCGCGTTTTGAGTGCGCGGTCGATGATCGCGCGCACCTCTTCATCATCATAGCTGCGATCGTGTCCCATCCGCAGCCTACGTTAGCAGACCTACGCCGAAGCTCACGCCGTTCCCGCGGCGGCCGACAGCGCGGCGCGCCGCCTCGCTGAGACCAGGCGCCGCGCGCGGGCGCTGCGCGCTTTCGCGCGGGCGCCGGTATGCAGTTGGCACGCGATCTGCACTCGGCCGTCCCAGCGTCGCGCCGATCCGGCGCTGGCGCATCATCAGGAGACCCGAACATGATCCGAATCGAAATTCCGGCGGTGCTCGTTTCGTTGGCCTTATTCGCCGGCTGCGCCAACAGCAGCGATAAGCCTGCCAATGATCCGAGCGGGGCGTCTGATAACGCGGGCGCTGACGCAACCGGCACGGGCGCCGTTAACTCCAACACTGGCACTGGCATGGAGCCAGGCGCGCAAAGCACCAGCGGTCATCCGGACAACACCGTGACACCGGGCAGCACGCAAGGCTCGACCGCGCCGAGCACTAGCCCCGGTGCGATGACCGGACAGAGCACCAGCGCGACGGGTAAGTGAGCTGATTTGATGGATGGTCACGCGGACGGCCCAGAGCACCCAGCCTTCGGCGTCTCAGCCGACTCGGCGCTTGGGCCGCACCGCGCGGCGCGCGAATTCCCTGCTACGGAGCAGTGAATGTGAACGCGCGGTAGTCATGGTGAAGGGCCGGTGAGCGAGGGCGGCGCGGAGGAGCGGGGACCGGCGGGGTGGGGTCGAATTCGATGGTCGAGATTGAGTGAAGGCGCCCGCGAGCGCGCTGCGCGTGGCAATGCTGCGGCGCTGCGAACGCACGACGCCTGCGCGCCCCTGGCGCCGAACGGAGTCGTCAATTTGCTGATGACTTGCACCCGATCTACGGTGCCGCCGGAATGGCGCACAAGGGTAGCTCGGGCGTGGCCGGCGTTAAGCGAGTTGTACGGGAGACGAACACGGGCGTCTTGCGCCAGGCGCTGCTCCGCCGTTTGCCTAATCGGTTACGCGGCAGCGGTGAGTTCAGCATCCCGCCCGTTGCGGGCCTACTCGATCACTACACGCAGCTGTTCATGGGCATTTTCGCGGCGATTGGCCGCGTGTTCACCGCTCAGGAAATAGACGTCTTCCGCGCCGGCTTGAAGAAGAATCTCGACCAAGCGTGGGCCATCTCACCGTACTCGAAGGTGCTGGTGAGCTACGAGACGGACACGCCGCCGAAGACGGGCTTGCTGTGGCGCATCAACGTGGTCCGCTCCACGGTCGCCGACGAGTACGATCATTGGCTGAAGACACGGACGCCGCCGCTGTTCGGCAAGCATCCGGACGCCAAGATTTTCGAGCTGGCGCGCGCGCTGGGCGCCCCGGAGGAGGTGCCCATCCTCGACGTGGGCGCCGGCACGGGCCGCAACACACTGGCGTTAGCGCGAGCCGGCTTCCCGACGGACGCGGTGGAGATGGTGCCGTCGCTTGCGGCCGTGCTGCGTGAGGAAGCGGAGAAGGAGAGCTTGCCCCTGCGCGTGTTCGAGGGCGACATGTTCGACGCCAGTCTGGGTATCCCGGCAGAGCATTACCGGATCTTGCTCTTGGCCGAGGTCGTCGCCTCCCACTTCCGAACGGAGGCCGAGCTGCACGCCTTGTTCGAACTGTCGAGTCGGCTTCTACCTCCGGGCGGGCTGTTGGTGTTCAGCGCGTTTTTGGCCAGTGACGGTTACAAACCCGACGATGCGGCGCGGGAAATGTCGCAGGTGCAGTGGTGTAATTTGTTTACGCGCCGCCAATTGCAGGACGCGATGGGCGAGCTTCCCTTCAAGCAGCTGTCTGACGAGTCGGTGCAGGCCTATGAGAAGGCGCACCTGGCGGCCGATGAGTGGCCGCCCACCGGCTGGTTCGAAACGTGGACGGGCGGGCAAGACCTGTTCGACTTGCCCCCCGGAAAACCCCCCATGGATTTGCGCTGGCTCGTCTATCGTAAAGCCTGACGGCGCGAAAATACGCCACAGAAAAGATAAGATCGGGCTGTTTCCTAGGGGCCTCCGACAGCAACACTGGGCGCATGGCAGTACGTCACGCGTCGGTTGCATTTATCGGCTTGGGCTTCGCGCTTCTGAGTTGCTCGGCGAATCAGTCGCCAAGCGCCAGTGGTGCGCGCCCGGGTGACCCTGCGGGCGGTGAAGTCGGATCCAACGGCGGCACGACCGGCTTGGTCATCGATCCGAGCGCTGGCGCGGGCAAGGGCGGCCTGGGGGACGATAACAACCCCAGCACGTGCGCGGATGCCATGAGTAACCGCAGCTACATCGGTTGCGACTTCTGGCCCACGGTGACGTACAACCCGGTGTACAAAGAATTTTCGTTCGCGGTGGTCGTCGCCAACGGCGGCTCGAGCGAAGCGCAGGTGAACGTGCAGCGCTTGGGCGCGAACGTCGCCACCGTGACGGTGCCCGCCGGCGGCCTGACGGCCATTCCGTTGCCGTGGGTGCCAGAGCTCAAGGGCGGCGAGTTCGATCACACCGATTTGAATACTGGCGCGCGGCGTAAGCCTTCGGTTCTCTCGGTAGGCGGCGCGTACCACCTGACGAGCAGCACACCGGTCACCGCGTGGCAGTTCAACCCGCTCGACTATCAAATGCCTGCGGCGAGCTGTCCCGGGTTGCCCGCCGGCGCCACCCGTTGCCTGTCGGTGAGCAACGACGCGTCGCTCTTGCTGCCGACCACGGCCATGACCGGCCATTACCGTCTCTTCGGGCGCTCGGCGCGCCTGGAGGGCGGGCAGGAGCCGCTGACCAGTTCCCAGGGCGGCTTCGCGATCACGGCCACCGCGCCCAACACGGTCGTGCGTATTCAGCTCACAGACCAGCGTAAGGCGGAGGTCGGCACCGGCGCAAAGATTGGCGCGGCCACGCTGGTCGCGGGCGCGGGGGTGGCGGCGGCCATGCCCGGTGACACGGTGACCTACACGATGAACGCGGGCGACGTGCTCGAGCTGATGGGCACCTGGGGCATGTACGAGCCTGAGCCGCACGGCGATCTGAGCGGCAGCGTGCTGAGCGCCGACAAGCCCGTGC
>CAXSGJ010000016.1:5092-10850 GCA_964236865.1 uncultured Polyangiaceae bacterium
ACGGCGACCAGCAGTTCGCCGCGCAAACGTTCATCGCCACCGCCGCCGACGGCAACCCCGATCACATCGAAGAGACGGTGCTGCCCGCGGAGGTGATCGGCAAGAGCTACGTGGTAGCGCCGCCAACCGGACCCGATCTGCGCGTCCCCGGGCACATGGTGCGCTTCTTCGGCAACGTGGACGGAACGACACTCACGTATGAAGCCGCCGCTCCTGCAGGCGCCCCGACCAAGCTGGACGCGGGCGAGGTCGTCGAAATTGGTCCGGTGATGGATGGCTTCGTCGTCACGGCCAACCAACCCTTTGCCATTGCGTCCGTCATGCTGGGCGGCACCAAGCAAGATCCGGGCGGTACGCGCGGCGATCCATCATTGACCATGGAGGTCACGCCCGAACAGTTCAGAAAGCAGTACACCTTCCTGGCCCCAACCAGTTACCTCGAGAACTACGCAGATATTCTGCTGCCAGCCGGTGCCAGCGCGCTGCTGGACGGTAAGCCGCTCACCGGCAAGTCCACGGCAGTCGGAAGCAGCGGCTGGACCGTGGTGCGAGAGAAGCTCAATGCAGGCGAGAAGAACGGGGCACACCGGTTAGAAGGTACAGCTAAGGTGGGCCTGCAAGTGCTCGGCTTTGGACTCGCGACGAGCTACTGCTACCCGGGCGGGCTGGATCTGGCGCTGATCAGCGAAGCCCCAGAGATCGTCGTCAAGTAGCTGGCACGCGATGGCCTGGCCCCGCGGCGGGCGACCCTGCCCGCAAAGGCGCGTGGCCTACGCGCCGCGCGATGGCACACGGGCAGGACGGCGCAGACCAAACTAGGCGGCGCGCAACGAGGGTTTGCTGCGGCTCACGGACGTTTGGGGCTCGATCAAAGCTCACGTGCTCCCGGCTTTTAGTTAGTGATTCGAGACACCCAGCTGAGCCGGAAACTGCCTCGAGCTCCGCACGGTCGCGTTCGAGCGATCGGGGTTTTGATTTGGGCTCTTGCCGAATTGTGAAGTGGTGGCTTGAAAAAAGACTTCTGTGGCGGTGCGATGAGTTGCACTAAGGTGGACGCCCACATGAAGCCATCTTTATTCATTTTGCGTTTCTCGGTCTTGGTTGCGCTCAGCGGGGTTGTATGCGGCTGCAACACCGACCCGGCAAAGGGCAAGACTCAGGCGACGGTGGGCAGCGCCTCTGCGCCGGTCATGGCAACGCCGCCGGCCGCTGGCGCGGTCAGCTACGCATTCAGTAATGATGGCTCAAAGGTCGAGTTCGTCGGCGCCAAAGTGAGTGCCAAGCATGAAGGCTCGTTCGCCGCCTTCCGCGGGACCATTGGCTTGGTCGACGGTGAGCCGACCAAGAGCACGGTCAACGCCGAGATCGACATCGCTTCATTGACGGTCGAGCCGGCTAAGCTCGCCGGCCACCTGAAGACACCGGACTTCTTCGACGCAGCCCAATTTCCCAAGGCAAAGTTTGCTTCGACCGCCGTCAAGGCGGGCGGCGAAGCCGGCGCAACCCACACCGTGACCGGCAATCTAGAGCTGCACGGCGTGACGAAGGCCATCAGCTTCCCCGCGACCATCAAAGTCGAAGGCGACGCCGTTTCCGTCAACGCAGAGTTTGCGATCAATCGCAAAGACTTTGCCATCAACTATCCCGGCATGGCTGACGATCTGATCAAAGACGACGTTCTGATCAAACTGACTCTGCACGGCAAAAAGACACCTTAACGGTGCGCGTTCCGCGCTGCTCGAGCGGCACTCGCACGCTTGCTCGAGCCTGCGTGATCACTCACTCGATGGTCGGTGGGGCGGAGCCGTGACAACCGAGGGCGGTGAATGCAAAGCGGAACTGCCACGCACTCACCGCCGCGGCGGAGGGGGGAAACGTCCCGGGGGCCGGTGCACCGACTCAGAGCCCCGGCAGGTGAATGAGGTTCTTGCCCAAGGCGGCACCGGCGAAGCCGAGCGGAACCAGGGCTTGCACATTCAGGGCGTCGAGGCGGTAGGTCCAGACTTCGTCGGCAACTTCGCTGCGCGCAGAAATGGCGCTCGTGACGCGATCGGGACCGGTCGTTTTGATTTTGTCGAACGACATGCCGGTTTCGTTGAGTTGCGTTTTCACGGCCGAATTTTTCAGCAGGGCGTCGGTGATGCGGCCGGTGTCGAGCCAGAGCAAAAAATGCTGAGTGTCGGGCAGCGCGGCAAGCGCGCTCTTGTGAGCCGCATCGTCCTTCAGGGTTCGCTCGCCTTTGAGAAAGGCGGCTTCGGCGCGGTCGTTCAGATCGTTCGCGCCGGCGCTGAGGAACAGGTGCTTGTCGATGAATTTCACGCGCAAGCCGATCGCGAGCGGTAGCCCGCGCGGCGAGAGTGAAAAGCCGGTGCCGTCAGCGGTCACTGCGACTTCACGGACGGAAGGGAGGAGCTTGGTCCTGAGCTGCGCCGCGAGCTTTTGGTAGGCGCTTTCATCCTTAAGCTCGAGTAGCCAGGTGAGGTTGAAGTGGGCGAGCGCTTGTGGCCCGACGCCGAACGTATCGAGCGAGGTCCCGGCTTGCGCCGCGACGCCAAGCGCGCTTTGCCCGCCCACCCCGTCGACGAGGTTTTCGACGGTGACGCCGAGCAGTGTCTCCATTTGCCGGAGGCCCTGCTCGATTTGAGCCCGCGCGCTCGGCTGCACGGACCCGATCTGGGCGAGCACTAGCTTCTCGGCTTCGGCGCCGGTGAGCTTGCTGCGCGTGGAGAGCGCGACGTAGGCGATGGTTTCGTCGGGCAAGCGCTGGCCGAGGGTCAACGCTTGTGGCGCCTCGTAGGCGCTGGAGCGCGGCAGCTGGGTACCGATCACGTGGCCGACCAGGCTCGTGACGAAGCCCGCGGGCTTTACTTGCAAACTGGCGGTCATCGGTCCGGACGGAGTGAAGTAGCCGTCGACCAGCGCTTTTATTCTCGGGTCGGGCACGCCGCTCAGAACACCAGGATCCAAGAATGCGCGCAGCCGCGCGCTGCCGTCGAAGTCTTTGGCCGCGGCCTGGTAAGGCAGGCTTTGTTCAATGCTGGGCGCGCCCGATTCCACCACTGAGGCGACCTCTGTGATCATCGCCTCGCTGCCGATGGCGAGCAGCTTGGCTTTCGTGAACCAAACCAGCGCCACTTTGGCGTCCGCGCCCACTTGTGCTGCAGACAAGGCCTTCAGCAATGTGGGTTGACCCGTATCGGTGGCCGTGTCCCTGCGCGTGAGCTGGTAACGTTGACCGGTGTTGCCGATGGAGCCCGCGATGGTGAAGCGCGGAGATCTGAGCAAGGTGTCCACGGGCGAGGCGTTCTTCATGCCCAGCGCGAGCACTGCTTCGGGCCCGGTCGCGAGCTGGCGACCGGCCACGCCGAACGTTTCGGCCGAGGCGAGCAGTGTGACCGCGTCGGTCGACGAAATGTCGAAGGCGGTCGCGACAGCGCTGGAAGCGGCGTCGAAGACCCGCTTATCGTCGCGCAGCGAGGTGTCCAGGTAGGACACGTCGTGCATGTCGGACACGAGCCGATGCATGCTTGGTATCTCGATCATGAACTCGCTACTTTTCGGCATGCTCTTGGCTATGCTGCGCGCGCCGCCGCTGGAGAAAAACAACGCATAGGCGGCGACTGCGCCGCCGATCAACAAGAGCAAGACCGCGCCGCCGATCAACAAGAGCAGGGGACCGCGTCGGCTCTTGCTGGCCTGCGGCGCACTGGCCCCGAAGGGCGCGGGGTACGCGGGGGCGGCTGCGCCGTAACCCGCTTGTGGCGCGTACCCAGGTTGCGGCGCGTACCCAGGTTGCGGCGCGTACCCAGGTTGCGGCGCATACCCAGGTTGCGGCGCGTACCCAGGTTGCGGCGCATACCCAGGTTGACCGGCCTGATGCGTGGGCGCGGCGGTCCGCAGCGCAAGCGCCTGTGCGAACGCCGGGATGGCGTTCAACGGTAGCCACTGATTTTGCCCGACGGGACAGACCCCGCCCTCGCTGAGCTCGCCGGTTTGGATCATGTGGACCAAGCGCCCCTCTTCAAACGGGCCTTCGGGGGCTGCGCCGCGGCTCAAGTAGTACATCGCGACGACGGTAGTCCGGCGTGTGCGCCGATTCAACGCCGGGCTGGCGCAGCCGGCCGTGTTAATAATCAGAGTTGCTTGCACCCCCCGACCTCCGACCTTCACGTGAGCAAGCCGCAGGTACGGGGCGTGTCCCGATTGTTCGGTTACTGGCGCTACGCCGAGCGCGCCTTCCGCTTGGTTTGGCAGACCGACCGCCGGCTTTCGCTCGTGCTGGTAACGCTCACCTTAGCGACGGGCGCGCTCCCAGCAGGCATCGCGTATCTGGGAAAATTGATCGTGGATGGCGTGCTGGGAGCAGTCGCTGCGCCCGCCGCGGGTCTGAGGGAGCGTGTCTTTGTCCTGGTCGCATGCGAGTTCGGGTTGGTCGCGTGCTTGGTTGCCATGCAGCGAGGCTTGGCAGTGTGCGACGCGTTGCTGCGAGTGCGCTTGGCACAACGCGTGATCGAACTCGTGCTCGACAAAGCGCTCACCCTAAGCTTGGCGGATTTCGAAAATCCGGCCGTCTACGAACGGCTAGTGCAAGTTCGCGAGCAAGCGACGGAACGCCCGTTGAGTCTGGCCCGTCACGCGCTGTTGGCGCTCCAGCTTTTGGTCACGTTCGCCGGTTTCCTGCTGTTATTGGTGGCGTTCTCACCCTGGCTAACGCTGTCCCTGCTGATCGCCGCGGTGCCCGCCGTGCTCGTGGAGGCGCGCTTCAACGCGGACGCGTTTCGGCTGTTTCGAGCCCACTCGGCCGAAGCACGGCGCCAGTCCTATTTGGAGACGGTGCTCACGCGTGAGGATCACGCCAAGGAAGTAAAGCAGCTCGGCCTCTCGTCGCTGCTGCTGTCCCGCCACCGCCAGATCTTCGAGGCGATGTTCGCGGCCGATCGCGCGCTCACGGTTCAACGCGGCGTCTGGGGCTTTACGCTAGCCTTGCTCGCCTCCGGTGTGCTCGCCGCGAGCTACGCCTGGGTGGCGTGGCAAGCCATGGCGGGGCTGATCTCCGTCGGCGCCTTGGCGATGCTCTTCGTGGTGCTGCGCCAGGCGCAGAGCAGCGCGACGGAGCTGCTCCTCGTGGTCGCCCAAATGCACGAGGACCACCTTTACCTGACCGCACTGTACGAGCTCTTGGAGTTTCCGAGCAGCGAGCCGCTCGGCCAGGAACGAAGTGGAACGTTACCCGGCGACGGTCTGCGCTTTGAGGCCGTCGAGTTCGCGTATCCTGAAGCAGCCGTGCCGGCCGTGGACGCGCTCGACCTGCACTTGCCTCCGGGCGTCAAGCTGGCCATCGTTGGGCGCAATGGATCGGGCAAAAGCACGCTCGTCAAGCTCGCGCTCGGCCTCTACACGCCGACGCGCGGTCGGGTCTTGCTCGACGGACGTGACTTGCGCGAGTGGCAACCCGCGGCGCTGGCACGCCGCTACAGTGTGCTGTTCCAAGACTTCGTGCGCTATCAATTGCGCGCCGGGGACAACATCGGCTTTGGCGATCTGGCGCATGCGGACGACCCGCGCGAATGGGCTCACGCGGCCCAACGCGCATTCGCGGACGAATTGATCGCGTCGCTTCCGGATGGCTATCGAACGCAGCTCGGGCGCTGGTTCGAGGGTGGACACGAGCTGTCCTTGGGCGAGTGGCAAAAGGTGGCGCTCGCGCGCGCATTCATGCGCACAAGCGCCGACATTTTGGTGCTGGACGAGCCGAGTG
>CAXSGJ010000016.1:10863-13888 GCA_964236865.1 uncultured Polyangiaceae bacterium
CTGGATCCGGAGTCCGAGAGCGCCATATTGGCGGGCTTGAGCGAGTGGGTGGGTGTGCGCAGCGCGTTATTGATCTCCCACCGCCGGTCTACCCTGCGCTTCGCCGATCAGATCGTGGTGCTCGAGAGCGGCAGGTGTGTGGCGCAGGGCACGCACCAAGAGCTGCTCGGAAATTCCAGCACTTACGCGGCGCTGTTCGCCGACGACGGCCCGCGCGATCGCTGAGCGCTCCGCGGGTCACCACTCTTCGTCGCCTCTCACTTCATTCCTGGCGGTTTCCGCCGTTATGTAGATCGGCACACGGATGCCGCGCGTGCGTGTGCGCTAGGCGCTCCGCAAGGCGCACACTGCACCTAGTGAAGGTCTGTCGTAGCGATGACAACTCGAAGCAAGTCGAATACTCGTGAGAGAAGTGACCGGCTCAGCCGCGCGCGCGAGCTGGCCACGATGCTGTCTCTCCTCGGGCTTCTGGCGAACTGCAACGTTTTGCCCGACGAACACGTGGCGTCGACGCAGGCTGCGGTGATCACGGCATCGTCGCCGACGACCTACGCCTTGGCCTCGGGTGCGATTCCTGCCGGCATCACCGTGACCGGCGGCACGGCGCCCTATACCTGCGCCATCACCAAGAACAACTCGGGCGGCGCCAGCTGCTCCATGTCGGGCACGACTCTGAGTTACACGGCGGGCTCGTACGCCGGCTACAATATCAAGTCTCAGCGCAGCAACGACTTCCTCCGCCTAGTGTCCGCATCCGGTGGCCCGTACGTAGAAACGGGCGGCGTCGTGGGCACCACCGCCGATCTGTTCAAGCTTGCTACCTCGGGCACCGGCTGGACGTTTCAAGCCAAGAGCAATGGCCTCTACGTGCGCGCCGCCGGCACCGTTTCAACCGGCAACGATCTGGTCGCGGACGCCTCGGCGGGGGCCGCTGACGTGTTTCTTCAGCAGCTGTGCAACGGCACGGGTGACCCCGGCCTCTATAACCGCTTTGGATACAAGTCGGCGGCGGGCACCGCTCCGTATTGGCAAGCGCAATCGACAGCGTACGTCGACACGGTGAATGCCGGCAATGGGGCCGCGTGCTCGAAGACGAGCAGCGTCGCTTGGGAGGCGTTCTACTTGGTTCCCGGCATCGACACGTTGACCATCACGGACGCTGCCTCCGCCGCGGCCACCGTCGTCGTGAGCGTCGAAAATCCGGTCGCCTTTTTGCCTGCCTCGTCCAGCGCCTACAAATCGGGCGCCATGTCCGGCGTCCAGGCCTGGGGAGGAAACGGCACCTTCACCGGCGGCTCTGCTGGGTGCGCCGTCACGACGAACGCGTCCGGGAGCAGCGGTGGCTGCGCCGTGACGGGGGACGGTGCGGTCACCTACACCGCTGGAGCAAGTGCCGGAACGGACGTCATCCGAATTACGGACTCGCAGGGTCATACGGGTAGCTTCAACGTGGTCGTGACCGCGCCGTTCGCGCTGTCGACGGCCACGTCTTACGCGATGGTTTCGGGTGCACTGGGCGGCGCGGTCACGGTATCTGGTGGCGCGACCCCCTACACGTGCAACATCACTACGAATACCTCGGGTGGTGCGAGCTGCAGCGTCACGAGCGGCTCGGTGAGCTACACCGTGGGGGCGACCGCCGGTTACAACCTCAAGTCGCAGCGCAGCGGCGACTACCTGCGCTTGGTCACTGCGTCCGGCGGCCCTTACCTCCAAACCGGCGGCGCAGTGGGCAGCAGCGCCGAGCTGTTCAAGATCGCCGCCTCGGGGGCGGGATATACCTTTCAAGCGGTCAGCACCGGTCTGTACCTACACAGCGCCGGGACGGTCTCGACCGGCAACAATCTCGTCGCGAACGTGGCGGCGGGCAGCGCGGACGTTTACACGCAACAGAGTTGCAATGGCACGGGCGATCCGGGGCTCTACAACCGCTTTGGGTTCAAGTCGGCGGCCGGCGCTAGTCCCTACTGGAAGGTCACTAATTCGCCCTACGTCGACACTGTAAACAACGGCAACGGGTCCGCCTGCAGCCCTTCCAACAGCGCCGCATATGAGGGCTTCTACCTCGTGCCGGGCGTCGACTCGCTCACCGTTTCTGACTCGCTCGGCCACACCAGCATCCTCACGGTGAGCGTCGAATCCCCCATTACATTTTTGCCTAGTTCTTCCACCGTGGGCACCGCTGCCGCGATGCCGACCGTGCAGACCTCGGGTGGCAGCGGCATCTTCACGGGGGGCTCAGCGGGCTGCGCGGTCACGACCAACAACTCCGGTGGCGGCACGTGTACGGTCACCGGTGACGGCGCCGTCAGCTACACGACCGGTTCGAGCTTCGGGACCGACACGCTCACGGTCACCGACAACCAAGGCCATACCGGGACGTTCAAGGTCGACGTCACGCTCAACTTCACGCAAGTGAGCGCCAGCAAAAATTACTTCGCATGCGGCACCGTGAGCGATGGCACGGCGCGTTGTTGGGGACAAAACGACAAGGGACAGCTCGGCAACAACTCTCAGACCAACAGCTCGGCTCCTGTCACCGTATCAGGGCTCAGTGGTGCCTCTGCGGTTGCCGCCAGCGGCTATTCCGCGTGTGCCCTGCTGACGAATGGCACGGCGAAGTGTTGGGGTGAAAATGAGTTTGGGCAGCTCGGCGATGGCAGCACGACCGATCATTTCACCCCCTCTGCCGCGGTGAGCGGCGTCGCAAACGCGACCGCCATCGGCTCGGGCTTGAACTACACGTGCGCGCTGATCAGTGACGGGACCGTGAGCTGCTGGGGAGACGATACCTGGGGTCAGATTGGAGACGGCGTGGGTGGCGCAGCCTACCCGCAGACGACGGCGGCGGTTACCGTCGCCAACGTCACCGGCGCCACCGCGATCTCCGTTGGTAGCTTCCACGCGTGCGCGCTCGTAGCCGGCGGCGCGATCAAGTGTTGGGGCGACGGGACCATGGGCCAGCTGGGCAACGGCTCGAGCGTGGTGAGCTGGGATGCCGTCACCGTCACCGGCATCAGCGGCG
>CAXSGJ010000016.1:13898-24290 GCA_964236865.1 uncultured Polyangiaceae bacterium
TGTTCTGCGTGGTGTGCAGATCGTGCTGCAGCACCGGCATCAGCGGCGCGACCAGCATCGCGGCGGGCGAGGCTTCCAGTTGCGCCGTGCTGTCGGATAGCACGGTCAAATGCTGGGGAGACGAGAGCTACGGGCAGCTGGGCAACGGCGTGGCCAGCATGAGCGCATTCAGCAGCGTGCCCGTGGCCGTACCTTTCTTGACGGGCGTATCTTCGGTGACGGTCGGCTATCCATTCGCCTGCGCACGTTTGACGGACAACAGCGTCAGCTGCTGGGGTCGCAACGTGGAGGGCGAGCTCGGTGACACGACAAGCACCGACCGTGCATACGCCACACCGGTAGCTGGCCTTTCGACGACCAGCAGCATCAGCGCCGGCGGCCATTTCGTATGCTCTGTGCTAGCGAGCGGGCTGACCATGTGCTGGGGCTACAATCCATATGGTGGGCTGGGGAACAGCTCGACCACGGACTCGCATCAAGCGGTGCCCGTCAGTTTTGGCTGCACCTCGTGCGGCCTGCCGGACGTGACGGTCGGGTCACTCAGTTATTCGCCCACGAGTGTGGCCGCCGGCGGCACCGTCACCTTCTCCGCGGTCGCCTGGAATCAGGGGGTCGGGCCCACGCCCAACGGCACAATCCAAGGCATGAGCTTCCTGATCGACGGCGCCCAGGTGAATTTTTCCTCGACCAACACGACGGGCCTCGCACGCGGCGGCAGCGTGACCTTGACCTCGAACTGGGGACCGAACAGCACCAGCACCTGGACCACGACATCCGGCCTCCACACGCTTCAGGGCTACGCGGACGACATCGACCGTTTTGCGGAGAGCAACGAGAACAACAATACGCTCACCGTGAACATGTCGGTCGGCATCGATTTGAAAATCGTATCGCTTGGCTGGACGCCGGCTTTTCCCGCCAGTGGTTCGGCGGTGACGTTCTCGGCGGTCGTAAAAAACGTGGGTACGGTCGCGACCGCCGGAGGCACCATCGTTGGGGTGCGCTTCGATGTTGACGGCGTCAGCACGACTCGCTCCGATAACTACACCACGTCTCTAGCCGCGGGCGCCAGCGTGACGCTGACCGCGAACAGCGGACCCGGCAACGTCAGCATTTGGTCCGCGACATCTGGCGCGCACACCATCCAAGCCTGGGTCGACGACGTGAATCGCTTTACCGACGTCGACCGAACCAACAACAAGCTCACTCGCGCCCTGCCTGTACCGTGAACGCCCCGGCCCTCGCCATGAACTGCTTCAATATTTCCGAGTCTGCAACGGTGCGGGTCACCGATCGTCAAGTAGCGTGCGTCGTGGCCGACGAGACGGTCATTCTCCAGTTGCGCGAAGGCGTGTATTACGGCTTAAACCCCGTTGGGACCTGCATTTGGCGCGCGGCTCAAGGTTCCAGCCGCGTCGCACAAATCGTCGATCGGGTAGTGGCCGAGTTTGAAGTTAGCCGGGACCGCTGCCTAGCGGATGTGCGCGAGCTACTGCTCGACCTCGAACGCCACGAGCTCGTCATGCTTTCGACGGAGCCTGGCCGATGATGCGCTGGCCCGCGCGGCTCCAAGTGCGCACCAAAAGGCTCGCCCGGGCGGCGGAGGCCGTGCTGCTGCTCGAGGTCGCCAGTGCGCTCGTTCGCTTGTGGCCGCGTCGCGCGAGCGCGGTGCTGGTGCGGACCTTCAGCGCGGATGTAGACGCGCGCGCCGAGCCAGAGCTCTCGTCGGAGATCGTTCACTTGGTGGAGCGCGCGGAGCGCTTGGTTCCGCGCACCACCTGCCTTTCGCGGGCGGTGGCCTCCTGCGCCATGTTGAGGCGGCGCGGCATTCGCGCTCGGATCCGGGTCGGCGCGCGGCGAGATCACAAGGGCGGCATCTGCGCGCACGCTTGGCTCGAGTGTGGCGAGCTCAAAGACGGCGGGGACCCTACTACCGAATTCGCGGTGCTTTCGCGGGTCGCATGAGCTTCGCTGGCCTTTGGTTGCCCGCGGCGGACAGGGCGGCGCACGCGCTCGAGCCGGCCCTGGCTCGGCTGGCCAGCGTAGGGCCTTTCAGCACCAGATACCATTGTGTGTCTCCGCCCGGGAACGTCTGCTTCGGTTATTCGTCATCGGTGCGTGAGGCTCGCTTTCACACGCCTCCGGCGCGCCTGCCGCAGGCCGAGCTCATGCTTGTCGGTGACCTGCGGCTGGACAATCGGCGAGAGTTGGCAGAGACGCTCGACGTGTCACACGAGCAGAGCGACGGCCTTCTGATCCTGAGGGCTTACCAACGCTGGGGCGAACGTTGCTGCGCGCGCTTGCTCGGTGACTTCGCGTTCGCGATTTGGGACGGCGCGGCCAAAGTCCTGCTACTCGTGAGGGACGCCTGCGGCGTGCGCCCGATGTTTTACACGGCGAGTGCGGGCCGCATCGCGTTTGCCTCTCGCGCCGACGTCTTGCTCGCTATTCCGGGCGTCTCGGCCGATTTGGACGAGCGCGCCGTGATCGACTACTTGACAGAACTTCCGGAAGAGGAGAGTCGCACGCTCTTCTCTGCGGTGCGTCGGCTCCCGCCTGCGTGCTCGCTCCGGTTCAGCGCGGGAGAAGCGAAGCTGCACGAGTACTTCGACGTCGCCGCGGTGGCCCCACTCCGCTTGCGGAACGACGCGGAATACGCCGAGGCGCTGACCGAGGTGCTCCGCCGGTCGGTGGCCGCCCGTACGGTCGAAGAGCGCGGGTACGGTGTCCTGCTCAGTGGCGGACTCGACTCGACCACGGTTGCTTGCCTAGCTGCGGAACGTCAGCGCAGTCAGGGGCGCTCGCCGCTCCAGACGTTTTCCGCAGTTTTTCCCGAGATCAACGCCTGTGACGAGCGGCCTTATCAGCGCGCCGTCGTCGAGAGTTGCAATAGCCAGCACACCGAGCTGATGCCGCGCTCTCGGGACAGCGGGGGGGACTTTGGTTCCCTGGTGCGCGCCTTTGGCGATCCCGCGCCCATCGGCTTACATTGGCTTTCATGGCCGATCGCCGCGGCCGCGGCCGCACGCGGAGTTTCGGTGTTATTGACGGGCATCGACGGCGACCGAGTCATCTCACACGGGGGCGCGCTGTTCACGGAGCTCGCCCGGGCGCGACAATGGCGCCGCTTGACTAGCGAATGCCTCTCCGCCTCCGACTTCAGCATCGGCCGCAAGTTGCGCGTGCTATCGAGCCAGGTGGCGCAGGCCTTTGTGCCGCCCAGTGTGCTGCGGGGCTGGGACCGCGTCGACCCCAGGAGGTCGCGTGAGTTTTCGCGCAGCCTGCGCTTCATCCGTCCCGCGCGGCTCGCCGCGAGCGGAGTGCCGGAGCGTTTGCGAGACCTGACCGCGCGCACGTTTCACACGCGTGAAGCGCACATACAGAGCTTGAAAGCGAGCGACCGGAACTGGGACGTGGAGTTGCTCGACCGCTTGGGGGTGGTGAACGGCATCGAGTTTCGTCATCCGTTCTTCGATCGCAACGTCATGAGCCTGTGCGTGTCGATGCCCGGTGAGCAGAAACGGCGCGGCGGTTACTCGCGCTATGTGCTTCGCCAAGCCATGTCGTTGTTCGCGCCGGAGCGCGTGCGTGCGCGCAAGAATCACACCTCGTTGGACCAGGCATTCTGGGCCTGGACCAACGATTGGATGCCGCAAAACGAGCCCCACACTCCCGGTCAACTTTCGAACTTATCGGCGTGGGTCGACGTGCCGATGGTCGAGCGCGAGCGTCGCAGGCTCGATCAATGGGCCACATTGTCCGGTCCGGGCGGTGGGCCGGCAGATTTCCTACGGCGCTGCGTAGTGTTCTCGAAGTGGCTAGAGTACATTTCAACAGACGGCGGCGTGGACGCCGCGGAATCGGTCTGTTGATGTCCGGTGCACTCACTCAACATCATTTCGAGGGTCGCCTATGAGTGACGATCTTCCGACCAAGGCCAAGGAGCCCGAGACGGCGGAAGGAGTGCCGGTCAAGAAGCCTTACGAGAAGCCAGAGCTCGTCAGTCACGGCACGGTCGGCGAGCTCACCCAGAGCGGTGGGCGGCGTCACCGCGACGGAGTCGCTACGCGCAAGCTATCGTGATGGATTCGTTGTGACGCTCGCGGCGGAGCGGGCTCGTGGGCGCCCGGTCGGACACCACTACCTGGCGTATGGGGTGCCTCTCCACTCCGAGCTCGAGCTCTGGGCTCGCGCGCTGCCGTCAACAGCAGAGGCCGGGCAGGGAGAGATTTTGATCTCCTGCGTCGCGGCGCTGGATCCCGCGCCTCTGACCCCGCTGGGCTGGGTGCAATCGGTGCGCTTCGACTGGCCTGGGCTGGCCGCGATCTTGGTCGAGCATGGGCAACGCATTTGGGTCGCGGCCGCGCCCGACGCCGATCCGCGAGAGCTGGCCGCGGCGGTAGCCGGGCCTGGGCTCGCGACGGCGCTCGGTCAGCGCGCTTTGCTGGCGCTGCATGGCACGTGTGTGGCGTTCGGCGCTAGCGCGGTGTGCCTGTTGGGCGAATCCGGGGCCGGCAAGTCGACACTGGCCGCTGCTCTGTGCGCGGCCGGTGGCGCTCTGGTCTCAGATACCATGACCGTCGTCGATCTCGAACGCGATCACCCATGCGTCCGGCTTGGCCCTGCACAGCTCAAGCTCTGGCCGGATGCCGCGCGCACGTTCGGCTACGACTTGGACGCGCTGCCTATGGCGGTGCCCGGCAGCGACAAGCGCATCTGCCCGTTTTTCGGCGACATTGCCGCCCCGTCGGTGCGCCTCGAGCACCTGTTCTTGCTGGTAGCCGATGGGCCGGTGCGCGCAGAGCGCGTCGGTCCAGCGGCGGCCGTGGTGGGCTTGTTGCAAAATCACTTTTTGACGGCCTACCTCGGTGACGCAGAGCGCGCGCATTGGCTGTCAGCGTGCGCTCGGGTCGTTGAGAGCACCCACGTCTACGTCTTGCGTCGAGGCGTGTCGCTGACCGACCTCGATGAGACGGTGCGCACGGTGCGCGCCGAGCTCAAATCCGCAGTGGGCGACCGCGCCTGAGTGCGAGCCGCGCGTAGCCCGCGCAGCTCAGGGCCAGGCGCGTGGCCAACCGGCGCACCTCACTGCTCGCCGGGGGGGCCAGCGAAGGGCGCTGCCCACTCTGACGACTGAAGCTCGATAGCCGGTCTCGAACCGCCGACACCAGGTGATGACCTTCCAAGAACAGGGCTTGTTGGTAGTCCGGATCCATGGCGCCCGCGACCAAGTGGGCGAACAATTCGAACGCCTGAGTGTGCTCGCCCAGTTCACGGGGGTCGTGACCCGATGACAGCGCTTCGGTGAGGGCTCGCGCTGCATCGATCGTATCGCTGGGCAGCTGCGAGGACACGATATCGCGACACGCGGCATCATCGACGCGCGAGAAGCCGAGATCGCACAGGTCACACACGACGCGGAGGGCGGGATACAGCTCGGTTGCGGTGCGATGCTGAACCAAGCCATGGACCAGCGCGTGCGCCGCCAGCAAGGAAGGGATTGGCACGTGAGCGTTGTCGAGCAGCGTCGCGTAACCCCCCGCGATCAAGTCCGAAGCGGCGCGGATTCCGCCCGCGCCCGGCAACACCAGGCCAGAGAGAGCATGATGCACCTCCACCACCTCCCCCGGGCCGCGGAGCAGCGTCGGTAAGTGCTGATCGGGTGACGCCTCGGTTGCGGGCTCGAAACCGCGGGCACAGAGTTCCTGCTGTAACGCTCCCGCGCTCGCGCCGTCGACCAAGACGTCGACATCGCGCGCGTCGCGCGCGCCGAGTTCGACCATGCCCAGCGCGCGGAGCGCGGAATGCTTGAGTAGGACGACCGGAACGCCTAGATCGGCTGCGCACTCGACCACCAGCGTGGTGGTTTGCATCAGGATCTGATTGAGTGCCACCACCCGCAGCCGAAGCATCTGCAGTTTGCGCGCAAGGTCTGGCCCGAGCTCGTCGAGCAGCCGCGCGTGTGGCTGCCGCGTCGCGACGCGAGCTGCCAGATCGAGCCCGTCCGCAAGCTCAACGGCGCGCTCCCGCGAGCCGAGAGCCGGAGCACGACTTTCGAGAGGACCGAAGGCGCGCACTAAAACCCAATTCAGCTCCGCAGAAAGCTCGAGCGCGGGTGGCTTCATGTCCCGCTTTACAGGTTAGGCGAACTGACGCTTTGCCGAAAGCGTGCGGGACGGGCTCGTCTGCGATTCTCTATGAGCGACGGGCGAGTATCAGCGTGGCGTGTCAGCTTGTCATCCCGAGGCGTTTTGAAACGCCGCTGGCCCGGTGGTTCGCTCCACCGTTGGCCAGCGGCCTGCGGCTAATTGCTTTAGATTCCGCTCGGTGCGTCGTAGTTCCAGGCTTCCTTGAGCATGGCGCGCGTCTGCTCCTGCGTCTCCGCGGGCATCAGTGCCTTGTCCTCGCGCAGCTCTTCCACGACGATCTTCGGCAAAATGCGCGACAAATGCATGATGATGCGCGTGGTGTCGGAGTAGCCGCGTTGCGCCAGCTGCGCCGTCTCGCTGTCACCGAGGGAGGTGGCGGTCGTGTGGAGCATCAACCACGACACGCCCAAGCTGTTGAAATACGTGTAATCGTCGCGCAGGCTCTTGGCCGTTTCCGAGGGCCGCACGGCATTGATCAGGCCGGCCGCAACGCCAGCCACGGCAGAGACCGCGTCTTTAACCGGCTGGGTGGCGCTACCGCCCAGGGACTTGATGCGGTCTTCCAAGGCCGCCTGCTGCTGCTTCAGCGTGCTTTCGAAGGCCGCTACGGCGACCGGTGCATCCCGGTGGCTCACGTCTTTCAGCTGCTCCACTTGACGATGAATCGCCTGGAGCCCGTGCGAGACGAGCGCGTGGACGTCGCTGGTGTAGGTCGTGATGACTTCGTTGCGTTTGTCGGATGGCATGTCGGTATTCCTTTGTGTGTGTGACGAACCGCACTGCACGAAGCGAACCAACGCCGCGCGAGCGCCCGATCTGAGATGAACTTAGACAACGCGCGTCTAGGTATCAGCGAACTGGCCGCGGCCTCGAGTCCTGGCCGGGCGCCGCGAGTTGGAAGCTCAGGTTCCGTCAACGCGCGACCGAGCGTGCGATCCAAATGAGAAGGGCGACGACCAAGAATACTGCAATCACACCCACCCAAACCCCCGCTTTGAAGATCCCGCCGACGACGCGGCAGCCTTCGAGTAACGAGGCGAGGGGAACGAGGACGAGCGCGGCCGGCAGCTTCGAGCGCAGGATAGACATGACGTTCGATAACGCAAAACTTGGACCACGAGGCTTCAGCAAAAACCGTGGCTGTCGAGACATGGCAGTGTTCACCAGCCAGCCCGGGTTCGAGGCACTCTGCCCGGCAGTTCTGGCCATCGCCGTGGGGGAGGCGCGAGCGCGCGCACGCGGTTTACGGCCGGATTGATGCCGGCTCCGAGCCGAGCGGCGTCGCTCGGCGTCGGCGTAGCAAATTACGGTCGACGGGCGCCACGGCATCTATATCCTGCCGTCATGGATTTCCATGCCAAAAGGCCCGTGCTAGGCCGGTCGACGCGCCCCTCGGGCAAGCTCTTTTGGCTGATGCTGGGCGCAGTGTTGGCGACGGTGGTGCCGTTGGTGGTGGACGTCATTCGCTACTGGCGGGTCGAACATCGGGAGTTACCGGAGATTGCGGTGGGGCGCGATTGGCCTCTTGAATCGTCGGGCGTTAAACCGGACAAGATCCTGGAAGGGGACCCGACGTTCCTCACGCATGTCTACGCACACTCGCGAGACGTAGCGACATGGTCGGGGATCTGGGAATGCAAGGGCCCCACGAAAGCCCGCTTCGTGTACACGCTCGACGAAACGGTTTACGTCTTGGAGGGCGGCGCGAACATCGAGTACAACGGCGCCGTTCACGCCTTGCATCCGGGCAGCGTGGCCTTCTTTCCCGCGGGTGCGACCGCGACCTGGGACGTCCCGGAGCGGATCAAGAAGTCCTTCGTGCTGAGCAATCCGGGCCGCCTGAAACGTTTCGCCCGGCGCTTGCTGTTTTCGTATCCCTGAGATCGAGCGTCTCAGGGCGGTAGACCGAGCTCGCTCAGCAGGGCTTGCGCGTGGTCGACTTCGCGCAGCAAAAATAGAATGTAGCGGAGGTCGACGTGAATGCTGCGCGTATTGGCTAGGAAGGCCCAATCAGAGGCGACCGACTCGTACGTCCCGTCGAACGCGAGGCCTACGAGCTCACCGCGCGCATTGAGCGTGGCGGAGCCAGAGTTCCCATTCGTGATGTGCACATCACTCAGGAAGTCGACGGGCACGTCGCCCAATGCCGGGTCCGCGTAGGGGGAGCTGGCTGAGGTCTTGGCTGCGGCCAACAAACTCGCGGGCGCATTGAACGGTTCACGGCCGGTGTTTTTTGCGGCCATCTCTCGGACGGTCGTGAAGGCGCCCATACCCGCGCCAGGCTCGCGCGCTGCGGCGCGCTGAACGGTACCGTAGGCAACACGCAGGGTGCCATTGGCGTCGGGGGCAATCGCGCCACTTTCCAAGGCGAGCAAGGCTTCCAAGTAGCGTGGGTACAGCAGCAAGAGCCGACCCTCGAATTGCTTACGGCGCAGCGTCACTGCGCGAAGCTCGGGATATAGCTTGGCGACCATGCTCACAATCGGGTCCGGGTCGAGGGCCAGCGCCGCGAAGTGCGCGTGCTCGAACAACCCGATGCGAAACGCTTCGTCATCGAGACGCGTATTTTTGTACAGCTTGTCGACTGCGGTGACGATTGCGGCAGCACTCGGTTCGCTCCCCGCGATCAGCGCGAGAGCCTTCGTGCGATGTGCGCTGGCACGCGCTCGGTCGCGCCGAAGCGCCAAACCGAGCATGGCTCGGTCGAGTTTTGGGTCGTAGCTTGCCGCAAGCGATTTCAGCTCGTCCTTCAAGCGGGGCACGTTGCGCTCTTGGTATTCAGGGTCGCGCTCCGCGTCCGGCTTTTGACGCTCGTCCGCCATGCGCAGCGTGCGATAGGCCGCGAATACGAGCCGCGGCATCAAAAACTCGCGTTCCAGGGCCGTATCGGCTTCGCGTGTGCGTGATTGCTCGCCGAACGCCCGTTCGATCTCGCCCACCACGTCACCGTAAGTCGCGGCACGGCCGGGATCGCCCGCGATGAACGCGCGTAATGCGCGCTCTTCGGCCAGCTTTCCTTGCAGCAAGCTGGCGCGCTTCATGCCCTCGAGCTCACCTCGATGCTTCGTGCGGTAGTTGTCGAAGCCGCGTCGCCGTCCAGTGGCCTTGATGCCAACGGCGGGATCGTTCTTCGAGAGCCCCGCAAACAGCTCTAAGTAGGCGTCGAACATGGCCAGCTGTTCCGGATACGTGACTTCTTCGGCTTGACGTAGCTCTGCGGCCGGGGCGAGCAGGGACGTGTGGCCCGGGTAGCCAACGACCAGCACCAGATCGCCCTCTGCGAGCGGAGCGCTCGCAAGCTTCAAGAATGCGGGCGGCCGATAGGGGACGTTGTTCAACGAGTAATCGGCGGGCTTGCCGTCCGGACCCACGTACGCTCGAAAAAAAGCGACGTCGCCCGCGTGCCGTGGCCAGCGCCAATTATCGACTTCCCCGCCGTAATTGCCGATGCCCGCGGCAGGCGCATAAACGATGCGGACGTCGCGGATCTCGAGTGACTCGACGAGGAAGTAACGCACCCCCGCATACAGGCTGACCAGTCCGCAGCGGACGCCGGGTCGACCCTGTTCACAGCGCGAAACCAGCTCCTTCTCGAGGCGTTCGAGTTCCAGCTTTCGCGCCAGGTCATCGGCAATGCGCGACAACGCCGGACGGATCTGCGACGTCACCTCGCTCATCTTGGTCAGCACGTTGAGGCGCGCCGAGGGGCCACTGGTCCGTTCGTTCGCGCGCGCTTGTGCCAGCATCCCGTTGTTCAACAAGTCTTGACGCGGCGTGGAGTTGCGCTGGAGCGCGCTGGTTGCGCAGTGGTGATTGGTGATCACCAGGCCGTCCTTCGATACGAACGACGCCGAGCACCCGTTCAAGTTGACGACTGCGGCCAGCAGGCTCGATTTGGGGTCGGTCAACAGCGCCGGGTCTATCGCGAGCCCGCGTTGCGAGAGATCGCTGGCCCGGGCCGGTATCTGCGCGGGTAGCCACATCCCGCCGCGACTGTCGAACGACGGGCGCGCAGGCTTTGGCGAACCTGCGGAGGCTGCGCTTGACGCGCCGGACGACGGCGGCGCCGGGGTCGCGAGTCGTGGGGCCTGCGTGGGTGAAGCGCAAGCACTGCTCGTGGCGAAGGCCGCTAGCCCTTGCAACCATTTGCGACGGAGCCTGCTGGCTTGCTTTGATATGACACGGGCGCTCACTTTCGCCGGCGCTTCTGCCGACGCGCGCACGCGCTGCCCAGCAGTACCGT
>CAXSGJ010000016.1:24300-61298 GCA_964236865.1 uncultured Polyangiaceae bacterium
GAGCTCGGCGTTGCTCACCGTTGCGACCGCCGCACCAAAGTGCAGGCCGGCCACCAAAGGAGCGCTTGGCGTGAATTTCTTCTGCTGGCTCCAGGTGGTCCCGGTGCGCCCAAAGGCGTAGGCCGCGCCGAGCTCCGCGACCGACCCGGCCTGCAAGGGCGCTCCCACGATGGCCGTGTCTGCGGCCAAAGCGACCGCAAACCCGAACTCGGAGCTAACGCCGAGATCGCTCGCTACGAGTTTCTGCTGCTGCGTCCAGCTACTTCCACTCCGCACGAACACGTACGCCGAGCCCGAAGCGCTGCCCTTATCGTCATCGCCGTAGGCGCCAATGAGCGCGGTGTTTCCGGAAATCGCAACTGCGCTGCCAAAGAAGTCACCGGGCGACCCGTCGCCGGCGGTGAGTTTTTGTTGGGGGGTCCAGCGTGTCCCGACGCCGGGCGCCCCGGCAACCCGCGTAAAGACATAGGCCGCGCCCGCATCGAGTCCCTTCTGGCGGTCGCCGTAAGCTCCGATCAACGCGGTGTCGCCGAAGACCGCGACGGCGTGTCCGAAAAAGTCATTGGGCGCGTAAGACGGCGGGTTGAACGCGCCCGCCAGGATCTTCTGTTGAATGTCCCAGATCAGCGGATCGATGAGCAGCGGCAGGGCCGCGTCGGCGGCGTCGATCTCGAGCGTCAACGCCTCGTCGTTCAGGATGCGCACGGCGCACTCCACGCCCGCCGCGTCGCGTGCGAACGCATCGCTGTAGTGCACGCCGCGCCGTCCTGCGGTTGAGAGAACGGCCTCGGTGCCGGCGGCGTTCAAGTCCACCGTGGAGTTACCGCGCGCCGCGAAGCGCAGGCGAACTTTGAGCTTTCTGCCGGCTTTTACGCACTTTGGTAGTTGGCGAACGACGAACGCCTGCTCCAGGCCCGCTGGTCCGAGTGCATATCGCTCGTCGAGCCCGGGGTGCGCAAACAAAACCTCGCTCGCCTGGAGCTGTGGGATCGGCGTTGCTTCGGCGAGCTCGGTCATCGCGCCGTCACACCCCCACGCCGTGGCCGCAAGCTCGATCGCCTCGTTCTCTGCACCCTTGGCACTGGCGCTGACGGATGCGCGGCCGCGTGCGAAGACGGCGCTCAACGCCATGTCCAAGAGCCGCCCGGACCACGCCCCCGGCTCGGTCTGCTCAATCGCAAACTCCGGCCCCGCGCTCGCCTGCAGCAGCTGAATGCGATCTGCTCGATCCGCCGCACTGAGCTTCTGCCAAGCGTCGTTGCCAATGCGCGGGGGAACGGCGGCGTTCGTGCGCGTCAGCGCGGCCGGAGACGGCACGGAGCCGGCATCCGGCGCACTGCAGCCGGCTGATGGCGTTAGCAACATCAGGCACAGGGACAAGGGGTAGGACCGACGCGCCACGTGGTGAAAGGGCGGGCTCAGGCCGCTCTCCGTGAGCGCGGGCGCCGACGCACCGCGCCGAGTACGAGCAGACCGAGCAGCGCCCATTTTGGTGCAGGTGTCGCGGGGCTACCGGCCACCCGGCAACCGCAGGCCGTGACGCGCTGGTCCTCACAATTGCCCGCGCTGCACACTTCGCCCGCCGCACACGCCGGCATGCAGGGCAGTGCGCCGTCAATCTGACCCGCGTTCGCCGCGCTGCCGGCTTCGCCACCGGCGCTGCTGCCGGCGCCGATGGCCCTGCCGCCCACGGCCTGTGGTGTGCCCCCGGCGCCGGCACCTCCCGAAGCGACGCCCGCGGCTCCGTCGACGGTGCCGCCACCGCCACCGCCGCCCGGACCCGGGCCAGCGCCCGCTTCTCCCGCACTGCCGCCGATAGGCGAGCACAGGCCCGGTGGGTCGCCGGGATCGTTCTTCACCGGCGTGCACACGCCTTCGGTGCCCAGTAGACCGCACGCCTCGCAAGGACCCTTGCAGGCGCTGTCGCAGCACACGCCGTCGCTGCAATGGTGACCGAAGCACTCATCGTCAGTGACACACAGCGCGCCGGGCGGTGTGGCGCAACCGAAGGGAGGAATCGGCACGCAGCAAGCGCCAAAGCCACACGTACCGGTGGCGCAGTCGCTATCGGCGGAGCACGCGGTGCCCGCGGGCTGCTTGCACGCACCGGACAGGCATTTGAAGCCTCGGGCACTGTCGCAATCGTCGTTTCCGACACAGCTGGTTTTGCACGCGCCCGCCTTGCAAGCATAACCTGAGTTGCAAGGGATCGGCGTCGGAGCGCACAGGGTCGTGGTCAGGCAGCTGCTGGCCACGGAGTAGCTGGTGGGGGACGAACAGATTGGCGCGCCGCTGCCGCATTGAGTGCCGCTCGGTGCGGCCGAGCACAAGCCTTTACCCCCGCACATGCCGGTAGTTCCGCAGATCGTTCCAGTGGCCGGACAACCGTCTTTGGGGTCGGTATTGGTTGTGACTTCACCGCAGCGCCCCGTGACCGCGTTCCCGTACATGCCGGGCGGTGTCTTCAGTGCCGCCAGACAGGACTGACAGGGCAGGTTACAGACGCTTTCGCAGCACACCCCCTCGACGCAGTAGCCGGTGGCACAGGCTTCATTGTTCGTACACGGCGAGGCCATCGATAGCCCGTATTGTTCGGACCAAACCGCACCTTGGCTGGCCGCGTAGTCTCCCCGATTGGGCGCGCCGACGAGCGCGAACGAGTTCGAGAGTACGAGCGAAGCGCCAAAATGCTCACCGACAGTGCTGTATGAGCCTTTGATCTTCTGCTGTTGAGTGAAGCTCGTTCCATTCGCCGTGTACACGTACACGGCGCCCGAGTCGGTGCCGCACTTGGGAGTGCTCTGATAAAAACAGGTATCGTCGTCGTTCGGCGCGCCCACCATCAGCGTGCTGCCGAAGGCGGCGAGCGCGATCCCGAAGTGATCGGTCGCTCCGGCATCGCTCGCGGTAATGACGGCGAGCGGATGCGGGGCGACCGTGGTCGTGATGCTGACCGAGCCCGCCTCGGTGCCCTTGCTCGGATCACCGTAGGCGCCGATTGCGGTGGCGACATCGGTCATGGCGAGCGCCGAGCCGAAGTGCGGCACGCTCGAGCTGACCCCGGCACCTGAGCTACTCCAAAACGTGCCGGACCGAGTGAACCAATCGACGCCTCCCGCCCCGACGTTGTCCCGTCCAATGGCCATGGTGTTGCCGGAGATCGCCAACGCGGATCCAAAGTGCAGGTTCGCTTGGAGTGCGCCGGCGGGTGGAGCAAATTTTTGCGGCTGACTCCAAGCCGCGCCGCTGGTGCCGTAAGCGTAGGCGGCGCCGACCTCGACTAGCGAGGCGCTCCCTTGCAGCGGCGCCCCGATCAGCGCGGTATCGCTGGTCAGCGCTACGGCAAAACCGAATTCCGACTTGGGTCCCAAGTCGCCCGGCGCGATCTTTTGCTGTTGAGTCCAGGTGCTGCCGCTTCGCACGAAGACGTAAGCCGCGCCCGAGTCCGGCGCGACGTCGTCGCGGCCATACGCCCCGACCAGGGCGGTGTTTCCTGAGATCGCGACCGAGAAGCCAAAAAAATCGTTGGCGGCGGCGTCGCTCGCGAACAGTTTTTGCTGCTGCGCCCAGCGACTACCGATGCCCGGTACGGTCAGCGGCACGCGCGTGAAAATATAGGCGGCGCCCGCGTTGCTGCCTTTGTTGCGATCGCCGTAGGCGCCCACGATGGCCGTGTCGCCAGACACAGCGACCGCGTAGCCAAAAAAATCATTGGCGGCAAAGCCGCCTAGCTGCGCGTCACTCGACGTAAATTTTTGCCGATCGCTCCAGGCCAAGGGGTCCACGACCAACGGTAGGGTCGTGCTCGCGGCGTCGATTTCCAGCGCGAGCGCCTGGCCGACGGTGATGCGCACGGCATGCTCGACTCCCGCTGCGTCTTCCGCGAACGGATCTCCGTAGTGCACGCCCCGGCGCCCAGTGGTGGTGAGCAGGGCCGCGCTGCCGTCCGCGTTGACTTCGGCGAGGGCGCCTTCGGTAGCGGAGAACCGTAAGCGAATGCGTAGTTTTTGACCGCGCCGGACGCAGGCTGGGAGCTCGCGAACGGTAAAGCCTTGCTCGAGGCCAGCCGCCCCGAACACGTACCATTCATCGAACCCGACGTGGGCGTAGGAAACGCTGCCCGGCCGATCGGCGTTCGACAGCATGGACGTCGGCGGGACGTCTTTCATCTCGCCCTCGCAGCCCCACGCTTCGGCCGCGAGCTCGACGGGCAAGCTCGGCGTATCGTCGCCGCTCGCGGTCACCAGCGACACTCGACCGCGCTCGAAGGTTGCGCGGAACGCCATTGGCTCGTGCCAGCCGGAGAGCACGCCGGGCCGGGTGTCGACGAGCGCCAGCTCGGGCCCGCTCGTGGCCTGGACTAACTTGATGTGCGCCGCACGCTGCGCGGCGGGCGCGCGCTGCCAAGCCTCAGTGCCAATCTCCAACACCTCGGCGGTCGTCGCGCTTGGCGTCCCGCGGACCGGAGGGGCAAACGCATCGCCGCCGTCCTGACTGCAGGCCGACAGCATGGAGCACAGGAGCCATGAATGGACTGCACGGCTGACGCGCCACGCCCGAGCCCTCCTTGGGTGATTCGACGCGACGAAGTCAGGGTGGGTAGCGGTCACTTGAAGCTCGCAGAAACCCGCACGCTGCACGAAGGAAGGTTTCGGCGAAAAGTCGGCCGCCAAAAGACAGCCTGAATCACGCGATCAGGTCTGGCTGGTCGGGCGTGAGCTCCTCCCCGCGCTCGAGGCATTTCGAGACCTTGCCGAACACTTGCCGGTCACTCTGTCTTTGTGTTTCCGAACGGCGGGACTCCGCCAAAAGAGGCAGCCTCATACGGTCGACTTGGCTGAGCGCATTGCGGTGGCGCCCTAGATAGGCCCAATACAGCCCAGGAAGCGGACAGGTCGTCTTTGGATCGAACCGGCAGCCTTCGCAGTAGTCGCTCATTCGATGGATGTAACCTGACCCGGCGACGTACGGTTTGGTGGTCATCAGATCTCCGAGCCCAAAGGTGCCCATGCCATGCACGTTGGGCTCCACGACCCAGTCGTAAGCATCCACGTAAGCGACCCAGAACCAGTCGCTCAGCTCGCGCGGCGACACGTCCAGCAACATGGCGATGTTCGAGAGCACCATCAGCCGCGTGATGTGATGGCTGTAGCCTTGCTCCCAGACGGTAGCGATCACCTCGTCGAGGCAGCGTAGTCCGGAACGCGCGCCCCAGTATGCGGGCGGCACGGGCCGCTCCGCTCCGAGCACGGAGGTCTTCGAGCCACCGTCACTCAGCACCGCCTCCTGCCAAGGCGTTTGGCGCCACGCGCCATAGCCCCCGTCGCCAGGGGCACTGGCACGTGGCTGTGCTTGCCCTCGAATGACGCGAAACCCGTCGGTGGCGTCGTGGACATGCCTCATGTACTCCCGCCAGCCGAGCACCTGTCGGACGAAGCCCTCCTTGCTCGGCAGCGGAACATCGCTCAGTGCGGCGACCTCGCGCACCACACGCGCCGCCGAAAGTCGCTGGAGGTTCAACAGCATCGAGATCTGGGTGTGGAAGAGCGCGCGTGAACGCGTGGACATCGCGTCCTCGAAGGGGCCGAAATGCTCGAGACAGCCTGCCTTTGCGCGCGCCCAAAGCTCTTCCGCGTCTTCGAGCGACGCTGGCAGCTGAGCGGGCATCAATGCACCCGGGTGTCGAGCAAACTTCGTACGCACGAGCTCGCAGACCTCCGAGGTGATCTCGTCGACCTGGAATGTCGGGGGTCTGGGCGGTTCGGGCTGGCCGCGCCAGGGCCGGCGATTCTCGGTATCGAAGCTGAAGCGGCCGCCAAGCGGCTTGCCGCCGACCATGAGCACGTTCAAGCGCCGCCGAACGTACCGGTAGAAGGCGTCCATGCGCCAAGGGGGGCCGGCCTGTGCGGCGCTGAAGTCCGCTGCGCTCGTCAGCCACCCCTCGTGCTCGAGCTGCACGAGCGCGCCAGTCTCGAGCAACGGCGCGAGCTCTACGCGCAGCTCGCGCTCTGCCGGCCTCATGACGCGGATCTGGCCAAGGGCGGGCGAGAGCGCGCTGAGCGCCTGCGCGTAAGACGGCGCCACCACGTGGCGCACGGCAATACCGCGCGCCGCTTGCTCGAGGGCGAAGTGACGTAGATTCGTAAGAACCAGCGCGAGCTTCTGCTGGTGATAGGGGCGCCGTCCGGCCTTCTCGGGGCATTCGACGACGACCACGCCCAGCTCACGCGCCGGCTCTCTCGAGAGTGGCCCGATGGCGTCGCTCAACTGGTCGTATGGGACGAATACAAAGCGCCGGCCTTGCTCAGACACCTGTCGCGCCGCGAGCGCGCGACCAAAAATGCTCATCCGCGTAGTGTACGCGGCATGCGCCGCCAGGCACGAATCTGTCGGCCATCGCGGTTCCTGCGGCCAGGGACCGCCGAGCACTCCCGAAACCTCCCCGCATCGCGCGTGACATCGGCTTTTTTTGGCGCGCGGCCCGCGCCGGTTGCAGACATGCAAGGCATCAGTTATCGAGAAAACAATGAAGCGTTCGTACTGGGTTGTATTCAGCGCGAGCGCACTCGTTGGTGTCGCCTGCTCCGGTAGTGATGAGTTGAGCTGCGGACCCGGGACAGAGGCGGTCGGCCGGCAATGTCTGGTCGCGGGTGGGTCAGGCGGCGACGGCCCCCCGGTGAACGAAGGCGGCGCCAGTGGCGAGAGCGAAAGCTTGGCCGGTTCCGCCGGTGAAAGCAGTGCCGGCGCAGCCGAGCTCGGCGAGGGCGGCCAGCCCGACAGCGGGCCTGTGGAGCTGGTTCACGAAGCGTTAGACTGTGGCAGCCGCAATATCACGGGCGCCACGGTCGTCACTCGACCGATTACGCAAGACACGACCTGGAGCGGCGTCATCTATCTGCCCGGCGGGCTGATCGTCAAGAATGAGCCGACATTGACGATCAAGCCTGGCACGAAGATCATCGTCGGCGCCAAAGGGATGGTCGAATTTGGCTGGGAAAATAGCCATCCGAAGATCAGCGCGTTGGGTACGGCGACGCGGCCCATCAAATTTTGCGGCGAGACTGACGCGGCGGGGTACTGGGGCGGCCTGCTCTTCCGGCGCAACGTAGATGCTCGAAGCGTGCTGCGCAACGTCTTGATCAGCGACGGTGGCAGTGGGCTGAGCGCCAGTACCGGGACAGGTGGCGGTGGTGGCGGCGGTGGCGGCGGTGGCGGTGGCGCGAGCGGCAGCGCGACGACCAGCGACGCGGAGTTGGTGCTCGAGACCCCGGTGCTCGTGCAGGGCGTGCAGGTGTTGAATTCCGGGGGCAACGGCGTGCGCTCGGCGGGCTTTACCGAAGGTAGCGCAGGCCTTCTCGTTTCGGGCTCGGCGGGCGTACCGCTCATCGCGACCGCGGCCCAAGGCGCGGGCGTGCCGCCGGATAGCAGTCTCAAAGGGAACAAGCTCGATCTGATCGAGGTGGGCTTCAGCAGCTTCGATTCGAGTGTCACTCTCCGGAACCTCGGAGTGCCATACCGACAGCTCTTGGACGTGAACGGAAACAAGGGCGGGGCCCCGGTGACCGTGACCATCGATCCGGGAGTGATTTATCAAATCAGGCATCAGACCTTGCTCGATTTCGGCAGTGCCACCGTTCACGCCCTCGGGACCAGCGCCGAGCCGATCGTGTTTCAAGGCTTGCCCTGCGAGCAAGACGCGGGCGTATGCAGCATCGTTCCTTCCGACAACGGGCACGCGAGCGGTGGCCGGCTGAATCTGAATGGCGGGACTGGCCTTCGTCTTTCGTACCTCGAGCTGCGGAGCATGGGTTGGACCAAGCAGCGCATGATTCCCCCTCTGGACTACGTGCCCTTTGGCGCGCTTTCGATCGCGACCGACGCACCGTTGATGATCGACCACCTGAAGCTCACCAAGGCGGCGGGCTGGGGGGTGCAACTCACCGGAAGTGGCTCGTTCACGTCGGACTCACAAGGTATCGACGTGAACTCGCTGCCGCATTTTTCAACCTTTACCCCAAACCCGTTGTCGGTGTCCTGCGGCTTCTTGATGACCCTGCCGTCCGACACGGTAGTCAGCGGAGAGCCTCGAACCAACGTTGCGTGTTACGGCACCTCGACGCTGACCGGCTCGTGGCCCGCGGGCGCCGGGCCCTACGTACTGAGCGGCTTTACGATCGAGTCGGGGGGCACGTTGAACCTTCAGCCCGGCACCGTGCTGCGCTTCCTGGTGAACACCACCCTCCGCGTGCAAAGCGGGGGCTCACTCCGGGCCTCGGGCTCGCCGACCGCGAAAGTGCAATTCATCGAGGATACGACGCCGTACTCCACCGTCGGCAATTGGAACGGTTTGATCGTGGAAACGGGCGGCTCGGCCGTGCTGGCCTACACCGTGGTCGATTCAGCCGGCGCGAGCGACGGCGCGAACATCGTCGCGCGCGGGCCGCTCACGATGAATAACTCCACCGTCAGCCACTCCGTTGGCTGGGGCCTGCAAAAAGCCCGAACCGACAGCACCGACTACGTCACCGGGAACACCTTCTTGGACAACGCTACTGGCGACGTGACCACCCTCAAGTGAAGGCGCCAGAGGCGCCTTCACTTGTCTCGTGAAGTGCGCGGCGTTGGCACGGTGCGGAGCCATTGCACGGCGGAGGGTTCGTTGTCGAAGACGCGCGTCAGGGTGGGCGCTGGCGAGCACAAGCTGCGAAACTGGAGGACTTGCGTGGCCGACTCGCCCGTTAGGATGGCGACCGACATGCGCCGCTCGACGCTGCGTGCGAAGAGCCCGCTCAGTACGTCGCGTGTTTTGGGGCCAAATACGGGCGGACCGCGCCGAACGTCGAAGATCATGCCGCGGTAAGTGCTGCCGGCTTTCAGCACCACATCCATCAGGAACGAGACCATCTGTTGCGCATTTTGCGCGCCGTGCTCGGAGCTGAGATCCGGTCGAGCCCAGATCTGACACACCACTAGGCCATCCCGCTCCGAGATCAGGTGGTTTTCACCTTGGGTCAACCGCACGCGCCCCAGTAGAGCACGACTCGTGAAGGCGAAGAGTGGCTATCGCGGGCGCCGTCGAAGCTCAGGGCCCGCAATGGCTGAGTCGACCGCTCTGGCGGCCGATGCATCTCGCCGCGCCTGGATCGGGCAAGGGAGGTATCGCTGTCCGGCCGACAGCGAGGCGGAAAAGCGGCTCGGCAGCGCGCGTCGGTCGGCTATCATCGCAGCCATGGCGCAGAATCATGCAGAGCTCATCGTCGACGGCCAGCGTATTTTGCCTGCGCTGCTGCGAGACATCGCCGCGGCTGAGCGCGTGATCCACGTCTCGATCTTTCTCTTCTTCCGCGACCCGGTCGGGCAAGAGATCGCCGCCGCTTTGGCGGAGCGCGCCCGCGCAGGCTTGGATGTGCGCGTCCTGCTCAACATGGAAAAAACGGCCATGGGCGACCCGTTCTCGACCGGCGAAAAGGAGATGATGAAGCACGATCCAGATATCGACTACGACCCAACCGACACGAAGCCGCTGTGCCAAATGCTCACGGCGGCGGGCGTGCGCGTGCAAGACACGAATATCGATTACGACGCAGAGGTAAAAGTGGCGGACGAGCGGCTGCATTCGGTCGCTCAGCAGATCCGGGGCGCGATCTCGATCGACGACATGCACATCGACCATCGAAAGCTGGTCGTGATCGACGGACGGGTCGCTTGGTGCGGCGGCGCCAATATCGGCGCGCAGTACATGTTTCACGTGGCCTTCGACCCGGGAAAGGATGCCCAGGACGAGGGCCTAGAACGCAAGCTCGCGCGTCTGCCCGAGCCGTGGTGGAAGTGGCACGACAGCCTGACACGCTTCGAAGGTCCGCTCGCGCTCGAGTTGGATGCCGCGTTCCACGAGCGCTGGGTCCTCGACGGAGGGGAGGACTACCCGCCGATCACCGCCATGCACGAGCGCGCACCTCCTCGCGGCATGCCCATCGCAAGCGCCAGCATTCACCGCAACGAGCCGGATGAGAAGCCCAACGCGGTGCGGCAGCTTTACCTACGGCTGATCCGTGAAGCGCGGAGCTCGATTTTCATAGAAAATCCCTACCTTTATCATCCCGCGATCGTCGAAGCGCTGTGTGCCGCGAAGGCCGCCCAGCCCAGCCTGTCGGTCGTGCTCGTGGTGCCATCCGGCCGCCACAACGACAACTCCTTTAGCCAGGACGCTCAAGAGCACGAGTACGAGGGCTATTTGGCCTGCGGGATAGAAGTGTACGAGTATCAAAATCACTTCAACCATCTGAAAATGGCCGTGTTCGACGCCCGCTACTCGATCCACGGTTCGACCAACCTGAATGGCCGCAGTCTGGAGGACGACAAAGATTTCGAACTCGTGGTTTTAGTGGACGACGAGCCGTTCGCGCGCTCGGTCTTGGAGCGCGTGCGCGACGTGGATCTGCCCCACGCGCAGCGCATCCAGCCCGCGGACTTGCATGGATCGTTTGCGGGCCTTCGACGCCGAGTGCGCGACCCGCGCACATTGGCGCTACTGGCCAAACGCATGCTTTGAGCTCCGGGTACGTCTGACGATCGCCTCCCGATACTCACGCAATTTTCGATGGTTACACCTAAGGCAGCTTGGCCCGCTTTCCGCTGAGGCGGGAACGAGCGAAGCTCGACGACGAATTCAGCCTCTTAACACCGCCGGCCTCGCCACACCTGTTCCGGTCGTGGCGCCCTCCGGCTCCTTGTCACCGCGCATTAGGAAGTCAGCACCATGAAGACCAACTCACCTTTAAAATACAAGCGCGCGCTCACGGCGGTTGTCGCCACCGGGCTGCTCACGCTGCTCACCGCTGCAGGTTGTGGCGCGACGGACGGCACCGGCACGCCGGTATCCTGTAATGGGCTCGATACGACCGTCCGCGCGCAGGCGACGCTCAAGGCTTACGGCGAAGCGGCCGGCGCCCTGAACATCCGCGCGCTCGAGGTAGAAGGCAAATGGCTCGCAGTATGCAACGCCATCAACTCGGACTTGGGTGAAGACGCCACGCAAACTGACACCGCGAAAGCCTGCGCGGTACTCAACAAGCGCGTCAAAAGTGCGCTTGATGCAGGCGTGACCGTCTCCCTAGAGGTAAAAGCGGATTGCCGCGCAGATGTGCAGGCGCAGGTCGACTGCGAAGGAGAGTGCAAGGTCGACGTCGACTGCGACGTGGAAGCCAAGTGCGACCCGGGCAAGTTGGTCGTGGAGTGTAATGGCTCCTGCGCCGCCGAGTGCGACGTGCAAGCGCCGAGCGTGGATTGCACCGGAACCTGTGAGGGCACGTGCACGGTGGATGCCGCCGTCAGTTGCAAGGGTCAGTGCACGGGCAGCTGCTCGGACCTGAAGTGGACTGGGAGCTGCGACGCGGGTTGCACGGCGAACTTCAGCGGCAGTTGTGACGGCACTTGTAAAGGCAAGTGCGACGGCGCCGATTCATCGGCTGCGTGCAGCGGCAAGTGCGAAGGCACCTGCGAAGGTAAGGCCAGTGGCAGCTGCGATGCGAAGTGCACCGGCGAGTTCACCGGCAGTTGTTCGGCAGACTGCACAGGCTCGTGCGCGGCTACGGCAGCGGCTAGCTGCACGGGGAAGTGCAACGGCAAGTGCACCTACGCTCCCGGCAAGGCCGATTGCAAAGGCGAGTGCCATGGCACGTGCACGGGCGAAGCCAGCGCTCCCACCTGTACTGGGAAGCTGGATTGCGAAGGGAGCGCGGATTGCCACGCTTCTTGCCAGGGCAAAGCGAGCGCCAAGGCCAGCTGCCACTCGACCGCGACGCTGGTCGTGGACGGTGACGCCGACCTGTACGCTGCGATCAATGCCCACATCGGCGACGTAAAGGACGCCTTCGCGCTGACGATTGCCTTGGAAAAGCCGATCGTCACGCTGGCGCGCAATACCGGCGCCACGATTGGCGCCGTGGCCGACGTCGGCGTGCAAGGCGTGCAGTGCTTTGGCGAATCGTTCCGGGTAGCGGGCGAGGCGAGCGCCAGCATCAGCGTGTCCGTGGAGGCCAGTGCCAGCGTCCAAGGCAAAGGCTCAGCAAGCACCTGAAATGCGCCGGAGGGTTGCGCACCGAGCGCGCCCGTCGTGAGTGAGAGAGCGCAGCGGCCCCATCAACTTCAAACAGTTCGATGGGGCGGCCTTCGCGTGCGCTTAGCACTCCGGTAACTCAGCCGCGCGCGATGCCCCCGTGCGAGCCAAGATCGCCCCCATGGTGAGCTTCGGGCGGCCCGTGTAGCAAGTCCGCGAATTGGTCGCTCGCTTGTCTGCGCCGAGCGCGGCACCTGGCTGATCGCGCTTCCGCTCACCGGCAGGTCAGATCCCGTAATCTTTTTCCCCGGGGCGGGCCTTGTTTGGGCCCGAAGACTTGCCGCTGTGCGGCGAAGAATGCGTGTCGCTCGCCTTGCCTGAGCCAGTGCTGGCCGGCGAGCTGCCGCCGGCAGCGGCTGCGGGCGCTGCGCTTGCCGCGGGCGGCAGCGGGCGCCTCGAATGGTCCGACGGTGCAACGCTTGCTAAGGCGCGCGCGGGTTGTGCTGCGGCGAGCGTGATGGTGGGCGCCGAGCTCGGCGAAGAGCTACCGTGCGTGAGCGCCGCGACCGCAAGAGCCGCCGTGACCGAAGCGATGGCTAGTACCGTCCACAACTTTCGGCCCGATGTGTGACGCGGCAGCCCCTGATCGACCCGGGCGACTGGCCCCCGCTCGACGGCTGCCGACATCGGAGCGACGACCGCTGAAAACGTGGACTTGGAGCTGGGCGCAGATTCTGGCGAGGTGGAGGGGAAACTGGGGACCTGCGCGTAGGCAGGCAGGGGAGGAGGGAGGCGCGAGGAGCGTGGCGCGGTCGATAGGCGAGGGGCGTCGGATGCGGAGTTCGGAGCCGCGTCGGGCTCGGCTCCCGCGGGCTCGCGCACTGAGGGGGCGGCAAGCTCGCTCACCGCGATGCCGATGGGCTTCTGCGATGAGGCCGGGTCGAGCGGTTCGCCGGCCTGGCTCTTCGCGGGCGAGGCATCTTGCAATCCGCGAGCGGCCTCGAGAGACAGCGCGCCGGCCAACTCCGTGGCCTTGAATTGAGTCGTGTCTTCCGTGCGCGACGCGGGACCGGTTTCCAGCTCGAGCTCGCCTGCGATCTTCGGCAGCGGATCGAGCGGCGGCATGAGCAGCGCGCTAAACGGCGACCTTTGCGCGCCGCGAGGCATGGACGAAGGGCGGAGAGCGCGCGGCTCGGGAGTGAAGCTTGGGTCCGAAGCGGCTTGGGTGCCCGCCTCCACATCCGCCGTGTCGGGTGGGCTGGAGGGCCGCGTCGGTGGCCGCGACGGACGGGTCGAAGAGGACCCGAGCGGAGCCAGCGTCGAGCGCTTGGCGCGGCGCGACGACGGCGCGCCGACCGCGGAGAAGGTCTGACTCTCGCTCGGTACCGCGCGCTCGCGGGCGGCGCTGGTGACGACCGACGATTCGCCACGCTGCGAGCGCGGCCCGGACGAGGGCACGAGCAAGGCCGGTGTCATGCTCGATTCTTCAGCGCTCGGACGCACCGAATCTCGCGCGCGCCGCTCGATCGAGCGCGCGGGCGCGCCAAAGAAATTCGCGATTTCTGCGTGGGTCGCCACGCGCTCACGTGCCACGATGGCGATCGCGGTCGCGAGCTCCGCGCAATCGGAGAAGCGCTGGTGCGGATCGACCGCGAGCGCGCGCGCGGCTACCGACTTCAGCGGAATGGCCCAGGCGAGCTCAGGAGGCAGCTTCGGCATCTGCAGCTTTTCGGCCATCAGCCGGTCAACGATGGCGTCCGCCGTGGTTTCCTCGAACAGGCGGCGACCGGCCAGCGCCTCCCAGAGCAGGATGCCGGCGCTGAAGACATCGGCTCGCGCGTCGAGCGTTTCGCCGAGCAACCGCTCGGGCGCCAAGTGGCCGATTACGGCCGGATCAAGCGTGCCGCCACCCTCCGAAGAATGACGAGCGGTGAGCGGAACCAACCGGCAGACGCCCTCCGGATCAACGCGAAATTGGCTCAGCGTGACTTCGCCATGGGCGAAGGGCACGCCGGAGGCCGCAAACGTGTCATGCAGCGCGGTCAGACCGCGCAGGACGTCGAGCAACATGCGCAGCGCTCGCCCGAGGCCGTAACCGGCCAGGCCACGGCCGGCTGGAAGCTCGAACCAGGCCTCCGCGCCAGGATGGATCTCGTACTCACCGGCCACACGCCGCATCGGCACTAGCCGCGCGTGGACACGCGACAGGGCCAGCTGCATGGCGAACGGATCGGCCGATTCTAAACGGGTCTCGGGGAAACGGTTGCCGCTGTGCATAGGTAGGGACATCGAGTGCTGAGCACTTCACCGGCAATGGGGGCCATGCGATCTACAAAATTGGCCGCCGGCAAATCCTTCGCTATTCGTAGATTCTCTTGGTGACCGTTTCACCACGACGTCCGCGAGGTCGCCGTTCCGTTTTTGTGACTTTTTGTGATCGGTCATTTGCACGCTGGTATTCCGGCCGTTACCACTTGAATTTGCGCCGGACGGCGGATTCCACTTGCCGAATTAACAGTGGTCTCGGCGCCGATTGTTTCCAACATTTCCAAGGTTCGGCGACGGACCCGCGCCTGGCGGGCGAGCAACGGCGATTCATGGCGGCCGACATCGCGTTCGCGTTCGACCCATCACCTGGCCGCGCGCGCCCGTGCATTACCGCGCGCCGTGCCACACAGCGCCCCTGAGTCGGCAACCCTTCAACATAACACAAATCAAAACATTTCTCGCCCTTCCTTCTTCAGGCGGGCCTGTGGTTTCTGTGCCTCGCTTTGTACGGTAACGAGCGTGGACCGGGGCTCCCCGGAGTGAACTCAGGTCTGAGTCTCAGTCTCAGTCTCAGTCTCAGTCTCAGTCTCAGTCTCAGTCTCAGTCTCGCCTGCGCGGAATTCTTCCGCCTGACGGGCGCTCGGCTCCTGGTGATTTTCTGTTTGTTGAGCGCAACGGGCGCCGTTCACGCGGAAGAGGCCTCCGCTCTCCACGCGGAGGTCGCGCAAGCGCGCGCGCAGGGGGACGCCGGGCAGCTCCAGCCGGCCAAGCAAGTCTTGGAACGCGCCCTTTCGCAGAACGATACGAGCACAGCGCGCAAGACTGCTGACTATGGCGAGGCCGCGAACTTGCTCGCAAGCTACCTCGAACGCTTGGGGGATCGGGCGGGGGCGGAGGCCCGTTATCGGGATGCGCTGAGCGCGTGGAGCGCGAGCCTTGGAGTCGATAGCCCGAACACAGCAGGCGCGATGGCGGCCCTCGCGAGCCTGCTCGAGGCGCGGGGCCAAGCGCGGGAGGCGCTGCCACTCCGCAAGCAAGTGCTCACGGTGGCGCAAGCCGCGTTCGGAGCGGGCCACCCGCTAACCGGAACGTCATGGCACAACTATGGGCGCGCGCTCCTGTTATCCGGCGACGTGACGGGCGCACAGTCGGCATTCGAACGTGCGCTTGCGATCCGCGAGGCGGCGCTCGGACCGAACCACGCCGACGTCGCGCAGTCCCTCACCGGCCTGGCCAGCGTTTATCGCCAACTTGGGCAAATGGATCGCGCCGCTGAGAGCGCCCAGCGCGCGCTGGCCATTCTGCAGCAAACCCAAAATCCCAACCCGGCCACGGTGGCGCTGGCCTTCGAGCACTTGGGCGCGGTAGCGCTGGAGCGCGCCGAATACGCCAAGGCGGAGAAGCTCTTCGAGAGCGCGCTCGGCATGTATCGCGCCGCAAAGGGCCCAGACAGCTCCGAGGTCGGCCTTGCGGCGAACAACCTGTCCGAGGTGTTCGTGGCGGCCGGCCGTTACCGAGAGGCGGAGGAGGGTTTTCGCGCGGCCATTTCCATTTCCACGCGCGCGCTCGGCGAAACCCACCCGGACGTGGCCTTGGCTCGCACCAACTTGGCGAGCCTGCTGCTGTTGGAGGGCAATTTCCCCGCCGCCCAGGCGGTCGTCGAGCCCGCCATCGCTACGTACGAAACGCTGTACGGTAAGCAGCACCCGTCTCTGTCGAAGCCCCTCCGGGTGCTCGCCAAAGTGCACGCGCTTCAGCACCAGGACGCGGCGGCCGAGGCGTTGCTGATCCGAGTGCGAGACATCGAGGCTCAGGTGTCGACCAGCTCCGGCGGTTACGCGAGCGCCCTGAGCGCGCTTGCTTCGCACTACGATGCCGTCGATCAACCCGATAAGGCGTTGGACTACGACCGACGCGCACTTTTGATTTACTCGCGCGTGTACGGTCCCGAGCACCCGAGCGTTGCCACGCTGCACGCAGACATTGCCAATGAGCTGGTTTACCAAGGCAAGCTGAAAGAGGCGGAGGCGGAGGTGCAACGGGCGCTCGTCATCGAGCGAAAGACGCTCGGCGCCGATCATCCCGATGTGGCCCAGGATCTGCTCAATCTAGCGGGAATCGAGGCCGGCCTCGGGGACTTCGCCAAAGCCACCCCCGCCTTGGCCGAGGCCGCGGAGATCCGCGAAAAGTACCTAGCGGCCCAGCTCGCTTCGGGCAGTGAATCGCAGCGGCGCGCGGTTTACGCGTCCCTCTACGGTGAGACAAACTACACGCTCTCGCTGCATCTCGACGCGCACCCGGGCGACGGCACGCTCGCTGATATTGCGTATCGGACCGTGCTCCGGCGTAAAGGTCGGTTACTCGACCAACTGGCGGGTGACTCCGCGCTCTTGTCCGGCAGCGACGATGCCGCGTCGCACGCGCTGTTGACCCAGATCTCGGAGCGCCGCGCCCTGCTCGCGAGCTACCTGCTCGGCGGAGCACGCGGTCCGGAGGCGCTAGCCAAAGAGATCAGCCTGCGCGCAGATTTGCTCGGCCTGGAGCGTAGCCTGAGTGAAAAGAGCGAAACGTTTCGCAGCGCCAGCGCGCCACTGACTCGGGCGGACGTGGCACGCGCGCTGCCTCCGCACACCGCGCTGGTCGAATACGTGAAGTATTATCCGTTTCGAATCACCGCCAAGAAGTCTTCGGAACGCTGGGCTAAACCGGAGTACGCCGCGTACGTGCTGCGCTCCGATAACGCACTCGGCTTCGTCAAGCTAGGTCCGAGTGAAGCGATCGATCAGGCGGTCCTCGCCTTTCGGAAGAAGATCCAAGATAAATCGCACCCCGATCCGCGCGCCGAAGCGCGCGCGGTGTCCAAGGCGGTCTTCGATCCGGTCGAAGGGCAGCTGGGCGGCGCGCACGAGCTCTTTCTGTCGACCGACGGCGCACTCGCGACGCTGCCCTTCGCCGCGCTGACCGGCGCCCACGGAGAATATTTGGTCGAGCGCTACTTGTTTTCGTTCTTGGGCTCGGGCCGAGACCTGACGCGCTTTGCCGCCCGGAGCCCCGAGCCGAGCGCGCCGTTCGTGGTGGCGAACCCGGATTTCGACGTGCAGAGCCCGGGCCAAGCGGCAGCCCCGGCGGCAGACGAGCGCTCGCTGTCGCTGACCGACGACTTGTTCGCGCCTTTGCCGGGAACCGCACTCGAGGGGCGAGCAGTCGCGAATGCGCTCGGCAACGCGCAGCTGGTTTCGGGTCGAGACGCCACCCCCCGCGCGCTGCTCAATTTGCACGGTCCGCGTGTCTTGCACATCGCGACGCACGGCTTTTACGTTCCGCAAAATAAGGGCCCCGCCGTGGACGCGCAAAGCGACCTACTGCGCGCCGTCTTGCCGCGCGTCGACGACCCGTTCGTGCGTTCCGGCCTGGCCCTGGCGGGCGCCAACGCTCGCGCCGCCAACGACGACGGGATCTTATCTGCGTACGAAGCGCTCGGCTTGGACCTGCACGGCACGCGGCTAGTGACGCTCTCGGCCTGCGAGACCGGCCTGGGAGAGCTGATCGACGGCATCGAGGTGCAGGGCCTAGGCCGAGCCTTCACGATCGCCGGTGCGCAAACCCTGCTCACCAGCCTTTGGAAAGTGAGCGACGAGGCGACGCGCGATCTGATGGCCGCCTACTACGGCAGGTTGGCCAAGGGCGGAGGCCGCGCGGAGGCGTTACGCGAGGTCCAACGTGACTTCATCGCGCGCGCCGATCGCTCGACGCCGTACTATTGGGCGGCCTTCAACGTCACCGGCAATCCGACCGCGCTTTCCGGCGCGCGCGTCGATGCCGATGTCGATACCACTCGCGCGAAGAGCGTGCCGCGGATCGAGCCGGGAAGCCGCGGCTGCGGCTGCCGCGCCGCCGCTTCAGGCGTGGCGGGCGCGGCGCAAGTCGGCGTCTTCGGCGCATCGTTCATGCTCACGGTCCTTCTTTTTCGACGCCGACGTCGGTTCTCTCGCTCGCGAAACGCTCGTTCATGCAGGTCCCCCTCAGCCCAGCTCGGAACAATCAGATGACTTCGTCTTTGCCGCGCGCCTGGCGCTCAGTGCTCCGCGCGCTGCCGCTGTTCCTCTTGCTCGTGCCGGGGGTCTCGTCGGCCCAGGATGGCGCGCCCGCGCCGGCACCTTCGTCGGCTTCGGCCCCCGTCGATGCTGGCTTCACGCAGCCTAGCGCGCACGCCGACGGTCAACCGCTGACTGCGGTCGGCGATGCGTCGTACGCCCCTGGCCTAGGATTCGTGCAAGGCGGCGACGCCGCGCTCGGTAACGTGAAGACCGACGGCACGGCCTCGAAGCTCAGTCTGCCGGTTTTGGATCAGTCCTCGGTCTGGGACAATCGGCGTTTCCGTTACAACGGCGCGCTTTCGTACAGCGATTACAAGTTCGCAGCCACGACGGGCCAGAAGAAGCTCGGTGGCTTGCTGCTCGATCTGCACCTGGGCATGTCCCTTCCACTGTTCGATGACCTGCTCGTGCCGTCCGTGGATTTGGGCGTGTCCGGGGGTAAGTTCGGTGAATCACCGCACGTGTTGTTCATTTCCGGCGGTGACTACGAGCTCTGGAATGTGAACGGCGACGCCCGCTTCGGCTTGGACCTGCACGTGAGCATCTTTCAGCTGGGCGGCTTCGGCGGCGCGTTCCTCAACTATTACTCGCCCAGCCTAGAAAACTTGCCGAGCGAGCCCGGGCAGTCCGGAAAAGACGCCGGGCCCTTGTATGGCGCGCGCGCTCGCATCGGCGATAACACCTTCCTCGAACTGTCCTACACTTGGCGCGTGGGCGAGCACGCGACGGGGCGCTATCGACGCATCGAGTTCGGCGCGCTGGACGACGAGGGCGCGGGCTGGTCGTTTTTTTGGGACGCCCGCGAACAACCGGGCGTTGCGCCGAACACCGCTTCCCAAGACGAGCGGCTGATCGGCGGTATGCCGCTCAACTATTCCCTCGGTTTTTCCCTACGCAACTACTGACGCAGGCAACCCATGACTCATTGCACACGAAGCATCATCAGCGGCTTGGCGCTCGCGGTTCTCGGTACGGGCTGCGGCGGGGGCTTGCGCGCCACGAGCAAACTCGAAGGCGACTGGTCGGCCGTGAAGGAGGGCAAAGAAGTGGCGCTTTACGCCGACTCGAAAACCTGCGCCACCAAGATCGGAAAGACGCGCGAGGAGTTGAAGAGCGGCGGCGGCACGTCGCTGAGCGATGCCCCCTGGTCCAAGTCGGCCAGCGCCTGGGACGTGAAGACCTCGCTCGTCGACGACCTCGGATCGACTAGTCCGAACTTATATCTGGAGCTGGAACAGCCCGGCACGAACCAGCGCATCTGGTTGTTCTCCAAAGAATCCACGACGCCGGATTGCGTGCACCCGGCCATCTCAGGCCTGCGGGAGGCAAACCGTTCGTTGGGCAAGAGCTTCAGCTGGGCGCCCTGGAAGCAGACCTGCACTGAGGTCGTGGCGGGGGGCCCGCGTTTCAAGACGCTGATTGAGAATTCGCCCGACGGCGCGGCGCTCCCGGCGGAGAGCATCACGCTCAGCGAAAGCGGCGCGCTCGTCAATTTGGCCTCGAGCTCCCTGCTCGTGGCTCCGGCCACGCTTCAAAGCTGCTTCGCGGAAGCTGGTAGCGCGGAAGCCAAATTGCCTGACTCCGGCGCCTTGGCGCTGCTCCGGGTCTCGCCCGAGCGCTGTGAGAGTGAGCGCGCGGGCAACGCCACGCACATCGCCTGCCGCTCGACGGTCGGCGCGTGGAAACGCCAAGAATCCGGGCTCGTCGGTGTGCGACGAACGCTTGGTCCGGTCCATTTTCTCGAGGGCAAGCCGATCAGCGGGCGCCGCTTTGCGCGCGCGGTCGTAGCCATCGACACTGGCACCGCCAGCAGCGCGCGCGAAGGCACGCTGTACGCCGCGATCCGCAGCGCGGCCTCTGAGCTCATTAGCCGCGGCGACGACAACGTGCGTATCGTGCCGCTCGGCGATCCGGCGGTGACCAGCAACGTGAAGATCGTCGTCCGTGACGTGACAATCGGCGAGCTGCAAACCAAGCGTTCGCAACAGAATTCGCACTACATCGTGAGTCAGAACACCGTCGCCAATCAAGAAAAGTCAAGCGCGCGCTCCCAGCTGGAGGAAGCAGAACAAACGCTCTCGAGCAAGCGCAGCGAGTGCGACTCGATCCCGATGAGCGACTACAATGCCTCTCAAGCATGCATCGACCGTTGCACGGCGGGCGGCGGCATGGCGGCGGCGACCTGCGGGTTTACCTGCCGCGACGCGGGCGGCAATTCTGGCGCCAAGGATGAGTGCAACGCGAACGTGGACCGCGCTCAATCCCTTTTGGAGAATGCCCGCGCGGCGTACCAGTCGATGCCGGACACGATCACCAATACTCAATACGGGGACTTTGCCTACGAGCGCATTGACTACTCGCGCAAAGTGAGCGCGGTGATTCAGACCGACAGTGGTAGTAACCTCGCTCAGAAGCACGCCACGGACCCACTCGAGTTCGAGGCTACCGACTACCAGGTCGTGGCCGACAGCGCCCATGGCGTGGAAGGTCACAGCGCGCGGCGGGATTTCATCGATTCGCCGGATTCGATCGTGCCGAGTTTGGCCGAGCGCGCCACGGGCATCGCCATCAAGCGCTTGCGTGAAGCGCTGAGCCAGGGCGCCATCGACGCGGCGCTCCGCGCACTCGCCGCTTCCGGCGGGTCCGCCAAGCCCGGCTTCGAGGCCGTCGACGCCATGGCCTTCGACGTCGTCGGCAAACGGCTGATCAAAGCCGAGCGTTACGGCGACAGCGCGGGCGCGTTACCGACCTCCGACGTCGCCTTGGGCAGCGGTGAATGCGTGCTAGCGGTGGCGGTGAGCGGGGACGCGACCACGGAAGTCTCGCTCGCCACCCAGGACGGCCATTTTGCCGATCAACGCAAGCGGCCCTTTGCTTCCCTCGAGCTGTGCGCCGGCGAATGGACGGGACCGAAGCCGCCGGCTACCGTCATGGATGGCACGCAAGTGCACTGGGCCGTGTATCGCACCCACGAGACTTACCGCTGAAGATCCCGAGCCATGAACACTCACGAACCGATCGCGGGCCTGACCCTTACTTGCTTCTTCGTCGCGGGCTTGCTCGCCGCGTGCGGTGGTGGGGGGGTCAAGGCCGCCACCGGCTCTTGCGGCGGCGAGGATCGCCCTCAATTGGACTGCACGAGCGAGTTCAAATACGACGCGACCGATATGCAGGGCGGCTTCAGCGCGCTCGGGCTCGGCTCACTCGACGCGAAGACGGAGCAAAAGGCACTTCACGAGATCGACACCGAGACGCAGCAATACATCGTGCAGTCGCGCCGCCTGTGCGACGAGTACAACAAGTGCGTCGTCGATCGCGAGACGTACGCGCTGCGCGCTGAGAACCTGCGCCGCCGCATGGCCAAGCTGCCGGAGTTGTACGGCGACTTAAAGAACGCCGCCGACCCCGAGGCGCAGCGGAAGGCCCTCTCGGAGGCGTATCACACGCTGATCCCCGATGAATCCCGAACGGAGCTGAAGCTCAACTTCTCGGTTCTAGCGCGTTCGCCCACGCAGAGTGATGCGGCAACGGTGGCCGAAGGCGCCAAACTGCAAACCGGCTCGCGGGTCTCGTTTTCGGTTCAGCTGTCGCGGCCAGCGCACGTGTATTTATTTCAGAAGTCCCCCAGCGGCACGCTCAATGTGCTGTATCCGGATGACCGCATCACGATCAAGAACCCCGTACCCGCCGGGCAGGAGCTACGGATTCCGCAGGGCGGCGCCAGTTTCAAGTTGGACGACAAGGATCTCGGTACAGAGCGGGTCTTCATCGTGGCCTCGCTCGAGCCCATCGCGTCGCTTGCCCAGGCCGTGAGCGGTCTCCAGGGCGGCGCGACTCCGACGGCCCCGGTGACGGCCGTCACGCAGATGAGCAAACCCGGTGATTGCCCGAACGCTCGCACGCGCTCGCTGTCCTTCGAAGATGATGCCCCGCCCGCTCCTTGCACGCGCGAGCGCGGCCTTTCCTTCGACGAAGACGCGACCCCGAGTCAACCTTCTTCGATAACCGCCCGCACGGAAGCCGGTGATTCGGTCATTGCCCGGGCGTTCTCCTTCGTGCACACACCCTAAGCGCGCTTCGCTCTTCGATGAGCCCGAAAAAACCGCGCCCGCGCCAGAAGCACCTTCCCCCGATCAATCTGCGACGCTCGGGCGCGGCTTGGCACGCGTGAGCGGCAGTAAGCGGCAGTAAGCGGCAGTAAGCGGCAGTGAGCGGACCCGGCTGAGCCCGCTCACCGCTTCCCGAGCGCTTACTGACAGATATCGTCGCAACTCTTTGGAGTGTCGGTCGAGGACCCGAGCGTCTTGAATTGGCTGCAGCTGAAGGCGTCAAAATCCTTCGCGCATTGTTCAGCGTTATCCCCGTGATAGGTCTTGCCGTCGTCGCACGCGAGTTTCTCGCCTTCGCACTGCTCCGCGATCAGCTTGGTTTCGCAGTTCGCTTGGCTGGTGCCCACGGTCTCCTGCACGCCCGGGTCTGCAAGCTCATCAGCCGAGTAGCACTCGTAGAATTTAGAGCATTCCGTCTTTGCCAAACGTTTACACACGCTCAGCGGGTCTGAGCTCTCATCGTCGTCACTGCCACACCCCGACAGTGACAACGACACCAGACCGAAAGCCAAACAAGCCAATACCCTTGAAGCATTCATGATCACGCATCCTCCTGGCGGCAGGCTAGCGTTTCGGGTCGAGAATAGTCAAACCTTCAGCCAAGCTCACACCTGCGTGCCGCCGGACCGTTCCTCATGGTGTGTCCGGCGCGGACTCCGATTCTTGCGCTAGGTCGAGCTAAGGCTCAAGATTCGCTGTGCTCAGTAATCGAAATCACCGCCGCTCTCTAGGGTTCGGTAAGCGTTGCTTGCCGCTGCTTCCGCTCTTCGTGCTTGCATCCGCATGCGGGTCGGACGCATCGCCCTCCGCTTCTTCTGGGGGGGCGCCCGCGGGAGCGTCGGGCGCTAGCGCAGCCGCGGGCCGCGGGCCTGAAGCGGCCGGTGCGGCTGGTAGTAGCGGGCAAGCGGCGAGCGGCGGCGCGCCAGCGGGCGTGGGCGCCGGTGCCGGCGGTACCAGCAGCGCGGGCACCAGCGCGGGCGGCGTCGCCGGCTCGGTCGTGGGCGGTGCGGGTGGCGCTGGCGGTAGCGCGGGCACCGCGGCGAGCACCGGCGGTTCGGCGGGCACTGGCGGCGCGTCGTTTTGGGGGCCCTTGGGACCAAAGAAGCAATGGTCGTGTCCCGCGCCGCCCTACCCGGCGCAGACGCTGGGGCCGGCCACGAACATCTGCACCGGCTTCACCTATAACTATGGCTACAACGAGGGGCCCACGTGGGTCGCCAGCCAGAACGCCTTCTTCTTTTCGAATTTCATCCAAGGTTCCAACTTGGGAGGCGACATCATCAAATACACGCTGGGTGGCAGTTGTGAAGTCTGGCTGCATGAAGTCGGGTGCAACGGCCTCGGCGTGAGTCCATCCGGAAACTTGCTCGGCGCTTGCCACGGCCCGCGCGCAATCATGGAATACGACGTGCAAACGAAGAAGGGCCGCGTCATCGCGGCCATGGCGAACGGCAAGCAGCTCGACTCGCCGAACGACCTGATCGCGCACAGCAACGGAACGGTCTATTTTTCGAATACGACTTACGAGCTGGGCAACCGCCCCAAGGGCCTGGGTGAAGCGTTGGTCCGCATTGACCCGCTGGGCGTGGTGTCGGTCGTGGAGACCGGCGGCTTGAACGGCGTCGCGCTCTCACCCGACGAAAAAAAATTGTACGTCGTCGGCAAAGGCACGTGGACGCTCGACGACAGCGGGGTGCCGCTACAGAAGGGCGCGCCCACGCCCGGCGGCGATGGCATCGCGGTGGACTGTGCGGGCACGGTCAGCAATACCGCGACGAACTCCGCGTACGGCGGCCCCGACGGCAAAACCTTGATCGCCGTCGGCGGCGGAACCAACGCGAAGATCTACACCGTCACCGTGCCGGGTCTCCCGTAACCGCGGGTGAATCGGCGCGTCGCCGTCGGCCCCCGGAGAGGGTCGGTTTTGGGGCAGGGAGAGCCGGGCCGCGCTCGCGCGCCCCACGGTCGTCGTCCAGGACCCGGGAAGGCACGTCGTTAGTACGGAGGTTTCGTGTCGGCGAGCTTCGTGCACGCCGGTGCGCCGAGGTCGTCAATGTTCGTCGTAGCCCGGAACGCAGCATATGAGGACTGCACTGGCCGACGTTATTCGGTTCAGGGGCCGCAAGTTGCGAGCCTTGCTAGTCGCCGGGCGCGGCACGGCCTTCACTCATCGCGATGTTCAGCACCTCGATTCGGCGAAAACCATTCGGGAAACGCAGCAGGTAACGCTTGGCCTGGTCGCGAGCCTGCGCAGCGCGATTTTCGCGAAGCAACGCGACGATTTTCAGGTATGCGTCGTCCTCCGCGGACGAGGCCGCGCCCGAGTCGACAGCAATGGCTGCAGGCGCACCCGTCCCGGCAACGGCAGACGCGACGCGACGCGCTCGCGGCGTAGCCGACCTGCGAACGTCTGCGCTATGTGCACCTAGCGCGTTCATGGGCGCCTTGATTGGCGGGGCAGGTGGCACTGGTTCCCACGCCTCGCCTGCTGCCAGGGTGAATGCTACGCGGCCGTTCAAGCGCACCAAGATTTTGCCCTCGCTCACGGCCACCCGCTGCGTGCGCTGCTCGCTTACCCTCAGTTCAAAAACGGTGCCCTCGTCTTCGAGCTCGCCGTCTGGCAGTCGCACCACCACACGCCGGCCCGCATGCGGATGAACGACGAACGACGCACTGCCGTCCGCGAAGTCGACAATGGCCACGAGCGCGTCCGTGTGCGCTGACCAGCGCGCGCCCGACTCCGCATGGACATCGACGACTCGCGGAGCGAGCGCAGAACGCAGCGGGCGCGAGCGAACGAGCCACCACGCAGCAAACAATGTGCCGGTCAGCGCCAACGCCGCTGCAATGCGCCAGCGAGGCTTCGAGCGCGGCGCGACGAGCACCGAGGCATTGAACGCAGACATCAGGCTTTGACGCATGCGCCGGGTCTCGAGCACATTTCGCTCAGGCTTAGGCAGCCGCGCGAGCGAGTCACCGAGCGCGGCGAGCGCGCGTTCTTCTTCGGCACACTCCGCGCATGTCCCGCGATGCCGCTCGGCGCTCGCCAGATCTTTGCCGGTCAGACGCCCGTCGCGCGCGGCTTCCACCTGCCACCGCCGCGTGCAAGCCGTCACGGCTCCGCCTCACGGTCCAGCAAGCGCCGCAGTTCACGTCGTGCGTGATGGAGCCGCGTCCACACGGTCCCAACCGGGACTTGGAGAGCCACTGCGATCTCGTCGGACGACAAACCCTCGCTTTCCGCCAGCAATAGCACCACGCGCTTGGGCTCACTCAGGCGCGCGAGGGCGGCGGCGAGGCGCTGCAATTCATCGCGCGCAGCCAAGGCGCGATGAGGATCCGCGTGACGGTCAGCTTCATTCAGCGTTAGCTGACGCAGCGCGCGCGCCCAGCGCGACAGACTACGCTTCCTGCGGTGCAACAGGCGGGCGGCGATGCCGACCAACCAGACCCGGCAGCTCAATCTTCCATCAAAATGGACGGCGGCGCGCGCTGCCATCAAGAATGTAGCGTGCAACACATCCTCGGCGTCGCTCGAGTCGTTCGTAGCGCGGCGTAGGAAGCTTGCCACCGCTCCCTGATAACGATCGTACAGCACACCCAACGCGCTGATGTGGCCTTGACGAAGAGCCGCCAACGCCGCAGCGTCACTTTCTCTGTCCACGTCACTCGTATGCTCACGGGCGGTCATCGCGCGCTCCACAACACACCGACGGCGACGCCGCTGCTCCACCAGGGCAGAGTCGGCAGAGATTGATCCAAAGTTTTGGACGAACGCAGGCGCGCAGGAGAGGCCTCAAAGTCACCGCTGGCAAAGGCGCGCACAGATGACGACGGCGGCCCGGAGATGCGCATCGTGGCGCTCAGCCGCAGGTCTGCCGCCGCGCCATGGATCTCACGATCGAGCTCATCTGCGTCCTCGTTTTCCAAGACTGCGTTGGGGCCGAGCAGCCCATCGACGTTCAGACCGCCAAGCCTGAAGCGGCGGCCCGCGCTGATACCTACTGAGCTCGACTGCATTACGAAATCGGTGGCTGTCGGTTCTGTCAAGAGCGCCGTCGTAATCTCGTAACGAGCATTGATCGCGAGCAGCCAACTATCCAGCGCGACTTCCGCAAAGGTGGCCGCCCCGCCCGCCGCGAAGGCCGGCCCGCCGCCGAAACGAAGCGCACCAGCAAAGCCGAGCTCAATGTGAATCACGGTCGACGCTCCGCTGCTTAACTTAGCATCTACTGGAGGTAACTCTCGGGCCGACACGAGGGACGGCGGCGGCGGCGATAGAGGAGAAAGACTCGGCGGTAGGACCAATACTGCCTCGGCCGCTATGAGGAGCTCGCTCACACTCTTGACTCGGCGCTTGGCTTCACGACCGTCGCCCGTGCTGATCTGCAGAATGACCGCCGCCGAGTCGCCCCGAACCGTGACGCGCGCGCACTTGTCCAGATCTTTTAAGCCGCGCAAGCGTTCCGTGAGCTGCTCAACGGCTGTCCGCCACTCCGGTCCCGCGGGGACTGCGACGCTCAACTCGGGGCCAAGGCACTTGCCGGTGGCCTCTGCCCACGCGCGGGGCGCAAAGAGACCGCTGCCTAATGCAAGGCCCAGGGCGGCGCGGCCTGGAACGGTGAGCTGCATGCTGACCCACCTTCTCCGACGGGCTGTCTCACTGCAAACGAAATCAGTTTGCCACGATCGATGAAGACATCGGAGTGGCTGGAGAACTGACTCGATTGTTCGGCTTGGCGTTTGATGCTTGATTCGGCCGCGTTGACCGCGCTGACGGCTCTGTCCGGCTGTGGAGTGAACATCAAGTTTGGAAGTACGGCCGTTTGCTTGGGTGACCCGCGGAATGGTCCCCCCAAGCGCGCGCTTGTTGAGCTTTCGTTAGCGTACTTCATGTCGCCCGAATGAGAGACGCGATCAAAGCATGATATCGAGCGCGGGTATTTCATGATTGTGACGATTGCGGTGAAGGACGCGAAGGGTCTGGAAAACCGATCTCGCATGCGCGTGACTGCGGATCCGGCGCGCACGACCTGCTAAGGCCAGTGGAGCTCTCGTGATCGCCGCCTTTTTCTCACCCGCTCGCCGTTCAGGTCTACCTGTGTGCGTTTTTTCATTGCTCCTGTGCCATTCGGCTCAAGCTCAGAACCCGGACCCGGGTGACCCGTCAGTGGACTTGGATCCCCCGCCGAGTGAGAACGCGCCGGCTGGGTCCGTTCGAGCCGATGCGGCTCCGGCGACGCCTGCTTCGACCGACACGCCCGCCCCCCTGACCTGGAATTGGTCGCGATTCTCTACGGCTGACTATGTCCTCGGCGCGACCGCGGGCGCGGTGACGTTGGGCGCGGCCATCGTTCGCCCGCGTGCCAAGCACTCGTTGAGCGGTGGACTCTGGTTCGATAATTCCGTGCGGAATGCGTTGCGCGTTCGTTCGCTTTCGAACCGGTACATTTTCCGAGATGCATCGGATGTCGGGCTGTCACTCACGGTATCTTGGCCTTTCGTCGCGGACGCGCTGACCGCCGCGTGGTGGTATCGAGGCAGCCGCGAAGTGGCCGAGCAAATGGCCCTGATCGACTTGGAGACGCTCGCCGTGAGCGGGGCCATTCAAGGCGTAACCAATGGCCTCGTGAGCCGAGAGCGTCCATACGGCCGCGACTGCGGAACGAGCCAGTTGCCCAGCAACGCTATCGACTGTGACGGTAACTCACATTACCGCAGCTTTTTTAGCGGGCATGCGACGCTTGCCTTCACTGGGGCCGCGCTTATCTGTGTTCATCACTTTGAAAATGAACTGTTGGGCCCGCCATGGGATGCGGTCAGCTGCGCCGGGGGCTACGCGGTCGCGGCGACGACCGCAACGTTTCGTGTGGTGAGTGACGTTCACTATGCGAGCGACATCCTTACTGGTGCGCTCGTAGGCACGCTGGTCGGCTACGGGGTGCCGCTGCTCCACTATCGCCACAAGGCCGCTCCGGCATCCAGCCAGACGGGCGGCTTCGAGCTGCACGTGATCCCATCGCCCGGTGGGCTCGGCCTGTTGGGGATCTTCTGATGCGCGCCGCGCCAATCTTCAAGTGCCGGCTCGCGGTAGCTGCACTGCTTTCTATGCTCTGCGACACAGCACTGGCGGCGGAACCCGCGGGTGAAAAATTCCCTGATCCAAAACCTCCACTCGGGATTTTTCCGACGTCCGATGAGGCGCTCATGGATCCGCGGATGGCGCGCTCTTGGGGCACTATGCCGCCACGCAAGTTTGTAGCGACGACGTTCGATATTGGCTATCTGTACGCCAGACCGCGGGTTTCGCTCGGCTATGGCCGCCCTTTCACCGAATGGATCGGTGTGGACGCGAACCCAATTGGATCGCAGAACGGCTTGGGCTTCTATGGCGGTTTGCGCATCGAGATCCCGCACTTGGACTTACGCGTGGGGCCACGGTACTTTTCTTCATTTCAACACACGTACATCGCACCGAAAGCCCACTATCAGCGCTTAGATCTCGAAAATAGCTCTGGTGGGACCGCGCGCACGCTGACCTACGAGGCTGAGCTCGACCTTACCTTCACCTTGGGCCCCGGTCGGTTCACCCTGCGGGGCAGCGGCTCCTACATCACCGGCGTTCCCGAGGGTCAGGAGGTTTTCGAGGAAACCCTGCACATCATCGTCGCACCTCCTGTCGTATGGCGCGCGCGGCTCGGCTACATGTTCAGTTTCGGCTCGCGGAATCAGCACTCTATCGGTCCCGCCGTCGATTTCCTCGACGTGCCGAAGCGTGACGACTCGCGCACGATCCGCGTGGGACCTATTTTACGCCTGGCCCTTTCGCGGCGAGTGGATGTCCGCGGTAGCTTCATCTTCACCGTTGTCAGCCCGGACCGTATCGGCCTTGCCGGAGGGGATTTCACGGAGCTCGGCATTCGGTACCGATGGGCAAGTGAATAAGGGCGGGAGGACGCGGCTACGGCGCTGGCAGCGAGTTAAAGAAGTCCCACACCCGCTGGAGGCGATAACTCTCGAGGACAGTCGCCTAAGGGCTTACGGCGTGGTCCGCGGGGGCTGGCGGCGCTTCCACCGGGTGAGGCTCAACTTGCGGTGGCGAGGGGTCGCGCTCTGGCGGCGGCGAGCCCGGCGGCACGCTGGGCGCGGAATCCTGAGCGGGTGCGAGCGGTGCGGGCAGGGGTTCCGGCGCGGCGGGCAGGGACTCGGGCAGCGGCGGCACGGGGACGGGGTACTGCGCGGCAGAAGGCGTGTCGGGCAATGAGGGAGGATCCGCGATCGGCGCGGGATACGGAGCGGCGACCCTCGGCACTCTCGGCGCGCGCAGCGGGGCGTCACCGGGGGCCCGTCCGGCGCGCTTCGGCCCACTCAGCTCCGGCGCCCTCTGCGCGGCAAGCTCCGAAGCCGGGCCGACCGCGGCTGATGCCTGCGGGATTGGCGAAGCGCCTGCCGGACTCGGCGAGGGCTCGGCCGACACGATCGGCGCGGCGTTCGTTTGAGGGTGCGGCTCAGCCCCTCCTTGAACCGACGCTCGCTCTTGGCTGCGCGCGTGCCAAAGATAGATGACGGCTGCGGCGAGGACGGCGCTGCCCAGCAACGCAAGGGCCGTCAACGTTCCCCACGACCGCGCGGGGGGAGCCGGCTGCCACGACGCGCCGCTCCGCAAGTTGATGCCCGACGCGATGCGGGGTGTTTCAACCGCCGGCACCCGTTCGGAAGCAATGAAACCTCGGAGCGCGGTCGACAACTCAGTCACGCTCTGGAAGCGTTCTCTCGGTTCCTTCTCCAGGCAGCGGCGAATGATGGTGTCGAGCTCGGCCGGGGCGCTGCTCGATAAATCGAGCAAGGAAGGCGCATCGCCCGCGAGCACTTTGGTATAAATCACGGGTAGCGAGTCGCCATCGAAGGGGCATTTCCCCGCCACCAGCTCGAACAAAATCGCGCCCAGCGACCAAATGTCCGCGCGCCCGTCGATTTCTAGCGAAGCGCGCATCTGTTCCGGCGCCATATAATGCGGCGAACCGACGGCGAACCCCGCGTTCGTCACGGCGCTCCGCGGACCGGTCTCGAACGAAGTCCCGACGTCTTTGGACACGCCGAAATCCAAGATTTTTAACACCACGCCCTCGGGCGTGTTGGCCAAGAACAAATTCTCTGGCTTCAGATCGCGGTGCACGATGCCGAGCGCGTGCGCCTCGTTCAGACCTTCGCACGCCTGTAGCACGAGCTCGACCGCGGCCCGCGGCGCTAGCGCGCCACCCTTGATCAGCGTGCTGGCCAGATCCGCCCCCGCGAGTTGCTCCATGACGATGAACGGCGTGCCCGCGCCGGGCTGCTCGACATCGAGCACGCCGACGTCCAGCACGCGCACGACGTGAGCGCCGCGCATGCGCGCGACCGCGCGCGCCTCGAACAACATGCGCGCTACCACTTCCTCGTTCTTGGCGAGCTCCTCACGCATCAGTTTGATGGCGACTGGGGCGTCCAGATCGAGGTGGGTGGCACTCAAAACTACACCCATGCCACCGGCGCCCAAGAAGCCGTCGATGCGGTACTTCCCGGCCACGATGGTGCCCGGAGGCAGGCCGACGGCGGGCGGCGCAATCATAGAGTCGTTCATCGTTGGCGTCGGTCGTATCGGTTGAGCATCGGCGCGCAGCGCGATGGCTCTCTTGTCTTTAGCAAGACGAATGCCGTGCGGGCATGTTTTGCGCAGAACTTCACATTAGCGCGGTTTGGGCGTCACGGCCTTCCACGTCGACGGATGCCGCGCCCGGACCATACCGCCACGTTGAGGCGGATCCGCGGTCTGCAGTTCCGCCTCGGCGCGAATGTGATCAGACCCTCAGCGCGCCACCGAGCCCATCATGGCCTCCGGATAGCGCGTACCTACAGCGGCGCCGATCGGGAACGCGGCTTCGATCGCTGCGATCTCCACGCTGGTCAAGGGCACATCCACCGCCTTCAAGTTCTCCTCCAGATACGGTCGTCGCTTAGTGCCGGGGATGGGCACCACGTGCGGGGACTTTGCCATCACCCAAGCCAACGCGAGCTGCGACGGTGTGACGCCGCGTTCTTCGGCGAGCTGGCGGAGGCGCGCTACGAGGTCGAGATTTTTCTGGAAATTTTCGCCCTGGAAGCGCGGCGATGAGCGGCGGTAGTCGCCCGGATCGAAGTCCTCGAACTTCTTGAGCTGACCCGTCAAAAACCCGCGCCCGAGTGGACTGTAAGCGAGGAAACCGATGCCCAGCTCCTGGCAAACCTCCAGCACGCCGTCGACCTCCGGGTCGCGCGTCCACAGTGAGTACTCGGACTGAACGGAAGCGATGGGGCTCACGCCATGTGCTGTGCGCAGCGTGCCCGCGTTCACCTCCGACAGCCCGAGGTGACGCACTTTGCCCGCTGTCACGAGCTCGGCCATGGCGCCTACGGTCTCTTCGATCGGCGTCTTGGAGTCGACCCGATGATACTGATAGAGATCGACGTACTCGACCCCGAGCCGCTTCAAACTACCGTCGATCGATCGCTTCACGTAAGACGGGCTGCCATCGACGCCGCGGTCTTGCGGCCGTGGGCCGCGCACGATGCCGAACTTCGTCGCCAGGACGAAGCTATCGCGGGGCCTGCCGCGCAAGGCCTTGCCCACGAGCTCCTCATTCGTAAACGGGCCGTACATGTCGGCCGTGTCTAGTAACGTGACGCCGAGCTCGAGCGCGCGGTCGATGGTCGCCAGGGACTCCGCTTCGTCGCGCTGGCCGTAAAAGTCGCTCATGCCCATGCAGCCGAGCCCCAGCGCCGAAACCGGCAAACTGCCCAACATTCGTGTGTCCATCATAGCCTCCTCGGCAACCTCAGTGATCGCTACCTTCTGGCGCCCCTCGAGCCAAACTGCAAGTCGCGACCGCGGGCGATGGCGGCTTCGCTTACTGGTGACGGATCAGGGGCTCCTCCTGGCAGCTCGGGTTTCCCGCGTGTCTAGCGGGGTACGGCGGACGCAACGGGTTGCTTAGGGCCGGGCGCCCGCGTCCGTTCGACCGCGGCCGCCAGAGCGGGTCGCCAAATGCTACGGAAGCATGCATGAGCTCCGAAGCATTGGTGACACCGCGCTCCGACCGCACCTTCTTCACTTTCAACGCGCTGCTGTCGGTCGTCGCCGTCGCGTTCATCGCCTTCATCTTGCTCCGCGGTCACGAGGCGGGCGGCCCCGAGCTCAGCTTCATGCCGGCCGTGAACGCCTGCTTCAACGCGCTCTCTGCCCTGTGCTTGGTTCTAGGCTACGCGGCCATCCGTCGCAAAAAGGTCGCGCTCCACCGCGTGCTGATGGTGTCCGCGTTCGCCTGCTCCTCCCTATTCTTGGTCGGCTACTTGACGTATCACTTTGTCCACGGGGATACCAAGTTCCGCGGCGTGGGGCCGATTCGGGCCGTTTACTTCTCTCTCTTGATCAGTCACATTTTGCTCTCGCTGACCGTCGTGCCACTGGCGTTGACCTCCTTTTACTTCGCTTTCATCCGCTCCTTCGCGCGCCACCGTCGCCTGAACCGCGTCTTTTTACCGATCTGGTTGTACGTGTCCGTGACCGGCGTGCTGATCTTCTTCATGCTTCGCGGTTGACCGCGGTCGACGTTGCGCGACGCCGAAGGCTTTGACGAGCCACGACGGCGCACGTGACCATCCACCCCATCTCTGATGATTGGATGGGATGGTCACGCGGAACAAGGAGAACACTCAGCCTTCGGCGGCGCGGTTCGGCCTCTTCGACTCAAGCGGCGCTGGCCTCGGCAATCAGCCGCGCGCCGCGTAACAAGCGCGACAGCGTCGCCTGCAAGTGGGGATCGAGCGCGCTGGGCAGCTCGGGCATGGGCAAATCCGTCGGTCCGGCGTGGCCGCGGGCGAGGGTTGCCGCTCGTTCCAGGGTGCCGACGGCGTACGTTTCTACGGATCGTGCGAGTTCGCTCGAGAGCGCTACCTCCGGATCGAGATCGCGGGCCGCAAACGTATCGATGGTCGTCAGGGAACCGGTCACGCGGCGCGCGTAGGTGATGAGCTGAAGCGCGTGCTCCTCGGTGGCCATGTCATGGCGCGGCTCGGCGAGTAAGCGCTCGAGCGAGCTTTCCGCTTCGCCGAGCGCGATGCCGGCCGCACGACGCGCGCCGGTGATGCGCGCTTCGACCGGCGCGGCGTGCCGCTCGCCGACCCCGCGCAGCACCGCTGACGCATAGCTTGCGATCGCCTCCAGCATTTTGGCGAGCAAGTCTGGCAAGCGAGTGCGTTCGCGCGAGGGGAACACGAGCACGGCTGCGACGAACGCGATGCCGCCGCCGATGGCGGCATCAGTGGCGCGCACGGCCGCCGTCCACCAATCGCCTTGATGGCGCTCGGCGAGCAGTACGAACACCGGCGTCAAAAAGAACGTGAACAGGCGATAATTCCGGCGATGCGTCGCCACTGCGGCGACCGACAACGGGAACATGATCAGGGCCAGCCAGAGCGGCGAAGCGACGGTCATGGTGATCGCCACGGCCACCAGGCTGCCGAGCACCGTTCCCAGCACGCGCTGCGCAGCCCGTGCCACGGTCGCCCCAGAATAGGGCTGCAGGACGGCCAGGGTCGTGACCGTCACCCAGTGCGGGTGAACGGAGATGCGCCGAGCCAAGAGCGACGCAGCGCACACCGCACACGCCACGCGTACGCCGTGGTGAAAGAACGTCGAGTGCGGCGAGCAAGCGTCGCGGAGAACCGCTAGGTCTCCGCGCCAAAGCAACCACGAATCGTGCCAGGTGAGCTTCGGAGCGCTCGCGCCTTCGGCGGCGGTCGCTTCCGCGCGAGCATCGAGACCCGAGGCCAGGGCGTAAGCGGTTCGCCCTGCGTCCTCGAGATGATCGAGTAAAGCGGTGATGGAGGAGACACGGCCGGGCACGTGGCCCGCAGGCGGGATCGTGACCGCGGTGTCGTGCGCTCGCAAATTGGGCGTGCGGAGCGTGACGGCGATTTCGAGATCGCGCCCCGACAGTCGGCGCAATCGATCGAGCACTTCGGGTCGTCGGCTTTCCGTGATGTCGAGCTCACTCGACTCCTTGAGCGTGACCAATAGCGGCAGCTGCGTTTCAGCTAGCCCGAGCAACACGCGAAGGTTACTTCCGACGCGCGTTTCGCCCGCGCGACGTGCACGCCCACCCAGCGCAAGCCGCCGTGCTTCCTCGACCGCATTTCGAATCAAGCGGTGATGAACGCGGGCGAGCTCGACCCACCGCCCGTCGCCTTCCGGCGTTTCGGCGCGGATGCAGGTGCAAATATCGCTCGCGTAACGCGACAGGGCTTCGAATACGTTGGCCTCGGCGCGCCGCAGCGGCAGATGCGTCCAAATGGGCCAGATCACCGAGGACAGCAGCACGCCCACGCCGGCGCCGACGGCGAAGAAACAGCCGTCGCGGACCGGAGCAGACCCCCCGAGCACCGTTGCCACGGCCACGACCACGGCGATCATGGTGCCCGCGCTCGCCCAGACGGCACCGAGCGAGCGCAACAGAGAAGCGGCGAAGGCCACCGCGACCAGCGCCAGCGCCGCGAGCCACGGGTTCGGCGCGATGCCTTCCGACATCGCGAGTGCCAGTCCACCTACCACGGCGAACGCGCTCAGCGTCTTGGCTCGCGTGCTGCGCAGCCCGCCTGGATCCACGAGCGTGCCGAGCCACCCGCCGAGCGCCATCCAAGATAGCTCGTGACGTCCCAGTCTCACGGCGAGATAGAAGGGCACCATGGTCGCGATGCCGCCGCGCAGGCCCTTGGCCAAATCCGGCGTGATCGCGTCGAACCAGGCTTTGTCGTAGGTGCGCACTGGATGCTCAGTGTCGCAGCTCGTCGAACACCCAGCGTGACACGCCTTGCGCGCCAGCGATCGAGAAGTGCACGCCGTCGGGGCGTACGGGCTCACTCGCCCCCACTTCCTGTGGGCAAACTCCGCCGGGGCAGAGGTAGCCGCCAACATCGATCAGCCGAACCCCGGGCAACGCCGCCACGGATTTCCGGATCGAAGCGTTGATGCAATCCACTTGATGGTGCACCTCTGAATTATCGTATCGACCGCCGACCGGGTACGGAATGGTGGCGGCAAACACGACTCCCGCTTCACCCTGAAGATCGTGCAGGCGCCGTGAGAGCACGCGCTCGAGCTTCTGATCCCAGTCCGCGCGACAGGCGGTGTGCCACTCGCCCTTCACGCTGAAGCCATGGAGGAACACGCCCGCGAAGTACACCAGGCTGACATTTGGATGCAGCTCGCGCACCTCGTCGACCCAGTGCTGCCCTTCGCAGCGGTCGCTCAGCATGCTGCAACCGTCCTTGCCCATCAACTCGATCGCCACGCCCTGAGCGCGCAGACTGCGGAGGCCCCAGCCGAGCGAGTTGGCCGTTGAATCACCAAAGACGGCGATTCGAAAGCGCACCAGCTCCGGTGGCGGCGCGGGGTTCGGCAGGCTAACCGGCAGCGGCGGCTCGCTCCGCTCGCCCGCGTACGTGGCGTGCACCACCAGGAACACCGACAGAGCCACCGCTGCCGGTACGATCAGTAGGGGCCGCGCGAAGGGCACGCCGTGCCGGCGAATCGGCCGCTCTAAAAAGCGATAGGACGCACCGGCAATGGTGAAGGTCACGGCAAAGCGCAGCGCTTGCAGCACAAAGCCGTGTACATGCACGCGCTCGCTGCTCAAAAATACGTTCACCGGCCAATGCCAGAGGTACACGCCGTAGCTCACCGTGCCCAGCAAGCGGAGCGGTCGAAAGGACAGCGCCCGCGCGATCAGGCTTCGCTCGCGTGCCACCGCGCAGGCGATCAAGAGCAGTGCACCCAGCTCGGTGAGCCAAAAGCCGCCGCGATATAGAAACGGGTTCGTGCCCGTGAGCTTGCACCAAGCGAACGCCAAGCCGAGGGACGCCGCGCCGCCCAGCACGTCGAGGCGGCGTGCTCCCCGCGCTGAGATGATGGCTTCGGGCGTGAGCACCGTGGCGAGCGCCGCGCCCGCCAGAATGCCCGCCATGCGCGTGTCCGTACCGAGGTATGCGCGCGTCGTGTTCTCGGGCTCGAAGAGCAGAAACATCGCGCTCATCGACAGCGCGCAGAGCAGCAGCGAGAGCCACGACAATGCGCGGCTCGGTGCGCGCGCCAGCACGAGCGCGACCAGCACGGGCCACAGCACGTAGAACTGTTCCTCGATGGACAAGCTCCAGGTGTGCTCGAGGGGAGAGGGCGCCGCGAACAGCTGCCAATAGCTCTTCTGCTCGAAAATCGCTTGCCAGTTGGCCACGTACGCCAGCGCGGCCAGCGCTTGGGCGCGGAGTGCCCCGAGCTCATCTCTGCGCGCCACGTAGCGCCCGTACAGCGCAATGGCCGGCATCAGCGAAAGTAGCGCCGGGACCAGCCGGCGCGCTCGCCGCCTTTCGTGAGCACGAGCAGGCCGCGCCAGACGG
>CAXSGJ010000016.1:61308-68232 GCA_964236865.1 uncultured Polyangiaceae bacterium
GCGCCCAGAATGCGGTCAGGTCGATGCGCCCAGTTTCGCGCTGCTCGGTCAGGAGTAAGGAAGTGATTAGGTAGCCGGACAAGACGAAGAACAAATCGACGCCCAGGTAGCCGCCGGGCAGTGCGCCGTTGGCGTGGAAGAGCAACACGCCGAGCAGCGCCACGCCTCGCAGGCCATCGAGCGCCGGCAAATGCCGCATCCTGGGTTGCGCGGTCGGGGAAGCACTCACCCGGCCGAACCTACCGTCACCCACGCCCCGCTTCGAGTCCTGAATACACGCCGAACAGCAGGCCGACCGCCGTTTAACTACCTCGGTGAACGTGGCGCGGCTCGTGATGCTAAGCCACGTCCGCCATGTCCGGCTCACGGTCCATCCCTGTGCCCGCTCGGGCTGAGTCCGGCCGTGCGCGGATCCGCTTTCCGGCGGAGCTGCCGATCTCGGCGCGGGTCCCGGACATCGCGGCCGCGCTCGAGCAGCACCAAGTGGTCATCGTCGCGGGCGCGACGGGCTCCGGCAAGACCACGCAATTGCCCAAGATCCTGCTTGATATGGGGCGAGGCACCGAGCGCCTGATCGGTGTCACCCAGCCGCGCCGGATCGCCGCCACCAGCGTCGCCGCGCGCGTCGCAAGCGAGCTCGAGTGCGAGCTCGGTCAAGAGGTGGGCTACCAAATTCGATTCGAAGAGCGCACCAGCCCTGGAACGTACGTCAAGTTCATGACGGACGGCATCCTGCTGGCCGAAATTCAGAGCGACCGATTGCTGCAGCGCTACGACACGCTGATCATCGACGAGGCGCACGAGCGCAGCCTGACGATCGATTTTCTGCTGGGTTGGCTGAAGCGCATTCTGCCCGAGCGTCCCGAGCTCAAGGTCTTGGTCAGCTCGGCCACGATCGAGACCGAGCGCTTCTCGGAATTCTTTGGCGGCGCGCCGGTGATCCAAGTGGAAGGGCGCACGTTCCCGGTCGAGGTGCTGTACGAGCCGCCCGCGCCGGATCTGGAGTTGTCCGAGGCCGTGGCCAATGCCGTCGCCTCCGTGACCTCACTCGATCCACGCGGGGACATCCTGGTGTTTTTGCCGGGCGAGCGCGAAATCCGCGAGACGGAACGTGAGCTAACCGCCAAAAATTTGCGGCACACGCTGGTGCAGCCGCTGTATTCGCGCCTCTCGGCCACCGATCAGCGCAAGGTGTTCACCGCCATCCCGCAACGGCGCGTGATTTTGGCCACGAACGTGGCCGAGACATCGCTCACCATCCCCGGCATCGTGTACGTGATCGACACGGGCGTGGCTCGGCTGGCACGCTACGAGCCGCGAACGGGCACGACCAGCCTGCAAATCGAGGCGGTCTCACAGGCCAGCGCCGATCAGCGCAAGGGTCGCTGCGGGCGCGTACGCGACGGCATCTGCGTGCGCCTGTACGACGAAGCGAGCTTCGCCGCGCGCCCGGCGTTCACCGATCCCGAGCTCAAGCGCACCGGCTTATCCGGCGTGATCTTGCGGATGAAGGCGCTCGCGCTCGGGGACGTGGAGGACTTTCCGTTCCTTGACCCCCCGCAGGGCCGCGCCATCGCCGAAGGCTACCGGGTTCTACAAGAGCTCGGTGCGCTCGACGCGCAACGCGTGCTCACGCCGCTCGGCGCCCGCTTGGCTCGCTTTCCGGTCGACCCGCGCATTGGGCGCATGATCTTGGCCGGCGTCGAGCAAGGCTGCGTCGCAGAGGTATTGGTCTTGGCGGCGGCGCTCAACATTCAGGATCCGCGTGAGCGACCGCGCTCCGCGGAGCAAAAGGCCGACCAGCTGCACCAGCGCTTTCGGGTCGAGAGCTCGGACTTTCTCGGCTTGCTCAAGCTGTGGGCGTTCTTGAGTGAGGCGCAGGCCAAAGGCCTGTCGGAGTTGCGTCGGGTGTGCCGGGACAACTTCCTCTCGTTCTTGCGCGCGCGAGAATGGGCGGAAGTGCATCGCCAGCTTCAGGACGTCGCCAAGGAACTACACCTGAGCGAGCCGCGGGGCGCGGCCGTCAAAGCTCAGCCCGACTTCGAAGGCCGATTGCACCGCGCGCTGTTGAGCGGGCTCTTGTCGAAGATTGGCCTTTGGAACCCCGAGCAGCGCGCGTACGTCGGCGCCAAACAGACGCGCTTCATACTGCACCCGTCCTCGGCTTTGGCTAAGAAGCCGCCCGCATGGGTGATGGCCTTCGAGCTCGTGCAAACCAGCCAGCTATTCGCGCGCACCGCCGCGAAAATCGATCCGGAGTGGCTCGACCAAGTAGGCCAACACCTGCTCAAGCGCAGCTACTCGGACCCTCACTGGTCGGAAAAATCGGCGCGCAGCAGCATCAAGGAGCACGCCACGCTGTTCGGTCTGCCCGTCTTTCGGGGCCGCAGCGTAGATTACGCGACACTGGCGCCCGGGCGTGCCCGCTTGCTGTTTTTGGAGCACGCCTTGGTGCGCGGCGAATATCGCACGCGCGGCGCGTTCCAAGAGCACAACCGGAGGCTTCTGGCCGAAGTGGCGCGCCAGCGCGACAAAGCCCGCCAGAGCGATCTCTTGGCCGACGACGAAGCGCTGCTCTCCTTTTTCGATCGACGCGTCCCGGATCAAGTCGTGAACGGCCTCACCTTCGAGGCCTGGCGCACGGCCGCCGAGACCGAGAACCCGCACCTGCTCGAGCTTCGCTTGGAGGACGTACTGACGCTCGAACAGCGGCTATTGCCCGAGCACTACCCGGACGCGCTGACGCTGCACGGCGTAGAAGTTCCGCTCACGTACCGGTTCGATCCGTCGGCGGAGGATGACGGCGTCACACTCTCATTGCCCCTGCCACTGTTGCTGCAGCTCGACCCCGGCGAACTCGATTGGACGATCCCTGGCTGGCACGAGCAAAAGATCGCTGCGCTGCTGTGTGAGCTGCCGCGCGCCCTGCGGCGAGAGCTTGGCTCGATCCCGGAGCTTGCGGCTCGGCTGGCGCCGACCTTGACGCCATTCGTCGGAGCGCTCTTGCCCGCGTTGGCGCAAGCGGCGTCCGCCAGCTCTGGGATCGACGTGACGGAGAGCGCCTTTCGAGCCGATGCAGTTCCGCCGTACATGCGCTTCTCGTGCCGCGTGGTTGCCGATGGCCGCACGCTGGCCCAGAGCCGCGACGTTCGCGCCTTGATTGAGCAGTATGGGGGCCGCGCTCGTGAGGCCTTGCGCCGGGCCACGCCACCTCCGGAGTGGGAACGCACCGGGCTCACCAGCTGGGACTTCGACGACCTGCCGCCGTTCATCGTGCGCCCGGTGCTCGGCGCGGAGCTGCGGGCCTATCCCGCTCTGATCGACCGTGGGAAGTCCGTTGATGTCCGACTGCTCGAGTCGGCTGCCGCGGCCGAGGTAGCCACACGGCAGGGAGTGCGTCGCTTACTGGCGTTGGCCGCGCAGAAGAGCTTGTCGGTGTTCGCCAAGCAGGCCCCACCGCCCTTCGCCGGCCGTAACGGCTTGCTGGTCTCACGCGCCGAGCAAGACGCGTTCCGCGAATCGTTCATGGGGCGCGTGGTGGAAGAGGCATTTGGCGCGGCCATGCCTCAAGATCGAGCAAGCTTCCACACGTTGCTCGCGGCGGGGTTGCCGCGCATCGCGCCTGCGTTCAAGCGCTTGGAACGCGCCGTCGCGCTGGCCGCCACAGAGCTTCACAGTACGCTCCGCGCCCTGGACGCCGCCGGGAAGCATCCGAGTGGGACCGCGGCTAGCGCGGAAATCCGCGCGCAGATCGCCGCGTTGTTTCCTCCTAATTTGCTCGAGACGGTCGAACTGGCCCGATTCGAACACTTCCCGCGTTACCTGCGCGCCGCACAAGCGCGACTGACCCGTGCCATCAGCGATCCACGAAAGGACGCCGATAAGCTCGCGCCATTCGCGCCCTTGTGGGCCACGTTCTTGTCCAAACGATTGGAGCTCGGCGACCGCGAACCGGCGCGCGCGCTGCGTTGGGCGTTTGAAGAGCTGCGCGTCGCGATCTTTGCGCCGGAGCTGAAGCCGGCAGCGCCGGTCTCGCTGGCGAACGTCGCGCTCGCCCTTTCCGCGCTCCGCTAAGGCGCGACGCGGCGGCGCCCGCGCGGCTAACGGGCAGGAGTCGGGGCGCTCGGCAAGTTACTGGAACGCTCTCGCACGGCGCTGCGCAGCGTGTTGACGACATCGTCGAGGTTCACCGGCTTTACCAGAAAGCGATCCGCACCGAGCGACGCTAGGAGCTTCCATTCCTGCGGACCGCCCGAAGCCGTCATCACGATGATCGGCACGTTCTCCGCGTCGGGGCGGGCTCGCAAGAGCGCGGTGACCGCCACCCCGTCCAGGATCGGCATCTGCAAATCGATCATCACTACCGAGGCCGCCTTTTCTTCGAAAGCGTCCACCAGGGCCCGGCCATTGTCCACACAGACAATATCCGCATCCGGAAACTCCATGCCCAGCTTGAGCGCCAACAGATCGCGAAAGTCGGGATCATCTTCGGCAACCAAGATGCGCACGGGCTCTACACTCAAGGAGCGCGCTTCTTTTAGGCTGCGCCGGAACAGATCGGCGGACGGGGTGCGGTCTTTGGGCCGCTTTTCTAAAGCCTTCAAGATGACGTCGTCGAAAGCTTTCGATAGCCCTGGGCGGCGCGAGCTCGGACTGTCCACCTTGCAGGTCGCGTGCTGCACCATCAACCCGAGCGCGGTCTCCGACGCGAACGGGAGGGTGCCCGTGAGCATCTCGTACGCCATGCAGCCCAGGGCGTACACGTCACTGCTCGGGCTCGCGGGCTGGTCGCCTTCGAACGTGAGCTCCGGCGCCATGTATTCCGGGGTGCCGGCGATCACCTTCGTGACCTCGCCCTGGATGTAGGGCGCGGCCAGGCCTAAGTCCGCCACGCGCACCCGCATCGTACTGTCGAGCAGCACGTTACTGGGCTTCAGATCGCAGTGGACCGTGCCGGCGGCGTGAATTGCGGACACGCCCAGGCAGACGTCGTTCAGAATGTTCAGTGCGTCGTCCAGCTCCGGCAGGCGATTGCGTTGTGACAACCAGCCCTCCAACGTCTGGCCGTCGACCAATTCCATGACGAAGTAAGGAATCGCTCCGTGTTTGCCGAAAGCGTGAATGGACAACACATGGGGGTGATTGACGATCGCCATAGCGCGCGCCTCCTGCACGAAGCGCCCCTGCTCGTCACCGGTAAACGCCGCGGAGTTCACGAACTTGATGGCGACATTCCGATGCAGCTGCAGATCAAACGCCGCGAGTACGACCCCCATCGCCCCGCGGCCAAGCTCGCCCAAGATGCGATACACCCCACCCACTACATCCCCCAGCGCCGGCAGCTGCAGCTCGGGATCGGAGCCGCGCAGGAACTGACCGACCAGGTGATCGACGCGGCTGCCATCGGGCTCACGGCTTCCAAGCACAGTCGGACGCAGTTCGCTCGGGCTCATGCCTCACTAATTGCAAAGACCAAGCCGCGGAGATCCGCCGGAGTTTTAAAGATCTTCGACGTCCAGGCGGGACTTTCTGACTCACTCGTGGCGCGCGACTCGCCGGAGCGACACAATCAGGCGGTAACGCAGCGAAACTCGAACGCGCCGCTCGCGCGCGCCCGCGTCACGTGGCTGAGCTCTGGTACCTTCATCGGCTCATGGCCTCGAAGCGCAGCGCGGGCATCCTGCTTTTTCGCCGCCGGGGTGGAGACTGCGACGTCCTGTTGGTGCATCCGGGTGGCCCGTTTTGGAGGAAGAAGGACGACGGGGCCTGGTTCATTCCCAAAGGTGAGCTGGCCGAGGGTGAGGAGCCCATCGCGGCGGCACGACGCGAGTTTCGCGAAGAGCTAGGGAGCGAACCACCGGACGGCGAATTGCTCGCGCTTGGCGTCGTCAAAAACAAGGGCGGCAAATCTATCTTCGCCTGGGCGCTAGAGGGCGACATCGATCTCGGCACCTTCGAGAGCAACACCTTCACCTTGGAATGGCCGCCGCGCTCCGGAAAAATGCGGGACTTCCCCGAGGTCGACCGCGCCGTTTTCTTCTCTGCGCCGGAAGCGGCTCGCAAGATCCACGCGGCCGAGTTGCCGCTTCTGGAACGTCTACTCGACGCATTGCAGGTGCGGCTTTAACCGGCTCATCGGGAAACTGTGATGATGTCGCTCGCGCTGTGGTTGATATTGATGGCCGTGTTGCTGTTGCCCATCGCCTACGGCTTACGGCGAGCCAATGAGCTCTTCGTGCTCGCGGTGCGAGGCAGCGCGCTGGTTATTCTGCGCGGCCGGCTGCCGCCCGCATTGTTTGCCGATCTGGAAGAGATCGTCGTCCGCGGGCGCTGGGGCGACGCAGAAATCCGCGTTGTCAGCGAGTCAGGGGTGCCGCGGCTCACGGTGGACGGCGGCGCGTCCGGCGCAGTGCACCTCGCGCTCGAACAAGCGGCGCGCAACGTGCTCGGGCGCTTCAGCGTTGCGCAGATTCGCGCCGGCCGCCGCCGCGCCAGCTGACTAGGCCAAAAGGCGTCAGCGCTGCGCGACTTCGGTAACCGCGTGGACACACCGCAGACATGCCGCGGGCGGGCGTGCTTGCGTAGCGTGCGGGATGGCCGACGATGCACCAAAGTTCGGAGTTCCGCTTGGTTTTCAGCAAGACCGCGCCAAGGTGGCGGCGGTCAAGGGTCGGTTGCTCGAGGCCGGCGTCAGGACTTGCTTGGCGACGTTCGTGGACATCTATGGCATCCCCAAGTCTAAGCTGACGCCGATCGATTCGTTCGAGCACCTGTGTGATGGCAGCGAGCTGTACACCGTGGGCGCGGTCGAAGGCTTGGGTCTGGCTGGGCCGCAGGAGGACGAGTGCGCGACGGTTCCGGACTTGGAAAGCGCCGTGATTTTGCCGTGGAATAAAGCGCACGCTTGGTTCAGCAGTGACCTCT
>CAXSGJ010000016.1:68273-105116 GCA_964236865.1 uncultured Polyangiaceae bacterium
CGTACGCGGGTGATCCGCGCGGCATCCTCCGGCGCGCGTTGGCGCGCGCGAAGGCGCTGGGCTTCACGTTCAATCTTGGGATCGAGCCGGAATTTTACGTGCTGAAACCGGATGCGAAGGGCGTGCTGGGCCCCATCACGAAGACGCCCTTCAGGGGCCCGAACGCTTGTTACGACGTAAACCAGGCCAGCGAGTCCACCAGCTTTTTAGAGCCGCTCGCCGGCTACCTGAGTGAGCTCGATTGGGGCCTATACTCTTACGATCAAGAGTGCGGTCGCGGCCAGTACGAGTTCGATTTTGGATACACGAACGCGCTGACCATGGCCGACCGCTTCGTGTTCTTGCGCTTCATGGTCAAGAAGGTCGCAGAGCAGGCCGGCGCGATCGCGAGCTTCATGCCCAAGCCATTCGCCGATGATTTTCGCAGTGGCGCGCACTTCAACATGTCTCTCGCGGACAGCACGACCGGTGTAAATCTATTCGCGCCGAGTGGCGGCGAGCCAGGCAAGCTGGCAAGCCGTTACGGAGTGTCGTGCTCGGATATTGCGCTGCACTTCATCGCCGGCCTGAAGGCGCACGCCGCGGCCGTGACCGCCATGACATGCCCGACGTACAATTCTTATCAGGGCCTGGTTGCCCAGGGCGATTTGGCCGACTTCTCTTGGGCGCCGGTGCTCGTCGCGTGGGGCAAAAACAATCGCAGCGCCATGCTGCGGCTACCCGGCAATCGTTACTGCGTAGAGAACCGCGCGGTCGATATGTCCAATAACCCGTACTTATCGGCGGCTATCTCGCTCGCCGCGGGTCTCGACGGCATCGAGCGCGAGCTCGATCCCGGCGAGCCGCTGAATGACGATCTGTATCGCCGGGGGCGCAGAGAGCTCAAAGCCGCGGGCATTCAGCTTCTGCCTCGCACCCTGCTGCACGCCCTGGAAGCCTTCGAGTCGGACGCCATCGGCAGCACCGCGTTCGGCGCCTTCTACCGGGATATCTTTTTGAATCACAAATTGCGCGAATGGGAGCGCGGATTTTATCCGGTGCACGAAGAGCAGCGTCGCGCCCAACTCACATTCATCTAGTTCCGGGGCAAGTAGTCCAAGGCCGTTTTCTAACGAGCGAGCCGAGCGGGCGCTCCTTACGGAGCACCCGCCGGCATGCGCCGTACGCTTTACTTCTTGTAACGGCGGCGACGCGCCAGACCGAACAGGGCCAAGCCGAAGCCGAGCAGCACAGCCCGACCCTTGTTGACCGGGACCGAAGCCATGCTGCAGCCGCCGTCGTCACTGTTGTTCGTGTTGGAGGGCCCAGCGGTACTTCCGCCTTCGCCCGCGCCGCCGTCTTCGCTCGCGACCGGGCTGCCACCAGAGCCGGCTTTACCGCCCGCGGAGATCGCGCCGCCCGCTTCGACCACGCCGCCCGCGCCGCCTTCGCCCGCTTCGCCGCCGGCCTCGCCACCGGCGCCCGCTTCGACTGCGACGCCAGCGCCGCCGCTGCCACCCGTACCCGCGGTTCCGGCAGTGCCGGCGGTGCCCGCCGTACCCGCGGTGCCGCCCATGTTAACGGGCGCGCCGAGCTGGAACACCATAGCCGGGGCCGTGGTGACGAGCTTCGAGCGATCCGTGGCCTTCGGGGTGAGGGTCAGGAGCGTGCCGTCGACCTGAGCCGGGATGGCCACTCGGAACAAGTCCCCGCCCACCCACTGCGCGGTTGCGGTCTTCGTGGTCGTCTTCGTCCCGACCTTGGCGGCGTACTGCACCGTGACGCTGCTCACCATTTGGCCGGCCTCGTTGGTCGCGCTGTCGCGAACCTCCATGTAGAAGACCGTGGGCGCGTCCACGACCGGAACGGGGGTCTGAATCTTACGGAACACGGGCGGTGTGGTGTCCGAGTCGCCCTTGCCGATGTACACGTGATTCAGACGGCTGGTGAGTGCCCCTTCGCCCTGGCCGGTCACGAGGTCCATCTTGCCGTCGCCGTTGATGTCCCCGACCGCGAGGCCGAGGGTGATATCCGCGGCAATCGTGGGTAGGGCATCCGACACGTAGCTGAATTTGCCAGTGCCGTTATTGAGAAGCACCTTTTCCATCACATTCGTGCGGCTACCGACGACGAGGTCGTAGTGGCCGTCGGCGTTGGTGTCGACGCAGCGCACGATGCCGTCGTCCGCGGTGGGCTCACTCAAGATGACGGTGGCGGTGCTGTCGATGAATTTGCCGGTGCCATCATTGAGCAGCACCTGCGTGACGTTGTTGCCGCCGCCGTTCGCCGCTCCGGTTGCCTTGAGGCCGGCGTTGTCCAAAATGATGTCTAGATCGCCGTCTTCATCTAGGTCACAGACCTCTTGGTTGTTCGAATAGGGACCGACCTTGCGCGGGTAGCTCGCGGTGGCCGACGCCACCGTCACGCCGTCCGCCGCGTACGTGGGAACAAACGCGGTTGCGTCAGCGAACTTGCCGGTGCCGTCATTGACGAAAATGCGGCTGTAGCCTTGGCGATTGTTGATCAGGATGTCGAGGTCGTAATCGCCGTCGATGTCGGCGAAGTCCACGTCCGTTGGCCGGACGCCGAAAATGCCCGTGGTGGAGGCGGGTGGAATCGTGGGCGGCAACAGATCCGTCGGGGTGACGCCAGCCACGTCATGCTCGGCTTCCGCCAGCGTGAAGATGCCGGTGCCGTCGTTGCGGTAGAGGATTAGGCGTCCAGTGTCCGTCACTTGCCCGGTGCCCCAGTCGGAGACGAGCAAATCGAGATCCCCGTCGCGATCGACATCGCCAAACTTCGCCGACGCGGCGCGGGATTTCAGCGCGGCCGGCAGGTTCGTGGCCGCGCGGTCTTCCCAAATTTCGGGCGCGGTCTGCACGAACAGCTTGTCCAAGTCCGTGCCGTAGCCGCCCGGCTGGTAGATGTCGATATCGCCGTCGCCATCGATGTCGGCAGCAACGACCGTGCGCGCTTGCGCGTGCGGATTGCCCAAGGACGAGCCTGCGGTTGGGCCGGTGAGATTCAAGAACGAGCCCTTACCGTCATTGCTGTACACGACGCCTTCTTCGGCGACGCCAGTGCTGAATAATCCGCCGCCGTTGGCTTCGAGCAAGTCGAGATCGCCGTCGCCGTTGATGTCGATCAGGAAGAGCGAGTTGGTGTTGCAACCCGGATCGTTCGTGTCCATGCAAGGCTGCGAGGTGATGGTCGTCGTCGTGCTGCCAGCCACGGGCGTGGTCTGATTGAGAGCGTAGGCCGAGACGTCCGTGAAGACTGGAAGCGCCTGCGCTTCACGCGGCGCCGCGAAGGCCGCACTCAGCCCGACTGCCACTACCGCCGACGCACGCCCAAGCCCCCTCCAACGAGCAGCGACACCGACCAGCTTCTTCGAAGCCGTGGGCTCTAGCGCGGCGCCACCCAGCGTGGTCGCTAGAGAAACAGAACCAGAAGTCACACGAGATTGCTTAACCATGTTCCAAGAATTTCCTAAAGTGGAGGAGTTGTTACGAAGAAGGCGGCTGCGACACGCGGGCACTTGCCGCATGAGGCCTAACAGAGACGGACTAGAGCCAAGCGGATCGTCGACGTTGAGCGGAGAGGTTGCCCGAGCTGCCAATGAATGACCGCGCGACCGAGTCTACTTACACGAGCTAGCGCGGTGATGAGTGAAACAAAGGCACACATGCGTCGCCCGCGATCCGAATGAAGGGCGCGCGAGCAAACCCAACCCTGCCGCAGCCGTGGGCGGACGACAATGCTCTCCATGCGTGCGGCGTCGCAATCTGCGTGAGCGCGAGCCATGCGAGCTATGATCGAGATGTCCTGGCGCTCTTTGAAACGCGAGGCGACTGGTCCGACGCGTCCGACTCGCGCGAGGCGTTGGCAATGCCGGACGCGCCGAGGAACGCGTCGAAAAGGGCCGGCGAAAGGGACCGTGCAACACACATGAAACAGGCCGAATAAGCCCGCGAAATCAAGACGCTCTAAGAATCGGCTGGGCGCGGCCTGTAAGCGCCGCCAGACGCGGAAAGCAGGCGTTGCGTGCCTGCTTGCGCCGCTTCGTCTAAAGTACGAGCTCGGCTTGGCTTTACGAAGAGGTGAACATGATCGAATGGAAGAGATTGCTAGCGCTGTGTTGCTTGGGTTCGGCGGCACTCGGTTGCAGCAAAGAGACAACGTCGTCGGCCAACATCAAGACCGGCGGTATCGCGGCCCTGATGGATGTCTACGCGGACAGCGATGACACTGCGAAGGTCCATGTCGAGCTCCGCGTCGGGGGCTCGAGCAGCAACACTTACGTGGCGCTGGAGGGTGGGGACAAACTGACCGCCACCGCTGGCACCGTAACGAAGGATTTGACGTCGACAGATACTGGAATCTACGAGGGGACGTTCAGCGACGTTGGCGCGGACACCCCATTTTCGGTCATCCTGGTCCGCCCGGACGACACGACGGCCGAGCACAACTCAGGTGAGCTCCCAGCGCCCTTCGACCTGGTCCGCCCCAAGGCGAACCTCTCGCGCGAGACCGACGCTTTAGACGTGACTTGGCGCCCGTCTGACACCGGGGACCCCATGTCGCTCGAGATCGACGGCGATTGCATTTTCGCCTTTAGCGCCAAGCCTTCGGACACCGGGACGTTTTCCGTCAAGCCTGGTGTGCTCTCATCGACGGGTGGCGATATGCCGGAAACGTGTGACCTGACCGCGGAGTTGCAGCGCTCCCGGACGGGCAGCGCGGACCCGAGCTTCGACCCGGAGAGCTGGTTTCGTCTCCATCAAAGGCGCTCAGCGAGCTTCACTTCGAAACCTTAGCTGAGCCGCTAACAGCACTAAGCCTGGCCCCGCGCGCGCGCTTATCCAATTGTTACGCGATCCTAACTCCTGTAGGGCCGGCCCCCGCGTGCGTGCGCCACCGTGGGCACGCGTGCGCGCGTTGTATGTAATAGGGAGATGGCAAATTGACCATGGCGGCATCGGAGCGCGCGGCGCATTGTTTCGGTGCATGTCAGCCGCCCTCAAGGCGGGTCGGGCGGAGTTCCGGCCCGTTCCGGCGAGGCTGAGGCCATCGGGCTCCTAAATGACCGCGAAATGCCTGCGGCTCGCGCTTTATGTCTGGTACAACTTAGCCGCGCGGGGGGAGAGAATTCTGCCTTTGACAGCGCGCCGTCAGGCGAGCGATGCTTGCGAGTTACTTATCGGTTTCGATTTTGTCGCCGTAGCAGTGGGTTAGTTCGCATGCCGGTCAACGGTCCCTCGGAGTCGGTCCCAAGCATATTTCCCGGCGCCACGATTTCTGGTCGATTCAGGCTCGACCGGTTACTCGGGCGCGGTTCGATGGGATCCGTCTGGCTCGCCAGGCACCTCACACTCGACGTGGACGTCGCAGTGAAGTTCATCGACGCCGCCTTCCGTGATCAAAAAGATCATCGCGGGCGCTTCGCGCTCGAAGCGCAAGCGGCCGCACGCATCAACAGCCCGCATGTGGTGAACGTGCTCGACTTCGGCGCCGAAGAATCCGGTCGCCTGTACATCGCCATGGAGTACCTCCAGGGTGAAGATGTCGGCAAGCTGCTCGATCGCAGCGGTCGCCTGTCGCTGGAGATCACTGCGCGCATCGTCAGCCATGCCTGCCGCGGCTTGGGGCGCGCACACGCGCTCGGCATCGCTCACCGCGACGTGAAACCGGAGAACTTGTTCCTGTGCGGCGCGACCGAGGACGAGGGCTTCGTGCTCAAGATCTTGGATTTTGGCGTAGCCAAGTCTGCGCAGCGCCAAGGCCTAGACTTTGTGGGCACGACCGTCGGCCAGCTCGTCGGTAGCCCCGCTTATATGAGCCCGGAACAAGCGCACGGCTCGCTCGACGTAGACTTTCGGTCGGACCTTTTTTCGCTCGCCGTCGTCGCGTACCACTGCCTCACAGGGGTGGTCCCCTTCGGCGGTGATTCTCTGGCCGAGCTCCTGATCGGCATCGTGAGCAAGGATCCGATTCCGGTGTCGCGCCTGGCGCCCGGTCTGCCAAAAGCCGTCGATGAGTGGTTCGCGCGTGCGCTCGACAAGGACCCGGCTCGGCGTTTCGCGTCCGCTAAGGAGCTCGCGCAGGCCTTTCATATGGCCATCGGCCATCACGCTTCGTCTGCCACGGACTACGTCACTTCTCGCAACACCGGCTCACAAGCGTCGGCCAAGCCGCTGCCTACCGACACCGTCGTCAGCATGAGCCATCCGCCGCGCCCAGCGGCCTCCAACGCTCCCGACGTTTCGAATCATACGGCCTCTCCTGGGGTGGGCCTAGCGTTGGCGCAGGTGGCCGAGGTCAGCAACGTGCTCGGCGTCGCCTTGATTGGTCCGGAGGGCGATCCGGTCGCCCACCACAGCGTGATGGGCTTACCCGCGAGCACGTTCGCGGACGTCACGCGTCGCGCCAAGGAGTCGCTCGATGCCTTCGAGAGCCTCGAATCGAGCGGCACTCAAGCGCTCGCTTTGTATTTCGAAAGCGCGACCGTCCTCGTACGCTGGGTGGAGAGCCACGCGTTGGTCGTCATTGGCACCGAGCAAGTGCACCCGACGGTGCTCTCGGTCAGTGTGGCTGCGTCGGCTTCCAAACTTCTGACATTGGCGAAACAGGGCGGCGGCGCGACGGTTGCGTTTCGGTCCACGTTCTCGTCGTTGCCGGACAACGAGGTCTCGGAAGTGAACACCGGGGTCGTGGCACGGCCAGCGGCCACTGATCCGATCCCGGATTCGATCATTGCGCGCCTCACCCAGCTCTACGCCAAGCCGCTCGGAGCGGTCGGTCGCCTTGCCATTCAGCAGCGCCTAAAGAGCGGCAAACCGACCTTTTCGAGCTATCCAGAATTCGTCAAGCGCCTGGCGGCGCTGATTGAGGACGGTGCCGAGCGCGACTCGTTCACGGAAAGCGCGCAGCAGCTGGTGCCGCGCTTGGACAGCGCGCCCCCCGTGCCGCCGCCAGTCAAGTCGGGAACCCTGGCCTCCGCGCAGTCGAACGTGCCGGCCCGGCCCGTCCCGCCAGCGCGGCAGGTTGCCCTGGCGCCGCCGCCGCCGCGGGTCCCCGCCCCTGCGCCCACGCCGCCGCGGCCACAGCCCGTGCCGCAACACGCCTTCGAATCCGGGCCTTCGGTCGATGCTCCCGCCGCTCCAGGCCCCGAAGGCAAAGCCAAAAAGTATGTGGTTTATCGCGGTCGCAAGATCGAAGTGGACGAATAGAGCGGGTCATGGACGCCATACTCAAAGAGCTCAAAGTTCAAGCCGTGGCGCGCAGCTCGGAGGCGGGCGAGGCGCTCGACTCCGCGGGCCACTTCGACATCGAGACGCTGTGTGCCGTGAGTAGCGTTAGCGCGAGTCAGCTGCGGGACATCGGCGATTTGCTGTCCGCTGGCCGGCTCGAACGCTGGTACCTCGTGACCGAGCAGCAGGCTTATTATGTGAGCGAGCGTTCGGGCTCTCGCGTGGTGGCGGCGGGTGACGCGGTGCGAAACGCGGAAGCGACGTCCAAGGCGTTGCATCGCGCAGCGCGTTGATCAGGAGCGAAGCAAAAAATTACGGAGCACGCTCGCGAGCACCACGGACCCCGCGACGATCATCGCCCATCGCGCGGGCTTGCGATCGGCGTTCGGTAGCCTACGCGCCGCTGGCAGCCCGGCGATGACGCACGTTGCGATTGGCAGCAAGGCAGGCACCGCCGCTCCGAGATAGGCGGCAGCAAGCCCCGCAAGGGCTGTTCCGAGCAAGCACAAGGCCACGGTTCGAGCGTAAGGCAGCGCCCGCGCGCAGGCCACGCCGAGCACGAGCGCTATGAACATCAAGTCGCCAGCGCCCAGCGCGGGCGACAGCTCACGACTGCCGGGCACCGGAAACCAGGTGGCCAACACCGACAACGCGCGGTCGCTGCGTGCGATGGCGTGACTTAGACCTTCGGGCGACAGCACGGAGACGAGATCAGCGCTGGCCGCGACCACGCACGCCGGAAGCAGGTGTGAGGCGTGCTGAACGCGCCGACCGATCGACGATCCGACGGCCCAGCCCAGGGCTACTAGCGCGGCGTCCACTGCCAGCACCGCCGAGCTCGCGTCGAAGTGAGCCGGCATCAATGCCAGCCCGCCGAGTAGCGCGGCGGTCAACGCTAGAACGGTCAGTGTGGCTACCAGCGACGCTTTGAAGCGCGCGGCCAGGGCCAAGCCGAGGACGGGCAAGAGCGCTCCGCCGGCGAACGCGATGGCGCTGCCCAGCGACGGTTCGACCCGCGCCCGCGCCAAGAGATGTGTCGCCAGCGCGGCGCAGGGCGTGAGGACGACGCCGACGGCCAGCATCGGCCAAGCCGCGTCCGGTTTTCCTCGCGCAGACAAGTCAGCGAGACTCTGCACCGGCGGCTGCGAACAAGCTCTGCACTCGCTGCAGCGCGGCCGCGCCGATCGATGAGCCGAGGCGCCGACCGTCGAAATCGTCGAACGAATGATGGATACCACCCCAAAGTCGCGACTGACCGGCCTGGTCCGAAGCATCGTAGTAGGTGGCCCATTGCAGGCTAACCGGGGCGGAGGGCCCGTACTCGAAAAAGAGATACCCGGGCTCGAAGGAATAGCTGCCAAGGCCGCCTGGAAAATACTCCGATCCAGTCAGACCGGCGAGCACCGTGGCCGCGGCGCGGCTGAACGTACTGTGCCCCGACACATAGCCCGGAAAAGCAGGGGTCACGAAGGTGCGGCGTTGGTACGGTATCCAATTCACTCCCAACAGCCAGCCGACACCGCCCACCTCCCGCGTGCGATCACCCGGTTCACCGCGCCAGCCCCTCACCGCCACTTGGCCCACGTAACGAGCGAGCTCAGCGTGGCGCTCGCCCGGTGCCGAGCTCTCTTCGGTCACGAGCTCAATCAACCCTTCGATCAGGGGCAAGCCCTGGGCGTCATAGGACGGTAACCCCGGCTCCGTGCGTTGGCCATGCTCGGCCATGTACCGGATGAGCGTGATCGGGCGCGCTGCGACGTACTTTCGCTTCAGCTCCCAAGCAGCGATGGCCGCATCGTGCAGCGCGCCATTGAGCGTGAGGTAAACGTGCGCGTCCCAGCTCAACGCGTCGAGCTGCAACCCGGTGCCGAACAAGCGACGCTCGAACGCCGGGTCGTCCGCCACGTGGTTGGCGATCACATTCCAGTGCCCAGGCGGCGTCTCCGAGCTTGGGCCGTCAGCCCAGAACTCCGCGAGGACGCGGCCGAAATCACTGCGTTTCACCCGTTGCACCGGATACGGCGCGCCCGTCAGGGGGTTCTTACGGCGCCCGTGCCCGTCGTTCGTGCCAAGAGGATTATTGCCGAGCGCGCCTGGGGAGATGTCGATGAGCGTGTCGTCCTGGACGTCGAGCTCCGCCTCGCGCCGCACCAGATCGACGGCGGCCTGCGTCAGGTCTGCATCGAGCGTGGCCGGCAGCCGACCGTTGTCGAGATATGGCTCCCGCGCGTTGGCCCGCACGAGGGCGAAGGGCGTGAGATTTCCCCAGTGCCCGCCGACGTAAACCTGGGCGCCTGCGCCAGCGGGGATACCATTTTGCGTTTCCGCCTTGGCCAGCACTAGCCTCTGCCACGCGGTGGGATCGCTGGCGCGCGACCCGGGTCGATCGACGACCAGATTGGGCGAGCTCGGTTCGAATGCGTCTGGATCCGCGTAGTCGTTCAGCTCGTTGGCGCCGTCGTCGGCGAAGGCGTCGATCACGGCTTGGCCCACGCGGTTGCCGAGCGCGCGCGGTGTCGACCCGTTGCGGCCCGTTGCGCTCGGGTCGTAGCCGAGCTTGGTCATGAACGCGTCGAAGCAGGCTTGCGACACGGCGCCGCCGACGGCCTTCGCATAACGGTGGCTGAGCACTCGGTAGGCCGCGTAGGAGATGGCTTCCCGCCGCGCCGCAGCGGGGTCATCGGCGGCGGCCGCTTCGTGCGCGACACAGCTGGTTAGGCGGGCGTCGTACGCCGCATAGGCATCCCAGACGGCGAGCGAAAAGTGATACAAGTTGCGTGCGTGTACGCCGGGCCGCGGAATGTCACGGCGGATGGCGCCCACGACCTGCTCATCCCAGCGCCGAGCGATGGATGCCCTCGGCGCGGGATCGACCTGCGCTTCCGGACAGACGGGTGCGGAGGGCGGATCAGGGGTCAAATCGAGATCGGGGACAGACGCGCCGCCGTGGACGAGCAGGCCCTGATTGAGGTCTGCCGTGAGCACTTTCCCACCCACGGCCCAGACCCCTCCCGACGGATCGACCCAGACCGAATGCAGCGACTGGTCCGCGCTGAAGTCGATGCCCGAGTCCTGAGCCTCGAAGCCATTCGCTTCGGAGCGCAGGATGGTGCCGCCCACGCCGACCGCCCACACGTTGTCCCAATCGTCGATCCACACGCCCTGTAAGAGGGGGGTGGCGTGCGGCGTGCGATCCGTTAGCGCCGTGCCGTGGCCCTCCAAAAGTAACCCGCTGGAAGTGCCGCCGACGGCGACCACGTGGTCACCCCGGGCATGCACGGTGAACAGGATTTCCGCGCCGCCCTTGCGCACCAAATCAAAGCCCTGCCGCGCGTTGCCGTGGAGAAGAAGCCCGCTCGCGCCCGAGATCCAGACCGACTCGGGCGAACTCCCCCAGACCTTGAACAGGCCGGGTTGATCGTGATTTTCGTCTTGCGGGACCGTGCTGGGCAGCGTCAATGGTTCGAAGTGCTCGCCGTCGAAGTGCCAAACGAAGCCATTGCGACCCGCCGAAGCACCAACCGCGTACACGTCGTCCGCGGCGGCCACCCAGACACCGTACACGGTGTCTTTGCCCAAGCCCGGGGTCTGCAAGCGCTCGAAGTTGCCCCCTTGGTACCGGAGCAAGACGCCGTTTTGGCCGGCAAAAAATACCGGGCCCTGCTCGGTGGCGTGGACCCACCACAGTTCGCCGCGCAGACCCGTCTGCTTGCGCTCCCAGGTGGAGCCGTCGAAGTGAAGCACGACTGGGCCTTTGCCGTCGTCGGCGCCGACAATCCAAACGTCATCCGCCGCGGTGCCGTGGACGCTGAGCAGCGCGGCGGCGGGGCTCTTCGCGAGCGATGCCCAGCGTAAGTTCACGCTGTGAGCCAACTGATCATGGTCCCGGCAGCTAGCAATGAACAGCGCGCTCAGTCCGAGAACGAGCACCATCGAAACTCGCTTCATGTAAGCCACTGTGTCTCTCATAGATCCGCCGTGCTGAGCCGCGCGCTGCGCCGAGCAGTCCCACTCAGGCCGCTCTGATTGTGCACCTCTGCGCTGACTACGATCGGCAGGCCATCCCGTTCTTCATCGCTTCGCGTGAGTCCGCCGGCCATCACGGTCACCGGCACCAAGTCGCAGGTCTGGCCCGCGCAGAACAGCAGCTGCGGTCTCGCAGGTGCGGGCGCAACGATCTCATTGCCCGTGTTCGAGTCGCGTAAGGTGATGGATACGAAGGCCCGCGACCCGAAACCGATGCAGCGCACTCCCAAGAGCACGTGGGTGCCGCCTTGACCAAAGGTCTCTAGGCGAAGCTCGGCTCCGTCCCCCAGCGGCTCGAAGGACAGTCCGTCGTCCCCACCTGGGACACCCAGCTGGACCTCGCCTGCGGGCTCGTCTCCTCCTTCCCCAGCGCCTCCCTCCGCCGCTTGCGGCGCCGAATGGCTCGGACCGCAAGACGGCAACGCGAACGCCAAAGCCGCGAGGCGGGCGGAAGCTCTCCAGAGCTTTAAGCTCCTCGCCGTTCTCACGCTCCACACTCCCCCCCGTCAGCAGGATTCATACCACTTTGGCCGGTGCCGCTCTATGAGTAGTCGGCGGCGTCACCGGCGTGTAAATCATCGATCTGCAGCGTCGGTAAGTACGTGGCACCGGCCTTGCTTAGGCTAGTCGAAACGCGAAAAACGGAGCGGATGTTGTGCCGTTCCGTGCCAAACCCCAGCCGGGTCTGATCGAGTTGTCCCGGTCGCAATTAGGAGCTGTCATGCGAGCTATCTTTCGAAACACTTTCATTGGCATGGCGGCATGGTCGGCGAGCAGTTTGCTTCCGGCGAGCGCGGCGGCCTGTGGTGGCTTCTTTTGCAATCAGGCGCAACCCGTTAACCAAGCGGCGGAAGGCATCATCTTTGCGAAAAATGACGACGGCACCGTCACCGCGGTGATCCAGATCCAATACGAGGGTCCTTCGAAGAGCTTTTCGTGGCTGCTGCCGATCTCTTCGGTGCCCAAAAGCGACGAAGACATCGGTATTGCCTCCAACTTGGCGTTCCAGCGCCTGCAGGGCGCCACGAACCCGAGCTACTCACTCAACGTCAAGGTAGAGGGCACGTGCCGCCAAGACAAAAGCGATAGCTTCAACGGCGGCTCGGTGGGCTCCGGGGGCTCCACTGGCGTGAGCGCGCCCGGCGCGGGCCCGTCGTTCGACGGCGGCGTGACCGTTGAAGCGTCTGGCGTGGTGGGCGCGTTCGAATGGACGGTGATCTCACTCGACCAAAGCTTGGCAGATCCGGCAGAAGCGGCCGTCACCTGGTTGACGACCAACGGCTATGATGTGCCGAAGAGCGCGCCCAAGTTGCTCGGCCCGTATCTGCAAGACGGCCTGTACCTGCTCGCGTTGCGCCTCACCAAAGGTGCCGACTCGGGCTCGATCCGCCCGATCGTTCTCACCTACAAGGGGACGCAGCCGTCCATTCCCGTAAAGCTGACGGCGGTGGCTGCCAATGACGACATGGGCGTCCTCACCTGGGTCTTGGGGAAGTCGCGCTCGGTTCCGCAGAACTACCTTTCGCTCGAGTTGAACGAGGCGCGCATCAACTGGTTCAATGCGGCCACTAATTACAACTCCGTGGTGATCGACGCGGCCAATGATTCCGGCGGCCAGGGCTTCGTCACCGAGTTTGCCGGAAAGAGCAGCACCCTCAAGGGGGTGATTTGGACGCCGTTCGATGAGTCGGGCTGGACGTCCTTCAAGGGCGGTGTCTACCAAAGCTTCAGCGACTTTTTCACTCGAGCATATGGCACGTACGGCTCGTACGATGGCTTCTGGGATGCCACCCGCGCGTCGGTCACCCTCCCGACTGGCCTGCCCTTTGATGATTTCAAGCTTTGCCCCAACTGCTACGCTGATCAGATCAAGTTTGCTCCGGCGAGCTACCTGGCCGCGCTCGAGCGGCTGGTGATCGCGCCTATCAAGCGCGTGCAGAGTCTCATCGACGCGCACCCCGAGCTGACGCGCATGTACACCACCCTCTCGGCGGACGAGATGACCCTCGACCCACTCTTCGCCTACAACGCCGATCTGCCCGAGCTCAGCAATGTGCACACAGCCGACCGTGTCATTGAGTGCAATTCAAACGTCTACCAGTTCGAAGCGCCCTGGCGCGTCGAGCTGCCGCAGGGGGGGATCGTGCGCGGTACGGCAAACGACGCTTCGTCTGGAACATGGCCAGCCGCGCTCGACAATTTGCCGCCAAACCGCGTGATCGTGCGCGTCAGCGCGAGCGGCTCGGGTCAGGTCGTCGAGGACAACTCGAAGTCCATCAAAGCATCGCTCGAGACATACAATAAGAGTGTGACGACCGGCGCGGGTGATCCGACCGGTACGCCTGGCACCGGAGCTGGTCCGGAGGAAGCCGGTGGCGCGGCGGATTCGGCGGGCGGTGGATGCGGCATGACCTCTGCGTCCGGGGCCCGGCGCGGGCGGGCAGCCGTATTTCTGTCGGCATTGGCGTTAGGAGCCGTCCTGCGGCGTCGCCGCCGCCGCTGACACTTCCGCGGAGCGCTCTCGCGCGGGGGGCCCCGCGCGAGGGCGGCTCAGGGTTCGCGCGCGCAACGCGCGCCCAGCGCTGCGCTGCGGGCGCCGCTCGCATTCGCGGCGCGGCTGGAGCTGAGCAGATCTGCGCGCGCATTGGCATAGGCGCCGCCGCGCATGACGCGGTTTGGGGCATCGGAAACGTACACGCAATCCGGGCATGGGGCTTGGGCGTACTCCGCGTACGAGTCGAGCACCCACTCGAAGACATTGCCGGCCAAATCGGCGTGGCCCCATCGTCCGTCACCGAGGGGTGAATCAGCCCCGACCGCAGTGACGGCGCCGCGGCCCGCCGATGCGCAAAAGTCGGGGCCTGGGGCGCCAAAGAAGTTGGCGTGCGCGCAATCGATCGTTTGCGATGTCGCGGGCATCGACCAGGGGAAGACACGCTGTTCCGAGCCTCCAGTGGCGGCTTCGTTCCACTCGGCCTCGCTCGGCAGCATGCCTTCATCCCAAATGCAGAAGGCCAATGCCTCGTACCAGGTCAGGCAATTGATGGGCAGACGCTCGCTTTTGCCCGCTGCGAGCGTCCAGGTAGAGCCCGCCGCGCAGGCAAGGTGATCATTCCAAGCCGCGGCGGTACTGGCCAGCTTGCTGTTCCAGGCGCTATCCCAGCCCGCCTCGTTGCCCCCGCCCGGGCCGACGTTGGCGTGCCCCTTACCCGAATTCAAATCGCTGCGCTTGCCGCTCCCCGACTCCGGGCGCCAGGCCCCGACGACGGCCGTAACGAAGCCACGAAAACGACCGACGCTGACCTCGAACTCGTCCAAGCGAAAGGCGGTCACCGACGCCGAAAAGCCCTGCGACAGGTACTCGGGCGAGACCGCGTCGTAACTGCGGTAGAACTGACCCCCCGGAATGGCAAAGCTCGTACAGCAACTCTCGGCGCGGGGCCCGCAGTGCAGCGACGCGCCGCCGTCCTGACAGCTCGGCGGTTCCGCGCTGAGCGCGCCGCCGCTCCCGGACTCGCCCGGCTCGCCGGACTCGCCCGCGCCGGAGACACCGCCCCCGCTCGACGAGCCTGCATCGCCACCCGCCGCATCGCCCACGCCGGCCGAACCCGAGTCGCCGGACCCGCTGACCGCCTGACCGCCAGCGCCGATCAGGCCGCCGCTGCCGTCCGGCGCATCATCTCCGGGTGCATCGCTCGAGCACTCCACGAGTAGGCCGGGCAGCGCGAACAGCACCGGCCAGTAGCTGGCGCCGCGCCAGCGTGCAGTCCTTGAAAGCCGTACGATCCCTGCCTTCGGCGTTGTCACGTTCACCCTTCCTGCTCATTGGCGGCAGTTACGAAGCAACATTGTCCACCAATGCCGGTGCCGAGTCGAGGTCAAGCACGCCGCGCGCTACCGCGCCAGCCGCGCGCTCAACGCCTGAGGTGCGCTTCGATCAAGCTCGCTACGAATGCGGGCTGCTCTTCCTCCAGATCATGGCTTGCACCCTGAACGACTTCCATCTTGACCAGGGGCAGTTGCCCCATCAAGAAGTCGCCGATTGCGGGTGGGGCCACCAGGTCTTCGTCGCCAAAAATCGCCAGCACCGGCACCGATAGCGTGCGCAAGCGGTCGCTGAAGTCGCTCTGGTCGTCCACGAACCAGCGGGGCGCCTGTGGGCGTTGCCGAACGAAGGCGTCACGCCAATCGAGGGCGCCAAAACGAGCTACGTTCAACCCTCCACACGGTGCAACGAGAACTAGGCGCCTCACTTGCGCCGGATGCTCGAGCGCCAAGCGTAGCCCGAGCGAGCTACCCACCGATAGCGTCACCACGTCGCAGAGCGCTGGCAACTGCTGGGCGATCCAGCGGGTCAAGTCCGACAGATCTCGGATCGACGGAACTTCGGGTAGCTCGCCCAAACCCGGGTAATCGAACAGCACCGGCTCGCGCCGGTAGGCCAACACCGAAGCGATGGGCTCCCAGCTCACTGAGCGACCACTCGCTCCTGGCAGGTAGGCGATGGGCAAGTGCTGCGTTGAGCCGAGATCGCCCATCGAGCTCACGCTAATCCCTCCGCTCGAGCTTAGGCAACCGCCGCGGGGCTGGCACAACCCGAGCCGCACCGCGGGTGATTTGCGGCAAAGATTCGCGATTTTTTATGGCATGGCGCATTTTCTCGGTCCCAAACGCTATTTCTAAAAGCGAACTGGCATTTTTGCGGCAATTGCCGCAGTAGGAGCCGCGCTTTGGTTGTGCATGGCGGTAATCCGCGCTACAAGGCTCGCCGCACAGCGTGTTCGGTAACCGCCTGGCTGCTCTCTCGTCACTGAGGTCGCGGATAGTCGTTTCCCAGCAGCGACCGTGTAACGCGGTGAAGTCACCGAAACCGGCGCCGACGGAATCGGCTCCGGTAGTAACGCCCCGCAGGGGGCACCAGTAGAGAGCAGTGAGTAATGAACAACCGATTGTACGTGGGTAATCTTTCCTTCCACACCACCGAGGACGTGCTGCTACGCACCTTCGGTCAGGCCGGTGAAGTCACCGAAGCCAAACTAGTCATCGACCGTGAAACGGGCCGTTCGCGCGGCTTCGCTTTCGTGTCCATGGGCAGCGACGCGGACGCCCAGAAAGCCATTTCCGAGCTCGACGGCACCGACCTCGAGGGTCGTCCGCTCCGCGTCAGCATTGCCGAAGAGCGTAAGCCTCGCGCCGGTGGCGGTGGTGGCGGCGGCGGTGGTTATGGTGGTGGTGGTGGTGGCGGCGGCGGCGGCGGCGGCGGTGGGGGCGGCGGCGGCGGCGGTGGTGGCGGCGGCGGCGGCGGTGATCGCCGCGACCGTTGGTGAGCTGAATCCACAGGCTGCGCGACGCGCATCTTTGCGCGTCGCGCTCGGCCCTCTCCTCGTGGCTGAGCAGGGCCCAGCTCCAAATCCTAGCCACTGAAAGCTTCGCTGCATGCCAGGACCCCAAAGCGCCAAGAAACGTCAACGAGAAGCAGCTCGTCAGGGCTACGCGCGCGACAAGGCCGCAAAAAAAGAGGAGCGCAAAGCCACGAAAGTCCCGCGCGCCCCCGGTGAAGAGGGCGAGGATCCGGACCTCGCGGGCATCGTCGCCGGCCCCCAGCCCAAGGCTGAGGAAGACGAAGATTGGGTCGTACCCCCGGCGGTTGCGCCGCGCTGAATGCGTGACCCCGGCTCAACTCGGCGGTGCCGCGTTGGCTGATACGACTCCGAGGCACGCGCATCGCTGTCGGAGCAAGCCGCACTAAAGCGGTGAATCGGTCGCACGCCAGAGGTACCAGCTGGCAACCGAGCGGTACGGCCGCCAGCGATTAGCGCGCGCCTCGAGCTCGGTTTTGCTGGGCGGCGCCAGTGTGCCGAACGCGATCGAGTAGCCTTTGCGGACTCCGAAGTCGTCGAGCGGCAATACGTCAGGGCGCCCGAGCCTGAACATCAGCAGCATCTCCACCGTCCAGCGGCCAATGCCGCGCACCTCGCTCAGGCACTCGATGATGGCCTCGTCATCGAGCTTTTGAATTTGGGTAAGCGTAGGGATCGACCCGGTCTTGCTGCGTTCGGCGAGGTCGCGCAGGGCTAGGTACTTACCGTTGGAAAGGCCCGCTCCACGCAAGTCCGCTTCGCTCGCGCTCAGGATTTGTGTCGGCGTGATCGCTCCCCGCGCTCGCGGAAAGAGCGCGCGCACGCGCGCGAAGATCGTCGCGGCGGCCTTGCCATTGAGCTGTTGATACACGATCGACTCGGCAAGCGCGGCGAACAAGCTGGGCGTCGTCTTCAGTTGCATACGGCAGGGCCCGATGCGGTCGATCAAGCGCCGCAACTTGGCATCGGACGCCCGCAGGTGCGCGACAGCGAGCGCCGGATCGAAGCCAAGCTTGCCATCGCCGTCGAATAAACGGCGTTCGGCTTGCTCGATCTGCAACATTTTCCGTTTGATCTCGAGGCCGCCGCTCGCGGAAAAACCGCCGATCTTGCCTCCTGCCGCCAGCACGCGATGGCAAGGCACGACGATCGCAAACGGATTTTTTCCGAGCGCTCGGCCGACTGCGCGCGCGGCGCCCGGCGATCCCGCCTGTGCCGCAAGCTGCCCGTAAGAAAGCGTGGAGCCGGACGGGATGGCGCGCGCGTGGTCATAGACGCGGCGGTGAAATGGCGGCACGTCGGCCATGTCGAGCTCGATTTGATTGAGGTCCGCGGCTTCTCCTCGTAGCAGCGTGATGATCCGATCCATTGCGCGTTGTACCGCGGGCGGCGGAGGGCTCTCCAGAGCCCCTGGGAAGCGTCGCATCAGGCTGGCGCGAGTCTGGGCCGGCCGCGCTTCGGGCAAGCACACGCAGGACACGCCGCGTTCTCCCCAGGCGATGCCGCAACGACCAACCGCGGTATCGAATAGTGCAAAGCCAGGGGTCATCTAGGGAGCCTCTCGGCCCACTTTAGCCGATTTCAGCCGGCGGTCCCGCGCTCTGTTTCCGAGCCGCTTGACCCCGCGCCCGGATCAGATTCTACGGGCTGCGTGAGTCACATACATTTCGTTGGTGGTGAGAAGGGCGGCGTCGGCAAGAGCGTCGTCGCGCGCTTGCTCGCGCAATGGTTCATCGATCGTTCGCTGCCGTTCGCCGGCGTCGACGCCGATCTTTCCCATGGCGCGCTGGTTCGTTCGTACGGGGATTATTCGCAGCCGGTCGACCTCAGCGACCCGACCAGCGCCGACCAGATCATCGACCGCGCGCTCGGCGCGGATCGGCGCGTGCTCATCGACCTGCCCGCGCAGAGCGTGCGCTCGTTGTGGAACTGGCTGAGCGAAGCCAACGTGTTCGCGTTCGCCAAAGAGACCGGCATCCGCATGAGCTTCTGGCACGTCAGCGATGGCGGCTTTGCGTCGGTGGGAGAAATCGAGCGCGCGCTCGAGTTGTTCGGCGACGCCTTTGAACACAAAGTCGTAAAGAACCTGGGACGCTCCAAAAACTTCGCCCAGTTCGACGAATCGAACGCCAAACGTTTGCTCGATCAAGTGGGCGGCAAGATCATCGAGCTGCCCGAACTCGATGCGGCCGCCATGTTCAAGGTCGATCGCATCGGCTCAAGCTACTGGGGCGCGGTACACAGCAGCGACGGCGAAGGCCTAAAACCGCTGGAGAGACAGCGAGTGCGCCTCTGGCTAGAGCGCAGCTACAAGCAGCTGGAGAGTCTGGGCGACGCGCTGTAGCTAGCCGTCCCCGGCCAACCAGCGCTGTAAGCCGCCATTCAAGAACTCGGCCTGTATAGTTGAAAGACCAACGAAGAGCGGGGTGACTTGCGCGTCCTTGTCCCGTACCAAGAGCGCCGGTTGAAAAAGCTGCAGCACGCCCGCGCGGCCAACCGAAATGTCCTCGATGCCCGCGCGCGGCAATGAACGGGCGCCGCCGAACCAAGTCACCCCTTCCACCTCGAGCGAGCGCTCGCCGATCAACAGCGAGCTCCGCTTGGCTCCGCGCAGCCACCGCAACAAAGGCAGCCCGAAGAACCAAAAGGCAATGAACACGTGGTGACGCCAGGATTCGATCACCGCGGCCAGTACTCCGAGCACCACGAGCAGCCGCGGCACGGCCGTGAGTAGTCGGCGCGTCCACGCAACGCGCACCCGCACTCGCACCCCCCCGGCCGCGGGATAATCGAGCTCCACACCGGCCGGCGCATCGACCTCGGGCTCGGGCTCGGGAACTGTCAGAGCGTTCGGCATCGCCTCGTTTTGAGACCGGCGTCATGCATCGACGGACCTACCGCCTGGCGTGTCGCCGCGCGTTGTCGCCGCGAATGAGGCCTCGGCCGCCCCCAGTGACACGGCTTCGCCATTGGCGAGCCGGACCAGCACCTCCGCAATCCGGTCGACGGTCAACGCCGCACTGACGTGATCGTGGGCGATCGAATATTGCGGCATGGACGGCTGCTGCGCTTCGGAGGGAGCTTGAACCAGACTCAGGCCGCCGGCGGCAGTGACGTGCAGTAGCCCTTGCAGGCCGTCACGCCCAGCCCCGCTGATCACCACGCCCACGACGCGCGGCCCGTACTCTTGGGAGGCCGAAACGAACAGCGGATCGACGGCAGGCCTAGTGGAATGCTCCTTGGCCCCGGCGTTCAACTCTGCGCGTTCGTGACTGAACGTCATGTGTTGATCGCTCGGGGCAATGTACGCGGTCCCACGCTCTAGTGAAACTCCGGCGACGGCTTCTACGACGCGCAGGGTGGCTTTTCGACCTAAACTGACCGACCAATCGGCAGCTGACTGCGCGCCGCGGTGGATCACGATGCCGATGACGGCTGGCAAGCCATTCGGAAGGTGAGCCAGGAGCTCCGCGATCACGGGGTAGGCGCCCGCGGAGCCGCCGATCACGATGATGTCACGCGCGACGTGCTCGGAATTGAGCCAAAGCGTGTTCAGCGCTCTCGGGCCCTGTCGTCCCGGCGGGTCGATCTGCCTCGCCTCGACCGCATCGAACAGCAGCTGCAGCCCGATTGGCTTCGTCAGGTGAGCCTCGAATCCGGCCGCCTCACTCGCCTGCTCATCGCGCAAATAAGCATGCGCGGTGAGAGCGATGAATCTACAGTGTTTCACCTTCGGGTCGGCGCGCAGGAGGTCAGCGAGTTGGTAGCCGCTCATCCCCGGTAGGCCAATGTCGAGCAAGACGATTTCTGGCTCGAACTCCACCGCGATCTGCCGCGCTGTCTCCGGATCGTAAGCAACCCTCGTTTCGTGCCCGCGCAAACGCAGCAGCTCGGCGGCGAGGCCGGCCGAATCGACGTGGTCGTCCACTACAAGTATACGGCGGGCCGTCGGCGGACTCACGCGGGCATGATTCATCACCCTCGGACCTTACACCTCGGGAGCGCGTTCGCGCGACGAAGTGCGGAGTTTCCCCCGTTGCCAGGCGGTTGCGACCAGCCACAGCGCTGCGCTCAGCATGGCATTGGCGGCACCGTGCACCATGCGTCCGAAAGTGTTTGTCGGAAGTGACGCGAGCAGGGCTCCCTTCAGATGAGAACGGCCTGCGGTCAAGAGCGCCCGGAGTCGCGCAGGGTCCATGGCCCCAGGCAGTAATTCTTCGCTGATTTTGTAGTGTTCAGGATCGAAGTAACCTTCGACAAACTTGCCGAGCTCGAGCGGGGCCATTGAAGTGAGCGCGTTCAATGGCCCGGACCAGTTGGCCTTTTCACTGCCCGTAGTCTCCTGTACGGCATGCCTGAGGACCTCGGGTAATTCCTGTACGAGAATTTCGAGCTGGACCGCGCGAGCCCACAAGCCGCGAAAAGTGGGTCCATCGTCGAGGGCCGTCCGTGCCGCAGCCGCCTCGCACGCAACGGGGGACGACACATTCTCTAGCCAATCTTGTAATAATTTCCGGTCGTGATCGGGCAAATGCGGGAACACAGCCTGCAGATTCAGCGATTTTCCCAGCGCGTCCTCGAGGTTAGCTCGGAGCACATGCGGGTCTAGATTCTCGAGCCGATTTGCATCGAGCAATAGATCCAACAATTGGCTCGCTCCGTCGAGCCGGCCCCACATCAAATCGTTGGATCGCCAGGACGCCTTGAAGAATGCGCCGAAGTCAGCCAGCTGAGCGCCGCACAACTTCTTCTTAAACTTACCTGCCAAGCCCCGCTTGGAATCCAATGGGCTGATGCGCACCGTGCGGATTTGATCTCGGCTTCGTATCTCGGAGACAAGCTCCAGCGGGTAAGCCACTTCGTCGATCTGACCAAAGCGCTCGTGCAGCTCGCGCAGTTGCGTGCCCTCCAGCAGCCGCCGCTCGTATGCCTCTGCAGCCCGAAAAAAAGACGTGCCGTCGTCCAGGGAACGCTCGGCGGAGGCGCCCCTTCGGTCGCGTAGCGCGGTCAACTCCGTGTCCATAACGATCCCAGCACCAACGCCTGTTCCGGTCCCCGAGAAGCACTGGGGCCGAGGCAGGCGACGCAGGATGTCCTGCGCACGTTTGGCTCGCTCGAACCAGAAGCGCTCATCTCCAAAGTCCCGTTGGGCCTGCGGCTCGAACACTTTGAGCTCACTCTCCAGCCGCGCTCGAACCACTTCGTACAGTTCGATTTGACGATTGATGGCGACCAGCAACTCGTGATCGATCGCAAAACGTACGGTTGTGCCGTCGTTTTTCGGCAGAGCGACCCAGACGCGTCTGCCGGGCGCCTGACGCTCCTGGAGCCCGCCTGGCCTCGCTTCGTCGACCGAGTAGGTGATGTGTACCAGGCGCCGAAATCCAAACAGGACATCGAGCTGCTGCAACAGCTCACTCAGGCCCGAAAAAAGGCAGAGCCGGTCAATCAATGTCGGCAGCTCCGGCACCGCGGGTCTCTGACCCGGCAGGGGATAGGCGGGTGAGACCTGACTCGCCAAAACCGCCTCCATCACCGCGGCGGCGAGCCCAGCGATCCTTGCACGGCGGTAGGCGCGCGCGGTGGGCGTTTCGTCGCCCGACACGGCGGGGGAGCCCGCGAGCGCCGCCGCCGCGGCTTCCTTCACCACGCCTTCGTAACGCCGGACTTGCTGGTTGTGCAGCTCGACCTGCGCCAAGTCTCCGTTGATGCTCTCGAATCGAGGCAAGCCGCTGGCCGCCGCCAGACCGACCGGGAATAAGCGACGAGCGGGATCATTGGCGTCCAAATGGAGCGGTGCGCAGGAGCTCACCGGGCTCGGGTCCGGGTCGACATACAACATGTATCGGCTCACTTGGCGATCCGCGAGCCGCGAGAAAATGGCGCCGATGGTGCTCGTGATGGGTCTGTTCTTGAGCACCCCGCCGTCCATGAAGATGGCTTGTCGTGGGCTTTGAGCGTGCGCGCCCTGGAATGGCTTGAGCTTGCCCCAATAACTGAGCCGAGCGTCCACCGCTTCCAACGGGCTATTGAAATGGTCGTGCCCGCCTCCGACACTTACCGGAATCGTCACTTTGCGCGGAACGAAGGCGCCGGGAAAGCACGAAGTAATGTGCGAGATGGTCGTCAGTGCTTCGATGTTCACGCCCAGCACAGACGCGCCGCCGGTGGGTGAGCCATCAGCGGCGGCGTTGCCTGCAAAAGGCGTGTTGCGACCCGCTCGGTGCTTGAGCCGAAATAGTACTCGATGGTCTTCCAACTCGATTTCGTGGTTCAACGCGTCTCGCCAGCGGCTCTTTTGGCCATCCATGTCGGTGGCAGTGACGAAGAGGTCGAGCTCGCTGATGGCAGACGAATATCGGTTCTCGCCGGGCGCGCCGGGCGCGGCGGGCGTGGTCCCGGCGCCGACCAGTGTCGTCAGCGCGGCTTGCAATTGTCGATGGTGGTACTCACCGTCGAGCACGGAGTCTTTGGGATGGCGGTGAGGCACCTCGCCAGACTCATCATCCATTGACAGCAGCGGTGCGATGTCGGCGCCTTCACGCCACAGCTTCGCAGTGCTGGCGAAGTCGGTCTCGTTGCACAGCGCGGTCGCAAGCAGGACACTATTGATGCCTCCGGCCGAAGCACCGCTCAGGATATCGACCACGATTTCGGAATCGGTCAAAGCCTTCAGCAGGCGGTACATGCCCCGACCCCGCACCGCTCGATACAATTCCTGAGACACGCCGTTGATGTAGACGGCTAATGAGACGCCGCCGAACATCACCACACCCAGTCGAACCTCTCGTGAACGCGTAGACATGGGCCGCGACTCTAGCGTGCCTTCAACGACTGGCGCAGCGAGCGACCATGGTCATCTCTTCGGGTGATTGGGCGCTCGGAGACCTCAGGCGACGCCGCCAGCGACGCGCAGGGCGGGGACATCGGAGATGACCAAACAGCCGGTCTCGCGGAGCACCATTCCGGTTCGAGTCCACTTGCGAAGCTGCTTATTCACACTCTCACGAGTTGCGCCGACCATACTCGCCAGATCTTGCTGCGAAAGGCGAACCGGGATCCGCACGTGAACGCCGGCGCGCTGCCCGTGCTTTTCCGCCAAGAGAAGCAATGTTTGTGCAAGCCGCTCGGGAACTTCCTGACAAGACAGCGTTTCAAAACGCTTGGTCAAACTGCGAACCCGCCGCGCCAGTACCTCGATCAGCCCCACCGCCAAGCTGGGCGACTTGGCCATCAGCTCGAGCAAGGCAGGACGGTCGACACAGGCCAGCTCGCCCGGTTCGATCGCAATCACGCTCGCCGAGCGTGGCTGACCGTCGAGCACCGATAATTCACCGAACACCTCCCCAGGCCCCATGACGGACAAGAGCATCTCTTTACCGTCGTTTCCGGTCGTCACTGCTTTGAAAAATCCGCTCAACGATAGAAACAGAGTGCCTCCAGCTTGGCCCTCCCAAACGACGAACTGCCTTGCTGAATAGCTCCGAACGCGAATCAACGCGGCCAGCGGCTGACGAACTTCCGGCTCGAGTGACGCGAACAGCGGGATCCTTGCGACGAGCTTCAGCGGATCGTGTTCGGGCATTGGCCTCCCAAGAGAAATGCTCAAGGTGTGACGGGCTTCATACTCGCCCCTTCGAAGAGGGTCAATAGTCGCTGCCGTGAGAGACAGTGCTCTCACGAGGAGGCTTTATCGTGGTTGAAACAAATCGAGATTTTCGAATCAGCTCGGCGGTCAATCATGCACTCAACTACCGGGTCGACGAGCCCGTCAAGCGCGCGCCGGCACCAGCGGAGGCGAAGCAGTTCGCCCTCGAACTAGGCATGCTTTGGCGTGACCTGGTGAGTTTGAGGTGGTCAGCGGCGGCGGGGTTCTGCTCGAGTACTCACTGCTTTCTAGTCCTCGAACGCCATAAAAATCCGATCGAGGTAACACCTGCGGTCGCGCGAGCCTTTACGACGCTAGAGCGAGTATTGACCGGCGAGAGCCAGAAGGTGCTCGCCTATGATGAGTCGACGTCGCTGTCGACCGTGGCCGCGAGGTGCGCTCTTGGCCTGCAGAGCATTGGCCCTCACGTCACGGTTTCTGGGGCTCCTTTGTTGTTCATCTTGGCCGCGCACGCGGCTCGGGGGGTGAAGCTCGGGAGTGCATTGGTGCGCCCCATCGCCGGCCCCCACGAGGAGCGCTGGCTCGTCCGTTGTGGGCGCCCGGACCGGGAGCTCAGGGGTCCTCTCAGCAAGGCCGAACGCGACGTGGTTCGGCTCCTCGTCGAAGGCCGGACTCACGCGCAAATGTCGCAGATTCGCGACCGTTCGGCGCGGACGATTGCGAATCAGCTGGGCTCGGTGTTTCGCAAGCTCGGGGTCTCCGGGAGGACGGCGCTGGTTTCGCAGTTACTCCGGGACAGTGCTTCAAAATCCTACGCGGATACCGAGCAGCGACTCCACTAGTCCGATCGGACTGACCGTGGTCGCCAGTTTCGATGCCGCCAGGGTCAGTCCGACTGCGCGCCGCGAAGCGTCGAACACCAGGCTTCCGCTGTCGCCCGCTGTCGCCAGCGGAGAGGTCATGATTTGTTTGCAGAAGCGGGCGCCTCGAGCCCCATACGAAACATTCAAGGTGACGTGCACGGCTCGCACGACCCCCGTCGTGTAGTGGGTCGCCCGCCCCGTCTTCTGGAGCGCTTGGCCGATTCGCACGCGTGGACAGCGGTCTTGCGGATTGCCAATCCAGAACACGCCGCGGTCGAGGTCCGTGAACCTCACCTCTGCGACCGCGGCATCGACGAAGTTTGGCGTTCCGTCGAAGTGCAGGGGAACGAAACGCGCCAACTTCCCGAGCTCGTCCTCGGGCGCCTGGCCCCCATCTTCGTCGCTGGGTTGCAAGATCGAGTCACCCACCTGCCCCTCGTTCAACGCGGCCAGCGCGCTGTTGCTGCCCAATAAATAGTACTTTCGCGAAGTCCCGGGGGCCGACTCGACGTCGATCACCGCGCCCGCAATCGAACCCGCGCCTGCGCCGCGTCGCCCGATGCTGAATCCGCCCTGCGCGGGTCGGACCCGGTCCCGAAGAGGCGCCATTTTCGGACCGATCGGTTCCGTGGCGACGAGCTCACCGACCTCGATCACGTCGGTTTTACAGTGCTCCACGAGCTCTGGAACCCGGTCCGGCTCCGCCAAGTCCGCGGCAGGCAACTTGCGCGAAACGAGCACGACCAAACACGGCTCGCTGGTCTCGAAGCCGGACACGGACTTTCGCCCAACCCCAACGCCCACCACGTTCGGCAATGAGAGGAGCGACTGTTCTTCCCGGCGTTGAATGTCCGCTACCGCCTTGTCGACTTCTTCCAGCCCGTAAAGTTCCACTCGATTCTCCTCACTTGGACTTCGGTGGCTCGGCGCTCCCGAATCGGAATTGAGCATGCCGCCTAGCTCGCCTCCAAGCTGTGACGTCCCTCACAACTCCACTATCGGTTCACTGAAATTGTCTTGCCGCGATCAGGGCACGTTCCGGTTAATGTGACGCAAGTCACATTCGCACCACAACGTTGCGGCTATGACGAGGTTCGCCCGTTGGGTCAGAAATTATTGGGGAGTTTTCATGACGACCAGCAAAAGCATCGATGGTGTCCAAGAAATCACACTGATTGCACCGCTGAAGCTCGGAATAGTCCCGTGCACGGGCGACACGCTCTCCTACGCAACCCGCCTGCGTTTGCTCTTGGGTGCGCTATTTTCACAGCGTAAACTGGGGACGGAGTTCGCCAGACAAGAAGACGGCTTGCTCGAGAGCTTACAGATCCTCGACTTCGTGCGTTGGGCCATCATCGACGATGACACCAAGTTGATGTTGGCGGTGTCATTCGACGGGCCTTGGGAGCCTTATATTCGACGAATCGTCGAAAAGGCCGGTCCTGTCCTCGACGCCATCTTTTGCCATTGCGCCGACTACGGCGGGTCCAGCTGTTACGATGGCTATCCCAAGTTTTCGGCATGGGTGCGTCAACATCAAATTGATGTCCCGTTCATCCACGTCGCCAACGCCGACCTAACCGTCGATGACGTCCGCTACTTGAAAGCGTTCGAAAGCGCTCATTCGCGCGGCGACACGTCGCCCTTTGCGCTGTCCAGCATGCGATACCTGGCATCCCGCCAGCCGCTATCGCGGGTGTACGCCCTGTTCGGCCTGAGCACCCTGTTCGTGGGGGAGGGTGGCACTCTGAACGATCGCCAATACTTCGACCGCGTCTCTTACTTGATCCTCGAACCCGACTTCGGCTTGCTGAATCAGGGGCTCGCGGCGTTGAAAAAGGCGAGTCCCAATCCGGGGCTACGCGACGCCGCCATGGCGGCGTGGGTGGTGGGTTTGCAGAAAGCCGGGCTGGCGCCTCACCCAGCCGGACCCCACATGGATGCCTCGCTCCGAGAAGGCGCGCAAATCCAAGGCAATATTCTCAGCTCTTACGCAGACACCCTCAAGCCGAGCCACGGCGCGGTCGCGCTCGTGAGGTTCAAAGGCAAAGTGCAGGGCGGCGCGTTTCTCAAACGGGTCTCGCGGCTGATCAGCTTCGAGAAAGACGATGGCGGTCCGATTAAGCTAAACCTGGCGTTGACCTTTCAGGGGCTGCGCACCCTCGGTCTCACGAAACCGGAGCTCGCGTCGTTCCCGCGCGAATTCCAAGAAGGTTTGGAGGAACGCGCGCCGCTACTCGGTGACATTGGTGCGAATCACCCTGAGGCGTGGTCACTGCCACAATGCAATTGGCCACGCCCGAGCAGCGAGCTCATCCGGCTATCTCTGGTTGACGCGGTGCTGAACGTACAGACGGTGAGCACGGCTGAAGGCCATGAACTCGACGAAACGTTGCGCGATTTCCTGGCGAATCAAGTCGAGCAGCAGGGGAGCGAGATAGAGATCCTGCACGTTCAACCGACACGTCGCTACGCCAAGGGACACGTCGGCGCGGTGGACGGCGTGAGCCAGCCCGTAGCTGAGCGTCAGCCCGTTGGTTCATCGGCGGAGAGAGACGTCGTCCCGGTGGGCGACCTGCTGCTCGGCTACAAGAATTCCAGCGGGGAGCCGAGCTCGGTTCCGGTGGAGTTGCAGCTCAACTCGACGTTCGTCGCCATCCGCAAGATGCGTCAGGATCCGTCGATTTATGCGAGCTTGGGAGCCAAGGAGCTCGAACTCGCTCTGGGTAGGGGGACCGAAGGAGAGAACCTGATCGACGGAAAGATTGCGAACGCATTCGATTACGCAACCGACAAGGACGGGCAAAAGTGTCCATTCTTTTCACACGTGCGCAGGTCCAACCCGCGAATCGAAAACACACCGCGCATCCTCCGTCGGGGCATGTCATACGGACCGCCGTACCAGCCCGGCCACAGTGACTCGGCTCAGCGCGGCGTGATGTTCATGGCCATCGCGGCTAACCTGGCAGAGCAGTACGAAGTGGTTCAGCGTTGGGTCAACGGCGGCAATATTACCGGCGTGTTCAGCGGTCACCCGGACTTGATCGCCGGCACTTATCCCTCGAATTCGCAGCGCAAGCTTCGATACTTGAACATGAATGGTGAGGTGGCCACGCTGGCGGTGCCTTCTGAGCCGGCAGCCGTCTTGGAATGGGGCCTGTACGCCTTCATTCCCTCGCTCGCCGCGCTCGAGCTTTTGGCCACCGGGGAGCGCCCGTCTTTTGCGCCCGCTCGCGGCGTCGCTCAGGTCAGGCCCTCGCTGAACCCCAACCAATTCGGCGCCGAGCCCCTCTCTGAAGCGGGCGACGCGATGAAGGCGCGACTCGAAGACGTTTCTCGCCCGGGGACGATCGAGGCCACGCTGAGCGCTGTGTTAGAAGATAAGGGCATTGGCAGAGCCTCGGAATACGGGGTGGTCATCGGCGCGCCGCGGCATGTAGCGGAGGCCCTCACGACCCCCGCCAAGTACTCCGTGCGCAATTATTGGGCTCGAATGCGCGAATGCGACGCAACGCTGTACCTCGGGATGGACCCCGACCCAAAGCCGCTCGGGCTCCAGTCCGACCCCTACCTGGACGAAGTGCCGCCCGGACGCTACCAATCCGAGTCCCGTCCGGCGAATGACTTCATCTCCGGCATCAAATTCACGGACGCGTTCGCGGCCGCTCGTGAAGCAGCCCTCAAATGGTGTACTGAGCAAGCATCGCGCTATGATGGGCTGCTCGCGCTGATCGCCAGCCAGCCTGATTTGAAAGATGCTTTGGAGCAACCGCCGGCCCTGAGCCTCGTCGCGATGTCGCAGCGAGTCATTCGGGACGTCGCCTGCGAGTTGTACGGTCTCCCGCCATCACTCTTGAGTGACGACGTCGAGCTCGATTGGCCGGCGGGAACGGCCCCCGCCACCGCGGAAACCGCCGTGCGCTGCCCGGTCGACCTCACCAAAGTATTCGCGCATGTCTTCCCCCCTCGCCCGAGCCATGCAGTCAGCGTCGAAGCCGAGAAACGTGGCAAGACGATCAAAGAGCGCATCGCCAGCTGGTGCGAGCAAGCGCAAAAGTCAGAGGCCGCGAAGGGCCCGCTCTTGACGGATATCCTGAAAGTAACTGGGCAGACCTCTGATTTCGTGGAGCGAACGGTCATCGGTCTGTTGAGCGGCTTCGCGGTGCCGACGAACGGCTCGCTTCTCGGTGTGCTCGCGCAGCTGGTTGCAACGGACGAGCTCTGGCGGTTACAGCGGTTATTGCCGCTCGATCCTACCCCCGACGAGAATCTCCAGGCGCGCATGGCACCGCTCCTCGACCGAGTTTATGAACTGATGATCAATGCGCCCGTACCGGCGATGATCAGCCGCACTCCGATGTTCGAAGATCCTCTGATCAAGCCGCCCGAGGTCCTCGCCCTACACCTCGGCGTGGCGGCAAGCCTAGCCAAGGCGAACCAAGTGCCGGACCCCTGGAAGTTTCTGTTCGGCGACGTCCCAGGCGCGTTGCCTGGGGCCGAACCGGCCACCCACCGTTGCCCGGGTCAGCAGATGGCGCTCGGTGTGATCGTCGGTGCCGTTTACGCCCTGCTCGAACAAACAAGGCTGAAGAAGGTTCCGCTCGACCCTCTGACGCTGAGCAAGTACTGAGTCTGGCTCAGAGTTCGGCGAGCACGCGCCGGCTCTCGGCGTAGTGCCAGCTCATCCGCAGCTCCTCGAAACCGTCGCGCGCCGACTCGAGGAGCGAGCGAGCTTCATCGATCCGCCCAAAGCGGCACTCGAGCTCCCCAAGGGTCATGTTCGTGAGCGCCGTCTCTCGGCGCGACTGACGACGCTCGGCGGAGCGAAACGCCCGCTCGCAATGCTGACGGGTCGCTCGCTCATCGCCGTTGTGCGCGGCGATCACCGCTAACACGCGATGCGCCATGGCGAGCCCAACGCGATCACCGCAGTCCGCGCGATCGATGGTTCGCTGCGCGTGGCGCGCCGCGAGCTCCATGCGACCCGCTTCCAACTGTGCTTGCGCCAGATGGCCGAGGCAGAACGATAGATAGAGCTTGATGTCACGGCTCTCCAGCCATTTCACGCAGCTCTCCAGTGAGGCGAGGGCGAGGGGTGAGCGCTCCAACCGCCACCGTGCGTAGCTGCTCACGGCCTCGCACATGGCGAGCACGTAATGCCCATTGCAGCGCTCGCCAGTGGCTCGACCGCGGCCTGCCGTCTCCAAAGCATCTTGCCAACAGCCTTGCCAAACTTGAATCATGCCGAGCAAGCCGCAGAGTGATCCCTCCAACGGATTGCCGGTGTCACTCACCGCGGACAGCGCCTCCTGAGCTTGCACGTGAGCGATCGCGAACTCGCCGCGGTCGGCGTGCACGACCGCGCGGCAGCCGAGCGCATAGGCGCCGCCGACCGCGATCGCCCCGGCGCGCCGCTTGAGCGCAAGCCCGCGGTCCAAGAATGCGAAGGCCGGCGCGTAGTCGCCCGCGGCGGCGTGGCTCTGGCCGAGGTTCACCAAGAGCTGCGCGGTCAAGCGGTCATCGTGGTCGCGCTCCGATAGATTGAGTGCGCGCGTGCTGTGGACAATGGCGGCTTCTTGCTCCCCTAGACCATAGTGAATCCAACCGGTCCAGTATTCCGCGAGCGCCAAGGACTTGTAATCTTGCAGTTCTTCCGAGTAGCGCACCGCGCGGGAAAGTACGACAAGCTGCTCCCGCGCCGGGTAGAACACACAAGCCGCGGACCATTTGGCTACTACTTGGAGCCAAAGACGCCGGGTCGTGTGATCGCTGGAGAGCTCGTCGAGCTGCCGGAGCGCAGCGGCGTAATGGTGGCGTGCGCCATCCAATGCAGAGGTGGTAGCGGCCTTGTCGCCGGCCAGCTCCGCGTAATGAGAAGCCGAGGCAGGGCGATTGGCGCGAGCGTAATGCTCGGCCAAGACCTCGAAGTGATCGGCCAAGCCGCGATCTTGGAAGCGTCCTTCGAGCGCCTCTGCAATCTTGCGGTGCGACTCACGGCGGTCGAACATGCGAATGCCGTCGTAGACGATCTCGCGAGTCAACCCGTGCTTGAAACGGATAGTCTGCGGGATTTCGGTCGGCTGCAGCAAGCCGCTTCGCAATAACGCTTCGAGCCGTTCCTCCGCGTCTGGCCCGGCGACGACCTCCAGCAGTAACCAAACCGGAAATTCATTCCCGATGACCGAAGCAACCCCGAGCAGATCCGAAAGCTCAGACGGCAGCGCCTCGACGCGCGCGCGGATCAGCGCGTGCACCGTTGTGGGAATGAAGGCACCACCGACATTTTCGAGCCGACCGAGCCCCAACTTCACGCTCGTGCAGAGCTCCTCCAAAAAGAGCGGGTTGCCTCCCGAACGTTCGTGAACACTGCGCAGCACCGTGAGCTCGACATGACTCGCGACGAGCAGCCGGGCGGCATGCACCGACTCCGCTTCCGTGAATGGGCTCAGGGTGAGGGTGCGCGATAGCGCGAGCACCTGGTCGTCTGGCTCGATGCTGCGCGCGCCGATCACGAGCAACAGCGTCTTGTCCGGCGCGGCGCGCACCAGCCGTCCCAATACTTGCAGCGACGCCCCGTCGGACCACTGCCAATCGTCCAGTATCAACACTTGCGGGCGCCGCTCGGCGACCGCCAAGAGCAGCTCGATGACGGCCGAGATGATGGACCGCTGCCGCGCCTCCGTACTCCGCCGGTCATTCCATTCACGAATCGACAACAGATGTAAGAAGGCCGGCAAATGCAGGCGGAGGGGCTCACCGAATGCTTCGAGACCACGCTCGAGGTGGACGATGCGCGTCTCCAACGGCGCGTCGCGTGGAATCGGCAAAAGCTCACGCAGGATTTGCAAAAAAGGGCGTAGCGGGCTGATGCCGCCGTAGCTCTCGCACCAACCACGGAGCACGCTAACGTTGGCGCGAGTAGCGCGCAGAGCGAACTCATCCAGCAAGCGAGTCTTACCCAGGCCTGCGTCCCCTAAGACGCAGAGGACGCCGCCACGCGACTGACAACACTCGGTCAGCGAGCGCTCTAGCGTAAGCATCTCGTTCCGGCGCCCGACGAACGGAGTCAGCCCCTGTCTAGAGCGCGCGAGCAAGCGACTCTCGACGGTCAGCGTTCCGAGAATGCGCCATGCTCGCACGGCCTCCCGCTTTCCTTTGAGCTTCAGGGGCTCGACCGGCTCAGTTTCGAAAAATGCCTCGAGGCCGCGCAGCGCCGCATCGCTCACGATCACTTCATCTCGCGCCGCCGCGCTGCACAACCGGGCCGCCGTATTCACCGCGTCACCGGTCAGCTGGTAGTGTCCGTGCAGCGGGTCTCCTCTCGTTGCGAAGACGAGCCCCGCGTGCACGCCGATGTGCATACGCATGCTGAAGCCCGGCGAGCTCGAGCGACCCCAGTCCAGGGCTCTCACGCGCTCGCGCAGCTCCACGGACGCCGCAATCGCACGGCGACCATCGTCCTCATGACCTCTGGGCAACCCGAACACTGCCACCACTCCGTCGCCCACGAACTGGTTGATCAGGCCTCGATGATTGGCCACCACGTCGCTGGCGAGCTGCATCAGGCGCCGCCGAACATCGGCCACTTCTTCCGGATCACTGTCTTCGCTGAGCGAGGTGTAGTCGCTCAGATCGGCAAACATCAACGTAACGCGACAGCGGCGCTCGGAGTGCGCCACGGGTTCTTCGGCGTCCTCCGGCACGGGGCTCGACTGCGCAACGCTGGTCATGAAATTACTGGCTATGGACGCCCGGCAGGCGCTCGAGTCGTTAGGCGACGAAGACCAATCTACATGGTTTCCGTACGAGTGAAGTTCCAAGTTCCGAGTTCGCTTTTGCAAATCTGAGTACAACGTCACTCCGAGCACGCCTGCAAACTCGGAAACATTCGCGACGATTGGCCGGCGATGCGGGACGGCACTGGCGCGAAGCGCCTCGGCGTAGACACCGCCCTGAAACGCATCCTCGTCACAGCGCTTCTCCCCGACATACTCGCCCCTTGCCGTTCGCAGCCGCACCCCGCCACCGTCGCGGCCTCGAGGGTGCGGTACCGCGCCGCCCCGCCTCCAACCCACGTTTCCGCGACCGGCACAGCTCTTTCTTTCGGCCACCGCGATCACCTGTCCGAAGATTTGACCACGCATCGTTGATGCCGGTGGCGAACGGCTCGCAGTTGGCGTTGAACGAACGACCTCTGGCGCCAAGCGTGAAGGGATTTTGATTGATGGTCACGCGTGGCGTCGGAGGGCACTCAGCCTTCGGCGGCAAGGCCGCCTCGGAGAGCCGGAGCTTCGGAAAGCCCCTGCGCCGGCCATCGCCGTATGAGTCATTCACCGCTCTTCGCTAAAGTTTCGTCAGCTTTTCGTAGCGAGCGTCGGTCAGCGTCCCGAGAAAGGCGACGATGGCGTCGATCTCCGCATCGTTCAACGGCGGCACGTCGCCTTCACGACGGTTGTAGGGGATGGACGCGACGTTTACCTGTGAGCGGTACTGGAGCGGTACATCGTCGAATTTGACGCCGGATTTGTACCAATGCTTCGGGTCAGTGGCGCGCGTGGCATAGAAGGCGACGACCTCACGCAGGCTCCGGAAGACACCATTGTGCATGTATGAACCGCGCACGGCAACGTTGCGCAAGGACGGAGTGCGGAACATCGCGCAATAGCCGCTCTCTTTGGACGGTGTTTGCCGATCGGTGCGTTCACATAGGCCGAGATCTGGCTTGCGATTTGCGGGCAGCTCCGCGTTCCGCGGCACGGCGACGGCGTCGTAGCCGTAGTCGGTGAACATGGACAGCGCCGGGTCGCGGCCTGTATCGTAAAAGCGGTGGCAACCCAAACAGCCACCCTTGCCGGGATCTTTGAACAGGTGCATGCCTTGCATTTCGTACGGCGTGAGCTTGCCGCGGCCCCGCACGAAGGCGTCGAAACGCGAGGAAAAAGGCGCCATTGGGCCGGAGAGGAGAAACGCTTCCAGCGCCTTACCCATGCACTCGACGGTGTCGTCGGCAGTGGTTGCTTCGCAACTCAGGTGCAAATAAGTCGCGTAGCTGGCGCGGTGCAGCTTCTCCGCGAGGCTCACCACGTCCTTGTTGCTCATCTCGTTCGGGTTGAGCAACGGTTGTCGCACAAGCTGCGCGATGCGGTCGCTCCGGCCGTCCCAGAAGAAGCCGCCGAACGGGACGGGCTGCGTCGCGTCGTCGTCGTCAATGCGAAATCCGAACTTGGGGATCTGCTTCAAGTACAAGAGGGAGGGCGCATTTCGGCGCGCCAAGCGCCCCAGGTGGCTGCCGCGGGGCACGCCGGTGGTCGAACCGTTGCTGCCGGCGAAAGCGCGCTCCGGGTCGTGACAGCTGGCGCAGCTCGTGCCCGGCGGCTCCGACAGCGTGCTGTCGAAGAAAATGGTTTGACCGAGCGCGATGAGTGCCGTGTCCGGCGCGAGCGCCTTTGGAGTCTGAACCGCCGCGTTGGGCGGCGGCGCAATGGGAGTGGGCTCCGGAGAGCCGATCGCGCTCCACAGCGCGATCAGCACGGTGGCGAGCGCGGCGACCCGCCGCGGTGCGACGCCCCTCATCATTCGGCTCAGTGCAAAAAGCCGGTGTTGGTGCAACTCAGCTTGTCCGCGGCGGACAGCGTGCAGCTCGTCATCACGCTGCCGTCCAGACGGTAGCCCTTGTAAACCCACGTGCTACCCGTGCGCTCCATCGTCATGAAGCCGAACACGTTGTCGTGCGCAAACATGTCCGGCACGACGCCCGGCGCTGGGCTGACCGAAAACGGAAACGGGTCGGGAAACACCGCGTCCAGGTTGTCTCCGCCCATCCCGGCCACGAACGCGGGCGGATGGTTGGTCGAGAAGTTGACGGCTTGGAAGTCGTGCACGTGGCCGTGCATGGCGAGCCCGATGTTGGGCGGAAAATACGCGGTCGGGTAGGTGGCGGACATGACCGACAATAAAGACTGTAAGCCGGGTGCGGGAGCGCTGCCGGCGATGGGCGCGTAAGCCAAGAGCGGGTGGTGATTGGTGAAGATGCTGAAAATGTTTTGATTCTTCGCAAGCTCCCCAGCTTGCTTCAGCTCCGCCTGGTAGGTGTTGAAGATGGGCGCGTCCGCCGCGTTCATCGGGTTCAGCGGGGTGGCACCGGCGCGTGCGGTATCGAACACGATGAACTGCGTATCGGCGCCTACCGGCACCGCGTACGGATCATTGTAATTCGCGATGTTGTCATTCGCCGGTAGATCGCAGGAATGATCGGCGGCGTAGGGGCGCGTATCCAAAAAGCGGAACCAGCCCTGTCCCGCGCGCAAGCACTCTTCGTGATTGCCGCGCACGACAATCCAGGGAGCGGCTTGCATCAAACTCTCGGCCGGACGAAAGAGGTCGGCCTCCCAGGCGTCGAAGCCGTAGCTCCAAGGGCTGCCTTGGCAGCCGGTTTGATCGGCCGGGCAAGCGTTTTCACGATAGTGATAGTCGCCGACGTGCAGCACCAGATCCGGATGCGTGGCCGCCGCGGCGTCGGCTATCTTCTGAAACGGCCACTGCGTCGTATCCGAGCACGCCTGCCAGGGGTTCCCCGTTTTGAGGCGACAGCCGGTGTCGCCGATGATCACGATCTTTTGAGGATTGGCTTTGGGCAGGGGCAAGTCGTGGCCCAGCACCGTGGCCCGACCGACGCCGATCGGCAGCGTGAGCTCACAGGTGGTGACGGGGAACGCGGAGGGCTTGACCGGCGTGGCCGTCGAGGTGCGCACGGGAACCGTGCCCGCCGGAACGCGCACGGCCATCGCCGTGCTGACGCCATCGACCGTCACCGCCGGGCACTTGGTATCCGGCGTGATCACGCGCGCCAGCGCGCTGCCGCCCGAGCCCATGACCACGAACGAGTACGGTTCCGGCGGTTGGGGATCGCAGGTCACCGTGACCGACAAATTATCCGGACAAGTCGGGGATGGGTCGCCATCTTTGACGGTCAGCGTGAGGGTCGCGATGCCGGGCGCCGTGCACGTGAAGAGCGCGTTTTGGGCATTGACGTTATCGAAGACGCCGGAAGTCGCCGTCCACGTGTAGCTCAAGGCCCTCGGCGCGCTGTCCGCGTCGTGCGCCGCGCCTGTCAGACGAATGCCGGTGCCCACGATGGCCTCGGCCGGGCTCGCACCGGCGGAGTCGATCACCGGACAAACGTTGACGCTGCCGTTGACCATGATGCTGCCGTTACGCGGCGCTTCATGACAGCTCAGGTGCACGGTGACGGCCGTCGTGGTGTGCGCGGTCACGCTGAACGACGCCGAACCGGCGCACGACACCAACCCATCCGTCGACGTGGTGCTGACGCTGATGCTATAGGCGGCGCCCGCGGGGATCCCGCCGATCACCGCTGACAGCGCCGTGCTGGCTGCGAGCTCGATGCTGCCGGAGCGCGTGAAGCCGCTCGGACCGGTAATCGTGTAGCTGGCGCTACTGGTCGTGACGCCAGGGGCAAGGTCGAGGCGGAGGCCGATCGACGCGCCGTTCTCCTCGACCGAGGGCGCAGCCTCGGATGAGGACGGGTTCGGGCCGGAGCACGCGGCCGCCGCCAACAAGGCGCCGGTTACAGGGACGACGAGAGCGCTTAGACGAAGGAATTTGAGCACGGTTTGGTCTCCGCGCTCCCGTTAGCAATTTCATCGCCAACGCCGTGGGCGCGGTTTTTACGCTAGCCGCGCGATCTCCACGGCTAACGACAGTGCTCCGGATTCGATTTTTGGAGACCACCCTTC
>CAXSGJ010000017.1:0-9355 GCA_964236865.1 uncultured Polyangiaceae bacterium
GATCCAACAGCTTCTCGATCCGTCCGCGAAGCTCCCCACCTACTTCGAAGATCCGGACGATCGAGCGCGCCTGGCCAGTGTGGTCGTCGATGGTCTTCCAATAGCCGACGGGGGTTGCAAGTGGCGGCTCCGCCGCCACTTGGCCGGCAAGCAAAAAAATCGGCAGGCTGAAGGCCACGGCCAGGGATTTCATAGCGGCTTCGGTGCGTTGAAATGCATCACGTAGTCTAGCCGGGAATGATCGCGCGTCGACAAGCGCGCGGGCTCAGCGTTTGCTCCGAGCCCACTCTGCAAAGGTGACGACGGGCGCTGGACCGCCCAGGTAGCCGAGAAAGCGCGCGCCCCACACGCCGAGCGTCGAGATCAGCAGCACGGAAGCCAACGCAGTCGCAGTGCGCGACGCGAACCACGCCACCGGTCGGACCTCCGCGCGTGGACCGCGGACGTAGCCAATGGCTGCGGCGCCGACGCTTGCCGCGAAGACCGGCGCGAGCACCAGCACGAGCGGATGCAGATGTACCGCTTCCCGCACTTCGCCATGCAGGAGCGCGAGCGTGGCGCGTGATAACCCGCAGCCGGGGCAGGGGATGCCGAGCACCCCCGCCATGGGGCAGAAGGGCATGCGCGCGAGCCCGGCAAGACCCAGCGCGCCGCATACCCCGAGCGTCACGGCGATGCGGCGTACACGAGCGCGATCCACAGCCGTGAGCTTAGGGCCCCCGAATGGCTAAGTCGATCGCTCTCGCGGCCGAGCCTCCCGGTCACTAGCCGATGCGCTGGCGCCGACACGCCGCGCAGGAGCACCCCAAACAAAGAACCGGCGAGCGCTCGATAAAGTGCTCGTCGCGTACGCCGCGTGACCGGTCAGAGCGCCGCGCCCTCGACGGATCGGTCTCAAGCGGGCGGTAGTTGTCCGCCGCTGGCCGCTTGCCAAACCTCGTTCAAGTCCGAGGGCAGGAAGAAGATCCCAAAGAAGAGATAGAGCACCGGGCTTGCGACCTGCGCGTTCGGGACCCCGGCCATGCGCTTGGCATCGAGCACTTTTTCGTTCAGCTTCCAGAGCTCGAAATAACCGAGGATCGGAACGAAGAACAGGATGGGGTTCAAGTCGTCCTTGCCGCGGAAGGCCATCAGCTCGTTCAGCATGCTCCAGATCTGAACGATGGCGTAAACGAAGCACAGCATGCTGAACACAATCGTCATCACGGGGTTGCGCATTTTGCCGATGGGACCGCGCTGGCCGCCGCCCATGGCCACCATGGGTGATCCACCACCGGGCATGCCGTACGGATCCTGCGGAGGCGTGAAGCCGCCCGGCGCGCCGTAGCCGCCTCCGGGCGCGCCATAACCCCCACCTGGAGGGTTATAGCCACCGCTGCCGAAGGGTGGTTGCTGAGGAGGCGCGGCGCCGTATCCGCCACCGGGAGGCGCCCCGCCGTAAGGCGTTTGCTGGGGAGGTTGGGCGGACGAGCCGTAGCCCGCCGCGGGGCCGAAACCGGGCTGCGCTGGCGGCTGACCGGGCGCGCCGTACCCTGCTGGCGGCTGGCCGGGGGTCCCGTACCCGCCCGGGGGCTGGCCCGGAGTCCCGTACCCGCCAGGCGCACCGTAAGGATCGGCGGGTGGGCCGCCGGCTGCGGGTGGGGCGCCGTACGGATTGGGCGCTGCGTAAGGATTGAAGCCCATGCCCGCGTCGGCGACCATGGTGCCCCCCAGCGGATTTACCGGCGCGCGCGGCGCGGGCGGCGCCTCCGCTCCGGGCGGCGGCCCATATGCCGGTGGCGGCGGAGCACCATATTGTCCGGGCGGCGCACCGTAACCGGGTGCGGTGGGCGCGCCCGGCGGTGGACCGAAACCTTGCGGCGGCGCGGCTGCCCCACCCGGCGGTGGACCGAAGCCCGGAGGCGCGGCGGGCGGTGTCTGGGCGCCAAACGAAGGGGGCGCGACGCCCAACATCGTGCCTTTGAGCTGCGCACGTGGCGCGAAAGCGGGAGCTGCCGGCGGAGCTCCGGCTGCTGGGCCCGGCGACCCCGGGGGTGCCTCCGGCGTGCCCGGCAACGGGGACGCTCCTGCCACAGCAGCCCCCGGCTTGGGCATCGTCGGCGCGTTCATCATGAGCATCGTGCCCTTGAACTTCGGGGCTGCCGCACCCTTTAGGTTGAACCCGCACTTCTTGCAGGTCGTCGACGCCTCCTCATTCTCAGTCCCACAATTCGGGCAAAACACTCAGCACCTCTTTACGTGACGCGGGGGAGCCGCAGCCTACACGTCCTCTCGCCCAATTCTCAAGCGGGTCCGCGTGCTAGGAGCGTGAGCGCGTTGCTTTTGCGTCGCCCTTGACACCCCGCTTTCGGGGTCACTACGGTTCGCCACGCCCGGGGGTCCCCCCGGGTAAAACCCCGCACTTAGACGACGTGGCTCGCGCTCCGCAAGACGGAACACCGCGACCGCGCACCCTCGGAAATTCATGGCATTCGCCCTCAGCGCGGAAGCAGAGCAGAAGCTCAACGAAATCATGGCGCGCTACCCCAATAAAATGGCGGCGTGCATCCCGGCTTTGCATCTTTGCCAAGAAGCGAACGACAACTGGGTCTCGGACGACGTGATCGAGTTCGTGGCGCAGCGGTTGGAGCTCGGCACGGCACACGTCAAAGGCGTGGTGACATTCTACACGCTGTTCAACCAGAAGCGTCCCGGCAAGCATCAGCTCTGGGTCTGCCACACCTTGTCGTGCGCCATGCGCGGCGCCGAAGACATCCTTCATCACTGCGAAAAACGCCTGGGCGTGCATGTCGGCGGCACCAGCGCAGACGGCAAGGTGACGCTCCGGACTGCGGAATGTCTGGCGGCTTGCGGCACCGCGCCCGTGATCCAGGTCGATAAGACCTATTACGAAAACCTGTCCATCGCGGAGGTCGACCGCATCCTCGACGGCCTGATGAAGGGCGCCTGAAACTCACGATGATCAAGCAGACCACTTACCTCAGTCACTCCTACGGAAAGCCCAACAGTTGGACGCTCGCCGCTTACGAATCCGCCGGTGGCTACCGCGGCGTTCGCAAAGCCCTGGCCCTCACCCGCGAAGGCGTGATCGAAGAAGCCAAGAAGGCCCACGTTCGCGGCCGCGGCGGCGCCGGCTTCGATTGCGGCACGAAGTGGTCCTTCATGCCGAAGGAGTCGAAAAAACCGCACTACTTGGTGGTGAACGCGGACGAAGGCGAGCCCGGCACGTTCAAGGACCGCTCCATCATGGAGATGAACCCGCACGCGCTGATCGAGGGCTGCATCATCGGCTGTTACGGGATCGGCGCGCACGCCTGTTACATTTACGTGCGGGACGAGCTGCACCTGAGCAAGGCGCGCTTGTGGGGCGCGATTCAGGAGGCCAAGGCCAAGGGTTACTTGGGCAATAACCCCTTCGGTAAAGACTACCCGGTCGAGGTGTACGTCCACACCGGCGCGGGCGCGTACATCTGCGGTGAAGAGACGGCGCTCCTGAATTCTCTCGAAGGGCGGCGCGGCGAGCCGCGTTTGAAACCGCCGTTTCCCGCGCAATATGGCGCATTTGGCTGCCCGAGCACCGTGAACAACGTGGAGACCTTGGCCGTCATGGCCAGCGCCTTCGAGATGGGCTGCGACGAATTCAGCAAGCTGAGCGAGCTGCACCCGTTCAACGACGGGGGCGCGCGCCTGTTTGGCGTGAGCGGCCACGTGAACAAGCCGGGCATCTACGAAGCGGCCGTCGGGCTCACGCTGCGCGAGCTCATCTATGACCTGGGCGGAGGCGTGCTCCAAGGTCGCAGCATTTTGGGCGTGATCCCGGGTGGTTCGTCCTGCCCGGTGCATTTACCGGACGAGCTGCCGACCTTGCCACCGGACCCGCGCTACGACGCGTACCGCGGCAAAAGCATCTTGGACATCCCGCTCGGCGTCGACACTTTCCGCAGCGCCGGCAGCATGCTCGGGACGTGCTGCGCGATGGTGCTGAGTGACGCGGTCGATCCGGTGCTCGCTCTCCACAACGTGATGCGCTTCTACCGGCACGAGTCGTGCGGGCAGTGCACGCCGTGCCGGGAAGGCTGCGGCTGGATCGAGCGCATCTTGAACAAGGTCGTGGAGGGCAAGGCGACGATCGACGAGCTCGACCGCGTGCACGAGATCGCCTCCAACATCACCGGCAATACGATCTGCGCGTTCGGCGACGGCGCCGCGCAGCCCGCGCTGGCCTTCATCAAGCGCTATCGCAAGCATTTCGAGGACTACATCGTGAATGGCGGCAAGTCGCAAACGCGAAGGCTCACAGTATGACCGTCGGTAACGTGTTCTTTGCCGTCGCCAGCATCGTTGCGCTGCTGGGCGCGTTCATGACCATTGCTTCTCGCAGCCCGGTGCGCAGCGCGGTCGGCCTGCTCATCACCATCGTCGGCATCGCCGCGCTGTTTTTGATGCTCAATGCGCAGTTTTTGGCGGCCATTCAGCTGATCGTTTACGCCGGCGCGGTCGTGGTGCTGTTCGTGTTCGTGATCATGTTGCTCGGCCCCGACGCTGGAGACGGCGAGGGCACGGTCGCCCGCGCGCGCGTCGCCCGCTACGGTGCGGGCGTCTTCTTCGCGCTCCTGGCCGCCGCCGCGGCTCACCTCGTGACGCACGCCCCGGACGCGGTCTTCACGCGCTTCCGCACCGTGAGGCCCGAGCACGGCTCGGTAGAAGCCATTGGGACGCTCTTGTTCGGCAGCGACGTCGTGCCCTTCGAGCTGGCGACGGCGCTCCTGATCGTGGCCGTAGTCGGCGCCATCGCCGTCGCTCGCGGCAAGCCCCACGTGCGGCGGCAGTCCAAGAGCGCGAGCCCGACCGCGCGTATGTTCAACGGGCCGCTGATGGCGCGGGACGCGCAACGCCCACTGCCGACCAAGGCCGAAAAGGCCGCCAAATCAGCAGCAGAAGCAGGAGGCCTGTGATGGGCTCGCTCGGCTATGTCATCGAACAGTACATCATGCTCTCGGGCGCGCTGTTCACGCTCGGCGTCATCGGCTTTTTGGTGCGCCGCAACGTGCTCGTGCAGCTGATGAGCATCGAGCTGATGCTGAACTCGGTGAACCTGACTTTGGTGGCCTACAACCGCATGCACACGGGCGACCTGAACGGACAGGTGTTCGCCTTCTTCATCATCGCCGTTGCCGCGGCCGAGGTCGCCGTCGGCCTGGCGATCGTGCTCGCTTTTTACCGGCTGAAGTCCAGCGTCCAGAGTGACGAAGCGGACCAGCTCCGTCACTGAACCCTTTGGGGCTTATCACTCATGCAAGCGATCTTGGCTCTGTTTCCCGCGCGTGATTACACGCTGCTGGCGTTCATCGTGCTCTTGCCGCTGATCGGCGCGGCCGTGAACGGCGTGTTCGGCAAGCGCCTCGGCAAAGAGGCGGTCTCCCTGCTGGCGCTAGGCGTCATCTTCGTCTCCTTCGTGCTCTCGGTGGTGACGTTCTTCGCCCTCGGTCATGCGCAAGAGGGTGAAGAGGCGGCTCGCTTCTACTGGAAGGGCTGGGAGTGGTTCCATCTGACCCAGCAAAACGGCAGCAGCACGACGCTCAACGTCGCGTTTTCAGTGGACGCATTGAGCGGCACCATGGCGTTGATCGTCACCGGCGTCGGCTTCCTGATCCACCTTTATTCCGTCAGTTACATGGCGGAAGACCCCGGCTTCCATCGGTTCCTCACGTACCTGAACCTGTTCATCTTCTCGATGCTGGTGCTGATCCTGGGCGACAGCTTGCCGGTGCTGTTCGTGGGTTGGGAGGGCGTCGGTCTGTGCAGCTATTTGCTGATTGGCTTTTGGTTCGAGACCGACAGTAACGCGGCCGCCGGCAAAAAGGCGTTCGTCACCAACCGCATCGGTGACTTCGGCCTGCTCGTGGCCATGGGCCTTCTGCTCTATTACACGGGCGCGCTCGATTGGTCGGGCATCGAAGGCGGGGCCAAGAACTTGCTCACCCCGGTGCAGGTCTGGCCGCTCGGTACGCACGTCCCAGCCGCGAGCTTGCTGCCCGCTGGGGCCGAGCACTGGGTGAACCTACCGCGCTACGTCAGCGCGGCCACGTTGGTGGGTCTGGCCTTGTTCCTGGGCTGCGCCGGCAAGAGCGCCCAGCTGCCGCTGTACGTCTGGTTGCCGGACGCCATGGCGGGCCCCACACCGGTGAGCGCGCTGATCCACGCGGCGACCATGGTGACCGCCGGCGTGTACCTGTTGTGCCGGCTCTCCTTCGTGATGGTGCTGAGCCCGGCCGCCATGGCCGTCGTGGCCTTCACGGGCGCGCTCACCGCGCTCTTTGCGGCGAGCATTGCCTTCGCCCAGCACGACATCAAAAAGGTCCTGGCCTACTCAACCGTGAGTCAGCTCGGCTACATGTTCCTCGGCGTGGGCGTCGGCGCGTTCACGGCCGGTTTCTTCCACGTGATCACGCACGCCTTTTTCAAGGCCTGCATGTTCCTCGGCGCGGGCTCGGTGATCCACGCCATGCACGCCCGCATCCACGACACCGACGCCTCGCAGGACATGCGCAACATGGGCGGCCTGCGCAAGTACATGCCCATCACGTTCTGGACGTTCGCCGCGTCTTGGGCGGCGATTGTGGGCTTCCCTCTGACGAGCGGCTTTTTCTCCAAGGACGAGATCCTGTTCAAGGCTTACTCGTCGTTCGTGAAGTCGCCGGTGCCGGGCAACACGCTCAGCGACGGCGGCATCAGCATCGAGCTCTTCAGCTGGCCCACATGGCTCGGCAGCGCGCTTTACGCCATGGGCCTGCTCACGGCGCTGATGACCGCGTTCTACATGACGCGCCTCTTCATCGGCATTTTCTTCGGTGACTTCAAAGGCTGGAAGATCGTCAAGGGCTTCAAAGAATCGCACGGCCACGACGAAGCCGACCACGGTCACGGTCACGCGCACCACGACCCGAGCGTGCCGCTCGAAGGCCCCACGCCGCACGAATCACCGTGGCAGATGGTGTTGCCGCTGGCGATCCTCGGCGCATTGGCGGCGTTCTCCGGCTTCTTCAACGCCAACGCCGGCCCGATTCACATCACGCCACTCGATACGTGGCTCGAGCCCGTGTTCGAAAAGGCGAGCGGCGCGGTGAGCTTGGTCGCGGAGGCAGAGAGTAAAGAACCTCTGTTCCTCGGTCTCGCCTTTCTGGCTTTCGCCGGCGGCTCCGGTATCGCGTATTGGGTGTACGTCATGCAGAAGGGCAAGCCCGCCCAGAGCTTGGTCGACGCCGCGCCCGGCTTTCACGCGCTCGTGTTCGACAAATGGCGCGTGGACGAATTCTATGACGAGTACGTGATCGGCGCGGTCGATTCGCTGGCAGAGTTTTTTACCTGGGCCGACAAGTGGATCGTGGATTTCGTCCTGACCCGCGTCTCGACGGCCCTGGTCGCGGCTAGTGGCAGCGCGTTGCGCTACCTCCAAACCGGCCGCGTTCAGACCTACGCGGCCGTCATGGTGCTGGGGCTGGGCGGTGTGGGTTGGTTCTTCGTAACCCCGCGCGTCGAGGCGGAGACGAAAAACAATGACGACGCCGGCGCGTACAGCTTGAGCGCGGCCGAGGGCCTCGGTTACAGCTACCGCTGGGACATGAACAACGACGGCAAGTGGGATACCGAGAAGTTCGGGACTCAAACGCAAGCTTCTCTGAAGCTCGCAATCAAAGAAAACCGAACCGTGAGGCTCGAAGTGAAGAATGCGTTCGGCCGGACCGCTACTCGGTCCTTTTCCTTTGCGCGGCCGCAACCGGACCTCTCCGGGGACTTCTCGCGGGGCGGCTCGGAGCCAGCCCCCCTCCGCAAGGCGCCCAATCTCCGCCAGCTGCTGAAGCCTGGGGTGGTCAAATGAATCCTGTCGCCTCAGGCCTGTTTCAAGTCGCACCTTACATCCTGGCGTTCGTGGTCGGCGCGCTCGTGCCGCGTCGGCAAGGCACGCCCGAGCGCGTCGCGATCGGCATCGTAGCGGCGCTGGCGCTGCTGCTGGTGCGGAGCCTGTGGCCTTCCGAAACCGCCGCCGTAGTCGACCCGAACGCGCGCGAGTGGAAGTACTTGCTCAGCGTGATCGTGTTCTTGCCCATCCTGGGCGCGGTGTTCGTGCTCTTTTTGCCGCGTCAATCGCCGGTGATCTTGAAGCGGGTCACGTTTTTGATTCTGGGTTTAGACGGCCTCATCTCGCTCGATCTGTTGTCCTCGCCCATGACGCGTGGCTGGCATTTTCAGCACATCGTGGAGTGGGTACCGGCCTTCGGCATCCGTTATCACGTGGCGGTCGACGGGGTCAGCATGTGGCTGATCCTCTTGTCTACGCTGACCACCCCCATCGCCGCGTACGTCTCGTTCGGCTCGCTCAAGACCCGCGTCAAGGACCTGTGCTTCGCGTTCCTGCTGCTGCACGGCGCGATGATGGGCGCCTTCATCTCGCTCGATCTGTTTCTGTTCTTCGTGTTTTGGGAGCTGCTGCTGATCCCGATGATCGTGATGATCGGCGTCTGGGGCGGCGTCGAGAAGGTCAAGGCCGCTTACAAATTCTTCATCTACACCATGGTCGGCAGCATGCTGATGCTGGCCGCGATTCTGTTCATGGTCTGGAACTACTCGAAGCTCGCCGGTTACCCGAGCTTCGACTACCTGGCCCTGCAGCGCGTGGTCTTGCCGCGCACGGCGGCCTGGCTGTGCTTCGGCGGCTTTTTTCTGGCGTTTGCGATCAAGGTGCCGATGTTCCCGTTCCACACCTGGCTGCCGGATGCGCACGTGCAGGCGCCCACCGGCGGCTCGATCATCCTGGCCGCGGTGCTGCTGAAGCTGGGCGCGTACGGCTACATTCGGTTCTGCATGGGGCTTCTGGGCGGCGTTGCGTGGACGGCGGCGGCAACGCTGGCGGGCGTGGCGATCGGCGGCGGCATCGTGTACGGCGCGCTGGTCGCCTGGAAGCAGGACGACGTGAAGCGGCTGGTCGCGTACTCGTCCGTCGCGCACATGGGCTTCGTGATGCTCGGATTATTTGCGGGCACCCAGGCCGGCATGGAGGGCGCCGTGCTGCAGATGCTGAACCACGGCGTGTCCACCGGCGCGTTGTTCCTCTTGGTCGGCGTCATTTACGATCGCCGTCACACTCGCCTGGTGCGTGAGTTCGGTGGCATCGCCAAAGTGATGCCGATTTATGCAGCCCTGTTCGTGATCGTCACCATGTCTAGCATCGGCGTGCCGGGCACGAACGGCTTCGTGGGGGAGTTCATGGTCTTGATGGGGACCTTCGTCTCCCAGACTCTAGGTGGGCAAGCCAAGCTGCAAGCAGGGCTGGCTTCGGCGGGCGTGATTCTGGCCG
>CAXSGJ010000017.1:9365-27200 GCA_964236865.1 uncultured Polyangiaceae bacterium
TGCTTTCGGTCGTACAGCGCGTCTTCTTCGGACCGCTCTCCAACCCCAAAAACAAGCACCTTCGTGACATGAACGTGCGCGAGACCATCGCCGTGGCGCCGTTCATCGCTCTTATTTTCGTGATTGGTCTGTTCCCCAACCTGTTCTTGAGTCGCATGGGCGACGGAGTCAGCGCCGTGCTCGAGCGTTACCAAGATTCAAGGAAGTCCTATCAGGAGCAGGGCGATTCGGACACGGCGAGGCTCGCCGACCGCCGCGGCGGCGCGCTCGAGCTCGGTTATCCGGAAGCGCCGCAGAAAAAGCCAGACGCGGTGCCGCCCGTCCAAGCCCAAGCACTGAACGCGGAGGCACCATGAACTTCGACGTATTGCTGGCTGTTTCGCCGATCTTGGCGGTTGCTGTGGGCGGCCTACTCCTGATGCTGGCTGAGGCTTTCGGGAAGCCGATGGCGCTCACCGGGCCGCAAGCAGGCTTGGTGTCGACCGACGCGGGTGCGGGCCGCTCCGACGAGCTCGCGCTGGGCAGCGCCGTGATCCTCTTCGCGGGCGCGCTGATCAGCGTGGCGTTGTGGAAGGTCGGTCCGGAGGCGCTGCCCGGTGCGGCGTCGCTCGCGCCCTACCTGATCATCGACCGCTTCACGCTCTTCTTCTGCTTTTTGCTGTGCCTGGGTGGCGGGCTCGCGTCCTTGCTCGCCGGCGGGTACCTGCCCGAGCACAACCTGGACCGCGGGGAATTCTTCCCGCTTTTGGTGTTCTCTACGGTGGGCGCGATGGCACTCGCGGCTTCTGGGGACTTCCTGAGCTTTTTCGTGGCCTTGGAGACCATGTCCCTGGGCGTTTATTGCATGATTGGCCTGCGTCGCGGCAACCTTCGGGCGAGCGAGGCATCGCTCAAGTACTTCCTGCTTGGAAGCTTCGCGGCCGCACTCACGCTGATGGGCGGCGCGCTTTTGTACGGCGCCACTGGGCACACGGATTTCGTCGGCATCGGCCAAGTCATTGCCACGATCGGCAAAGCGCAGAGCGCGGTCAGCGCACCGCTCGTGCTCGTGGCCATGGTGCTGGTGATCGCCGGCCTGGCGTTCAAGATCAGCGCGGTCCCGTTCCACATGTGGACCCCGGACGCGTACGAAGGCGCGCCCACCCCGACCACGACGTACATGTCGGTGGCAGTGAAAAGCGCGGCGTTCGCCGTGCTGCTGCGCATCCTGGTCGTTGGCTTTGGCGATCCGCGCCTGACCAGTTGGGGCACGGGTTGGCCGACCGTCGTCGCGTGGCTGTCGGTGCTGAGCATGGTCGTCGCGAACGTGATCGCAGGCCGGCAAGAGTCGGTGAAGCGCATGCTGGCCTATTCGTCCATCGCGCACGCCGGCTACGCGCTGATCGGCGTGGTGGCGACCATGCATTCGGCGCAGGGCACCTCCAGCGTGCTGTTCTATTTGCTCACGTATACGGTCTCGACGGTCGGCGCGTTCGGGGCGCTGATCTTGTGCGGTCGGCGCGGCGCAGAGGCCGTCAGCTATGAGGATCTCGCAGGCCTCGGCAAGCGTCACCCCGCGGCCGCGCTCGCGTTTTCCTTCTTCCTGCTGTCACTCGCGGGCGTCCCGCCGACCGCGGGCTTCTTTGGCAAGCTGTACGTGTTTAGCGCGGCGGTGGATTCACAGCTCAACGTGCTGGTCGTGATCGGGCTCTTGAACAGCGTGGTCGGTGCCTATTACTACCTGCGCGTCATGGTCTACATGTACATGCGAGAGCCGGAGCCGGGCGCGCCACTGTCGACCCCCATGCGCTCGGGCTTCGTGGTCGCGGCGTTGATCGTGGCCGCCGTGTTCGTATTGGTCTGCGGCATCTTGCCGAGCACGTCGCTCGACGTGGCCGCGGCGGCCGGTCTCAGTCACGGCTGATGGCTCGCCGAGTCTTCCTCGGCGGGCTGCGGCTGGTCGCGCTCGGGGTCGTCGCCGCGAGCCCCATTGACGCGTGCAAGGGGAGGCCGAAGCCGGAGCCCGTAGTCGTCGGTACCGTCAGCCTGCCTGCGCCCATCGCTTCGTCCCTGCCCATCGATCCAAAGGTGGTGAGCGCAGCCGTCAACCCCAAGGGTGAGTCGCCGTACGCCGGAGCCACCGGCAGCATCGGCGGCATCATCACCGTCAGTGGCGATTCAGCGCCGGATCTGCCCGAGCTGAGCGGGAAAATCCCGGCTGATTGTCCGGCAGCCAAGGACACGTACGGCAAACGCTTTCGTGAGGGCCCAGGACGCGCCCTGGCCGACGTGGTCATTGGCGCGACCGGTTATGCCGGATACGTAGTGGAAGACTCACCGGCAGAGCTGGCCGACGCGAATGGTTGCGCCTGGAGTTCGCGCACGTACGTCATGACCTTTGGTCAAAGCTTGGACGTGCGCAGCCGGGACTCGCGCCCTTATGTCCCGGATTTACTGGGCGCTCGACTGAAGGCGCAGCTCGTGGCCATGCCGCGTGGCGATGCGATTCACCTGTACCCCGAGCAGCCCGGCCGTTATCAGCTGATGGACAGCATGCGCATCTTCATGCTCGCGGACGTTTTGGTCGTCAAATTCCCGACGCACGCCGTGAGCGGCCTGGACGGGCGCTTCGTGATCCCCCACGTGCCGGTCGGAAAAGTCACCGTCTCTGCGCTCTTACCCGCGACCCTCGAGCAAGCGGAAAAACAGGTGGAAGTGCACGCCGGGGAACTCGTGGAGGTGCCCTTCACGTTGCCCTTCGAACGCAAAAAATGGGACGCCACGCGCGGCCCCGCCCCCGCCCCCGCGCACTAGCCGGAGCCGAAGTTTGGTTGGGTGGTCACGCGTCACGACGCGACCAGCTCAGCCTTCGGCGGCGCGGCTCGGCTTCAGAAGCTGACGCCCGCGCCCGTTCTGCGGCCCACCAAATCCCGCAAATAACCGAGCGCGACGGCGCTTGGGCTCAGGCTGGGCGCGCGCAGGCTGGTGAGCGCAAGCTCGAAGCATTGCGCATCGCGCAGCGCGTCGCAGGCCACGAGCTCTGCAATCCAGGCATCGGAATTACTGGGATCTGCGCTGAGCTCGCGCTGGGCTTGCTGACGCGCGTGCTCCAGCCGCCCCGACCGCAGATCTGCAAAGGCTGCCGAGTGCGCGAGCGGCGAGCTCGTGGCATCGGGGACCGCGCCGCGGGTCGAGCTGAGCGCGCGCGTCGATGCCGCTGACGGCGCGCGATAGCTCTCGAAGCCTTCGAGCCAAGCGCGCGCCTCCGCGGGGCGGCCGAGCGCCTGCAGTGAACGCGCGACCAACAGGTTGGCGGACTCGTCATCCGGGCGGCGCGCGACGGCGGCAGAGCCGTCCGCGAGCGCGTCTCGAAACGAGCGCGCGCGCTCGGCGCAGCGTGCACGCTCCAGATAATTGCCGAAGTAAGCGGGCTCGCTCTGAATGCCGCGCTCGAAGGCGGTCTCCGCCGCCTTGGGCCCGCGCTCGGGACGGCTGGCAACGCACCGCACGGCGCCAATCCGCGCCCAGAGCTCGGGGCTTTGCGGGTCCTCGGCGCGCGCCTCCAGATACGAAGCCAAGGCCGCTCGATACTCGGCGCGGGCCTCATGCTCGACCCCCACCAGATAGGCGGCGTACGCCTCTGGGCTGATGAAGCGGCCCTCGTAGCGCACGCCATCGGCCATGCGCGTGACGCCGCCCTCCGTTTGCATGCAGGCAACGCAGAGGAGCCCAGCGCCCACCAGCAGCGGCCGAATCACGTCAGCTCACGCAAGCAGGCGAGGAAACGGTCGTTCTCTTCTCTCGTGCCGATGGTGACGCGCAGCTGATGGGCGAGGCGGCCACCGCGTTGGTGAAAGCTGCGTACGAGCACGCCCCGCGCCTGCAGACCTTCGAACAGCGCCTGCGCTGGCCGCTCGCTCCGAAACCATAGAAAGTTCGCCGCACTGGGGGTGACGGTGATGCCGGGCAACGCGGCCAGCGCGACGGCCACCCGCTCGCGCTCCGCCACCACGTAGCGGACGATGCGGCGGATCTCGGGCTCGAGCTCGCCGACGGCCAGGGCGCCCAGCACCTGAGATGGCGTATTCATGTTGTACGGCAACCGCACCTTGTCGAGCTCTGCCGTGAGCGCCGGGCGCGCGATCAACCAACCGATGCGCAACGCCGCGAATCCAATTTTGGACAGCGTGCGCATCACTGCCACATTTTCGTAACGCCGGTACAAATCGAGGTGGTCGCTAGCGGCGTACGGAATATAGGCCTCGTCGATCACCACCAGCGTGCTGGGAGCCGCCTGAATCAGGCGTTCCAAACGTTCACGATTGACCAGGTTGCCGGTGGGGTTGTTCGGCGTCGCGATGAAGATCAGATTCGGCGGCGAAAGCTCGATGCCGCGCAACATGGACTCCGAAGCCAAATCCCAAGCCGAGTCGAGCGGCACTTCCAGCACGCGCTGACCGCGCACCTTGGCGCTCATCCGGTACATGACGAAGGTCGGCGTTGTGGTCATGATCAGCGCACCGTCCGCGCGATCGCGCGGCTGGGAGAACGCGGTCAAGAGCAGGGTGATGATCTCGTCGCTACCGTCCCCCACCAGAATTTCCTCCGCACTGACGCCGCTGTAGCTCGCGAGAGCCTGCCGGAGTGCGCTCGCGGTGGCATCGGGGTAGCGCTCCCAGACCAGGCTGGAGCACGCTTCTGCCAGGCGCGTTTTCGCGGCCACGGACAAGAGCTCCGGGGCTTCGTTGGCGTCCAGACGCACCGCGTAGTCGCCCGCCACTGGCGTGTAGGAGCTGAGCTCCCGAAGCGCTGGGCACAGCAGATCTGCGAAGGGGACGCCGGGCATGTTTTGCGGCTACGTTCTACTATCAAGTCGCCTGGGGTCCAGGCACTATCTCGCACTCGCGCCATGACATTCGGAGGTATCCTCGGTCAGGATTCTGCGCTGCAAACGCTGACTCGCGCGCTCGATACGGGGCACGTGCATCACGCTTACCGCTTCGAGGGCCCGCCCGGGGTAGGTAAGGAGATGGCAGCTTTCGCGCTGGCTCAGGTGCTCGTGTGCGAGCGCGGCGGGAGCCGAGCCTGCGCCGCCTGTAGCGCTTGCTTGCGCGCCGTTCGCCTCCAGGAAGAGGATCCGCGCGTGCCCGCCCACCCAGATGTCGTGCTCCTGCAGCGCGGGCTGTACCGGGGACGGATCAGCGCCAACGAAGCGACCGGCATCAGTATCGAGCAGGTGCGACGCATCGTGCTGGAGCGCGTCGGTTACCGGCCGCACGAGGGCCGCGCCTTGGTGTTCATCGTGCGCGAGGCCGAGGAGCTCACGGTGTCCGCCGCCAATGCGCTCTTGAAAACGTTGGAAGAGCCGGGGCAAAGCACGTATTTTTTGCTCCTCACTAGCCGCCCCAACCGTTTGCTCGACACGATCCGCTCGCGCACCCTACCCGTGCGCTTTGCGCCCTTACCGGACGCGCTCGTCGCGCAGATCTTGCAAAGTAAGGGCTTGGACCCAGCCGTCGCGGCCCTGGCGCAGGGCAGCGTCGCGGTTGCCTTGGAGCTTGCGTCTGAGGACGCAATCCAGGCGCGAGAGGACTTCGTTGCGGCTGCACACTCTGCGGTCTCGGCTCGGGACCTGGCGCCGGCCATCAAATTCGCCGAAGCACGCCGGGAGCGCGACGCGCTACGCGGTCTGCTCGGCTACTTCGCGCAATCACTGGCGCTTGCGGGCCGCGCGCAGGCAGCCGCGCCCGGCACCATGCATGAGGCCGAGCGCTCGGCAAACCGCCACCGCGTCGTGCTCTCTGCGCTGCAGGAGGTGGAGCGCAACGTGTCGCCTGCGCTCGTCTTGGAGGCAATGATTTACCGCTTGCGGCAGATCTGAGCGACGGCGCCTCAGCCGCCGAGCGCGGAGGCGAGCGCGCTCGCGGCCTCGCTCACGCCGGCCAGCGATCGCTTGTCTGGCTGCAGCGCGGCGATCACCGCGGCCATATCGCAGTGGGCGGCGATCTGTGGCGCACGATCGAGTTGGATGCCGCCAATCGCGACCAATGGAATGCCGGCCCTGCGAGTCGCCTGGTAGGCTTGGTCGAGCCGAGCGACCCCCACCAAAGGCGACGCCCGCTCCTTGGACATCGTGCCAAACACGGGTCCAAATGCCACGTAGTCGGGTTTATCCGCGAGCGCGATGGCGAGCTGATGCAGGTCATGGGTAGAGACACCAATTAAGAGCCCCGGTGCGATCGCGCGGACGACCGAGAGCGGCAAATCATCTTGGCCGATGTGGACGCCGTCACAGGCGGCGAGCAGCGCCAGATCCGCGCGGTCATTGGCGATCAACCGAACGTCGGCGCGCGTGCAGAGCGGCCGAAGCGCGCGCAAAAGCTGGAGCGTGTCGTAAGCGCCGCTGTGTTTGGCGCGGAGCTGAAGCAGGGCGGGCTTGGGCTGCGCCGCGAGCACCCGCTCGGCGAATGAGATCACCGCAAGTGGGCTTTCCCCGAGCTCGCGCAAGCTGTCCACATCGACGATCGGGTATAGGCCGCGCACGGGGGATATGTTACGCCGCCGGCATGCGTGCCGCGAGCTCTGCGCTCGGTTTCGGTTTGAGCCTGCTCGCGCTCGGTTGCGCCGGTGGCAATGCGGTCGCCGTCGGCTCGTCGTCGAATGAGGGCGCGCGCCAAACGGCCCCCGATCAACCCATCTCGGACGCGGGTGCACCGGACGCCGATCCGAGCGCTGAACAAGAGCCAACGCCGACCGCCGACCTGACGCCGCCCGCGGTCGACCCTGCAGTATCCCACGCGCTGTTGGCCAAGAGCGGCGAAGGGAACGATGCGGCGCCGCTGGGTCTGCGCTTCGAGGTGGTGGAGCTCGGCCCGGAGCTGCCGTGGGGCTTCGCCGTGGTCAATCGCGGCACCGAAGCCGCGGTCGTCGATTTCGACGCCCGTCTGTTGACGCTCGAAATCATGCCGCCGGTGGTGGTCGCGGCCCCGGACCCGAAGCTCAAATACAAACCCAAGCTGAAAAAGGTGAAGGCCGCCGTATGTCGGCTGCCGAGCGACGTCGCGCCGGCGGACGTGGACCCTGCGTTGGCCGTAAAGCTCGAGCCGGGGGACGGCTTGGTGCAAAGCTTCGATCCGCGTCTGTATTGTGTGGGCAAGGTGCCCTGGCCGCTGGTGCAAGGCGCGGTCGTCACGCCGCGCTTGGGTTGGCCCGAGGCCATGAAGGTGAGCTGGCACGGCGGCAAGCGTGAAGAAAAACCGGGCGTGCAGAAGGATCCGTTTGTCGCGGAGCCGAGTGAGGCCCGCGGCTCGTTGCCAGGCAATGGTCTCGGCGAGGCGCGCGAGCGGCGTGTCAAGCAACTCATCGGCAGCCCGCTCAGCCTAGGTACGGATTTTTCAAATGAGGCAGCGCCCGTCTTGGGCAACCAAGCGGCGGCCGGTTTGGAGCTGACCATCGCGGGTGGAGACGCCAGCAACGAGGGCGCGGCCGTGGCCACCACGACCATCACCAACCGCGGCGCGAAGAAACGAGACTTGTACTTCCGGCGCGAGCTCGTGAGCTACGAGGTCAGCGGCCCCGACGGCGTTTTTCAATGCGACCCACAGCCCGATCTGAGGTCGCCCGTCGATCGCTCGGCGATCACGACGTTGCGTCCGGGAGCCAAGCTCTCGGCGGTGACGCGCCTGATTGAAATGTGCCCGGGGCATTCCTTCGCGCGGCCGGGGCTCTACTTGGTGCACGCCCGGTTCGACAGCGCGGATTCGGGTGCGGATCTGGGCTTCCAGGCCTTCATGGGCCGTCTATTGTCACCAAAGCCGGCGTTGCTTCGGATCCGTGAGGGCGAGCTGCCTTTCACGCCGCTCAGCAACGCCGTGCGCGTGCACGTGGGTCAGTAGCGAGCGTGTAGGTAGGTCTCCCCTTGCGGTCATTGCCGTTTGCTCAGAGGCCGAATGCGCGGCCGGTCGAGCAAAGTGTTTTGCGGCCCTGAAGGCGCCGCGCTCGGGGGCCGTATCGAACTGGGAATGTCGCGCATGCCGCCGGCGAGATCCATTCGATGCACGCTGCGGCTCGAGGTGGGTGAGGTCATCGACCGCCGCTACCGCTTGAAGCGCGAGATCGCTCGCGGTGGCGCGGGCGCCGTGTTCGAAGCCGAACATTTGTTCACGACGCGTCCCGTCGCGATCAAGCTGTTGATCCCCGAGCAAGCCAACGCGGGCGAAGCCCACCTTCGCCTGCTGCTCGAGGCGCGGGCGCTGACCGTTGCGCGCCACCCCGGCATCGTGCTCGGACTGGACGCGGGGGAGACCGAAGAGGGGCTTCCTTATCTGGTGATGGAGCTGCTCGAAGGACGGACACTGGAGGGTATCTTGGCCGTGCGCCGCAGCATTGGCGTGGCGGATGCGGTTTACCTGGGCATGCAGCTGTGTGACGCGCTGGCCGCCGCGCACGAGCGCGGCATCCTTCATCGCGACATCAAGCCGAGCAATGTCTTCATCTCGCGCACCGAGGCGGGCCGCGAGGTCGCCAAGGTGTTCGACTTTGGTATCGCGCGCCTACCGCAGCAGGACCACAAGATCACTCAGCAGGGCGCGGTGCTCGGCACCCCCGAATACATGGCGCCCGAGCAATTGCTGGCGCAAGAAGTGATCGATGCCCGGTGCGACATCTATGGGTTGGCCGTCAGCCTGTACGAAGCGCTCGCGGGCGTGGTGCCGTTCGAGGGCAGCTTCGGCGAGGTCTTGTTGAAGGTTTCGACGCAGGCAATGCCCTCGCTCGTCGCACGCTGCCCCCACGTTCCCGTCGAGCTCGAACGCGTGCTCGAGCGAGCTTTGGCGCGGGACCCCGCCGATCGTTACCCTAGCATGCGCGTCTTCGCGGAAGCACTCAGCCGCGTGCCTATCGGCGACGCGCAGTTGAGCTCGTTGCTCGGCATTCGCGCGGCGTTGGGCTCCGGGCCGAACGCGGCCCCTGCTCCGCATGGGGTCGAATTGCCGTCCACGCGGCGCCGCTTTGCGCGCGCGCCATACGTCACGCCGACCCGAATTTTCCGACCCGATGGCAGCACGCTGGACGGGCGCAGTGAAGACATCTCGGTTGGCGGCTTGCTCGTGCTCGCGCCGCAAGCCTTCGACCAAGCGGAGCGCGTGACCGTGCGCTTCGCGCTACCCATCACGGGCAAGTTGTTGGACGTGCCCGCGACCGCGCGCTGGGTGAAAATGGCTCGTGGAACTGGCGCGGTCGGCCTCGAGTTCTCGCAGCTCGCGCCCGAATACCTGATGGTGATCGAGAGCTACGTCACCGCCATGGGCGGCGAGTGATGCCTTAGCGAGCGCTACTTACGCGACGCTCGGTATAGATCGAAGTTGCCCTTGCCGTCGTCGGAAGCGAAATATGCCGTGCACGAGTCGACCGACAGGCTTGGGTCGGTCTCTGATCGCATCCCGCCGGTGGTGTTCAGGGCCGACAGGGCAATACCTGGCTCGAGCGGCGTTCCGTCCTTGGCCAGCGGCGCGGCGAATAGATCGTAAGCACCCGAGTCACTCGGCTCGCACTTGTCGTTCACGGACTGGCTGCGAAACAAGAGCAGCGTGCCCGCGGCGTTGACCCAGGGCGTGGCGTCAGTGCCTGAGCGCGGACACTTACCGGCGCCAACCCGGACTTCCAAGCCCAGGACCGAGGGCTCTGTGGCGCTCGAGCCAAACGTGGCCCAGACCAAATCCGGCGTGGGATTTTTAAGCCGACCGCTCATCCAGTACGCGCGCCGCACATCGGCGGCGATCGCGACGCTGAAGTCTCCATTGGCGGAGTTGAGCGGCGCAGGCGCTACGATGACATTGGTGAGCGCGGCCTCCATCCAGGTGGCGGCGAGGATCTGCCGCTGACCCGTGGCCACGTTCAAGCGGTCGAAGAAGAAATTTTGGGGCGGCGAAAACTTGGGCGCATAAAGCGGCCCGCTGTCAGCGCCCGTCGAGGCCAGCAGCGGACGACCGATGCCGCTGACCGGCGTCGGGGCGTACCAAAGCGACGGGCTTGCGTCTACGCCGGTGCGGTAGAACAAATCCAAGCCCGCTCCAGCCGGGCGTGGAAAGCGCTCGTTGCTGATTTGGCTTTGGCTGAGCGCAGCGAGCCGCTCGGGCGCCGTGAACTCAATGGCAGAAAAATCGGCGCACGAGCGGCACGTCTTGGTGCCGTCCTGACAGTAGCTCCCCGACGCAGGGCAGTTGCAAGACGTAGAGGGCTTGCCCCCTGCACCCGCGCTTGCGCCCGCCGTGCCACCGCCGTTCGTGCCGCCCGCTCCGCCGCTCACTCCGCCCCCGGACGCCCCGCCGCTCGGGCGGCCCGCCTCGGCCTCGCCAGCGGCACCCGCGCTATCGACTGCGCCGCTTTCGCCGGCGTTCCCCGCTGCGACGCCGGTCGCGCTGAACTAGCTTCCGCCACAGGCGGGCAGCAGGGCGATCACACCGAAACAAAGGAGCCGCCGTGGATGGGGCTTCAGTAAGCGAGCGAGCATGCGGCGCAAGGATGCTCTAGCAGGACGGCGCTGGCAAATCTTCACCGCTTGTCCGGCGCGGGTGTGCCCGCCGCTTTTGCTCGCTTCAAGTCTGCGAGCTCGGCAAGGTTGGCCTTCGCGCGTGGGTCGCTCGCATCCAGCGCGAGCGCGCGCTGATACGCTCGCTCTGCGCCGGTGAAATCGCCCTTCTTGGCCAAAGCGGTGCCCAGGTTGATCCAAGCCGAGCCGAGCTTCGGATCGAGCACGCTTGCCTTGGTCGCGGTCCGTTCTGCGGCGTCGAGCTGCCCGGCCAGGAAATAGGCATACGAAAGGTTGGAAACGAACGTCGCGCGCTCGGGCGCCAGGGCCACCGCGCGATCGAGCTCTGGAAGCGCCTTGGCCGGTTCGTTCAGCGCCAGGTAAGCGGCCCCCAAATCACCATGCAAGCGGGCGTCGTTCGGTGCCATTTGCACGGCCCGCGAGAACACGCGCACGGCCTCCGCGACTTCGCCCTGAATCAAAAAGGCGGTGCCCAAATTGGTCAAACGCTCCGGGTTGTCCGGATCGAGATCAGAGGCTCGGCGCAGCCGCGCCAACGCCTCTGCCGGTTTGCCGGTGGCCAGCAGCGCGACGCCCAGAGCAGACTGCGTCTCGGCATCCTCGGGCGCGAGGCGCTGCGCTTGGTCAAGCGCGCTCAACGCTTCCGGCGCGGAGCCCAGGATCAAGAGCAAACGACCGCGCTCCACGTAGCCCGGCGCGTAGCCGGGCTCGAGCTTGAGCGCGGCATCGACTTTGCGGAGCAACGCTTGGACGCTAGCGCTCTTGGGCGCCGCCGCGAAGTCCGTAGGCACGTCGCTGTCCGCCAGCGCGACACGCACCAGGCCAATCTGCGGCGCGGGATCTTTGGGCGCGAGCCGGCGCGCCTTCTCGTAGTGCAGCTTGGCGCCGGCCAAGTCGTCCGCCTGGTACGCGCGATCGGCGGCCGCGAGCTCGGCATCGGCGATCTCGGCGGTGCCCCGCGAAAGGCCGCTCTGAGCCGGTTTTGTGGAGGGCGGAGGGTTTGGGGACGGCGGCGCGGGTGACGCGAGCGGCCCGGCGCTTGCGCCAGCGGGCGCGGCGACTTCGGACTCTTCACATCCGGAGCCATTGCTCGCCGGGGCGCACTTGGGCGCGCCCGGCAGCGTCTGGGGCCAAGCCTCGGACGGAGCGGCGCCCGCGGCGGAGAACGCGCTTGGCCTAGGGGGCGTCGCGGCTGCCGGCGCGCTGGCCGTCGCGTCCGCTGCCGGCTTGCTGCGGGTGCAGGCGGAGGCGAGCGCCGAGCACACGGCGATCGCCCGCAGGCCGCGCCTGACTCGCGGCTCAATGGAAGCCAGCGCTCGGTGCATCAGGGCGCGTCATGCCGCACGCCGTGCTCTTTGCCGTCGAAACGGAGCACTGCACGCTTGCCGTCGACGTGCGTCGCGAGCGACACCGGTCGTTTCCAAATCCGCACCAGGCTGGCCATTGTCTCGCGCGCGTAGTCGTTCCGCAGATCAACGCCGCGGTGCTCGTGCGACAGCAGGAGCTCGCCGCGGTTCTCGTAGTTGGCGTCTTCGACGTAAATCGTCGGGTTGCCGAAGTTCGTGAGCTGCGCGAGCAACTTCTCCTTCACCGCCTGAAACTCGCGGGTGTCGATCTCGTAGCGCTCGTTCCGGTTCGACCAATTGAACGTGAACATCTTATTTTCCATCGCGAACTCCGGGGTCAAGAACTCGTCGATGAATGTCACGTCGTTATACAACGCGCGCACCTCGAACACCTTTTGCTTACCCAGGCCGAGTCGCAAATCCCAACTCTTCTTCACGTCCAAGTCGTCGCAATCTTCCCACTCTTGGCCAAATTGGCCCTTATCCCAACGCTCTTCGATGTTGCGGAACAGCTCGACGCCCAGCTTGTACGGGTTCAGGCGCCCGCCGCTCGTAGCCATCACCCCGGCGTTGTTCTCGGCGTAGTCGACAATCTCGCTCCAGTCGCACACGTCCCCCGTCATCATCTTGGAGTGCCAGTAAGAGGCCCAGCCCTCGTTCATGATCTTGGTCTGCATCTGCGGCACGAAGTAGTAGCCCTCGTCACGGATGATGCTCAGGATCGCGCGCTCCCAGCGCTCCAGCGGGGCGTTTTCGAGCAAGAAGAGCAGCACGTCTTGCTCCTTTTGAGCGGGAAATTTGCCCTTCACCAGGTCTCGCTCGGCCTCGATTTTCCGCTTCTGCTCTTCGATGTACTCGCTCGGGTTGATGAACTCCTCCATGTAGTCCTTCGAGCGCAGGCGCGGGACCTCCACCTGCTTCGGCTCCTCGTCAGGGATGGATTCGCGGCGGCGGACCACGAAGCGGGACCAAGGATCGATCAAGTTCTCGAGCGACAGGCAGATATCGACGAACTCCTCCACCTTGTGGATGCCGTAGCGGTCCACGATACGGCGCACGGCAGAGCCGTGGTTGGCCATTTTATCGACCCAGCGCCGATTCGGGTCGTAGCCCCCCACGCGGCGGCTGACGGGGTCGGCGATGTGCTCACCCGCGTCCAAGTCCGTGGCGCGAAACGCGAAGTTGTTCTTGAAAAAGTCCACGTGCCCAAACACGTGACACATCACGAGCTTCTGATCGGTGAGACTATTGCCTTCCAGTAAGTAGGCGTACGAGGGGTTGTTGTTGATCACCATCTCGTAAATTTTCGACAGGCCATACTCGTAACTCTTGCTCAGCCGCTCGTATTCCATGCCGAAGCGCCAGTGTGGATAGCGATTCGGGAAGCCGCCGTAGGCCGCGATCTCGTTCATGTGGTCGTAGCTCAGCATCTCGAACACGACGGGGAAAAAATCTAGCCCGTGGCCGCGGGCTATTTTCTCGATCTTGTCTTGTTCGTCCTTCAGGTAACGCGGCAGCGTGGTGTTGGTTGCGAATTGCGACATTACTTACCCTTGCCCAAGAACTCTTTGATGCTGCCCACGACCGCGTCCCGGTCGCGAATCTCGCTCGTGACGACGCGCTCATCGCTCGAGAAGTGCTCTCGCAGATCTTTGACGAACTGACCGGAGCCGTACGGGCTCTCGACCTGGCCGTAGGCGAACATATTCACCTTGGGCAAGATCTCCTTCTTCATCAGCTCGATGCAGGTGAGCGTGTCGTCCATGGACCAGTTGTCACCGTCCGAAAAATGGAACGGATAAATGTTCCACTCCGACGACGGATAATGCTCGTCGATGATCTGCGCGCACAGGCGGTAGGCGCTCGAGATCATGGTGCCACCCGACTCGCGGGTCTTGAAAAAGGTATCGCGGTCCACCTCGCGCGCCACCGCGTCGTGGATGATGTAGCGGGACTCCAAGCCTTGGTATTGGCGACGCAGCCAGGTATCAATCCAAAAACTCTCGATCCGCACGATCTCTTTTTGCTCGTCGCCCATCGAGCCGGACACGTCCATCATGTACACGATGACCGCGTTCGCCACCGGCTCATGGTCTTCCTTCCAAGAGCGGAAACGCTTGTCCTCCTTTTGCGGGACGATCACTGGGTTACCGGGATCATAGGAGCCGGCCGCGATCGAGCGCCGCAGCGCCTCTTTGTACGTGCGCTTGAAGTGGCGGAGTGATTCGGGGCCGACTCGACGAATGCCGGTGTAACGATCCTTGGCGGCGACGATCCGACTTTTGCCCTTGTTCTCAATCGCGGGCAGCTGGAGCTCCTCACCCAGAATGTCGGCCAGCTCTTCGAGCGTGATGTCCACCTCGAGCACATGGTCGCCGGCGTCATTGCTCGGCTTGCCGCCTTGGCCCGCGCCTTCTTCCTCGCTCGGCTCGCCGCCGACCGGGTCACCCGCGTCGCCCTTACCTTGGCCAACGCCGCCTTTTTGTTTTTCCCCGAACGTGAACCGCGGGATGTCGATTTGCGGGATCGGAATCGAGACCAGATCCTTACCTTTGCGGCCGATCATTTCGCCTTGCGAAATGTAGCGCCGGAGGTTTTGGCGAATCTTGCCGCGAACGATGTTGCGGAACCGCGAATGGTCCTGATCGATCTTGAGCGACATTCAAGGGCTAGTGTAGGCCGCGGGCAGGGCTCGGTCTACTGCGCTATCCTGGCCCGGTGAGTCAGCGCACGAAACATCACCGATGTCTGTGGTCGGCGGCGCGTGCCGGTGCGGCGCAGGCACGGGCACTGCCCGGGCCCACTGGCAATCCTAGACTCGTGGCGCTTGTCTCGATCTGCATGCTGGCTCTCGCGTGCTCTGGGCAAGGGGAGGGTCAAAACTCAGGCAGCGGTGAAGGCGACCTGGGCGTCGGCGCGTGCAACGCCACCGAGAAATCGGTCGGCGACCTGAGCCGGCTCCACGTCGATGTGTGTTCGGCACTCGACTACCCGGACAATCCGCCGGCGGGCGGCCAACACTACCCGGTGTGGGCCGCGTACCAGTCGTTCTCATTTCCGGTGCCGCGCGGCTTCTGGGTCCACGACTTGGAGCATGGCGGCGTGGTGTTCACCTACCACTGCCCGGCTGGCTGCGCGGAAGAAGTCAGCGAAGTCGAGGCCCTGATCGAGGCGTTGCCGATCGACGCGGCGTGTGCAGCGAACGAGCCGCGACGCATTGTCCTCACGCCGGACCCGCTGCTCGACGTGCGTTGGGGCATCAGCGCTTGGGGCCATACGCTGCGCGCGGAGTGCGTGGACGCGGACCGCTTCCGGCAGTTCTACTCGGAGCACGCGGGTCGCGGCCCGGAGGCGGTGTGTGGTCAAGGAAGCGACTTCGACGGCGTGCCGCCGTGCCAGTGAGCTTTCGGGCGAGCCGCATTGAACGCGCGCTCGACCCGCGGCTCGCTCTTTGGTAAACAAGGCTCCGTGGTCCCGGGTGAGAAGTGGCTAAAGTTCCGTTGCACAGGCTGTGGCAATTGTTGCAAAGATCCACTCCTGCCGCTCACCGACTCGGACATCCGGCGCATCAAGCGCCACACCGGTGAGCCGTCCTCCGCCATGGTGCGGTGGGTCGACAAGAACGGCATCGACATGGACGACGAGCCAGAAGCCTTTGTCTTACTCAGCCAGGGCAAACGCGTGATGGTTTTGCGACACGAGGCGGGCGGCTGTCGCTATCTGGGCTCCGACAACCGTTGTACGATTTACCATCATCGACCCATCGGCTGTCGCATCTTCCCCTTCGATCCGAGCTTCACGGATGACGGCAAGCTGCGTCGGCTCAAGCTAATCGACGCGACCGACTGCAAATACGAGCTCAACGGCCAAAACGACGTCCTGGCGATCAAAGAACTTCACGGTAAGCACGCCTCCACCACGCTGGCCTATCAAGCCAAGGTAGCCAAGTGGAACGAGCGCCAGGCCGAGCGCAAGAAGAGCGGCCGCAAAGTTCAGTCAGCCGCCGATTTTTTCGAGTTTCTGGGCATCTGAGCAAGCGGCGAGGCGAGTCGGCTTCTCTGACCGTCCAGGTCGGCGACCAGCGCCTCGAAAGCAGTGCCTTGCCCGGCCGCGCCCCTTGCTCGCGCGCTTCGCTTTCACTACTAGCCGAGCATGAGCAAGAGCTACCTCGTGCTGACGGCGGTGGGTGCGGACCGGCCGGGCCTGGTCAACGAAATATCGTCCCTGGTGCTGGCCGCGGGGGCGAACCTTGAGGACAGCCGGATGGCCATCTTGGGCGGGGAGTTCGCACTCTTGGTCCTCGTCTCCGGAGAGCCGAGCGCGATCGAGCAGGTCGAACAGCGCGGCGCCGCGCTGGGCCCGCGGCTGGGTTTGCAGCTGCTGACGAAAGCGACCTCGTCGCCCCAGCCTGCACGCGACTTCTTGCCTTATCGGATCAGCGTCACGGGCGTCGATCGTCCGGGCATCGTTCAGCGGGTCGCGGCAGTGCTCGAGACCCGAAGCGTGAACGTGGCCTCGCTGGAGAGCCGGCTGTCGTATGCGGCCGAGAGCGGCACGCCGATGTTCGTGCTGGAGGCGGCGCTGCAAATCCCCTCGGCGGCGGCGCTCGCAGACCTCGAGCGCGAACTCGGGGCTGCTTGCGAAGCGGAGAGCTGGGAGTTCACCCTCGCAGCCGGCTAGCGCGTCGCGTGGTAGCCTACCTTCGCCATGCTCGTCCGTCCTCGCCGTAACCGGCTCAACCCACAGATCCGCGGTCTGGTCCGTGAGGCGACGCTCAGCCCACAACACTTGATCTTGCCCATGTTCGTGCAAGACGGGGAAGGCAAGCGGACGCCCATTGCGTCCATGCCGGGCCAAGCCCGTTTGTCGATCGACCTGCTGGTCGAAACCGCGCAGCAAGCTTTTGCGCTCGGCGTCCCCGGTGTCGCGCTCTTTCCAGCGCTCACGGACGAGCTCAAGGATTCGCGGGGCGCGGAGAGTACGAACAGCGTCGGCCTGCTGCCGCGCGCGGTGCGTGCCTTGAAATTGGCGATCCCCAACTTGCTCGTGATCACCGACGTGGCGCTCGATCCGTACTCATCGGACGGGCACGACGGCGTGCTCGTCAACGGTCACATCGACAACGACGTCACCGTGCCCATCTTGGCGGAAATGGCCGTCGCGCAAGCGCGCGCGGGCGCGGACATCGTTGCGCCGAGCGACATGATGGACGGACGGGTGGCGGCGATCCGCACCGCGCTCGACGCCTCCGGCTTCACCAACGTCGGCATCTGCAGCTACTGCGTCAAATACGCGTCCGCCTTCTACGGGCCATTTCGCGAAGCGCTCGATTCCGCGCCGCGCGGCGGTGACAAGAAAACGTATCAGATGGATCCCGCAAACGTGCGCGAGGCCCTGCGTGAAGTGCGCCTAGACGAGGCCGAAGGCGCCGATTGGCTGATGGTCAAACCGGGCCTGCCCTACACTGACGTCATCCGCCAAGTACGCGATCTGACCGCGCTGCCTGTCGCCACCTATCAAGTCAGCGGCGAATACGCGATGCTCAAAGCGGCCGCTCAAAATGGCTGGCTCGACTACGATTACGCGCTACTCGAGACCCTGCTCTGCCTACGCCGCGCCGGCGCCGACATCATCTTCACCTACGCCGCGATCGAAGCCGCCAAACTCTTGGCCTAGCCGGGCGCGCTCGCTCCTGCGCGTGCCTCCACGCCGGAGCTCTCCGAGCCCTCGCTGATGCTTCGCGTTCGCCGCGGCCTCACCTTGAAGAAGGCCGCCCGGTGGACGCCGCGCCGAACCACCTGCCGGACAGCCCCACGATCGAGCGCCCGCGCCCTCCTCCGTCGCCCACAAACTCGACGATCGGCCGCACCGACCCCGTGCGCCGGCACCCAGCCACCGAAGACGCGCCCAGCCACCGAAGACGCGCCCAGCCACCGAAGACGCGCCCAGCCACCGAAGACG
>CAXSGJ010000017.1:27300-29390 GCA_964236865.1 uncultured Polyangiaceae bacterium
CGCCCCCCCCTCATCGCACAACGAGCCGGCAACCCCTGCACCCAAACGATGGCGCCTCCTCGATCGATAGATGACTTCTCGATAGATGACAATTACTGCCCCAATTGATGCTAAGCAGTGAATCGTGGCTAAGTGCGGTAACCCAGAACGTCCAGTGCAACGGGTTCTGCCCCGGCTGGGTGCGTCAAAAAAGCCCGGAAAAGTGCGGGGAAGAAAGCCAGGCGCGGGTCGGCGGTTGGTTCGCCATCGGGAGCGGGAGGCGCACGAGCCGGCGCATCCGGTGCACGTGGTGCTGCGCAGCCGCTTACGCTCGCTGCGCACCCAATTCGTCTTCCCCACGATTCGAATCGCGCTCGCTCGCGCCGCGCGCGCCCGGGCGGATTTTCGAGTCACGCAATTCTCCGTGCAGGGGGACCACGTTCACCTGGTGGTCGAGGCGAGCAGCAAACAGGCGCTGTCGCGGGGCATGCAGGGGCTCGCCATCCGCGTTGCCCGCCGAGTGAACAGCTTGGTGTCGCGCTCCGGAAAAGTGTGGGCGGATCGCTTTTTCTCGCGCGCGTTGAAGTCGCCGCGCGCCGTGCGCAACGCCCTCGCCTACGTGCTTAACAATTTCCGCAAACACCGTGCGCCCGGTGGCTCCCGCATCGACCCGTACTCCTCCGCTCCCTACTTCAACGGGTTCAGCGGTCTACGGGGTCAGGCACCGTGCGAGCTCCGCGCGAGCCCCGGCCTCCCGCTGACCCCGCGCGGCGTGCCGCCACCAGAAAAACTCGAAGACCTACCCATCGTGCCCTCACAGACCTGGCTCGGCAGAGCCGGCTGGCGCCGCTCGCGAGCCGTCCCCTTCCACGACCGCGGCAGCCTAGCGTGAGGAGCCCCGCCCGAAAGGCGTGAGAAGCCCCGCGCGAAAGGCGTGAGAAGCCCCGCGCGAAAGGCTTGAGGAGCCCCGCGCGACGCGACGGTTGCTGGGTGTGGGGCGCCCGCTGGAACGGGCGCGCTTGCCGGGCAGGGCGGAGCCGTGAGCCACGCGGGCGGGCATAGTCTCGGCAAAGCGGCCACGCCAGCCCTCGCGGATGCTCATTCGCCCAAGGTGAGCACCCGCTCGTAGCTCGCGCGGACGGCGTCCGTCACTTCTTTGTAGCGCATCAGGAGCTGGGCACTGGCGCGTTGCCCGTGCCAGTCTTGAAAGCCCATGCGCCGGGCAAGCTGGGGCAGACCCGCGCTGCGCGTTTCGATCACGGCTAGGTTCGTCGTGCCGCTGCGCACGACGATGCGCTGTTCGAGCTGGCGCAGGAACCGGTAGCCTTCACTGAATACGTCGAAGTCGGCGGTGTTGAGGTAGCCCGCTTCGTGCAGCGCGTGGAGCGCTAGACCCAAATCAGGCGTCCGCATACGGTGGTCGGCGCCGTTTTTCATCTGTAACCACTGCACGGCAAACTCGATGTCGAGCAGCCCGCCGCGCCCGGTCTTGAGCTGATAGCGACCCTCCCGTTCGCGGCCGTGCTCTTTCTCGAGGCGCGTCCGCAAATGGTGCATCTCGCCGGCGGAGGGCGCGCCGCCTTCGTATGCGGCGCGTGTTGCGATTTCGAGCGCGCGCCGCCGCAATTCTGGATCGCCGACCACGCCGCGAGCACGCAGCAGCGTTTGCCGTTCCCAGGCCGCGCCGGACGCGAACACCGCGGGCCCTGGCTCTGCGTCCGGCCCCGCGCCGGTCTGGCCGTGGTAACGCGCGAACGAGGCTAGGGAGGTCACGAGCAGGCCGTGCGCTCCGGAGGGTCGGAGTCGGGTGTCGAGCTCGTAGCCCGGCCCCGCCGGGTGCGGCTCGGTGAGTAGCCGCATCGCCTGCTGAGCGCCGCGCGCGAAGTAGACCGCGGCGTCGTCGGGCGACGGCGCGCCGCTGGGCAGGAACACGAAGATCACATCCAAGTCCGACGCATAGCCCAAGTCGCGACCGCCGAGCTTGCCCAGACCGAGCACAGCGAAGCCCGGCACATCGCCGAAGACATGCTGCACGGCGCGCTCCAAGATCTCCTCGGCCAGCTCGGACAGCAGGCGGGTCGCGTCACGCGCGCCGATGGCGCCCGCCAAGT
>CAXSGJ010000017.1:29400-102316 GCA_964236865.1 uncultured Polyangiaceae bacterium
CCCGGTCGTCTACCTTTGGTCGACCCATCGGAGCCAACATGATCAAGCACACGACCCTCGGCGCGCTCGCGCTCGCCTCGATCCTCCTCTCGGGCGCGGCCTTCGCGCAAGCGATGGCGCCCGCCAAGTCCGCTACGGCGACCTCCACCATGATCCGCCGTTTGGCGGTGCGTAGGGCGCCGATGAAGGATTGTTCGCGCTCATCGTGATCCGCCTCAACGCCGAGCAACTGTTCCGCGTTCCTGAGTTCGGCGCCGACGGCCGCGCGCGGATCGCTGACCGCGCCGCCACCGAAGAGGATCACGTCCGCGAGCTCCGGACGGCTGGACACCGCGTCGCCGACGAAGGCGCTCGCGCCAAAGGCGGTGATCAGACGCTGCAGCGCGCGAGGATCTTCACCGAGCGCGTTGACGTAGGCCGTCGGCGCCAGAAAGCGGGCAAAATACGCGCGCAAGTAACGCGCAGCCTGCTCGGGGTCAGCGGAGCTCGCCAGCGCGTCGAGCACGCCGTCCATCAGGTGCGGATGGCGCTCACGCGTGAGCGCGCCCAATAGGCCGTCGGGGCGCCGCGCCAGCGCGGCGATGTGCTCGCCCATGTCTGCGCTGCGGAATTGTTCCTCCGCCACCCGCCCGAGTTCGGGGTCATTTCCTGAAAGCTCATTAAACGAAGCCGGGCGCGGCGGTGGGCGCAGCGCCTGAGCGCGGGTCAGTGATTGAAACAGCGCGTTCACACGTGAACGGGCTTGCTCGAGCTCCGCGCGCAAGCCCCCGCTGTCCGCGAAGCCCAAGCTGCGTGCCAGCCGCGACAGCTCTTCGCCCGCGTTTGGCAGAAGGTGTGTCTGCACCCCGCTCGACCACTGGATCCGATGCTCGACTCGGCGCAACAGCACGTACGACTCGGCGATGCCCCGCGCCTCGCGGTCACTCACCAAGCCCTGACTGCGCAGGCGGGCGAGGGCCGGCAAAGTTCCCTGTACGCGCAAGGACTGCTCGCGCCCCCCCCAGACTAATTGCAGTGATTGCACGAAGAATTCAGCTTCTCGAATGCCTCCTGGGCCGAGCTTCAAGTCGCGGTCGGGGTCGGGGCTGAGCTCTTCGCGTGAACGCAGCACGAGCTCCGTCAGGGCTTCGGCGATCGTGGGGTCGACACTGTTCCGGTACACGAACGGCACCAATAACTCGCGACTGAGCAGCTTGCCCAGCTCGAGATCACCGGCACACGGCCGCGCGCGGAGGAGGGCGGCGCGCTCCCAAAGCCTGCCCCAAGTCTCGTAGTAGCGCTCCGCCGCGGCCACGGAGTTGACGATGGGGCCAGCGGCACCTTCCGGGCGCAAGCGCAGGTCCACACGCCAAATCAAACCGTCCGCGCTCGGCGTATCGATGGTGGCCACCGCACGCCGCGCGACGCGGCTGAAGTGCTCGTGCAGCGAGAGGCGACTTTGACCTTCGTCCGTGTCGTACAGAAACACCACGTCCACATCCGAGCCTGCGTTCAGCTCGTGGCCGCCCAGCTTACCGACGCCCAACATGACCAGCGTCGAAGGGCGACCATCAGCGCGCAGCGGCGGTCCGAAGCGCTCCGCGACCACCGACTCTGCTTCACGAATCGCGACGTCGAACGCTGCGGCCGCCAGGTCGCTGAGCTCGCCGGCGGTAATCTCGAAGCTCGCCCCCCCGAGCCGAGACGGTAAGAGCTCACGCAGAGCGATGCGGGCCTTTTCGGCCCAGACGCGGCGGCGGAACGCGGATAGCGCCTGCTCGCGCGGCCCCGTCGTTTCGATCGCCCCGCGCAAGGCCGCCGCCAGCTCGCCGTGCTTGCGGCGCGCGCGGAGGCCCTCGCGCGCCAAGGTATCCAGCGCATCGTGACGATGCCCGGCGTTGGCGGTCATGGCCGGGAAAACCGCACCCAAGAGTACGCCGAGCGCGAAGCCGTCGCGCCCGGTGGGCTCCGAGAGCAGCATGGCCGCCCGTTCGGGGGCGATCTGCCGGGCCAAATTCATGAGCTCTTCGGCGAGGGTCACGGCGAGTTTCAGGCGTAAATTCCGCGCGGCGGGAGGGCGCGCAGCATAGCCCCTTGTCCTCGGCCTCGCTCGACCGTACGAACCGTGCGGCATGCGCTTTTTGTGCGTCTCGGACATCCACGGACACGCGGCCGCCTTGGACGCGGTGATCAAAGAAGCGGACAGCCTAGGCTGGGACCAACTGGTCGCCTGCGGCGATCTGTGCTTCCCCGGGCCGGCGCCGCTGGCGGTCTGGAAGACACTCGTGGGCCATCGCGCCCTGTGCGTGCAGGGCTTGGGCGATCGCGCGCTGGCGCAGGTCGACCCCAACAAACTCAGCGCCACGAGCGAGGTCGAGCGCAAACGCATCGAGCGCCTGCGTCAAGTTCAACACGAGCTCGGAGAGATCATCGTTACGCGCATCGGCCAGCTGCCCGCGATCGCCAATCTGCCCATCGAATCGGGCCACACCATGCTCGCGGTGCACGGCTCGCCGCTCGACCCGAGCGAGCCGTTCAGCGTGGATATGACCGACGACGAGCTGATCGCGCTCTTGGGTGACCAGCCGGGGGACATCATCGTGTGCGGTGGCAGCCACGTGCCCTTCGACCGCTCGGTCGCCGACGTGCGAATCGTGAACGTTGGCGCCGTGGGCGACGCTCCCGGTGGCGGCTACGCCAACTTCACGATCGTCACCACCTCACCCCTCGGCATCAACGTGCAACAGCACGTGGTCCCGCTCGAGTAACGCTTGGCGCCGCGATGCCGCACCACGCCGAGTTCACTTTGGCGCGGCAACTGCGTCAGGATTCCATGACGGCTGAAGAACGAGAAGCTCCGCGCTTTGCCAAGCCCGAGCTGTTCGCGACCGTGTTCGTGACGGGCGCCGCCGTCATGGTGATCGAAATCATCGGCACTCGCCTGATTGGCCCAGTGTTTGGGACCGGACTGTACGTCTGGTCGGCTCTGCTGACGGTGACGCTGGGAGCCCTCGCCGTCGGCTATTACGTCGGAGGTGTGCTGGCGGACCGAGTGCTCAGCACTCGGCTCATGGGCGGCCTCGTGACGGCTTCCGGCGCCCTACTCGGCGCGGCCCGACTAGGCGGTTACGCGGTGTTGGGTGCCACCGAGACGCTAGGCCCGCGCTGGGGCGCGCTCAGCGCGGCGGCCGTTCTGTTCTCCCCGGCCCTGGTCGCCCTCGGCACCATCGGGCCCGTCGCAGTGAGGCAGGCGTCGAGGACACTCCGGCTTAGCGGACGCAGTATCGGCTCGGTATACGCGGTGTCGACGGCCGGAAGCCTGGCGGGCACGCTGTTCCTAGTTTTTCAGCTCATTCCCGCTTTTGAAACAAACGCGATCCTCACCGGGGCTTCTGGTCTGCTCGTCATGTTGGGCGCAGGATCGCTCGCTCGGCGTGGCTGGACGATGAGCTACGCGGCGCTCCTGATTCCCACCCTCGGCGCCTTTATTCCCGACCAGCCCCTACCGCTGGGAATCACAATCCTGGCTCGCTCGCACAGCTTCTACGGCCTCGTCGAGGTGATCGCCGACAGCACTCGTAAGGTGCGCTTTCTGCGTGCCGACCACTCCGTGTTGGGCGCGCAGTTCGTGCAAGACGGGTCGTCCGCCTTCGCGTTCCTGCACCTATTGGAGGCGGTGCGCTTTTTGCGGCCGGAAGCCAAAAATATGCTGCAGATCGGGCTTGGTGTGGGTTCGCTGCCGCGGGTACTCGGCCGTCAAGGGCTACACATCGACTCCGTAGAAATCGACCCAGCCGTGGTGAGTTTTTCGAAACGCTACTTTGGTTTTACGCCAACCGGCGAAGTTTTCATCGAGGACGCGCGAACCTATCTGCGCAACTCGCGGCGCCGATACGATATCATCGTGCACGATACCTTCACGGGCGGCGCTACTCCCGACCATTTACTGTCTCTGGAAGTGCTGCAGCGTATTCACGCCATGTTGCGCCCGAATGGTGTTTTGATGCTCAATTTCATTGGCTACGACAGTGGGGAAAACGCTGAAGCAAGCTTTGCCGTCGCGCGCACCATTCGCGCCGCGTACCGAAATGTACGAGTGTTCCGCGATGCACCGCTGCTCGAAGATCCGGGTGAACCGGACAACATGATTTTTTTCGCGTCGGACGGTGAGCTTCGTTTCTCAATCCCTGCGAACGCACCGTTCGAAAACGACGTTTGCGAGCAAATTCAACGCTCGTTTCAGGCTTGGGAAGTTCTCAAACAAGTCCCACTCGGCCCGCCCATCACCGACGCGCGAAACCCCATGGCCAGATTACAGATGCCGATCGCCGAGAAGCACTTCGCAGCAATGAATCGGCTGCTGCCGGTCGCTGTTTGGTTGAGGTGACCGCTCAATTTAGCACTAAGTCCTACCGTACGCGGGAATCTAGCCCGGCTCGGAGTGAGCCAACCAAGTGTTCGACGGCGGCGATGCGGGCTTCGCGCGTCGCGGCGGCGGCGATCGTGCGCACGATTTCGCTGCCTACGACGACGCCGTCGGCGCCGTGCGATGCCGCGCGCTCGGCGTCTGCGGGCGTCCGAATTCCGAAGCCGATCACGACGGGTAGGTGAGCGCGTTCGCGGATGCCGGCGGCGCGCTCGGCGGCCTCGGTGAGCGGTGCTGCGCCAGTGCCGGTCACGCCAGTGACGGAGACATAGTAGACGAAGCCGCTCGCGCCGTCGAACAGATGTGGCTCGCGGTCCAAACCGGTAGTCGGCGCCACTAACGGAATGATGGCGAGCCGATTGCGTTTGGCGCGCGCCCGCAGCACCGCGCCTTCTTCGGGGGGCAAGTCCACGACCAGAAACCCGTCCGCGCCGGCGCGCAACGCCTCGTCCGCGGCTCGCTCGTCCCCGAAGGCCACGAGCGGATTGTAATAAGTGAACAAGATGATGGGGATCGAGCTTTCCTTCCGCACCGCTTCGGCGGCCTGCAAGGCGGCGCGAAAGGAGCCCCCATTGTGGATGGCGCGATACGCGGCAGCCGCGATCACCGGCCCGTCCGCGGTGGGGTCGCTGAACGGCACCCCGAGCTCGAGCACGTCCGCGCCCGCGCGCGCGGCGGCCAGTGCGCACGCCACGCTGTCTTCAACGCTGGGATCGCCGATCGTCAGATAGATGACCAGCGCGGTACGGCCTTCGGCTCGGCGACCTGCAAGCCGTTGCTCGATGCGTTCGACGGTCATGAGTCGTTCCCGAAGCCGAGCCGGTCGCGCAGGGTGCCCAAGTCTTTGTCACCACGCCCTGACAGGCAGAGCGCGAGCCGCGCCGGACGGCCGTGCTTGTTGCGCTCCAGCTCGGCGATCTCGGGCAGGCGAGCAAGAGCGTGCGCGGTCTCGAGCGCGATTAGCAGGCCTTCGCTGCGCGCCACGCGCTCGGTGGCCGCCAAGGCTTCGGCGTCGGTCGCCGAAAGGTAAGTCGCGCGGCCCGAAGCCATCAGCGACGCGTGTTCGGGCCCGACCCCCGGGTAGTCGAGGCCCGCGCTGATCGAGTGCGCTTCCACGATTTGCCCGTCGTCGTCGGCGAGCACCATGGTGCGCGCGCCATGCAGCACGCCGATGCGCCCGGCGGTGAGTGTGGCCGCATGCTTGCCGCTGTGCACCCCCTCGCCAGCGGCTTCGACACCGTACAGCGCGACCGGGTCGGCGATGAATGCGCGAAACATGCCAATCGCGTTCGAGCCGCCGCCAACGCAGGCAACCACGCCGTCGGGCAAACCGCCGCTCAACTGGTTGAATTGTACCCGCGTTTCGTCGCCAATCACGCGCTGCAGCTCGGAAACCAGCATGGGGTAGGGGTGGGGGCCAGCGGCCGAGCCGACGCAGTAATGCGTGGTGCGAACGTTCGTTACCCAGTCGCGCAGCGCCTCGTTCATCGCATCCTTGAGGGTCTTCGAGCCGGACTCGACGGAGATCACTCGGGCGCCCAGCATGTGCATGCGGGCGACGTTCGGTGCTTGGCGCACCACATCCACCGCGCCCATGAACACTTCACAAGGTAGGCCCAAGACCGCGCAGGCAGTCGCCGTCGCGACGCCATGCTGACCTGCGCCTGTCTCGGCGATGATCCGCTTTTTCCCGAGCTTCTTCGCGAGCAACACCTGTCCGAGGGCGTTGTTGATCTTGTGCGCGCCGGTGTGGCACAGATCCTCCCGCTTCAGCCACAGCTCGCCGAGCATTGTTCGTTCGGGATCGATCAAGCGCGCTAGCCGATCGGCTCGGTATAAAGGTGTGGGCCGGCCTACGTAGTGACGCAGCATGTCGCGCCACTCGTTTTGAAAGGCCACGCTCAGCACGTGCTCGCGGTAGGCGCTTTCCAGCTCCTCCAGCGCGGGAACGAGCGTCTCCGCTACGAAACGCCCACCGAAATCATCGTAGTAGCCCAATGCGGAGACGGCCATGTTGTGTCCCCGGGATACTTTACAGGAGCCGTTTTGTCGAGCTGCCGCGCCAAAAGCTTGCTTCGGAACTATCGACTCGATGAGGCAGCGCCACGCGCGGCGACCCTGACGAGAGCGAACCGCCGGCGCTCAGAGCGCTCGTTCGGCGGCTCGGACCGCGGAAACAAAGGCACGGACGCGCGCGCCGTCCTTCCGGCGCGGCTCCCCCGCCACCTCGACCCCGCTCGCGACGTCTACCCCGAACGGCTGAAGGGTGCGCACGGCATCCCCCACGTTCGCGGCGTCGAGGCCACCGGCGACGATCACGTCCCGCCGCCGAGCGAGCGCGGCGGCCAAGGACCAGTCGAAGCGCGCGCCCGTACCGCCGAGCTGTCCTGGCACTGCGCTCTTTGCATCCAATAAGAGGCGCGCCCCCCCATAATCATCCGCCCGCAGCACGTCGGTTGCATCGCCAATCGCGATCGCCTTGTAGGCGTCGGGGATCAGCGACTCGAGATCGTCGGGAGACTCCGCGCCATGCAGCTGAAGCCAGCGGATGCCGGTGGCGGCGCGCAAATCCCAGAGCTCATCGTAGCTGCGATCGGCGACGACGGCGACGAGTTCAACACGGCCGCCGACCGCGTCAGCGATCCGGGTGGCGGTGTCGCGGTCGATCAGGCGCTTGGAAGTGAGCACGAAGTTCAGGCCGAGCGCGTCCGCGCCGGCCGCCGTGGCCAAGAGCGCATCTTCCACGTTCGTGACGCCGCAGATCTTGATGTACGTCATGCTGTTCCACGCTCGTGACCGCTGGCCGGAAGGCTTTGCCGTCACTCTATCTTGAGCAGCTCTTTGACCGTGGCAATGACCTGCGGGGCTTGGATGGGCTTGGTGATGTACGCATTGGCGCCGAGCTGGAGGGCGCGCTGCCGATCCTCCTGCGAGCCCTCGGTGGTGATGATGACGATCGGGGTGTCCTTGTGCACCGGATCCATGCGTACTCGTTTCACGAGCTTCAAGCCATCCATGATGGGCATGTTGATGTCGGTGACGATGATGTCGTAGCGGGCGGAGGCCAGCTTGCGCAGGCCATCGACGCCATCGTCCGCCTCTGTGACGCGCAGGTTTTTGACGCGCGCCAGCGCGAACACCAAGAGCTGACGCATCATGGGCGAGTCTTCGACGATTAAGCAGGAATATTCGGCCATGAGATCACACGCTGAGATCCAAAAACGCTTCCAGCCCAGGCAGTTTGTGTTCCGCTTGGGCAAACAAGCTCGCGGCGACGAGAGCTTGCGCCGCGTGCTGGCCCAGTAGCTTGAATAGCTCGAAGTCGACGGCGTCGAACTTGTTTTTTTGAGCCAGGGTCGAAAAGATGGCGATTGTGCCGACCACCCGGTCGTCCAGCGAGAGCGGGATGACCGCAGGCGGGTCTTGGAGCGTCCCTCGACTCGGGTCAAAGTCTGCCACGATGGCCGCGCCTTTCCGCAGCACGTCCCCGATGCGAGTGCCCTCGATTCGCACGGGTAGGAGATCGCTGCCTGCCACCCCCTCTGAGGCGATCGGAATCAGCTGCTGCCCTTCCGGGTTCACTAAGTACATGGCGTAGCGCTCAGCGCCGACCAGCTGCGCCAGCACTTCTTTGATGCGCCGTGTAACGCCGCGCGGGGAGAGGCTCGAGTGGAGCTGATTCGAGGCCACAAACAGGTTAGCCAAGTTGGCAAACTCCGACTCTACTTCCTGCACGCGCGCCGTAAACTCCGTGCTGATGGCTTCGGCCCGATGAAACCGTGAAAGCAGCTCGCTCTTCTCAATCTCGAGGCGTTCAATCTTTTGGAGCAGCTCGCGCACCGCGTGGTCTGCCTCCACCTTGGCTCGCAAATTCGCGTTCTCGGTTTCGAGATCTTGAACGCGTGCCTGCATTCGCTCGTGCTCCTTTACAAAGTCCTCGGTCAGCTGGGAGCCGCGAGAAAACTTTTTCAGGAATTGATCCCGCTCTGTTCTCAGATCGGGCGCGGGGCTATCGCTGTCCGGGCTGCGTGTGGGGCTCTCCTTCATCATCGAACAGAGGCAGTATAGATGGACATCCCGAGTCACGCCGCGTTTGGTATTTTAGGTATAAATTACGACGGATTAGCCCCGAATGTGGGCGGTCTTTCGGGCGCCCGCAATCGCTGGCATGCTGGACGGGATGGCGGACCCACAACTTAGCCCGGAAGCAGTCGATGAATTGCTGGAAGAACAGGAACTAGATGCAGCGCGGACGGCATTGCTGCCCGTCTCCGCCCAGGATGAGAGCTACTCCGTAGTGCGCATCAAGCTCGCGCTGTGCGACGGATCCATGCCCACCGGCGCGGCCATGCAGGCGCTGATTCAGCTGATGCGGCGTAACCCGGACTGGCCCGGCGCCAAAGCCCTGTATCAACAGGCGTCGGCGAACGCCTTCGAGTCGCATGAGTCATCGCACTCGCATTCTCACCCGCCGCCGCCGGTCGACCGCAAGTAGCTCGCGGGCTCGGGCGTGAGCGCGAGCCAGTCCTTCAGCTCGCCCACGATCACGCGCGGGGCCGAGCGTAATGCGTTGAGATTCGCCGAGCCGGTGAGGAGCAGCGCGGCGCGAAGCTCGGCCTCCACGCCATCGAAGAAGCGGCGAGCGCCGCTCGGACCGCCGCGCTCCAACGCTTGCAGGGCCGCTCGCGCGATGCCCCCCGCGCTGGCGCCAAGCGCTATTGCTTTCGCGATCTCGAGGCCCGAGTGCAGGCCGCCCGTCGCAAACACCGTCTCGAAACCCTGCGCTTGCACCCAGGCGACGCTGGCGGCGGTAGGGATCCCCCACTCCCAGAAGGCCTCACCGAGCGCTCTCTTTTCGGGCTCCGCGCGTTGCGTTTCCACGGCCACCCAGGACGTGCCTCCTGCGCCTGACACATCCACGTGGGCTACGCCCACACGCCGCAGCTTAGCGGCGACGCGCTGCGACAGGCCGCAGCCCGTTTCCTTGGCGATCACCGGCAAGCCGAGCTCAGCGCAGAGCCGCTCGAGCGTATCGAGGCCACCGCGAAAGTCACGGTCGCCTTCTTCCTGGACCAGCTCCATCGCTGGATTCAGGTGGACGCACAGGGCATCGGCGCCCACGGCGGCGGCGAGCTCGCGGAGCTCCGCGCTGCTGGTGTGCGCGGCCTGCACGATGCCGATGTTGCCGAGCAGAAGGACGTGCGGAGCCACGGAGCGCACGGCATAGCTTCTTGTTGCCTCGCCGTGCCTCAACATGGCGCGCTGGCTGCCCAGGCCGAACGCATAGCCGCGTTCTTCGGCGATCGCCGCAAGTTCGCGGTTGATGCGTTCAGCGCGCTCTGCGCCGCCCGTCATGCCCGCGATCAAGATCGGCGCGCGCAGCGTTTTGCCGAGCACAGTGGAGCTCAAATCGATGCTGTCTAAGTCGAGGTCGGGCAATGCGTCGTGCACCAGGCGCACGCACTCGAAGAGCGTGGTGGTGCGCTTGAAGCCAACGTCCCCCGAGGTCGCTAGCTCGAGGTGGTCGACTTTTCGTCCCGCAATGTCTGCCATGACTCTGCACTCTCTTACTCGACCCGAGGGCGCGTTCAAGTGCTAGGCTTCTCGGCTCCTACGCCATGCCCGAGCGCCCGCCGCCGTCCCGCCAGAAACGCGCGAAGCCGCGCGTTTTGCCTCGTCTGCTGCGCGCCTCGGCCAAGCCCCTGAAAGAAAATCCGTTCTCTGCCATGCTCGGCGCGGTGCAGTCGGAGGTCGACTTGCGTTTACGGGGGTTTTTGGAGACGCGCCTCGACGTCGCGCGCCGTCACGGTCCGGAGGTTCTGGAGATGGTCTCGGCGGTGCGTGATCTCGTATTACGCGGTGGCAAGCGCCTGCGGCCGGCGCTGCTCGTCGCCGGCTACCGTGCCGCCAGCGAACGCGCTGACCTGGAGCCTGCGCTCGACGCTGGCGTCGCGCTCGAGCTCCTGCAGGCCTATCTGTTGATTCACGACGATTGGATGGACGGGGACTTGGTACGCCGGGGCGGGCCGGCCGTGCACGCACGTTTAGCCAAGCATTTTCGCTCGGAGCACAAGGGCCACGCGTCTGGCATCTTGGCGGGCGATTACGCCTCGGCCGTCGCCTTGGAAGCGCTCAGCCAGGTGGAGATGAAACGGTCGGCCGCGTTGCCGGCCATGGCTTGCTTCGCCGAGATGCAGCTCGACGCCATCGCCGGGCAGCAGCTGGACCTGATCGGCGGAGAGTACGACGTCGAACTCGCCTATCAACTAAAAACCGGTAGCTACACCGTGCGTGGGCCGCTGCGGCTCGGCGCGATTTTGGCGTCGGGCGGCAGCGCCACCCTGCGTGCGCTCGACCGCTTTTCGTTACCCGTTGGGGTCGCCTTTCAACTGCGGGACGACCTTCTGAGCGCATTTGGCGAGCCTCGAGCAACGGGTAAGCCGTTGGGCAGCGACCTGCGCGCGGGCAAGCGCACGGCGCTCCTGGGAGCTGGGCTCCGGTTAGCCAAAGGCAAAGAGCTGCGCGCGCTCAAGCGCGTGGTCGGCACTGCCGCATCCACCGACGCCGAGCTCACGGAGGCGCTCGCCGTGCTGGAGCGCTGCGGCGCGCGTGCCGAGATCGAAGCTCGCGTCGCGGAGCTCAGTCGCGCAGGGCTCGCCGAGTTGAAGCGCGGCGTGAGCAAGCAGGGCGCGCTCTTGCTCGTGGGCGCGACCGAAGCGCTCACCGCACGGCGGAGCTGAGGCACAGCGCGTGGCACGGGCCAATGGCAAAGTCATTCTGCTCGGGGAGCATGCCGTAGTGTACGGTGTTCCGGCGATTGCAGCCGGTATCGAAAGCGGCGTGTCCGCTCACGCAATGCTCGCCGAAACCGCGCGGCTCCGCATCGGCACGCACAGCGCGTCAGCAGGCGACGGCAGCGACCTGGGGCGGGCGTTCCAAGCCTTGCTCGGTAACCTGGACCTACCGCCACTCGCGGTGGAGGCCACGCTCGAAGTCCCGCCGGGCGCCGGGCTCGGCGCCTCCGCGGCGCTCGGCGTTGCGATCGCGCGCGCGGCGCTGAGCGCTCTCGGTCGCGCGCCCAACACCCAGCAGGTGCTGAGCGCGGCTGCGGCGTGGGAAGGTGTGTATCACGGTAATCCGTCGGGCATTGACGCCGCCGCGGCGGCCCACGACGGTTGTCTCTGGTACGAGAGAGGCGGAGTCTTGGAATCGCTGGTCCTAGCGCGTGATCTCGTGCTCGCGATCGGCATCGCGGGTCCGCCGGCCAGCACCAAGCTCATGGTCGACGGCGTTGCGCGCCTGCGCGAGCGCCGACCCGCCGTGGTCGAGAAAACCCTGGAGGGCATCCGCGCCCTGGTCAAAAATGCCCGGCTGTGTCTGGAGTCGGGGGACATGCCTGGGCTTGGCTCACTCATGAACTACAATCAGATGCTGCTCTCCGGGCTGTTCGTCTCCACGGCAGGGATCGAGCGCTGTTGTGCCCTGGCGCGGGAAGCGGGCGCGCTCGGCGCCAAGCTCACCGGCGCTGGCGGCGGAGGTGCCGTCCTGGCGCTGTGCGACGGCAACTCCGAGGCTGTGTTATCCGCCTGGCGTGCTGCGGGCATCGTATGCTTCGGCAGCACCGTGCGCGCGCGCCAGGTTACGCCATGAACGGCGCCGGCAGGGCCGTCGCGCACTCGAACATCGCGCTCGCCAAGTACTGGGGCAAAGCCGACGCCGCGCGAAACCTGACCGCGGTGCCCAGCCTTTCGCTGACGCTAGCCGGCCTTCGCACCGTGACCTCGGTCCGTTTCGATTCGTCGCTGGCCGACGACGAGTTGAGCTTGGCCGGGGTCCTGATTGGGGGGCGCCCGTTGTTACGCGTCAGCAAGTTGTTGGACAACGTCCGGGCACGAGTCGGCTCCCCCACGCGTGCCCGCGTGGAGTCGATGAACGACTTTCCAACCGCGGCCGGTCTCGCCTCTAGCGCTTCGGGGTTTGCGGCCTTGGCGATGGCGGCGTCGCGCGCGGCGGGTCTGGAGCTGACGCTGCCGGAGGTCAGTGCGCTGGCGCGCGGGGCCTCGGCTTCGGCGGCCCGTTCGGTGTTCGGCGGTTACGTCGCGCTGGCGGCGCGCGCGGAGCACGCCGAACGGGTGGCTTCAGGCCAGCATTTCCCCTTGGAAATGCTGGTTGCGGTGACCGTGGCCGGTCCCAAAGACACGGCCTCCACGGAGGGCATGACCCACACCCAGCGCACGAGCCCGTATTACTCGGCCTGGGTTCAGGCCGCGCCGGCACTTTACGAGGAAGTGCGGCGCGCAGTGGAGACAGCGGACTTCGACGCGCTGGGCCCCGCCCTGGAACAGAGCGCGCTGGCCATGCACGCCTCCATGATCGCGGCGCGTCCGGCGCTGATCTATTTTGCGCCGGCTACGCTGAGCGTGATCGAGTGCGTGCGCGCCTTTCGGCGTCGCGGTGGGCGCGCCCACTTTACGATGGACGCTGGGCCGCATGTGAAAGTGTTGGTCGAGCCGAGCGCCGCCGCCGAGCTCGAGCTCGAGCTCGCCAAGCTGGAAGGCGTGACCCAAGTGCTGCGCACGGCGGCTGGGCCCGACGCGTACTGGGTCGAGCCATGAGCCGCGCGCGCGCGCCTGGGAAGCTCGTCTTGTCTGGCGCGTACGCCGTGCTGTCTGGCGCGCCCGCATTGGTCGTGGCCGTCGACCGCTACGTGACGGCCGACAGCGCTCGGCCGGCCGTGTTCATCACGCCGGAGGTTCGCGCTGCCATGCAGAGCGGCCCGGCGCCCCACTTCGATGCCGAGAATTTGCGCGAAAATGGGCGAAAACTGGGGCTCGGCTCCAGCGCCGCGATCCTCGTGGCGTCGCTCGCGGCCGCGGCGTTGGACGCAGAGCCAACGCTCGTCGACGCGGCGCTGTGTGAGCGCGTGTACGAACGCGCGTTGGTCGCCCACCGCGCGGCCCAGGGCGGCGGCAGCGGGGTCGATGTGGCGGCAAGTGCTCACGGCGGCGTGCTCGCGGCGCGCCGCATCGGCAGCGCGCTCTCGCTGACGCGAGTCGCGCTGCCGAGCGGTCTCCACTTTGAAATCTGGGCCTGCGCGGCGTCGGCCTCGACCGCGGAATTCTTGGCGCGTATCGCCGCCTTCGCGGCGCGTGACCCTGCCGCGCATCGCGCTTGCATCGGCGCGCAGGCCGAAGCCGCGTGCGCCGCCCTCGAAGCCGTCAATCGAGACCACGCGGCGGGCTTCGTGTCGGCGATCGCGGGTCAAGCGACCGCGCTCCGCGCGCTCGGAGAGGCCGCGGGCGTGAGCATCGTCACACCGGAAATGGCCCTGCTCGCGCGCCAAGCGGGCGAGCAGGGCGCGGCTTTCTTGCCGGCGGGCGCCGGCGGCGGCGACATCGCGTACTACGTCGGGCAGAGCGCAGCGTCCGTAGAGCTCGTCACCTGCGCGCGCGCGCTCGGCCTTTCGCAGGTCTCGCTTGGCTTGGGCGCGCGCGGCGTCCACGCACTGTAGGCGCCGTGCTAAGCCCGCCGGGCATGGCCGAAGGTTCGCGAATTCCCGGGTTTTACAAGCTGAGCCTCGCGGCTCGGCGCGCAGTCGTCTCCGAGCGCGCCGGGGTTGCCCTCGATGAGCTCGTGCACGCCCTCGAAGCGGGGGGCCTCGACACGGCGACCGCCGACAAGGTCGTGGAAAACGTGCTCGGCATCTACGGCTTGCCCTTCGGCGTCGCGCTGAACGTCCGGGTCAACGGCGTCGACCGCTTGGTGCCGATGGTGGTGGAAGAACCGAGCGTGATTGCCGCCGCCTCCAACGCCGCGCGCATGGTGCGCCACAGCGGCGGCTTCCGAGCGGAGGTCGTCGAATCGCTGATGATCGGCCAAGTGCAGGTCATGGACGTTGAGCATCCGAGCGCGGCCGTCGCGCGCCTGGAACAGGCTGCGCCACGCCTGCTCGAGCTGGCGACCCGGGCGGTGCCGAACCTGGTCGCGCGTGGCGGCGGGCCACGCGCGATCGACGTGCGCGATTTGGGACAACGCTGCATCGTGCTGCACGTGCTGGTCGATTGCCGTGACGCCATGGGCGCCAACCTGGTGAACACCATCGCCGAAGCGCTCGGTCCGCTCACGGCCGAGATCGCGGGTGGCACGCTGGGCTTACGCATATTGTCCAACCTATGTGATCGCCGGCGTGTGCACGTCACTTGCCGCGTGCACGCCCGTGAGCTCGTGAGCCCCGCGCGCGCCGCGCGCAGCAGCGAGTGGCCCGGAGCCGGGGATCGCAGCGCCGAGCTCGATAGTCTGGAAGTCGTGGACGCGATCGTGCTCGCGTCGCGCTTTGCGGAGCTCGATCCGTATCGGGCCACGACGCACAACAAGGGCATCATGAATGGCATCGATGCGGTGGTGCTGGCCACCGGCAACGATTTTCGCGCTGTTGAAGCGGGCGCACACGCTTACGCCGCGCGCTCGGGTCGCTATGCGCCGCTCGCGTTTGGCGGCGCGACGGTGAAGACCTAGTCGGCGAGCTCGAGCTCCCGCTCGCGCTCGGCATCGTCGGCGGCACGCTGCGCGTGCACCCGACCGCGCGTCTGGCGTTGCAAATCCTGGCTCCGACGTCCGCCGATGAATTGGCCATGGTCGCCGCCAGCGTCGGGCTGGCCTCGAACCTCTCCGCGCTGCGCGCGCTGGCCACCGAGGGCATCCAACGCGGGCACATGTCGCTGCACGCGCGCTCCGTGGCCAGCGCGGCGGGCGCCCTGGGGGACGAGGTCGAGCTTGTGGCCGCGCGCATCGCCGGCGCTGGTTTGATCACCGTCGAGGCGGCACGCCGCGCGCTCGACGCGCTGCGCGCCGCCGACCGTTGATCATTCTCCGTACGCGCCCACGCTCAGCTCCCCGGGGCCGCTCATGATCCCGGGCCAGCTCGTCACGTACTGGGATGGTTGTCCGGGCTGCGAGACGTCGACCCAAGCCACGCGGTGCGTGCCAAACGGGCGCACATCGACGTGGACGAACTTGTTGTTGGGATAGAAGCCGCAGCCAACGTCGCTGAGCGTGTGACAGAAGCGAAACAGATCCGCGTTGTCGACCCCGCTCACGTAAAGGTCGAGCGCGCGACCCTGCTGGTGGTAGCTGCCGTGGGCGTCGCGCCGATAGCCGCTCATGATGAAGATCGAGCGGTTGGGGAAGGCCTCCGCGATCTGCTGCACGGCCCAAATCAGCCGAGGATTCAGCAGCTTCACTCGCGGCAACCACTCCCCGCCGGCCGAGTCTTGCTCGGGCTGCTCGGGCAGGGGCATGTCGGGCCGGGGCGTGGCCGGCGGGCGAGCCAGCACACTCAAGCGATCGAGCGCGTCCGCGGCGATCGCGCCCTGACAGTCGACCAGCGGCATCCGCGTCCACTCTGCCCCGTCGTAGCGAACCACGGACACCGCGCGTGGCACCTTCCACTGGGGGCAGAGCTTGCGCTGATCGATGGCGCGGAATTCCGGCTCGGGCGCTTCGACCCCGAGCGACCAATCCGGCAGCACCTCGGCGCGGGAAAAATCGAAGGCCTGGCCGAGGTCCGGCGCGCGCAACTCGAGAGTCGAGAAGCCTTCACTCGCGTCGCCGCCCGCGTCGCTCTCCTTGGCGGTGCCCGGCCAACTCAGCTTGGGGTGGAGCTGAAAGTGGTTCCGCCCGTAACGGCCGTGCCAGAAGGCCCGCCACTCTGGAGCCCGATTACGTTGCGGCTCCACGTAGCGCTCCAATAAGCCGAGCAAGGGCTCGCTCCGCAGGTCGAAGCGGCGATTATTGCGAACGCGGTCCAGCAGCCAAGCCGTATCGGTGAGCGGACGCGTGGGCCCAAGCACGTTCAATTCAAGCGGCGCGCGGCGCAACTTGCGGAGCCGCGCCTGCGCAGGCAGCACAAATCCGCAGGCTGCCGCTACACAGACGGCCAGGCGACGTGCAATGCGCTGGCGGTTCGTGAGCGGCAACGTGGCCAACAGTGCCTCGAACTTGGCTCGAGCGCTAGCGTTCGAGCGGTTGATTGGCTTCGGTCAGCGAGGGACCAACGCTCGGGAAACGGGCCCGGACTTCGCCGCAACGTGGGCGAGGCACGCCGGGCCCCGCGGTTCAGGACGGCGCGGAGGACGACTCGAGACCAAGCCGCAGCAGTTGCAAGAACGTTTCGTACGCCTCGCGCGCCCGCGTTTCGTCGCCCTCGAGGTATTCCGTGACGCTCAGCCCGTTCAAGACGGCCAAGGATAGCGTCGCCAGCGCCTCTGAGCGGTTCACTCCGCCTTTGGCGGCGGCCGGGCCCATCGCCTCACGGATGACCTGACGGGCGTCTCTTTGCAGACCCGCCGCGCGGCGCTTCAGCTCCGGATCGCGTCGCGCCGCGCTCCACACCTCGATGTTGAGCCCGGTGCCGGTCTTGTTGTTCTGGATCGCCTCCCAGAGCGCCTTCAACGCCTCCATGGCTTGCGAGGTCGAACCGTCGCCATTTTGGGTGGCCTCTTTCAGGCGGTCCAAGTAGCGGTGATAAGTGAAGCTTTGCACTTCGTGGATCAGCGCCGCTTTGCTGGCGAAGTAGTAGTGAACGATGCTCTTCCTGAGGCCGAGCTCTTTGCCGATCTCGGCGAGCGTCGTGGCGGTGAAGCCTTTGCGCGCGAAGCACTTGGCTGCGGCTGATAAGATCGAAGCGACGCGTGGGTTTTCCCAGTCGGCGGCACGCTGTTGCGAGGCGCCGTTCTCTTCGGGGGGTTTGCGGGGACTGCTGACGACGGGTTCTGTGGTGTTCATTTTTTTCCAATGCACCGGCCAGCCGGTATCGGTCGGGCATGACGGGGGCAAAACGGCCCACCGCCCTCTCGGAGTCGGGGGTCTTCGCGCAGGTCCCGGTTCGAGTCAAGCCCGCGCTCCCGAAGCTCAGCGTTTGGCCTTTTTCCCCTTGCGCTTCAGCGGCTTGGACTCTCGGCCCGGGCCGGTTTCCAGAGGTCGCTCTAGCTTCGTTTGCGCGCTTCGCCAGGCGGGCATGCCGGCCTGCTCCGTCCAGCCCGCCGTCCCAAATTTTCCGGGCTCGCGCGACTCACGCGTGACGCCGCCGCGGTCGGCGGTGTCGTCGGCGAGCTTCGTCTCTTCCCCGGGCTCAGCCGGGTCCGCTGCGTCCGAAACGCTCGCTGGGCCCTGGGTCGTCACCAATAGTTCATCAGCCAGATATTCCGGGTGCGGGTCATCCGCCGGCCGGCTGCGATCTTGATCTGGCTCGCCCGCGCCCACGCGCACGATTTGCGAAGTAGGGGGATAGGTATCGTCCCAACGTTCGCGCACGGCGTGGTCGCCCTCCCGCACGATGCGATAACGCCGCAGCTTGAAGCCAGGCACGCCGCGTTGTCCGAGCACGCGCACGCCGCTGGCGAGATCCTTGTCCGGGCGCTCGACTTCCTCGAACGGCAGCGCGGCGTCGATGCGACGAATCAACGTGACCGTACGCGTGCGCTTGGTACCCAAGATCTCCGCTCGCACGAGGCCATTTTTCACCGTCTCGTGTAGGACGATCGGAAACGAGAACGTGTTCCGAATTCGGAAGTTGATGGTCGGGTAGACCACCGTCGCATCCATGCCCATCTTGATGTAGCCGCTCGGCCGCGTGTGCGGATAACGTTCGACGATGCCGAGACCCGCAAAGAACGCAGCGCCGTGCAAAGTCCCTGAAATTTGGCAGGTTCCGCCGCCGATGCCGTCCACGAGCTCACCTTCGGCGATGACCTTCGCCACCTTGTAGCCGTTTGCTTCGTCGCGCGGCCCGACGGTCTCATTGAAGTCGAAGACCTCACCGGGCAACAGCACTTGCCCGTCCAGTTTGGACGCGGCCAAACGCAGATTGAAGCTGCGCGCTTGGAAGCGGGCCGAGCGGTCGTAATGGGTCTCGAAGTAACCGAGGATGTCGTCGAAGGCGACGGCACCGAGCTCACTCGCGACGCGCTTCGGACGGCGTTCCTCGAATACGACCTTCACCTTCGGCTCGCCACGGCCGAGCGCCTCTTCGATCGCGCCCAGCGTGCCGTCGATGTCCAACAGTCGCCCGTTTTGCTCGGGCACTAGTTTGCGCGCTTCCAAGTCTAGCCGCGCGTCGACGGGCACGCGGTCGAGCTCGTCTTTCAAGACGAGCAGCGCGCGCTCGGCTCGATCGCGGTCCAGGGTGACTGGTACGGGCAGCGTGATCGGGCCTTGGAGCTGCTGCGCGTGGTAGCCGCGCAGCAGCTCGCTCGTGCGATCTTGCGCGTCGTGCACCAGGGCTGCCAAGCGCACTTTGTCGATCTCGCCGCCCAGCTCGCCGACGAAGAGCTCCCGGCGTTTACCGTCTGGTAGCTCCAATGACAGCTTGCTCGCCGCATAGCGCCGGACGCGATCCAGAGCCGTCTTTTGCGCGCCATCGCTCTGCAGCAGGGGCTTCTGAAGCAGCACCAAGCCGGGCAGCGGCTGCTTGGGGTCATCTGGGCTCTCCGCATGAGGGACCAATAAAAACCCGGTCGCGAGCCCAGCGAGCACGGCGATGGCGATCACGCGCCCGCTCTTGCCACCGGGGATCCAAGCGAACATGCGGGGGCTATAGCATTGCCGGGCCGGCGCGCTAAAAGAGCTCAGCCCTCGTTTCGCCCATGGCCAGCGACTTACTCCTGCAAAAACTCGACAGCCTGCCGGTGAGCCCGGGCTGCTACATCTTTCGAGACAAGCAGAACGCGGTTTTGTATGTGGGGAAGGCCAAGAGCCTGCGTTCGAGAGTGCGCAGCTATTTTCAGGAATCGAGCTCCGATGCGCGCGCCTTCATTCCCTTCTTACGGAAGCTCGCGGTCGACCTGGATACGATCGTCACGCAGAGCGAGAAAGAAGCGGCGATCCTCGAAAATAACCTGATCAAGGAGGCCAAACCGCGCTTCAACGTGAAGCTCCGGGACGACAAGGAATATTTGAGCCTGCGCCTCTCCACCGAGCACGCCTGGCCGCGCCTGGAGCTCGTGCGGAAGCCCAAGCCGGACGCGGCACGCTACTTCGGCCCGTACCACTCGGCGACCGCCGCGCGCCGCACACTTCATTTGGTGGAGAAGCATTTTCAGCTGCGGACCTGCTCGGATCGCGAAATAGAGAGCCGCAAGCGGCCCTGCCTTAAATATCAGATCAAGCGCTGCCCCGCGCCGTGCGTGTACGACGTCGATCCGGGCGAATATGCAACTCAAGTGCATGCGGTGTCCTTGTTTTTGGACGGTCGCCATGACGAGCTGACGCGCGAGCTCAAGGGACGTATGCGCGCCGCCAGCGAGCAGATGGAGTTCGAGGTCGCGGCGGTCTGCCGCGACCAACTGTCTGCGGTCGAGTCGATTCGAGAAGGGCAGCGGGTCGTGTCGGTGATCGACTGCGATCAAGATGTGCTCGGATTATACCGCGAGGGGGACATCGTGGAGCTCAGCGTGATGGTGGTGCGCTCGGGCCGAGTGATCGACATGGCGAGCTTCTCCAACCGCCGCGTGGAAGTGCCGGATGACGAGATCGTGGCCGCGTTCCTGCGCGAGCACTACGGCGACGGGGGCTCCGGGGAGGCGTTGATTCCCGAAGAAATCATCGTACCGATGCTGCCGGACGGCGCGGATGGCGTGGCCGAGTGGCTCGCTGAACGCCGCGCCGCGCTGGCGCAAGGCAGACATCGGCGCTGTGAGTTACTCGCCCCCGCGCGCGGCCCGCGGAAAGCCCTGCTAGACATGGCCGTCGACAACGCGCGCCACGCGTTTCAAGAGAAGCAGCGCGCCGCCACGGACATCGACGAACGCTTGCTCAAGGTTCAGGAGCGCCTGCGTTTGCCGACCCTGCCCCGGCGCATCGAATGCTGTGACATCTCCCACCTGGGCGGGCAAGATACGGTCGGCGCGGTCGTGGCGCTGTTCAATGGCACGCCGGACAAGAAGCGGTACCGCACCTACAAAGTGCGGAGCGCGGGCGACGGCGACGACTACCGGGCGATGTTCGAGGTGCTCGGGCGACGGTTTCAACGCGGGCGGGACGCCGCTCAGCGCGATGCCGAGCTGGCGGCCGCAAATAAGCCGCACGATCCCGGCGCGGAAGCTCAGGCGGACATGGAAGAGGCGGCTTCCATCGCTCCGCCCGGCGAGGCCACGGAATGGCAGCTGCCCGATCTGTTCGTGGTCGACGGGGGGCGCGGTCAGCTGGGCGTCGCGCTGGCCGCCGCTCACGACCTCGGCCTCCATGATCTGCCGATTTGCGGTCTCGCCAAAGAGAAAGACAACGTACTCGGCGAAAAAATGGTCGACCGCGTCTACTTGCCGGGCCAAAAAAATCCGATCCCGCTCCGCCCCAACAGCCCCGAGTTGTTTCTCTTGGCGCGGGCCCGTGACGAAGCTCATCGCTTCTCGAATCGCGGCCGCAAGAAGGTTGGCAAGAAACGGCGCTTGAGCTCGGAGCTCGACCAAGTCCCAGGCATTGGCCCCAAGACGCGCATCGCGTTGCTGAAGACCTTGGGCTCGTTGTCGGCAGTGCGGGGCGCTTCGGATGAAGTGATCTTGGCCGTGCCCGGCGTGAGCAAAAAACACCTGCGCGCGCTCCGCGAATGGCTCGAACAGAGCGCGAGCCCGAGTCCACCGACGGCAAATTGAGGCGGGTCATCTAGCTTCATGTTGTCGCGTTCGAAGATCGATCAACGCCCGGTCTAGACTACTGAGTTGGCGCGTTTGCTCGGTTTTGCCACCCGAGTTGCGGGCGACGCGGCGGCTTTCACGTGCAAAAGCCGGCGGCGCGCGGAGTGCTTCGTGGGCCGGCATAATGCTGAAGCGTTGTGCGCTGCTCGCGATTTTTATTACCGGCTGTCTCGATCGGCCGATCGCCCCGACCTCACCAAAGACCAGCAATGTGTTCGTCGGTCAGCTGACTCAGAACAGCGTCGACAAGATCGATCTGTTGTTCATGGTCGATAACTCGACATCGATGGCCGACAAGCAAGAGATCTTGCAGAGTGCGGTGCCCGTGCTCGTGAAGCGTCTGACCTCACCGATCTGCGTCGATGCGGTCACGGGGGCGCCCACGGGCGAGAACTCCAACGCCGGCCTCTGTCAGCGAGGAATGCCCGAGTTCGATGCCATCGGCGACATTCACGTGGGGATCGTGACCTCGAGCTTGGGCTCGCACGGCGGCAGCGGCGTCTGCACCTCGACTGCGGGCGGCGCCACTCCGAACGACCGCGCGCATCTGCTGGGGACGGCGCGACCTGCGGGAAGCAACGCCGACCCGAGGCGCGTGTTCGACGTTGCGCGAACCTGGAACAAGGCCGGGTTTTTGGCGTGGGACGTCGCCGGGCGCGACCATCCGCCCGGGATCGCTGACCCTGAGGTCTTCAAGGCGACTTTCCAGGATCTGATCGCGGCCAGTGGCGAGCAGGGCTGTGGCTATGAAGCGTCGCTCGAGTCTTGGTACCGGTTTTTGGTCGACCCCGAGCCGCCGTCCAACGTGACCCGGAGTGCAAGCAAGCGAACCGTGCGCGGCTCGGCGCTACTCACGAACCCGGATGGAACCACGATTTGCAGCGGCTGCGATATGGAGCTCTTGGCACAGCGCAAAGCGTTTCTGCGCCCCGACTCCTTGCTCGCCATCGTCATGCTTTCGGACGAGAACGACTGCTCGATTCGGGACGATGGCGACGGCTGGTTCGTCGCTTCCTCGATCGATGGCAGAGACGCGGTTCGCATGCCGCGTGCGACGGCGGTGTGCGCGAAGAACCCAAACGACCCATGCTGCCGATCCTGTATTCAGGACGAAGCATTGCCGCCGGCTGGCTGCGCTCCGCTACGTGACGACGCCGTGTGCGGCGCCACACCGTTCTGGGACGACGTTGGTGACCCCGTCGGATTGCGTTGTTTCGCACAGAGCAGGCGCTTCGGATTCGACCTGCTGTACCCCGTGGAGCGCTACGTAAAGGCGCTCACCGAGCGCGCATTGACCCTGGAGTCCGACGGCAAGACGCAAGTAACGAACCCGATTTACGCGGCCTCGCCGGGTGTGAGCGCGCGCGACCCGTCACAGGTTTTTTTGGCGGGCATCGTCGGCGTGCCGTGGCAGGACATCGCGGACGACGCGTCGCTGCGCGGGCCGGGCCTGAACTACTTGAGCGCCAAAGAGTTGCTGGCCAAAGGGCGCTGGGCGGCGCTTCTTGGAGAGCCCGCGCAGAGCCCGCCCGTTTTGCCCAGCGACCCGTTCATGATCGAGAGCATTGAGCCGCGCGCTGGCATCAATCCGATCAGCCACGACGCGATTGTGCCGGCAAGTTCGACGAGCCCCACCGCAAGCCCGATCAATGGGCATGAGCATCAACTCTCCGTCGACCCCGGAGATGCCGACCTGCAATTTGCCTGCACGTTCCCGTTGACGACGCCCAGGCAATGCAGCCCGAAGGACGACAACTGCGATTGCGCTGACCCCGGCGCCGAAAATAGCCCGCTCTGTCAACCGCCGACGGGAGGCCCAGCGACCACGCGGCAAAGCTATGCTAAAGCGTATCCCGGCACGCGCCATTTGGCGGTATTGAAAGGCCTGAGCGAACAGGGGATCGTCGCCTCCATCTGTCCCAAGCTCACCGTCTCGGCCAACCCCGATAGCGATCCGAGCTACGGCTACAACCCGGCCGTGGCCGCCATCATCGATCGCTTGAAATCGGCGCTGAAGGGCAAGTGTTTGCCGCGTGCCGTGCGGGCCGATCCTGACACGCACCAGGTGCTGTGTAAGGTGGTCGAAGCGCAGCCAGCCGGCTGCGATTGCGATGCGGCCGGTCGCGGACGAGCGGAACCTCAGGTCATGCCCGCCGTACTGAGAGAGCTCGAGGCGGGCGGTCATTGCGGCAAGGCGGGCCTGCCCGCTTGCTCCTCCTTTTGCGCCTGCGAGATTTTGCAAGAGACGTCCGAGGCCGCCAACGCTTGTCGTCTGGGTCAGCCGCCGCCGGCCGGTTCTCCACCGGGCTACTGCTACATCGACGATCCCAGCTCAGCGCTCGTGGCGCGTTGTCCGGACAATCAAAAGCGTAAGCTCCAGTTCGTCAGCACGGCGGGCCAACCGACGCCCGCCAACGGGGCCATCACATTCATTGCTTGCTTGGGGGCGCCTTTGGCGACGCCGCAGTCGGTGGCCGACGCGGGCGAGTGACGCGAGTAGAGAAATGTAAGCACGGCGCAGCCGCGCCGTGACCGCCGACCACTCGATTGGCGACGTAGCGCGCCGTTGCCAACCAAGTTGCGCGACTCACCGAGCGATCTCGCTGAATCGTGGCTCCCATGCTGGCGGCATGCGCCGTGCTTAGCTAAGCTCCGTGGGTCAGGTGTTCAAAGCGACCAGCTCGAAATTTTCCGGCGTTACGGGTGTTTCCTCGATCGCGCCAGGGTCGCTGAGATTGACAAGTGACTATGCGGAAACTTACCCTTCGGCCGCCGCGTGCGGCCTGAGGGGTCCGCGCGCACCGCTCGCTCTGATTGTGCTCAGTCTTTCACTGCCCTCCGGCCTGCGTCCCGGCCTCCACCTCGGACCGGCCGGTCAGCGCCATGGGCGGCGTCTATCCCAGGAGTTGTTCCAATGATGTTGAAGCGTTCGACGACCGAGTCCAAACCGCGTGCCACGGCGCGGCTCGTCCGAGCCGGGATGGCAAGCCTTGCGGCGGCCGGCGCCTTGGCCGCGTTGGCCACGGGGTGCCTCGATCGGAAAGTGGTGAAGGCTTCTCCGAAGACGAGCAACGTGTTCGTCTCGCAGATCATTCAGACGTCCGTCGACAAGATCGACCTCTTGTTCATGGTCGATAACTCGGTATCCATGGCGGATAAGCAAGAGATTTTGAAGGACGCCGTGCCGGTTTTGGTAAACCGCTTGGTGTCGCCGATCTGCGTCGACGGCTCGGGGGTTCCCACCGGAGCGCAGGACGTGAAAGGCGTGTGCGCCAAGGGCTCGCCCGAGTTCAATCCGATCGGCGACATTCACATCGGTATCGTCAGCTCCAGCTTGGGCGCCCACGGTGGCACCGTGTGCGCCACCGGCGCCGCGACCGACAATCTGGACGACAAAGCGCACCTGATCGGCACCGTGCGCCCCAATTTGGCGAGCTGGAACAGCAGCGGTTTCCTGGCCTGGGATCCTCAGGGCACGCGCAACAATCCGCCGGGCGAAACCAACGCCGGCAACCTGACCAAGTCGTTCGAAGACATGATCGTGGCCGTCGGTGAGCACGGCTGTGGCTACGAGGCCTCGCTCGAGTCTTGGTACCGTTTCTTGATCGATCCCGAGCCGCCGGCAAATGTGACGAAAGTCACTCCGACCGGTGGAGGCACGCCCCAAACGGTCCGCGGCTCGGCCCTAGCGGTGAGCGACGACGGCAAAGTCGTCTTGACCGACGGCAAGCCAACCTGCACCGGTTGCGACGACGCGCTGCTCGCTCAGCGCGCCGCGTTTCTCCGGCCCGACTCATTGGTCGCGATCGTGATGCTGTCGGATGAAAACGACTGCTCCATCCGGGATGACGGGGTGGGCTGGTTCGTGGGCTCGGCGGCGCGGATGCCGCGCGCCACGGCCGCTTGCGACGCGAACCCGAACGACCCGTGCTGTCGCTCCTGCGCCCAAGGCGAAACGGAGCCGCCAAAGGGCTGCGCGGCCTTGTCGGCGGACGACATTTGCAAGACCGTGCCAGCCGGCCAGCAATACGCGACCTGGGACTTGACCCACGATTCGCCCAACCTGCGCTGTTACAATCAGCGCAAGCGCTTTGGCTTCGACCTTTTGTACGAAACTTCCCGTTACGTGAGCGCGCTCACGGAGACCACGCTCTTCTTGCAGTCGCAGCTGGCTGTGGGCAAACGCGTGTCGGTCACCAATCCGCTTTATGACACGTCCGATCCCACCAAGGCTCCGCGCGACAAATCGCTGGTCTTTCTGGCGGGCATCGTCGGCGTTCCTTGGCAGGACATCGCGGACGACGCGTCGCTTTCGGGGGCGGGGCTCACCTACCTGACGGCGCAGGAGCTCTCCGCCAAAGACCGCTGGACGGACCTCTTGGGGTCGCCCGCGGGCGCGACGGCGGGCGGCGTGCCTGTCCTGCCTCGCGACCCGTTCATGATCGAAACGACCGAGCCGCGCATGGGCATGAACACCATCGCCAACGCCTCGATCGTCGATGCGTCGTCGACTAGCCCGGTCGCAAACGCCGTCAATGGGCACGAGCAGAAGATCCCGTCGCTCGATGACTTGCAGTACGCGTGTACCTTCAAGCTGAAGACGGCTAAGCCGTGCATGCCCGGTGACTCCGCCTGCGATTGTTCGGCGAGCAAGGCTGGCAGCGCGCAAGCGGTGACGGACGCCAACAGCCCGCTCTGCCAACCGCCGGGAGGCGGCGCCGCGACGACGACGCAAAACTACGCCAAGGCCTACCCTGGAACGCGCGAGCTGCAGGTGCTGAAGGACTTGGGCGATAACGCCATCGTGGCCTCGATCTGCCCCAAGGTGATCGCGTCCGACGACCCTGCCAACGACCCCAATTATGGCTACAACCCGGCGGTGGGCGCCATCATCGAGCGTCTGAAGGAAGCCCTGAAAGGCAAGTGCCTGCCGCGTCCGATCGAGACCGACACCGACGAGGAGTCGCCGACTAAGGGCCAGGTGTTGTGCAAAGTGATCGAAGCGCAAAAGTCGGGCTGCGACTGCACCCTGCCCGGCCGCGGGCCCGCCGACGCCAAAATCTTGGGCCCGGTCCAGGCGCAGCTCTTGGCGACCGGCAATTGCACGGAAAAGGGCGACGAGACTCATCCCCCCTGCTCGGCTTGGTGCGGCTGCGAGATCCAGCAGCTGACCGGCGCCGACCTCCAGGTTTGCCAAGCGACCGGGGGCAACAAGCCCGGTTACTGCTACGTCGATGCCGCCGCCAAGACGACCAACCCCGAAGCCAGCACGGCTATTCAGCAACAGCTCGACAAGTGCCCGGCGACTCAGCAGCAGCTCTTGCGCTTCATCGACGCGGACACGGTGAAGACGCCGGCACAGGGCGCCGTCGCTTTCATTGCCTGCCTCGGCGCGCCGGTCGTTCAAGTTGCGCCGGCTGCCGGCGGCGGCACCTGAGCCTCCCGACTAGTGACTGACGCGAGCGCGGCGGCGGCTGGTGACAGCTGGCCGCCGCGTTTGCGTCGGTGAAACGAGCGCGGGTCGACGGCCGGCCTCGGTGTACAATCGAGCCCACGGATGGAAAGCAGGAAAACCATCCTCGTCATAGACGACGAGCCGCACATCACTCTTGGTCTGAAGGACGCCCTGGAATTCGAGGGCTTTCGCGTGGTCACGGCCGGCAATGGCAAAGATGGTGCGCAGCTCGCACGGCAAGAGCACCCGCACGCGATTTTGCTCGACTTGATGCTCCCGGACGTCAACGGCTACCAAGTGTGTGAGGACGTGCGCCGCTTCGACGCCTTCGTGCCCATCATCATGCTCACGGCGAAGAGCCAGGAAGCGGACAAGATCCGAGGCCTGGACGCGGGCGCCGACGACTACGTGACCAAGCCGTTCAGTGTGGGTGAGCTCGTGGCGCGTATCCGAGCCATCTTCCGACGCGCGAACCGGCCGAGTGAGAGCGCTGCTTTCAATATCGGAAAACTCACCGTCAATGTGTCCGCTCATACGCTCGAGCGCGCCGGCAAACAGACCGAAACGCTGTCGTTCTACGAGGTGGAGCTCTTGCGCATGCTGTACGAGCGCGCTGGGCAACCGGTGAGCCGAGAGGAAATCCTGAATAAAATCTGGGGCGTCGAGGCCAATCCCACGAATCGCACGATTGATAACTTCATCGTCAAGTTACGCCGCAAAATCGAGAAGCATCCGGATAAGCCGGAGCACATTTTGACCGTGTACGCGTTTGGCTACAAGCTCGTCGTCTGACGGCGCGCTCAAAGCAGGAGCTCGAGCACGTTGCGGGGATCGCACGCCACCGTTTTGGCATTTTGAGTGACCTGTCCGAGCCCCAGGCGGCCCGCGTCCACGCCCTCGCGTGCGCGCCGCACTTCTAGATGTAGGTGCACGATGCCCGGGCTGCCCGAGTCGCCTACGAAGCCAAGCAACGCACCGGGCTTCAGGCTTTGACCCTGAGCAAGCCCGGGGGCAACGCTCTGCAGGTGGCCGTAAATCACCAAGTACTCGCGTAACATGCCCGCCTCACGCAGCGTGTGCCGCGTCACCAGCGAGTTGCCGAACAGGTGACCTACGGCCAATATCACTGCGTCGCCGACCTGATGCTCTAGATTCACGAGCCGGATCGGCGTGCCGCGCGGCTGCGCTAAATCGACCCCACCATGGCCCACGGCCGAGAGCTCCGCGCCGCGCCGCTGCTCATCATCCGGCCGGTCGAGGTCGTAGCCGCTGCCGACGAAGGATTGATCGGCGAGCGCCGGCACGGGCAGCCGATAGTGGCGGTAGTCTTTCGGGCGCTCGGGCTGACGCGGGATTTGATCATAGACGCGGAGCCTGCCGCTTCGGTCATGGTGCTCGTTTGGCTGTTCCTGGAGCGCCTCGGCGGAGCGTTCGAGCCTGGGATCGGGCACAGGAATGCACACGTTGCCATCCGGCAGCGTGCCGGGCGGGCAGGGCGCCGGAGCGGCGCCAGCCTCCGCGGTCACCTCATGCGTGCGCTTGCCCGGCGTGTATGTCGTGGCCCCCATGACCGCCGGCGCCGAGCGAAGCTCGGCCGCGCGGGTCAGAACACTGACCAGGCTCAGGGCGAGCGCGCACCGGAGTAAGGGTTCCATGTTCGATATACTAGCGCGAGCCAGACGCCGCGACCGACGAGACGCCGACGAGTTCGAACTAATGAAGCAGCCGAGCGGTGAAAAGCGCTCCGGCGTGTGGTTTGGATTGCTTCTACGGCGACGGATTGATAGTCGATAGAGCTTGGTCTTTTCCGAAAAGCTGACGCCCGCCGACGCGGCGATTCTCGAGACCTTCGTGGTGCCGCGTTATCTTTCGCTGTTCGGCGATCTGATGCTGGAGATGATCCTGGTCGGCGACACGGCGCGCATTGCGCACTTGGGTTGCCGCACTGGGTTCCCTGATTTGAAGTTGTACGAGCGCCTCGACGGTGTCGATATCGTGGGTGTGGATTCATCGCTCCCGGCGCTGGAACTCGCGCGCAACAAGGCGGCCGTGCTTGGTGATGTACGCATCGAGTACCGCATCGCGGAATCCTTGCCGCTCGAGCTCGACGACGGGATTTTCACGCACGCTTACGCCATCCATCCCATTTCGGGTCGAACCGATCGCGCACTGCTGTTCAGCGAGATCAGCCGGCTCTTGTGTGAGGGCGGTCAAGCTCTCGTAGCGCTGCCACTCCGCGGCTCCTTTCAGGAAATCGCGGACCTGTTTCGCGAGTACGGCCTCAAGAACGACGACAGTGACTTTTCGAAGGCCATCGAGGCCGCACTCCTCAACCGTCCCAGCATCGAAGCGCTCTCCGAGGAGCTCGAGGCGGCCGGCCTGGACGACATCGACGTCGAGATCCGCCAAACTCAGCTATCGTTCGACAGTGGGCGCGCCTTCATCGAAGATCCGATCAGCCGCCTGATGATCATCCCCGAAGTCCGCACCTGGCTCGCGGTCGATGACCTCAAAAAGCCACTCGAATACGTGCGCGATGCGATCGACAAATATTGGTCCGAAGGCAAGCTCGAGCTATCCCTGAACGTCGGCTGCGCCAGCGCGCGCAAAACCTAGCAACGAGTCTCTAGTATCGGTATTGCCAAAGCAGATCGACGCCGGTGCCGATGGTCCCGACTTCGGTCCGGAGTGACCAGTTTCGGCGAAAGCGCCAGTCGAAGGTTCCACTGAACGCGTTGTTGTTGGTGTTCGCGGTGCTCAGGTCTTGCTGCTGCAGCGTTTTGTAGCTGCCCTCGAACCACAGCTCGTCCGTAATCGGGTAGGCGGCGCTGTACGTGGAATACGAGCGTTGGTCGGCGGTCGTTTCGGTGCCGGCCTTGATCTCCAAGTTGGCGAGCGGCGTATTGGCGAGCAATTGCTTGCCGAGATACCCGGCGCCGGCGCCGACGCCCGCGGCGGCTGGGCTCGTGTCGCTGCTCGGCGCACTGAGCAAGGCCGCTTCAATCGCGGCTTGTGTGGTCAGCGTCGGGTCGTCGCTCTCGAATACGATGTTGGCTTTGCGGAAGGTGCCGCTCACTTTGGCGCGCACGGTAAGCTGTGACAGCTGGCAGACCGCGGTCACTTGAACACGGGGGTCGCCCGGCTCACCGCCGGCATCGAAGAACAACATGCCGCTTTCGATCGTGAAAGGTCGCGGCAAGCCGGGCAGGCTCAAGCGCCCCCCGGAGCGCAGCTCGATATTGCCTACGACCAGGAACTCGTCACCGAGCACGATTTCAGGAGAGCCCGAGATGGGCAAGAACAGATCCGAGCGGGTGACCTTGACCTTGTTTCCCAGGTCGAATTTCATGCGCCAGGGCAGCGATTCACCGGACGCGCCGTGGGGCTCGGAGATCGGCTGGGCGATCAGCACGCCTTCGTTGTCGCTGAGCGCGATCAGGCTTCGCGCTCCCGCTTGCGGAAGCTCGGCGTTGAGCTCCGGGATGGTCAGCCCGACGAACATTTCATTGGGCCGACGCTCGAGCTCGATGCCGACGTTCCGACCGTCCAAGGTTGCCAATGTAACCCCTTCCAACAAGAACGGCACGCCTTGCAGGGTCGCGGTTGCGTTGCCCTTGGCGACACGAAAACCCGTTAGCCATAAGTTGCCGCGCGCGGCGATGTTGGCCTTATCTGCCTCGGCGGCGGCCGACAAGGAATCAATGACGATCAGCGTGGAGTTCACGTGCTCTTCCGCGGTCGCACTAAACTTCACGTTCCGCATCCGGAGCCCGAGCTGCGCCAGCTGCAGCGTGCCGTCGTGCATGGCCAACGAGCCTTTCACGGAGCCGGTCCAATGCTGGTCTTTCTTGGCGTCCAGGTCGGGCGTCAAGGTGGCGTTCAGATTGGTGTCGAGCTTGCCGTTTATCTCCGACAGCACGTCGTGCAAAAAGGGCGTGAGGATCACTGCGTCCACGTCCTTAGCGACTAAATGCGCAGAAATAGGCCGGGTGTCGTCGATCCCCGGCACTACGCCCTGCCAGTTCACTGCCGCTTGCACGTCCGCATCCAACTTGCCGCCCCGCGTGCCCGAGCCGGCGCCCGAAATCGGCTGCTCGATCTTCAGCGTCGCCGAGAGCGAGCGGCCGTCCGTGCGCGCTTGGATGGCGGCGGTGCCGAGCCGGGTGCGCTCGACGATGGCGTCTCGCACTTCGAGCTGAGCGAACATTTGCGGCAATGCCGTGCGGCGGTCGAACATGACCGCGCCGAGCACGCTGCCGTCGACGCCGGCCTCGGCCAACACGGGCACCAGATCGAGCGGCATCCCCTCCAGGGACAGGCCGGCGGTCCCCGTCCAGGCGGGATCGGCGCTCAACGTAGGATTGACGAGCTCATCCCAGACTGCGCGGCCACCAGCGCTAAACTGAGCAACTCGCTTACCTTTGCAGGCGACGCCGCGCGCGCTCGACAGCGAGACCTCGCCGCGCGCTCCGTATTGGCCAGTGGTCTTGTCGTAGTCGAGCTGCGCACAGATGTCGGTGGCGGTGTCGCGCTCACTGCCCACGAGTTGAAACTGTGCGAGCTCTACTTTATCGCTGAAGATCGGCTTATTCATGGTGCCACGGACGCTGAGCTCCGTGCGCAGGCGCCCGCTCGCCGCTCCGGGCGCGAGCGGCGCTGGTAACTCTTCCAGGCGGCGATCTTCGACCACGGCTTTGGCGACCAGCGGCGTCGCCTCGATCTGCTCGAGCAGCCGTGCAGGTTCGCGGAGCACCGCCGCCAAATCGAGTTCGAGCTGCGCGGCGGCTGAGACCAACGTGCCGCGGCGGTCTTCTAGCTTGAGCGTTAGGTCGGTCGCACCGTCCTGCCCGTTCACGTTCAGGGCAGCCCGCGCGTCGATGCCGTCGATGATCGTGCTCTTGCTGGCGCTGTCTCGCGGGGCGAGCGAAACATATAAGCCATTCGTACTGGCCGCGAGCGACAAGTTCGGAACTCCGGTCGGGTCTTGACGTGTGATCACCAGGGTCGCCGCACCTTCGCCGCGTACCTCGCTCACGCCGGCGCGTTTCGGCAACGCATAGCTGAGTAATCCGAACGGCACGTGCTCGGCTTTGACGGTGAGGGCGCCGGTGACCCGCTCGAGCGTTTTGCGGTCGACCAAGCTACCGGTCAAGTTAGCGTCGGCTTCGCCGGCGAAGGTACCGAAATCACGCAGCTTGGCGGAGCTTTGCAGCTTCAGCCGCGAGCCGCTGAGCTGTCCGGACAAAGCCAGCGCATCGATCGCGACGCCGGCGCTACGCGCGCGACCGAGCTCGATGTCGAAGCTGCCGCGCTGCGTCTTGCTCGTGGATTCGAAGTCGGTATCGATCGCTACTTTGCCGGACAGAAGGCCGCGCGGCAGGCCCAGAGCGTGCGTGACGGTCTGCAGGTCGAGGTCTTTGCCATGAGCAACGAGTGCCAAGCGATCCGGACCGAGCTCACCCGAGGCGGTCAGCTTGCCGCCAGCGCCTTCGACGGTGAGTGCTTCCACACGCAGCTCGCTCCCGCTCACATCGACGCGGGCAGCCTTTGCGCTCAGCACGGCCTCGTCCCGCCGTACCTCCACCGTTAGGTCGTCGATCCGCGGCCGGCTGCTCGGCGTCACCGCCGCCTGCGCGGTGATCGTTGGGCCTTGCTTGTTGACGATCGTCGTCGAGACGACGGGTTGCAGGATCGGACCACGCACCTTCGTGCTGAGCTCGTCGAAGCCAAAGGCGCCCGCACGCAGCCGTGTCGATGCGAGATAAAGGTCGAGCGATAAGCGCTTTGGGCTGTCGACGGGGCCGCTGACTCGTCCCGCAAAGCGACTCGATTCGACGGCCAATTGTCCATATTCGAGCTGGTCCAGCTTGCCGTTCAGCTGAGCCGTCAGGCGATTTTTATCGATTCGTGCTTTGAGCTGCGCGTCGAGCGTGCCGCGGCCGTCGAAGTAGGGAGCCAAGCGCGGGGCGCGGCTCAGGTCGACGCGCTTGGCTTCGGCGCTGGCGTCGAGCGAGCCGTCCGGGTGAAGATCGAAGGTGACACTCATGGGCGCCCCCGGTTCGTGCACGCTGGCATGACCAGTGAGCCCTTTCGAGCTGTAGTTGGCCGTCACGTCGGTAGCCGGGACGGGCGTATCCGCGATGCGAGTCACGCGGGTGGCGCCGGCGATGTCCGCCGTCCAATCGCTGCCCACACGAAACACACTGACCCGAGCGTCCGCATCCAGCTCGGTGCTGGGAGCGCTCGGCCAGATGGCTTGCAGGTCCAGTGCGCGACCCGATACGTCCAAGTCGGCGCCGGGGTCATCCATCAGACGTAGCTCACCGCTGCTATCGATGGAGCCGTGAACGACCGACAACTTGGCTTGCGTGTGCATGGCGTGCAGCGTGCCAAGGCCCTCGATGTGCGCGCCAACGTCCTTTTTGAGCGGGTAGGCCGCCCAGAGAGCGCGCACCGCCGCCGGCTCCGCGCGCGGCACGTCGAGCGTCACTTCGAGCTTTGGACTGTCGACGCGCACCACCGTGCCCAGCTGCACGTCGCCAAAATATCCGTCGAAAGAAGTCCAAACGGCGCCCGGCGCGCGCACGTGAACGCTGCCGACGCCGCGCGCATCCGCGCCGCCGAGCCCCCGTACCGTCGCCGAGAAGCGCTCCACGTCGACCGCGGTGAGCTCGGACGCGCCCTGCACCGAGCCGCGCACGGCAGCGAGCTCTGCTTCGAGCGTGGGAATGCCGTCCAGCGCCATGCGCCCGTAAATGTGGCCGACCTCGATCTCCGGAAGCCAGATCTTGAGTGTTAGGCCGGGGCTAGTGCTGGGACTAGCCTTGGACGGGGCCAGCGAAAAGGCGTCTGCGATGGTGGGCACGTTGCTCTTCGCGCCGGGCAATAGATACACCTCGGCGCGTTCGATGCGCGCGTGGTCGAAGCGCAAGGTCACCGTGCCGGTGCCGAGCAGCAGTTTGCGCGCCAAGCTCGGCAAATCGGCCTGGATGGAGATCACGCTGACCGTCAGCACCAAGTGGCCGTCTGGGTCGTGCACTGCGATATTGCGCGCGCGGAGGCCCGTGAGCGACACGCGCTCCACGGAGTCGATGCTGAAGCCGCCGTTGAACGTGCTCGCGAGCAGTCGTTGCAGCGCGAATGCTACGACGCGACGGCCCGCGGGCAAATTCATGTAAACGACCAACGCCAGCAGCGTCCCGCCCACGAAAATCAGCGCAATGCCGAGCGTGGCGGACGCCCGCCAAAGCACGCGCAGTGAGCGCGCGGGTGCTCGGTGCGGGCGGCTCAAAACGACTCCCCGATGGCGATGTTCAGCGCGAGCGGGAGCCACGACACGTTGAATAAAGTGCCGACGTCACCGCCGCCCTCGCTATCGGGCAGCTGGCTGCGTCCGATCGCCTGTGCCCCGGGCACGCGATACCCGATGTCCAGACGCAGCGGCCCAACCGGCGTCAGGTAGCGTAGGCCCGGCCCAACCGATAAGTGGGGGACATTGAAGCGCACTTGCCCGACCGCGCGCGTCACATCGCTCGCGTCGGCGAAGGTGACCATGCTGATCGCACCAGAGATCGGGAATCGAAGCTCGAGCGACGCTTCCCAGAGCGTGAAGCCCCCGAGCGGTCGAATGCAAGTCGGCGGCGGTGGCAATGCTTCTCCACCTGGGCCAAGCGGCACGCAGTTCACGCCCGTGGGGATCAGGAACCCGACCGGACCATGCGGCCCGACCCCGCGCAACGGATAGCCGCGATTCGAATTCGATCCGCCGGAGTAGAACGCTCGCAAGAGTAGCTTCTCTTTATCCGTGACCACGTCCGCCGCCAACGGGTTCACCGTATTTTCGGCATTCAGCGTCTGGCCGTAGTCGCGAGGGACGAGAAAGCCCATCGTGAGCCGCGTGGCGAGCGTAACGCTCTTCCTCGTGATCGGCACGTAGCCGCGGATCTCTGGCTGGATCCGCACGTCCGATACGCTGCCGCCGAAGATCTTGTCGGCCACCTGCAGCGAATTAGCCAAATAAAATCCCTTGTGGGTCGAGACCGGGTCATCGCGGAAGTCGAGCGTGGTGACCAACGCCGGGAACGCCACGCGCACGTTGACGAGGCCGTCCGGCGGAGGGCCGTTCTGGTACGTGAACGGAAAATTGGCCTGCCAGTTATAGGATGGCGCCACGGTCAGGCGCCCGCGCGTCTTACGCGTCAGTCTGAGCGGGAATGAACGTTCCACGCCGAGCGCGGCGGTCACGGTTTGGAAGCCGATGATCCGCTCCAATTTCGGGTCCGCTCCCGTCAACGGGTAAAGCAGCGGTTTGATGTCGTAGCGCGCGTCGACCGTGCCCGTCGTCCGAGCCTCGACGAATGATGGCTGGCGAAATTTGAGCTGCAGCGAATTTTCGAGCAGCGCCCGGGTCGGCGCAAGTGGCGTAGAGCCATCGAGGCGCGTCGGATACAGGTCGACACCGGGGGTCGCGGTCAGAGCCAGATCGCGGGTTCCGCCGAGGAAGTTCAGGTGCTCCCAGCCAACTCGCAAATGCAAGTTCAGGCGCAGGACATCGAACTCCGCGCCGCCACCCAGCCGCACCGCGCGCAGATCCGACTCGCGCACGATGAGCTCGATCGGAACTTGCTTGGTCTCGGGGTGCGTCAGATCTTCGTGTACCTCGACGTTCGAAAATACGCCCAAGTTCAAGACCGCGCGTTGCGCCTCTGAAAGGCGCGTGTGCGAATAGCGTCGGCCCGGTCGGATCGACAAGATGTCCCGCACTTTGCCCTCGGGGATTTCCCGTAGGCCGACAATTTTTACCGCGCCGTAGGTCGATTCGGGGCCCGGCTCGAGCTGAATTTCGATGTCTGCAGAGTGCTTGACCAGGTCCACGTGGGCCTTGGCTTCGACCTTCGCGAACGGGAAGCCATGGTCTTGCAGGGCCTCGAGGATGGCCGTCTTCATCTCGTCGAACAGCGCTTCGTCGAACAGCGCTCCCGCTTCCAGAGTGTGGCGCGCGGCCGTCACCTCCGATACCACCGCGAACGGCATATCGGCGATGCCCGGCAGATTAACGCTTCGTACGGTGATTGCCTGACCCGGAGCCACTCGAATCTCGACGCGCACATGCTTCGCGTCGACGGTGAGCACGCGCGAAGCCGTTACCTTGGCCTCGTAGTAGCCACGTGCGCGGTAATACCGCTCGACTCGTTCGAGATCGCGGCTGAGTACGTTCGGGTCGTATTCGTCGTACGTAGCCAGCCCGTCGAGCACGGGGCCGTCATCGACGGCGCGCAGCTCGCTCGTTTCGCGTAGCTCGATGGCCGTGACGATCGGCCGAGTCGGAGCGGGCGCGCAAGCGACGCCGAGCATGAGCCCGAGTGCCACAAGCGGGTGGCGTCGCGAGCGCCGCAGCGCGCCTGGCAAGTATCGCCTCCTCGGCCGAGTCTAGAGAATCACGGAAATTTCCGCGACCTTCCCGGGGCCGTTACTTCTTTTTGCGCTTCACGCCAGGGAGCGTCGCGAGCTCCGTGCCAGGCTCGGCGATGGTCATCTCCTCGAAGGCGAGCATACCCATGAACGGGTCGGCCTCGACCCCAGTCGACGACTTCGTGAAGGTGGTGGCGTAATCGCCCTTGACCGTGACCTTGGCGCCCACCGACGGTAGAGGATTTGGGATTTTCACTTGCCACAGGTTATCCAAGTGCTCGGCGTTGTCCTTGCCCTTGTCGAACTCCGCGATCGCGTCGTAGACCTGCGCGAAGTTCGAGGCCCAGCCCATCACCTTGATCGTCTCGGCTTCGGGAGCGTCTTTGCTATCGCCTAGCCAAAACGCCGGGATGGGCGCCTTGCAGCTCTCGAGGTCCGCCTTGCCACCCTTGTGGACCGCGCAAACGGGCGCCTCCGCCAAGTTGGTTTTGACGATGTAACCCGCCACGGACAGCTTCTTGCCGGCGACCTCCTTATGGTGCACCGGGCTCCGCAGGTAGTAGCTCGCGCCCCAGACCGTGTACGCCTCACCGTTTTTAATCGGCTTCTTCGGTACGTTCGCGACGGGCGGTAGGTTAGCCTTGGCGCCGCTATAGGCGGGGCGTGGAGTGTACTTGACCTCGTCCGGCCCGCAGCCAGCGATCGCCGCACTCGCGGCGAACAAGAAAGCCAATCCACAGGAACGCGGGGACATCAGTGACATTCTTTCGGGCCTCCTCGAAACTCCGGGGGACAGTAGTCTTCGTTCTACCCATACTGCAAGAGCGGCGACGTTGCGGCAGCACCCGAAAAACACTTAGTCCGCGCGGCCGGTCGTCGCCGGGCGCGACATCCGGCGCGTCGGCCGGTGTGTCGGCGGTTAGCACTCAAGCGAGGCGAAGCGCGGTACGCTCGCGGAATGGGTCGCAGCATCTTCATCGGGGATGTTCATAGCTGCGCGGCCGAGCTCAATGAGCTGCTGTCGACCATCGCGGTGACGTCCGACGACCGCGTCTACTTCGTCGGCGATATGCTCAGCCGCGGACCCGATCCGCTCGGCGTCCTCCGCGCCTATCGCGCTGTCCGGGCGCGTTCGGTGGTCGGCAACCACGAGCAAAAGTTGCTCGCGGCGCGCAAGGCACGGCTGCGTGGCGACGCTTCGCCGAAGCACGGTTCCGCGCATGCGGACGTCGCCTCGCGCTTGAGTGAAGAAGATTGGGCCTTGCTCGAGGGCCTGCCCTTGTGGATCGAGGTCCCGGAGCATGGCGTGCGCGTGGTGCACGCCGGGCTCGTGCCGGGCGTGCCCTTCGAGACTCAAGATCCATGGCTGCTCACCCACATTCGTTCCATTACTAGTGACGGCAAGCCGAGCGAGAAGTGGGGCGCGTTATGGGCGAGCTTCTACGACGCGGAGCCGCACATCGTGTTCGGGCACAACGCCAGACAACACCCGCAGATCCATCCGCATGCGACCGGGCTCGACACGGCATGCGTATACGGCGGCGCGTTGACGGCGCTGGTCTTGGATCAAGGCGCGGCGCCGCCGCCTGTCGCGAATCGCCGAGACGCGCTCGTGTCCGTGCGCGCGCGGCGCATCTACTCCGATTACGGCCGCGAGCTGCCTGGAGGCTGAGTGGCGAGGCTTTCGCGCGTCCCCCTCTCCGGGCTGGAAGCGGGCGAACGGACGCTCGACCCGAAGACGGGACGCTATCTGCGAGAGGTCCTGCGCTTACAGACGGGCGATCGCTTCTTGGCGTTCGATCCAGAGTCGCGTTTAGAGGCCGATGGGACGCTGACCGAGCGCACCGAGGATGGGGAAGCGTGCGTGATCGGCGGAGTGCGAGCCGCGGGAGTCGCTCTTGATACCGGTATTGTACTCGTGCAAGCACTGGCCAAAGGTGACAAGACCGAGCAGGTCGTGCGCTCGGCAACGGCGCTTGGAGCGGCAGAGATTCACCTCGTGGAAAGCGCGCGGAGCGTGGCGCGAACAGGCGACCGCAGTGACGCCAAGCGCGCGCGCTTCCAGGCTATCGCCCTCGACGCCGCCCGACAGTCAGGGCGAGGGGACGTGCCGAAAATCTGCGGGCCGCACGCCGTCGAGCGTGAGCTGGAGCGGTGGCACGACACGACTGCAGTCAAGGTCTGCTTGGTGCCCGGCGCGCCGGAAAGCCTGCGCTCACTCACACACGGCTGGATTGTCGGCTCGCCGATCGTGATTGCGATCGGACCCGAAGGCGGGCTGAGCTCGGAAGAAGTGTCGTCGTTCGAGCAAGCCGGATTCAAGACCGCTAGCTTCGGAGCGTTGGTGCTGCGCACGGAGTTAGCGGGCACCGCAGTGCTCGGCGCGTTGCTGCTGCTCGCTCAAGACTGAGCGTGTCCGCGCGGCCACGGTGCGCGGCTCCGGGGACGCGGTGGGCCGCTAAGAACTCGGTGCATTCGCACGGTTTCAGCGCGGCACATTGGTTGCGATGCAAGGCGCATGTCCGCGTATCTATGCGCTGCGGTTCCGAGCTTGCTCGCGTTCGTTTTGTTCGTGGCGACGCTACGCCTTCGCGGCGCTCGTTAGACGGCGCGTGGCTCAGCTGGCGCTGCGGCTCTTGTCGCACCTGAATGCGTGAGCAGTAGGCGCGCGTCTGGCCTACAAAACCTCAAGGATTTTCTCAAGGTTTTGGCTGTCGCGATTGTTGACATGGGCCGGCCGGCCCCGTAGTTTCGCGGGCGTCAGTGGGAAATAGTGGGGCCAAGTGTTTCGCTGGCCCAGAGGCGCCTCAACTCTTCAATGTTCCGCGGTCAATTCGTTCATGCAGTCGACGCGAAAGGGCGCATCAGCTTGCCAGCCCGCTTCCGCGAACTACTGCTCGCGGACCGGGATGGGCGCTTCGTGCTGACGCCGGCGCTCTTCGACCCCTGCCTCCATTTGTATCCCATGCCGGCCTGGGAGGCGTTCGAGCAAAAGGTCTCAGAGCTGCCCAGCTTGGAGCCGAACGCCGTGCGCTTTCGACGCATGTACGTCTCGGCTGCGGTCGAATGCGAGTTGGACAAGGCCGGCCGTGTGCTGGTCCCGCCGCACCTGCGCGAGCGCGCGGAGCTCGACAAGAGCGAGGCGCTCTGGGCCGGAATGGGCAGCATCTTGGAGCTCTGGTCGCGCGCGCGCTGGGACGCGGCGTTGACGATTCCGCCCGCAGACTTGGACAGCTTCAAGCTCGCGATGGAGCAGATCAAGATATGAACATGGCCGCGATCGAAGTCGAGTCAGACGAAGCCTTCAGTCACGTCTCGGTGATGTTGGGCGAGGTCGTTGCAGCGCTCGAGCCGACCCGCGGCGGCGTGTTCGTCGATGCCACGGTCGGCGGTGCGGGTCACTCGGCCGCGCTGTTGGCGGCGTCCCCCAACTTGCGCTTGGTCGCCTGCGATCGGGACCCCCTCGCCGTGCGCACGGCTCAAGCTCGGCTCGCTCGGTTCGGTGAGCGCGCGCTCGTCTTGCACGCGGCGTTCGATCAAATTCCGGAGCGGCTCGCTCAGGCCGGCATCACGCGCATCGACGGGCTTTTGGCCGACTTGGGCCTCAGCTCGCAACAGCTGGCGGATGCGCCACGCGGCATGAGCTTCCGCGCCAGCGGGCCGCTCGACATGCGTATGGACCCCACGCGCGGCGAGACCGCGCTGGAGCTGATCGAGCGACTCTCTCAGGACGAGCTCGCGAACGTGATCTACGAGCTCGGTGAAGAGCGCCGCTCGCGCCGAGTGGCACGCTGCATCAAGCAAGCGTTCGAGGCGGGCGAGCTGAAGGATACGCTCGAGCTGCGTCGCGCCGTGGTTCGCGCGGTCGGACCCCGCCGCTTGGGGGGAGTGGACCCTGCCACGAAAACCTTTCAGGCTCTGCGCATCGCGGTCAATTCGGAGCTAGACCAAATCGCCTCCTTGCTCGAGTTTGCGAGGAGCGCGCTCGCACCGGGCGGCATCGCCGCGGTCATCAGCTTTCACTCGCTGGAGGACCGCTTGGTCAAGCGCGCCTTCGTGGAGCGGAACTTTTGGCAGCGTTTGACGAAGAAACCAATCTTAGCAGGAGAAACCGAGCTCTCCGAGAATCCTCGCGCGCGGAGCGCCAAGCTCCGAACCGCGCGGCGCGTCGAGGAGCCCTCGCCGGATAGCGCGCCCAGCTGGGATCAGGACGCTCAATGAGGAGCGAGCGAGTTTTTTTGATTCTATGGACGCTTGCGGTCTTGGCCGCGACGTCCGCGTTCATCTTGCATTTGGGGTTGCGCGTAAAATCGGTAGAGCTCGGCTACGAGCTCGGGCGGTCTCACGCCAAGGTGGAACGCCTGCGTGAAGTGAAGCACGTACTCGAGCTCGAGCTCGCCAGCCACAAGACACCCGAGCGCGTCGACTTCGTCGCGCGGACACTGCTCGGCATGAGTGAGCCAACTCCGGATCGCATCCTGGCGGCGGGACGGAAGCCTGACGACGAGGCGCCCAAACCGCAGATTCAAGAGGAACCGTGAACGTTCGCCGCGACAAGCCGCCGTCCTTGGCGGCTCCGGTGAGCGATGAAAAACGGCGTCGCTGGGTGCGGCTGCGCATGGGCATGCTGTGCGGCTTGCTCGCGCTGGGGTTGGGCTTGGTCGTGTCCGCGGGCTGGGACCTGATGATTGGGGACGGCGCGGCCTGGCGAGAATTGGCAGAGAGCCAGCGACAGCGTCGCCTGCACGTCGCGCCCAAGCGCGGCGGTGTCTACGACCGGAACGGGAGCGCATTGGCGGTCAGCGTGGAGGTACCGAGCGTGAGTCTCGACGCGGTCGAGCTCTTGCGCGGCGTGCCGTCGCAGCAGGTCCCCGTCGTCGCTCGTGAAGCGGCGAACGCGATCGCCGCCGTATTGGGCATTGACGCCGCTCAGGTGGAGCGCCGGATTCTGGCCAAGCGTCGATTTGCCTGGTTGAAACGCCAAATCTCGGCGCTCGAAGCTGACAAAATCCGAGCGTTGTCCGCAGACCCGGCGGATGAGAAGCGGATTCACGGGCTAGTCGTGGAAGGCGAAGGGCGGCGCTATTACCCGCGCCGTGAGCTGGCGGGCCCGTTGCTCGGCTTCGTGGCGCCGGACGGCGAAGGCAAAGACGGCCTCGAGTATGCGCTGAACGACGACTTGAAAGGCAACGCGGAGCAACTCAAGGGGCTCCGTGATCGTTCAGGCCGCTTGCTCTTTTCGGACGGTATCGAAGACGACCGCGCTTTTGCCGGTCATAACCTGTACCTCACGATCGATCAGGGCATTCAGTACGTCGCCGAGCATGAGCTGCAAGCGGCCGCGCGCACGTTCGAGGCGACCGGCGGCTCCGTGGTGGTGGTGAATCCGAATACCGGCGAGATCCTTGCGCTCGCAAGCTTTCCGACCTTCAATCCAAACGACTACACCGACAGCCAGCCCGAGCAACGCCGTGATCGCGCCATGAGCGACGTGTTCGAGCCTGGCTCGACCATGAAAATGTTCACGGTGGCGGCCGGCCTCACCGGCGGCGTCATCACGCCGACGCAGAAGATGTACTGCGAGAAGGGCGTGATGCAGATCGACAATGTGACGATCCGCGATACGCACCCCTCCGAGTGGCTGACGATCCCGCAAATCTTGGCGGTTTCGTCCAATATTTGCGCGGCAAAAATTGGGCTCGGCATGGGCGAATCGAAGCTCTACGAAGCATTCCGTCGCTTCGGCTTCGGACAGGAGTCGGGCCTACCCTTTCCCGGAGAAGCCCCGGGCACGTTGCGTCCTCGTTCTCGGCCGTGGGTCCAGGTCGAAACGGCCTCGGCGGCCTTCGGCCAAGGCATCGGCGTCACCAACATGCAAATGGCGATGGCCGCCGCGGCCATCGCCAATGGTGGCGAGCTCATGGAGCCGCTGCTCGTGCGCAAGGTCAGCACGTCCACCGGTGAGGTAGTGCGGGAGGTCTCGCCGCACGTGCGGCGACGCGTGATCCCGAAAGACGTGGCGCGCGCCGTGAGCGAGATGCTGGTCGCGGTGACCGAAGGCGACGGTACCGGCACGGAGGCCGTGGTCGATGGCTACCGCGTGGCCGGCAAGACGGGCACGGCGCAAAAAACCGATCCCAAGACCGGTCGTTACTCGATCGACAAGTACATTGCCTCGTTCGTCGGCTTCGTACCGGCGGAGAAGCCGATCGTGGCGATCGCCGTGACGATCGACGAACCGATGGTCGAGCACGCTGGCGGTGCCGTCGCGGCGCCGATCTTTCGGCACGTGGCTCAGATGGCCTTGAAGCTGGCCGGCCTCACCCCGAAAACGAGCGACCACACCGATGTCGCCGTTCTCGCCCGCACGCCCGACCCCGCCAATATTGCTTATGAAGCGCTGCGCGAGGCGCAGGGCAAAAAGCCCGCCGTGCAGGAAGTCATCGCGACCGGGACGGTGCCGGCAGGCAAGGTGCGGATCCCGAATTTGACCGGCGTGCCCGCGCGTCAGGCATTGAAGAAGATGATCGAACTCGGTCTCACGCCGCACATCGCGGGTAGCGGTCTGATCGTCACTCAGCAGCCCCCCCCGGGCAGCGTCGTCGATGCCAAGAGTGAAGTGCTGCTGGTCTTGGAGCCCGCAACGTGACGCTGCCGCGCCCTCTCCTCGCTGAGTCTGCTGGAGACGGAGTGCCGTTGTCGGCGCTCTTGGTCGCGCTCGGTCCAGAGGCGCCTCATTTGATCGGCGACGCGCGCGTGCGCCTGCGCGGCGTTCACCAAGATTCTCGCCGCGTCGAGCCGGGCGACCTCTTTGTTGCACGGAGCGGCGCGAAAGTGAGCGGCACGGCCTTTGCTCGCGCCGCGATCGAGCGAGGCGCGGCGGCGTTGCTCGTGGAGCGGGGCGCACCGATGCCCGCTGTTTCCGTGCCCGTGCTCGAGGTGGCGAACGTACGCCGTGGCTTGGCCCGGGCGGCGGAAGCCGTATACGGCAACCCGAGCCAAGCCTTGGCGGTAGTTGGCATCACCGGCACCAACGGTAAAACTACGACCTCTTGGTTGGTCGAGCGTGCGTTGGCGGGCGTGGCAGCCAAACCGGCGCGGCTCGGCACCGTCGGCTTCGCGTTCGACGGCGACAGTCAGGACTCGCCGCTGACGACACCAGAAGCAGACGACATCTCGCGCTACGCGGCGAGTGTCCGCGCGCAGGGCGGCACGCACTTCATCATGGAAGTCTCCAGTATTGCGCTTTCGTTGGAGCGCGTGCGCGGGCTCCGCTTCTGCGTCGCGGCGTTCAGCAACCTAACGCAGGACCACCTGGACTTTCACGGCTCGCTCGCGGCGTACGGGGAAACCAAGGCGCGCTTATTCACCGATTCGATGCCCGTGCATTCGGTCCTCAATGTGGACGACCCGTTCGGGATGCGCCTAGTCAGCCGCGCGCACGGTAACGTGCTCCGCGTCAGCAAGCGGCCGGACGCCGACTTGTGCCCAAAGCACGTGACGCTCGACGCGCGCGGCATTCGCGGCACCTTCCGCACGCCATCTGGCGAAATTTCACTCGAATCACGGCTGGTGGGCGAGCATAACCTGGAGAATTTACTGCTCGCGCTAGGCATCTTGCAGGCGCTCGACGTCGATCTCGAGCGCGCAGCGCACGCGCTCGGCGACGCGCCGCAGGTACCGGGGCGGCTCGAGCGCTGCGACGAGCCGGGCGACGAGCTCTTGGTTTTAGTGGACTACGCGCACACCCCTGACGCGCTCGAACGCGTGCTCGTAGCGGCGCGTTCACTGACCCAGGGCCGCGTGCTGTGCGTCTTCGGCTGCGGTGGTGACCGCGATCCGCAGAAGCGACCGCGCATGGGCGCGGCTGTCGGGCGCCTCGCCGACTACGCCTGGCTCACGAACGACAATCCGCGCTCGGAAGAGCCGCAGGCGATCGCCGCCTCCGTGGAGGTCGGCCTGCGCGAGATGGACGCGAAGTACGAGCTCGAGCTGGACCGCGCCCGAGCCATCGAGCTCGCTGTCCTGCACGCCGAGCCCGGTGACGTGGTGTTGATCGCGGGTAAGGGACACGAGCCGTATCAATTGATCGGGTCGCAGCGCTTGGCCTTCGACGATCGACAGGAGGCGCGCCGTGCACTGGCAGTTCGCCGCTCGCGCGGGGGTTCATGGCCAGCCTGATCCCGACGAACAACGCGGCTTTTTCGCTGTCTCAGGTGGCCTCGCTGGGCGCGGGCGCGCGTTTTGGTGAGGACGCACGATGCGTCGGCGTGGCCACGGACACGCGTGGGGATCTCCGGGGGCGGCTGTTCGTCGCGCTCCGCGGCGAGCACTTCGACGGCCACGACTTCGCCTTGCAGGCGGTCGAACAGGGTGCGGCGGGCCTCTTGCTCGAACGCGACGTCGTCGGTTCGAGCGCGCCGTATGTAAAGGTGGACTCGACGCTTCGCGCGCTCGGCGCCTTGGCTGCAGCGCACCGGCAGCGGTGGGGCAAGCGAATCGTCGCGGTCGCCGGCTCGGCGGGGAAAACGACGACGCGTAGCGCGATCACGGCCCTGCTCGGCGAGTCGATGCGCGGCGCCGTGCACTTCGCTGCCGGTAACCTGAACAATTTGGTCGGTGTGCCCATGGTACTGCTGGGTCTCGAATCCGAGCATGCGCTGGGCGTGGTAGAAATTGGCACCAACGCGCGCGGTGAGGTTCGCGCCCTATCATCGATGGCCGCTCCCGATGTTGCCGTGCTGACTCTGATTGGCATCGAGCACAGCGAGGGCCTCGGGGATTTGGACGGCGTAGAACGCGAAGAAAGCGAAATCTGGAGCGGACTTGCGCCGGAGGGGCTCGCCCTGGGCAACGCGGACGATGAACGCGTGCAGCGCACGTTGGACGGTATCAAGCCTATTCGAGCGCTCAGTTATGGATACGCCGCGCATGCCAATTACCGGCTGCGCCGTCGCACCGCGAGCGCGCTCGGCGGCTCACGGTTGACGGTCGAGCGTCGCACGTCATTTGCGCAAGACTCGATTGAATTCGACACCTCGCTCTTGGGCGACGCCGGCGCATACGCCGCACTGGCGGCGCTGGCGGTTGGCGAATGGGTAGCGCAGGCCGCTCTCGATCCCGGCCGCGTTTCGGCGGCGCTCAAGGGCGCGGGCGAGCCCGGCCGATTGACGCCGGTCGAGCTCGCAGACGGTACGGTCGTGCTCGATGACAGCTACAATTCGAACCCTGCCAGCGTCGAGAGTTCGCTCGCGACGGCTCGCGAAATCGCCGAAGCCCGCGCCGGGCGCTTAGTGTTGGTGCTTGGGGAAATGCGCGAGCTCGGGGCCCTGGCGGCCGAGCAGCACGCGCGCGTGGCTGAGCTCGTGGGCGCGAGCGGAGCGGCGGTATTGATCGCCGTCGGAGGCGATGCCCAGTGGTTCGTCGGACCGGCCTTGCGTGGGGGCCTCGACGCGAGCTTTGCCGAGACCGCCGAGCTGGCCCTCGATCTACTGCTCAGCCGACTTCAACCCAAAGACGTGGTGCTGGTCAAAGCCTCCCGCGGTGTGCGCGCGGAACGACTCGTGCGCGGCCTGATCGAGGCCAAGGGGCGCGCCGCATGATTTACGAATTTTTCTACCCGTGGAGCCGCGAGTACTCGTGGGCCGGCGCGTTGAATGTGCTTCGTTACACGCCGTTCCGCGCCATCATGGCCACGATCACCGCGATGCTGATGTCGTTCTTCGTGGCGCCCTGGTTCATTCACAAATTGCGCGGCAAGCAGATCAGTCAGATCATCCGCGAGGAGGGGCCGGCGTCGCATTACGCCAAGCGCGGCACCCCCACCATGGGCGGCGCGCTGATCCTGCTCTCGGTGCTGGTGCCTACCGTGCTGTGGGCCGACGTTCGCAACGTCTTCGTGGCCGCCACCGCAGCGGTGACTGCCGGTTACGGCGCGGTCGGCTTCCTCGACGACCGCCTGAAGATCGAAGGTAGCAACACGCGCGGCCTGCCGGGGCGTTACAAGCTGATGGCGCAGGTGATCATCGGCGGCTTCGCGCTGTGCTACGTGTTCCTAAACACCCCCGCCTCGCCGCCCGGTTGGCTGGCGCTGCGCACGCGCCTGGCGATCCCGTTTCTCGCTTTTCACAAGTACCCGGTGTCTCTGCCGCTGATCGCCTACGTGGTCTTCGCGCTGTTCGTGGTGGTGGCAATGAGCAATGCCGTGAACCTGACGGACGGCTTGGACGGCCTAGCCATCGGCCCGGTGATGATCAACGCGGGCGCATACATGGTCTGGGCCTACGTCGCCGGCGCAGTGCTCTTCGGTCGCCCAATCGCGCAGTACTTGGACATCGCCGGCATCCCGGAGATGTCGGAGCTGGCCGTGTACGCGGCGGCCATGATCGGCGCGGGCATCGGCTTTCTTTGGTACAACACGTACCCGGCCCAAGTCTTCATGGGTGACGTCGGCTCGCTCGCGCTTGGTGGCGGCCTGGGCATGCTGGCGGTGCTGACCAAGACCGAGCTCTTGAGCTTGGTGCTCGGCGGCGTGTTCGTCGTCGAGGCCGCCAGCGTCGTGACCCAGGTCACGTCTTACAAGCTGTTCGGCAAGCGCGTGTTCTTGATGGCGCCCATTCATCACCATTTCGAAAAGAAGGGCTGGCCCGAGCCGCGGATCATCGTGCGTTTTTGGATCATTTCCATCTTGCTCGCGCTGGTCGCGCTCTCCTCCCTGAAGCTGCGCTGATGGAACTATCCGGTAAACACGTGGTAGTGGTTGGCTTGGGCAAGAGCGGCGTCGCTGCGGCCAAGCTGTGCCTCGCGCGCGGCGCGCGCGTGACCGGGACCGACAGCGCCACGGAAGACCACGTCTCAGCCGAGGCCAAGGCGTTGGGGGTGGACTTGTTCTTGGGCGGCCACGCCCACGCTCGGCTCCTGAGCGCGGATTTGGTGGTCGTCTCGCCCGGCGTCCCCAGCCTGCCCGAGCTCGACCGCGCCGAAGCAGCGGGCGTAGAAGTGATTGGAGAGCTGGAGCTGGCCGCTCGCTTCATCGAGGCGCCCATCGTCGCCGTGGGCGGCACCAACGGCAAGAGCACCACCACCACCCTGATCGCCGACATGTTCGAGGCCGGCGGCTTACAGACCTTCGCGGGCGGCAACTTGGGCACGCCGAGCGCCGAAGCCGTAATCGGCAGTTATGAGGTGGTCGTGCTGGAGGTCAGCAGTTTCCAGCTCGAACGCGCGCCGACCTTCAAGCCTCGGGTCAACGTTCTGCTGAACGTCAGCGAGGATCACCTGGACCGCTACCCGAGTTTTGCCGCCTACGCGGAGGCAAAAGGCAACGCCTTTGCCCAGCAAAGCCCCGATGATTTCGCGATCATCCCAGATGCGGACGCGGAGTGCTTGCTGCAAGCCCGGCGGGGCCGGGGCCGGCAGATTTCGTTTGGCAACTTTGGGGACTACACGACCTTCGGCCGCACCGTCACCGAGCGGCGAACGGGCGAGTTGTTCGACCTCGCGCCGAGCGCGCTCTACGGTCGCCACAACGTCGAGAACGCGGCCGCCGCGATCGCTGCTGCGCGTGCGCTGGATCTCGGCGCCTCCGCCGTGCGGCAGGCGTTGACGGCGTTTCGACCGCTGCCGCACCGCATGGCGCGCGTAGCCAGCAAGGGCGGCGTCAACTTTTACGACGACTCGAAGGGTACCAACGTCGGTGCCGCGGTGACCGCGCTGTCGGGTTTGTCGGAAGTCCGCGGCGTGTTGATCGCCGGCGGTCGCGACAAGCACGGGGATTACGAGCCCTTGGTGCGCGCGCTCGAGGCCAAGGGGCGGGCCCTCGTGCTGTTGGGCGAGGCGGCCGAGCGCATTGCTTCCGCCGTGGGACAGCGCGTGCCGCTCGTCCGCGCGGCGAGTATGGAAGACGCTGTAAACAAGGCATTTGCTTACGCAGAGCCCGGCGACGCCGTGCTCCTCAGCCCGGCGTGCTCGAGCTTCGACATGTTCAAGAGCTACGCCGACCGTGGTGATCGATTCACGTCCGCGGTCGAGCGTCTGCCTCCGACTCGGCCAGAGGTGAGCAGATGACGACGATCACCAAGCTTTTGACGCGTGGCCGAGACCGGGGCCCGGTCGACATCGTGCTGGCGGCCCTTGCCGTAGCGCTGCTCGGCTTCGGCGTGGTGATGGTTTACAGCTCGAGCGTGATCGAGGCGACCGTTGTCTTCAAAGATCCGCAGTACTTCCTCAAGCGCCAAGGCTTCTACGCCTTGGGCGGGCTCGCGATCATCGTTCTGATCTCGCGCTTCGACTACCGGAAGTTGCGCCCGCTCACTTACCCGATCATGGGCGTCGTCACGCTGATGATGGTTGCCAGCGTCGTGGGGCTCGGTCACAGCGGTGGCGGCGCGGCGCGCTGGCTCTCGATCGGCCCCGTGCACATTCAGCCGTCGGAGACGGCCAAGCTGGCCCTGGTCTTGTGGCTCGCTTACTCGCTCGAAAAGAAGCGCGAGCGCGTCAAATCCTTTTCCATCGGCATGCTGCCGCACCTACTGATGGCCGGCTTCCTGATGATTTTGTGCCTAAAGCAGCCTGATTTCGGCGGCGCTTCCGTACTGCTCTTGCTGACCTTCACGCTCCTGTTCGTGGCGGGAGCGCGCCTCGGCTACTTGCTCGGCCTGGCCATGCTGGGCTCGCTATTCGCAGTCTGGGCCGTGCGCTTCACGTCTTATCGTTGGGAGCGCATGTTGGCCTGGTTCAACATGAGTGAGCATCGGCAAGATCTCGCGTACCAGCCGTTTCAATCGGTGATGAGCTTCGGCTCCGGCAAATTGTTCGGGCTAGGGCTAGGGAAGGGCCTGCAGGTCTTGTATCTGCCCGAAGCGCACACCGACTTCATCTCGGCCATCATCGGGGAGGAGCTCGGCTTCGTCGGCATACTGGCCCTCTGCACGGTGTATCTGGTGATCGTGGCGCGCGGCGTACGCACGGCGCTCGCGGCCGACGACGAGTACGGGTCGTACATTGCATTCGGCATCTCGGTGCTGTTCGGCGTGCAAGCGTTGATCAACCTCGCCGTCGCCATGTCGATGCTACCGACCAAGGGTTTGACCTTGCCCTTCGTCAGCTTCGGCGGCTCTTCGCTCTTGGTGTGCGCGGCGGCGATGGGTATTTTACTCAGCATTTCGCGCGGCAGTGGCTCGGGCAACCAGCGCGTGAGCTTCAGCCAGCCGAGCGGCCCCGATCCCGAAGCGAGCGCCATGTTGGTGACCGAAGCGAGCTTCGCGCCGGCCACGGCGCCCGCGCCCGCTCACCCAAACACTCCCACTCCGAAAAAGCGTCAGCCGCGCGTGCCCAGGTTGCCCAAGGAAGCGCTGTGAAGGGCAGCCTGATTTTTGCCGGCGGCGGAACGGGCGGCCACGTCTACCCCATGATCGCGGTGGCCGACGCGGTGCGGGCGTTGCTGCCGGATCTGCGCGTGGTGTTCGTGGGCACCGAGCGCGGCATGGAGACGCGGGTGGTGCCGGAACGCGGCTACGAGCTCGAGCTGCTCGGCGTGCTACCGATCCGCGGCGGCGGCGTGCCTGGCGCGTTGCGCGGCGTGGCTCGGGCCGCCACGTCCGTGCCGGCGGCGCGCGCGCTGATCAAGAAGCTTTCGCCCAGCGCGGTGTTTTCGATCGGTGGCTACGCCGCGGGCCCCGTGTCCCTGGCCGCTCGCTCACTTGGTGTACCGGTGGCGCTGATGGAGCCCAACAGCGTCATCGGCCTGGCCAATCGCCTGATCGCCCCTCTGGTGCAGCGTGCGTACACGGCTTTTCCGGAGAGCGAACGCCACTTCAAAGCGAGCGTCGTCCTACGCGCGGGGGTGCCGATTCGACGCGGCTTCATGCGCTCGAGCTATGCCCCACGCCTGAGCGCCCCGCGCATTTTGGTGCTTGGGGGCAGCCAAGGCGCGAAATCGTTGAACGAATCAGTGCCGCACGCGCTCGCCCAAGCGCACCCGAACGTCGTAGTCGTGCACCAATGCGGCGCCGCTCACGAGGCGCACGCGCGCGAGCTGTACGCCAAGCTCGGCTTGGCCGAGCGCGCGGAGGTGGTCCCGTTCATCGCCGACATGCCGGCCGCGTTGGCGGCGGCCGACTTGGTGATCGGACGATCCGGTGCCAGCGCGGTGAGCGAGATCTGCGCGGTGGGTCGCCCGAGCGTTTTGATTCCGTATCCGTTCGCCTCCGGCGACCATCAGCGCGTGAATGCGGAGTCTCTGGTGCGCGCGGAAGCCGCGCTGTGTCTGGCCTTCGCGGAAGCCTCGCCCGCGCGAATAGCCGCCGAAATCACCGCTCTTTTGGACGCCCCCGCGCGTCTGTTCGAGATGGCGGCACGGGCTGCCGCACTCGGGCGCCCGGACGCGGCACAGGCCATCGCGTCGGATCTTTTGGGTCTGGCAGGTTTGGGCGACGCGAGCGGGCTCCGAGCCCGCGGCGTCGCGGCCAAGCCGTCCTTCGAGCCGCCTCTAGCATTCGGCGAGGCCGTCTGATGTTCCGCGGCCGCGTGCGCCACGTGCACTTCATCGGCGTCGGTGGGATCGGCATGAGCGGGCTCGCGGAAATACTACGTACGCTGGAGTTCGACGTCTCGGGCTCTGATTTGCGCGCTGGCGAAAACACGAAGAACCTCGAACGACTCGGAGTGCGCATCGACATCGGTCACCGCGCAGACAACGTGCACGGCGCGGACGTCGTCGTCTACTCGAGCGCCGTCGATTACGAGAATCCAGAGGTCCGCGAGGCTCGGTTACACGGCATCCCGGTCATCCCCCGCGCAGAGATGCTGGCCGAGCTGATGCGCGTCAAATACGGCATCGCGATCGCGGGCTCACACGGCAAAACGACGACCACCTCACTCGTGGCCACCGTGCTGCGCGCGGCCGGTTTCGACCCTACGGTCGTGGTGGGCGGACGGATGGCGGCCCTCGGCAGCAACGCTCGGCTCGGAGAAGGCGACATGCTGGTGGCAGAAGCGGATGAGAGCGACGGTTCGTTCTTGCGCCTCACGCCCACGATCGCGGTAGTCACGAACATCGATCCCGAGCACCTCGACTTTTACAAGACGCACGAAATCCTGAAAGACGCCTTCGTGCAGTTCATCGAGAAAGTGCCGTTTTACGGCCTCGCCGTGCTGTGTCTCGATCACCCGCACGTGCAGGATCTTTTGCCGCGCATTCAGCGCCGCCACGTCACGTACGGGCTCAGCCCGCAGGCCACATACCACGCCCGCTCGCTCGGCTTCCGAGGCCTATCCACGAGCTTCGTCGCCTTCAATCGGGACAAGGCGCTGGGCGAGTTCACCGTGCGCATGCCGGGTCAGCACAACGTGCTGAACACTCTCGCCGCGATCGCGGTGGCGGACGAGCTCGAAGTGCCCCTGGACGTGGTGAAAGAAGCATTGGCCACGTTCCACGGTGTCGCCCGGCGCTTTTCGGTCGTGGACGAGGTCGACGGCGTCGCCCTCGTCGACGACTACGGCCACCATCCGGCCGAGGTCGAGGCCACCCTGAATGCGGCTCGCCGCGCATACGAAGGCCGAATTCTGGTTGCTTTTCAGCCGCACCGCTACACCCGTACGCAAAACCTGTTCGACGAGTTCACGCGCGCCTTCAACAACGCTGACCAACTTTTTTTGACCGATATCTACGCGGCCGGCGAAACGCCCATTCCCGGAATTAGCTCCCAACATTTGGCCGACGCGATCGCCGAGCACGGCCACCAGTGCGTGAAATACGCGCCCGACCGCGCGGCCATGGCTCAGGATCTCGCTCGTTCGGCGCGCCCGGGTGACGTGGTGATCGCGCTCGGCGCAGGCGACATCAACAAGATCTTGAGCGTCGTGGGTAGCGGGCTCCGGGCCCGCGTTTCTGGGAGCAGTTCATGACCGTACAACACCCAGACCGCTTGCATGGCACGGGTATCATCGCCCCGGCGGAGGGCTATGCGGCGGGTGAAAGCCCGGTGCCCGGTCCAGTCCGAACCAGCGGTTCGAACGCGCGTGGCGCCGCGCATCGAGAGCAGAGAGAGCCCCGTTCAGTGGTCGGCTTGCTCTGGTCGGCTTTGCAGCTGGCGTCGGGCTTGGCCGTGGTGGTTGGCGCTTCCTTGGCGGTGGCCTGGAGCGCGCACCACTACGCGCTCACGAGCCCTCGCTTCGCGCTGCGCACGCTGGACGTTCAAGGCGCCAGGCGCACCACGCTCGAACAGTTGAAAGCGGCAGGGGAGATCCGGGACGGGGCCAACATCTTCTCCCTCGACGCGGACGCTTCTGAGCGGAAGATCTTAGAAAATCCCTGGATCAGTGAGGTAAAGCTCACCCGCCGCTTGCCCAGCACCTTGCGCATCGAGCTGACCGAGCGTGAGGCCAGCGCCGTCGTATCGCTGTCTCGACACCTCTATCTGGTGACGCGTGAGGGGGAGCCCTTCAAGGAGCTCGAGGCTGGGGATCCGTATGACTTACCGTTGATCACCGGAGCCTCGCCAGAAAGCCTGGCCCGCGATCGCGCACGCGAAATCGAGCGGATTCAGACCGGCCTGGAGGTGCTCCGCCAGTACGAGCGTGTACCCCTCAGTAAGGTGTATCCAGCGGAAGAAGTGCACCTAGCGGACGCGGGTGACGTGACGCTCACGGCCGGCAAGGACGGTGTGACGCTCGAGCTCGGCACCGGACCGTGGCGAAAGAAGCTCTTGATGGCCGAAGAAGTCGTGGGCGAGCTCCGGAAGAAGGGCAGGACGCCAGGCATCGTGTTTTTGGACAATCAGGCGCACCCCGAGCGGGTCGTAGTGAGGATGCGATGAGCGCCGGCGAATCGTGCGGAAAAGTCACGAATTCAAGCGCCAAAATTTGGCCCCATGGAACTCGACATGGCAGCGTCGCCCGAGTCTCGCAGAGCCTGAACGTACCACGCGGAGCCGCTGACCGAACATGAAAAGCCCCTTAACTTCCAGTGAGATCGTCGTCGGGCTCGATCTAGGCACCACCAAAGTGACGGCGGTGGTGGGCGAGGTCGATGCCGATGGCATCACCATCCTGGGCGTTGGTAACGTGCCCTGCCGGGGCCTACGCAAAGGCGTGGTCAGCAACATCGAATGGACCGTGCGCTCTATCCGCGAGGCGGTGGAAGCGGCGCAGACCATGGCCGGCGTGGAGATCAAGACGGTCTACGCGGGGGTCGCCGGCAGCCACATCAAGAGCCACGTCTCGGACGGGGTGTGCGCGATCAGCGGCCGTGAAGTGACGCGTGCCGACCTGGACCGCGTGCTGGAGGGGGCGCGCGCCATTCCCGTGGACGCCGACCGGATGATTCTGCACGCCCTCCCGCGCGAGTACGCGGTCGACAACCAGGACGGGATTCGCGATCCGATCGGCATGAGCGGCGTCCGCCTCCAGGTGCGCGTCAACTTGGTGACCGCGGCCACTTCCTGTGTGCAAAACGTGATCCGGTGCGTCGAGCGCTGCAACCTGAACGTCGCCGACGTCGTGCTCGAGCCGCTGGCCAGCTCGGACGCCGTGCTCAGTGAGGACGAAAAAGAGATTGGCGTGGCCGTGATCGACATTGGCGGCGGCACGACCGACTTGCTGCTGTACGTGGACGGCGGAATCGCGCACACGAGCGTCATCCCGGCGGGCGGCAACAACATCACCAGCGACGTAGCGGCGGGGCTGCGGACGCCGATGGCCGAGGCCGAGCGTCTGAAGCGTAATTATGGCTGCGCCCTCGGCCGCATGATCTCCGACGACGAAGAGATCGAAGTGCCCGGAGTTGGCGGGCACGCCCCGCGCCGCGTGGCGCGCCGTTTACTGAGCGATATCATCGAGCCGCGCGTGGAGGAGATCTTCAGTGAGGCGCGCCGCCGCATCGAAGAGACGGGCTTGCTCGAGCAGCTATGCTCGGGCTGCGTGCTCACCGGCGGCGCCGCGCTGATGGAGGGCATGGTGGAATGCGCGGAGGAGATCCTGGGCATGCCCGTACGCCTCGGCTTCCCGGTGGGCGTGAAGGGCATCGTCCAGCTCGTGCAGGGTCCCCAATACGCCACCGGCGTGGGCTTGGTGCGCTATGGCGCGGCTCAGCTCGCGGACGCCGCGCCGCGCGGGGTGCGCGCCACCGACGAAGACCGCCGTATCGAGGCGGCCGCCGCGGCCGACCCGAGCGGGCAGAAACATGGATTTTGGAATTGGTTCCGCGCCGCTTTTTGAGCGCAGTCCCAAAACCGATTGCTTAGCCTGAGTCACGAATACCAGAGACGAGTCACTACACACTGTTCTAGAGCGACGACACGAGTCCACGCCCTCTCACGGAGCGGGCAAGGGAAGGCAGACCCGGATTCATGACGACGCGCCACGCGATTATCCAAATCCGGGAGATGGGCGATGAGTTTTTCCATTGAATTTGCCGATGAGACGCGCGCTTACCAGGCGCGCATCAAAGTCATTGGTGTCGGCGGCTCGGGCGGCAACGCCATCAACACGATGATTCACTTCGGCCTCGAGGGCGTGGAGTTCATCACCGTGAACACCGACGCACAAGCCCTCAACTCGAACGCGGCCGCCGAAAAGATCGCGATTGGTCAGAACGTGACCCGCGGCCTCGGTGCAGGCGCCGACCCCGAGCGCGGTCGCAAGGCGGCTTTGGAAGACGTGCAGCGTCTCAAGGATATCGTCGCGGGTGCCGACATGGTGTTCGTCACCGCCGGCATGGGCGGCGGAACCGGTACCGGCGCAGCCCCGGTGATTGCGCAGCTCGCTCGCGAGGCCGGCGCCCTCACCGTCGGCGTCGTGACCAAGCCCTTTGGCTTCGAGGGCCGCCAGCGCCAGCGCCGCGCCGAGGCGGGCCTGGCCGCGCTAAGCGAGCACGTTGATACGCTGATCACGATTCCAAATGAGAAGCTGATGCTGCTCGCAGACGACGACCTGACGTTCGTGGAGGCGTTTCGCAAGGCAGATGAGGTGCTGTTCCAAGCCGTGCGCGGCATCAGCGACTTAATCACCCTGGACGGCATCGTGAACGTCGATTTTGCCGATGTGCGCACGGTCATGGCCGGCATGGGCCGCGCGTTGATGGGTACGGGCTGCGCGAAGGGCGAAGGCCGTGCGCGCTTGGCGGCCGAGCAAGCCGTGCAATCACCGCTGCTCGACAATATTTCGGTGCACGGCGCCACCGGCGTGCTGATCAACGTGGTCGGCGGTCCGGATATGAAGATGAAGGAAATCCAGGAGGCCGCTTCGCTGATTCAGGAGCAGGCGCACGAGGACGCCAATATCATTTTCGGCGCTAGCATCGACGAGAACATGGCGGACACCTTGAAGGTCACCGTGATCGCCACTGGCTTTCAGAGCGTCAGTGACGAGCTGCCGCTCGAAGTCTCGCGCGGCGCGCGGGCCACGGTCGTTCGCTCCGAAGGTCGTGATACGCCGGCGCCGGCGACGCGTTCGTCACAGGTGCCTTCGCGCGTGGAAGCGCCCGTCCCCGCGTACTCCACACGCCGCCCGCAGGCGCCGCAAATCACCACCACCGCGTCGGGCGCTCGTGACTCGCAAATGTCCTTGCCGGTGCGTGAGCGGATCACGTTTCCGTCCAACATCGACACAGACTGGGACGTGCCCGCGTTCCAGCGCCGCCAAAGCGGCTGATCCGCGTCTCGCCACTCCGGCCTCGTGATTCCGGAGTAGGTCGATCCAAGGCCCATGCCCGAAAGAGTGTGGGCCGTCGTTCGTTTACAGGTCGCGCGATTCGAGGGCGGGGCGATCGTTCCGCCGTGTGAACGCTCCAAGAGCCTGCTGACCTTGCGCCACCCCCCCGCGTCGCCCCGGGTTGACGAGGCGCTTGTTGCATCGAACGGTTAGAGGCCGAGCAACAACTGCTCCGGCACCGAGGGCGCATTGTTCACGGTAGCTACCGGCGCGACAGCCGGCGGGCCCAAGCCCGCAGGCTCTTCGTCGGTCCGTTTTAGCTGCTGGATTTCGCCATCTCTCCGGCGCTTATGCACGAACAGCGGTTGCGGCGCGGGCTCTTTCTGTGCGCCGTTCTCGGCGAGCAAGCCGCTTCGGCGGCCCCGGGGCTTTCTCCCGCTGGCTTCCGAGCTGGCGGCCGCGCCCGCTGCGCCGGATGCGAGCAAGCGTTGCTCGAGGCGTAGTGCCCGCTCGGCGGCTTTTCTTTCCTCACGTTCGCGACGACGTTCAGCGACCCGCTCGATGCGCTCGAGGGCTCGCTGGTTTCGCAACGTCTTTTCGTTTTGGCGCGACGCCTTTTCGTCTTGGACGGACTTCTTCGCCAAGAGCTTCTGATTCTTCGCTTGCCATTCGGTGACTGCGCGCTCGACATGCTCGCGAGCAATGTCTTGCGCAATCAGAATTAGGTCTTCGGAGAATGAATCGATGATGTGTCGGATGTCACGCTTGGCCGAGGCCATGCTTGCCCTCTCTCATGACAATGCGATACTCGTCAAGCGGAGTCATCACATGATCTATTGTTGCGGCCGCTGAAAGCCCAGGAAATTCAGGGCAAGCCGCGTTTAGCCTCGAACACTCGCGTTTTCTGTCATGCTAAGTTAGCACACTCTACGATGCCGGTTGAACTCGAGGCAGTGACCGCGCGGGCCAGGGCGCGTATCGGAACGGTGCTGAAGCAAAAGTGGCGCCTCGATCAGCTGCTCGGTGTAGGGGGTATGGCGGCGGTGTACGTCGCTACGCATCACACCAATAAGCGGGCGGCGATCAAAGTGCTGCACCCCGAATTGTCGCTGGACGCGAAGATTCGCAAACGGTTTCTGCGCGAAGGGTATGTCGCAAACGCCATCGGCCAGCGCGGCGCGGTGGCCGTCGATTATGACGATGTTTCGGAAGATGGCCTCGCATTCCTAGTCATGGAATTGCTCGATGGCGAGACCATTGAGCAACGCTGGCTAAGAAAAGGCCGCCGGTTGACCTCGAATGAGGCGCTATCCGTGGTCGACCAGCTGCTCGACACCCTATCCGCGGCTCATGCCCAGGGCATCGTTCACCGTGATCTGAAGCCCGGTAATGTGTTTTTGACCCGGGATGGGACGGTCAAGGTTCTGGACTTTGGCATTGCCCGCGTCCGCGAGTTGAGCTCGCCGCTCAGCACGACGTTGGCGGGTAGTGCCATGGGAACCCCGGCTTTCATGGCGCCCGAGCAGGCCCGAGGCCGCTGGGAGGATGTCGACGGCCGCACGGATCTTTGGGCGGTGGGCGCTACCCTATACACGCTTCTAACCGGCGAGTTCGTGCACGTCGGAGACACCGTTGGTGAGACGCTGGCCATGGCTGTCACCCGACCCGCGCGCTCGATCGGCGCGCGCCGGCCAGACCTGCATCCGAGTCTGATCCGCTTCGTCGACAAGGCCCTCGCCTACGACAAAGCCAATCGCTTCGAGGATGCCGCCACGATGCAGCACCTGCTCCGGGTCACCTTCGCCGAAATGAATGGTCGTTTAGGCGCCGAGGCATTGGCCTTACAGCTTCCAGATTTGCAATCCATGACCTCGACGCGCGCCATAACGTTGCGGAACATGAAGGCGGTGGAGATCATCCCGCCGCGCGAGCCTTTGCCCAGGCCTAGCCGCCCGGTGGACCGGCGCGTGCTTGCCGCCTTGGCGGCGGGCGCAGCTTGTTTACTTCTGGGGCTCGCTTGGGTCGTCTCCCGGCCGGCGGTCAGCATTCCGTCCAGCCGCGCTGCCGTTGCGCCCGCTGCCAGCGTGAGCGGGGCGGGCGCGCCGTCGGTGAGACCGCCGGTTTCGAGCCCGGGGGCCGCCGAGCCCAAGCCCGTGCGTTTGGACGAGCTCCCGCAGGAGCTCCCGCCCGCGCTCGGCGTGCACCGCAAGCCCGCCCGGCCTCAGCGCTGACGCACCCGCCTACTTGCCCATGATGCCGGTCGCCGCGCGCTTGTCGATGTCGCTGAAGGCTTCGATCACTTTGCTGATCATCTCGAAATTGCGCGAAGTCGTGACCAGTGCCGTCATGCCGGTCACCGCGTTGGCATTGGACAGCTCCACCGATTGAGTCTCGAGCAGCGCGTCGGAAGCCACCGTCGACCCTGCGTCCGGGCGCGCCTTGAACAGCACCTGGCCGTCGCGCTCGAGCCCACCCAAGTTCGGAAACGTGACCAGGCCTAGCTGCTGCCCTTTCACGCCGTCCGTCACCAGGTTGCCTTCGCGATCGATGCTGATGTTGGCCGAGTGCGGGTCCGTTTTCACGGGCCGGCGGTTGGCCGCGAGGACTGGATACCCGTCGGGCGTGGTGAGCGTGCCGTTGATCGCCATGCGGAAGCTGCCGGCGCGCGTGTAGCGCTCGCCCTGCGGCGTGGAGACGACAAAGAAGCTCTTGTCGTCCGAGATGGCCGCGTCGAGCGGGCGCCCGGTTTGCACCATTTGCCCGGCGTGAAAATCCGGCACCGTGGTCCTGGAGACCGCGTATCGCAGGGAGCGGGTCGCTGGATCACCGTTCACGGCTTTTACCAGGGTCTGGCGGAAGACCGCTTCTTCCGCTCGAAAGCCCGGGGTAGTCGCATTGGCGATGTTCTGCGCCGCCGTATCCAGCGCCGCGATCTGCCCGACCGCACCCGATGCCGCTGACCAAATGCCGGTGCTCATGCCTTGGCCTCGGTGAGCAAGCGCCGCGCCAAGCCTCGCCCGGCGCGTTTTGGAATCTCCGACGCCTCGAATCCGTCGACGGTCACCGCGCCGCGGCGAGCAAATGACTCGCACTGGGCCGGGCCCCCCAACTCGGGGGTGGGGGAAAATCACCCGACGATTGACGAACGCAGCGTCGAGCTTTTGACACTTTGTGGGCGAGTGCCCACCTTTGCCGCAACCGACAGGCACTTGCGAGCGGCCTCGTCTTCGCAAACACTAGTCCGTGATGCGCGCGCCCGTCGCGGGCCCACTCACCGTGGATCCCGCCGATACCAAAGTCCAAGCCAAGCACTTGAAGGATCTAGACAAGATCCACGAGCTCTTGCGCGCGTTGAATGACCCGTACGCGGCCGGCAAAAACATCGGCACTTTGGTGAGTAAGATCCCGATTCTGGTCGCGCGTTGTATTCAACGCGCGGCTTCGCGCTCGAGCAAAATCGAGATCAACAACATCGATCATGCGATCACATTGATCGGCAACCGCGGTCTCGAGTCGGAGCTCTTCGACTTGCTCGAAGATTTGACGATGTTGAAGTCGAAGCTCGATAACGGCTGAGCCGTTGACGCGCTCGTCGCGGGGTTGGCCCAAAACTTGCGCTGAGCCGGCCTAAAGTGGCCGCTACGATTTCAAGCATCAGCCTCGGCTTGCCGACTTCGCCGGAGCTCAGCGCCCCATCTCGCGCACGCGAAGAGGCCGCGCCAGACTTCGAGGCCCTGCTGACGGCGCGGGCTCGAGCCTCGAGCCCGCCTGCACTGGTGCCGCCAGCGCGCACTCGGCTAGACGGCATCCAGGCCGCTGACGCGCTCCGTGCGGCCTGGACCAAGCTCACGGGTGAGCCGCCTAGCGCAAAGACGCTGTCCATTCTCACCGCGCAATGGGCGCACGAAACCGCCAACGGCGGCTCGATGTACAACTACAATTTTGGCGGTATCAAGGGTATGGGTCCGAGCGGCCTGTCTGTCTCGCAGCACACGCGCGAGGGCTTCGGCAAGACCGAGCGCACGATCACCGATCGCTTCCGCGCTTATCACACGGCAGAAGAGGGCGCGACCGACTACGTGAAGTTGCTCACGCAGCGCTTTCCCGAGGCGACGGCGAGCGCGCAGGCGGGCGACCCCGTGGGCTTCGTGAGCGGCCTCAAACAGCGCGGCTACTTCACCGGCGACGCCGCCGCCTACACCCGCTCGGTCGCCTCGATCAGCAATCAAGCGCTGACCCACGGCTTCGGCGCCATCGGTTCGCACTTGGGCGAGCTCGGCGCGCCCGCAGAGCTCGACCTGCACGCGACGCCGCTCGCCAGCCAGCGCTATGAAGACTACGCGCTCGGCTCACAGCCGACCTCGCCGTTGATCGATGCGCTACGCATCGGCGACGAAATCAGCCGCGCCGCGCTTCGTATCGTGGCCGGGAATGGCGATCAAAAGGACTCATGAACCCTTTCGCAATGCCTGGCGTGCCCGCCGCGAAGGCCAACAGCGACGGCACGTACAACTACCCGGATATGCGTTACAGCGAGCAGCAGAAGCCTTATACCGGCTATCCCGCGGAGCTCACGGCCTACCTCACGAATAGCTATTTAGCCGGCTATCAGGGCAGCAAATTGCTCGATCTGGGCTCGGGTCGCGGTGAGTTTTTGCATGGCTTCGCGCGTCAGGGGTTTGACGCCCTGGGCATCGATCGCTCACGGCCGAGTGTGCCCAGGTTCGCGGAGCCGGTGGTGCTTGCCGACTACGAACGCACCGGCTTGCCATTTTCGGACGGCGCTTTCTCAGTGCTCTTCTCGAAGTCGGTCTTCGAGCACATCGTGGACATCAGTGCCCTCATGAAGGAGTGTCACCGCGTTCTCGCGCCCGGTGGGCGCATGATCTCGCTGGTGCCAGATTGGACCGCACAGTGGCGTCATTTCTATGACGATTGGACGCACGTGCGCCCGTTCACCCTGCCTGGGCTTCGAGAATGCATCGCCTGCCATGGCTTTCAGGTGCGTGAGGCCGCGCGCTTTCGCCAGCTGCCGCTGCTCTGGGCGCGCCCGTGGCTGCGTCCGCTAGCGGATGCGGCCGCGCTACTTCCGACTTCCTTCAAGCGCTCTAAGTTCGTCCGCTTCTCCAAAGAGTGGATGTTGTTGGTCGTCGCCGACAAGCAAATATGACTGGAACGGCCTTTGCACTACCAGGCCGAAACTCGGAGAACATGATGGTCCAAGTCAAGATCGGCGATAAGTTCGTAGGCGACGGCAACCCCTGCTACATCGTCGGGGAGATCGGCATCAACCACAATGGTGATCTCGGTATCGCGCGGCGGCTGGTCGATCTAGCGGCCTTTGCCGAAGCGGACGCCATCAAGTTTCAGAAGCGCACGGTCGACGTGGTGTACACCGCGGAAGAACTGGCGAAGCCCCGCGAAAATCCGTTCGGTGCGACCAATGGTCACCTCAAGCGCGGGCTCGAGTTCGGTCAAGACCAGTATCAAAACATCGATCGCTACTGCAAGGAGAGGAGCATCGCCTGGTTCGCCTCCTGCTGGGACGAGGCTTCCGTGGATTTCATGGAGCAGTTCAATCCGGTCGCCTACAAGATCGCTTCGGCGAGCCTGACGGACGACCACTTGCTCAAGCATCACCGCAAAATGAAGCGGCCGATGATCGTCTCGGTGGGCATGAGCACCTTGGCCCAAGTCGACCACGCAGTGGAGGTCCTGGGCACGGACGAGCTCGTGCTCTTGCACACGACGAGCGCCTACCCGGCGAAGATCGCCGATCTGAACTTGCGTATGATCCCGGTCCTGCGGGCGCGCTACGGCGTGCCGGTCGGCTACTCGGGGCACGAGGTGGGGCTCGCGACGAGCTACGCCGCGGTGGCCCTGGGCGCAGCCATGATCGAACGACACATCACGCTGGACCGCGCGATGTGGGGCTCGGACCAGGCGGCCAGCGTCGAGCCACAAGGCTTGATGAAGCTCGTGCGCGACACCCGCAGTATCGAGGCGAGCCTCGGTGACGGCGTGAAGAAGGTCAGCGCGGACGAGGTTCCGATCATGAAGAAGCTGCGCCGCGTGGGCTGAGCCGGAGCACGGATCCGTGAAGCAGCCCCGCGTCGGAGTCATGCAAGGCCGGCTCTCGCCGCGGCCGGCGACTCGCCTGCAAGCGTTTCCGCATGAGACCTGGCCGGAGGAGTTCGCTCGGGCCAAGCGCCTCGGCTTTTCGTACTTGGAATGGATCTACGAGGCGGATCGGGCGCGGGAAAATCCAATCGCTAGCCGCGCCGGCCGCGCTGCCATTCGCGCCTGCGCGGCCGAGAGCGGTCTGCCGGTCGGCAGCGTGTGCGCCGATTATTTCATGATCCACCGTCTGGCCGGGGGCACTGCCGAGGAGCGCATCGAGCACGCTGCCGCGCTCGCGGAGCTCGTGCGTTGGACGCGCGAGCTCGGCGCAACGCGCATCCTCTTGCCTCTGCTCGAGACGTCGGCGGTAGGCACGGCGGAGCTGGTGCGCGAAGTGACGGACAGCATCCGCAGTGTGGGCTCGGCGCTCGACGAGCATGATGTGGTGCTCGGCTTGGAGATGGAGATTCCGGGCCGAGACTACGCCGCCGTGATCCGCGGTATCGCTCACGACAAGGTCCGTGCGTACTACGATTGCGGCAACTCCACCGCCCAGGGGTTCGACATCGCTCGAGATATCTTGCCGCTTTTGCCGCTGCTCGAAGCCGTCCACGTGAAGGATCGTGTGACCCACGGCACGAGCCAGCCGTTTGGGCGCGGCGACGCCAATTTTCCGGGTTTCTTCGCGGCCTTAGCCGAGGCCGGCTACCGGGGCGATTTTTTGACGCAACATTTCTTCGACGCGGAGCCGGAGCATTCGGCGGAGCACTCGCTCCGTTTCGTGCGGGAGCAGCTCGGCATGCCAAGGGCGGCTTAGTGCAGGCCGAACCTTCTCGCCAAGCCATTCAGGGCAGTCCCATGGAAGCACGTCAGGCGATTCAGCGGGTGCTGTTCGTCGGGCTAGGCGGCGTCGGGCAACGGCATTTGCGAAACCTGCGCACCTTGCTCGGTGACTCGGTCGAGGTCACGGCCTATCGCGTGCGGCGTGAGCGGCGCACGCTCGACGACAGCTTGCACGTCCTGCCCGGCGTCGACCTGGAGCACACCTACGGGATCCACGTTTGCTCAGACCTAGAGCAGGCGTTTGCGGTGAAGCCCGATGTGGTGTTCATCACCAATCCGAGCAGCCTGCACGTCCCGATCGCGCTTCACGCCGCGAGCCTGGGTTGTCATTTGTTCATCGAGAAGCCGCTCTCGCACTCCATGGCGGAGGTGGCCGAACTGGTGCGGCTGTGCGAGCAGAAAAATCTGACTACCTGCGTCGCCTATCAATTGCGCCATCACCCCGGGTTTTTGCGGCTACGCGCCCTGCTGACGGCGGGAGTGCTGGGGCGAGTGCTCTCGGTGCGAGCCGAGGTGGGCGAATACCTGCCGGGCTTTCATCCGTACGAGGATTACCGGCGCATGTACGCGGCCAAGCGCGAGCTGGGAGGCGGCGTCACTTTGTCTCAGATCCACGAGATCGACTACTTGTGCGCGCTCTTCGGCGCGCCCCGGCGAGTGTTTTCCATGGGCGGCCACGTGTCGTCGCTGGAGGTCGACGTGGATGATCTTTCGTTGTCGTTGCTCGAGTTCGGCCGCGCCGACGGCAGCTCACTGTTCGCGGAGCTGCACCAAGACTTCGTGCAGCGGCCCGCGCAGCGCAGCGCCACCGTGATCGGCGAGCGCGGCAAGCTGTGCTGGAGCTTGAGCGGGCGCTTCTTGGAACACTGCGACGAGTCGGGCCAAGTGCTGGAGCGGCAAGATTACTCACGGTTTCCGCGCAACCAGGCTTTTCTGGACGAGCTTGCCCACTTCCTCGGCTGCGTCATTCGCCGCGAACCGTGCACGCCCTCGATCCGCGACGGAGCGCTCAGCTTACAAGTTGCCGTCAAACTGCTCGAGTCACAGGCCGACGGCACTCAGAAGCGGATAGAGATCCTGAGCTCATGAACAAGCCCGAAGTGTTGGCCCTGATCCCGGCGCGCGGTGGCTCGAAGTCGGTGCCGCGTAAGAATTTGCTGCAGGTCGCGGGCAAGCCCCTAATCGCGTATTCGATCGCACACGCGCTCGAATGCTCGCCCGTTACGCGCACGATCGTATCGACGGACGACGATGAGATCGCAGAGGTCGCCCGCCGTTTCGGTGCCGAGGTTCCGTTCAAACGCCCGGCAGAGGCCGCCAGTGACACCGCTACCGATTTGCAGGTGTTCCGCCATGCCCTCTCGTTCCTGCAGGAGCAGGGGTATACGCCCGATCTCGTCGTCCACCTGCGCCCCACCGGTCCGGTGCGTCGTATCGAGCTGCTCGAGCGCGCGGTCGAGCTGATGCTCCGTCACCCGGAGGCCGATAGCTTGCGTGCAGTGGGCTTGGCCGAGCAAACGCCTTACAAAATGTGGTGCATCGAGGGGCCCTACCTGCGCCAAGCGCTGGCACTGCCGGGCTTTCCGGAGTCGCATTCCATGCCTCGCCAAAAGCTGCCCGCGGTGTATTGGCAGAACGGCTACGTGGACATCGTGCGGCCGCGCACCGTCCTCGCGCTCGATTCCATGGTCGGCCGAGTGGTCTTGCCGTTCGTGGTCGAAGGCAAGATTCACGAGCTCGACTACCCTGAGCAGATCCCGGCCTTGGCCGCCGCAGTCGAGCGCTTTCAGCGTGGCGAGCCGGATTCTGAAGAAGAAGGGCATCGTCACCCGTCATGAGTGGGGCCGCGCGAGCCAAGCTTTCTGCCTTCGATCTGTCGGGGCGCGTGCTCCTGATCACCGGCGGCTCTGGCTTATTGGGCGTCGAGCACGCCAAGGCGATCGCGGACGCAGGCGGCACGCCCGTGATCGCCGACCTCCGGATCGAAGCCGCCAAGGACGCAGCGGCAAGCGTCGCTCGAGAGTTCGGTGTGCCGGCCAGTGCGGTCGAACTGGACGTCACGTCCGGCGCCTCGAGTCAGGCGGCGTTGCAAGCCGTGCTGGCAGCGCACGGGCGCCTGGACGGCTTGATCAACAACGCGGCGCACAATCCAAAGGTCGAAGGCAAAGGTCTCTCGGCCTCGCGCTTCGAGAATTTTTCGCTCGAGGACTGGTCGCGCGATTTGGCGGTTGGCTTGACGGGCGCGTTCCTCGTAAGCCAAGTGTTCGGCGCCCACATGGCCTCACACGGCGGCGGCGTGATCGTGAACATTGCCTCGGATTTGGGCCTCATCGCACCCGACCAACGCATCTATCGCCAGCCCGGGCTGGCCGAATCGGAACAGCCGGTTAAACCCGTGACGTACTCGGTCGTTAAAGGAGGATTGGTAATGTTTACCAAGTACCTCGCGACCTATTGGGCAGAGCAGAACGTGCGCGTCAACGCCCTCGTCCCGGGGGGCGTGTACGCGGGGCAGCCCGACGAGTTCGTGGAGCGGCTCACCAATCTGATCCCCATGGGGCGCATGGCCAAGCGCGATGAGTACCGCGCTGCCCTGGTTTTCCTGTGCTCGGACGCGTCCTCGTACATGACGGGCTCGAATTTGATCGTAGATGGAGGCCGAACGTGTTGGTAAAACCGATTGAGCTACTGGCACTCGACATCGACGGCGTGATCACCGACGGGAAGATCTGCATCGGCGCGCACGGCGAAGAGACCAAAGGCATCGCCTTCCGTGACTTGGATGCGCTCGCAAAAGCTCGCCGGGAAGGGCTGAAGCTCGCGTTGGTGACGGGCGAGAGCTCTCTGTTGCAGTCCGCGATCGCCGACCGCCTGAACGCCGATTTGGTGCTTTCGGGCGCAAAAGACAAGGTGCTTGCGCTGCGCACGCTGGCCCAGGAGATGAACGTCGAGCTGAGCCGGGTGTGCTTCGTCGGCGACGCCGATCGCGACGCGCTCGCGTTTCCGATGGTGGGCCTCGCGTTGTGCCCATCTGACGCCTCGGCCGCCGCGCGCGCCAAAGCGCACCGGGTGCTCGAAGCGCGTGGTGGGGAAGGGGCCGTCGCCGAAGCGGTCGAGCTCTTGCTCAGCGCGCGCGCCATGCATCAGCGCATGCCCGAGCATGAACGCGCCTTGAAGCGTATCGTCGAAGACAGCATCCGCGCGCACGAGAAGCTGCTCTCGGAGTCGCTGACTGGCTTGGCAGAAATTGCCGAGGTATTGGCCGGCGCCCTGCGCACGGGACACAAAGTTCTATTTTGCGGCAACGGCGGCAGCGCGGCGGACGCGCAGCACGTGGCGGCCGAACTCGTGGGTCGCTTTGCCATCGAGCGCGAGCCTTACCCTGCGTTGGCGCTCACCACCGACACCTCCATTTTGACCGCCGTCGGCAACGATTGGGACTTCAAGGACGTGTTCGCGCGTCAAGTGCGAGCCCACGCTCGCCCGGGCGACATCGTGGTCGGCATCAGCACCAGCGGCCGCTCCCCGAACGTGGTGCGGGCGCTGGAAGCCGCGCGCGAAAAAGGCGCATTGGGCATCTCTTTTACCGGTAGAAACGGCGGCCCGATCGCGAAAGCAGCCAAGCTTTCGTTCAAAGCGCCAGAAGCATCTACCCCGCGCGTGCAGGAGCTGCACATCCTGGCTTGGCACGGCATCTGCGAAATCGTGGAAGCCGCGCTGGTCGCCGAGCGTTCGCCGGGCCTGGCCGAAACCGGCAGCTGAAGCCCGCTGGCCGTTGCCCCAGGCGAGGGGCGATCGCGACCCCGCCATGCACCCCGAACGCCGGCTCTCTTCCCGGCGCACTGCGCCGCCGAAGGCTCGGTCTCGCTCAGGCGCTGCGCGTGACCATCGATCCAGCTCGAGGCGACCCCGGCGGGATGACGCTGGGGCGGAGCGTTGAACGTCAGCGAGTGAGTCAGAGGGCGGTCAGCGCGCTGATCAGCTCCGTGACGGCGAGATCCGAGGGCGCGAGCGCGGAGGCATAGCGGGCTTCCACGCTGGCGTCGCTTTTGCGGCCGTCGGCGAGGAGCAGCCAGGCGAGCGTGACGTGAAAATCCACACCGAGCGCGCTGCCGTAGCCGCGTAGCCGTTCGAACACTTGAATTGCGAATGAGTAGTTTTCTTTGGCGGTGGACACGCGTGCCAAGCCGGTTGCGGCTTCAGGGTCATCGGGAGCAAGGTTTGCCGCGACGCGCCAGGCGTTGAAGGCATCTGGATGCGAGAGCTGTTCGGCGGCCAGGGCCATGGCGGTGTTGACGGCGGCTTCCGTGGGATCGCGCTTCAAGGCGTCGAGCGCCAGCCGAAAGGCGTCATCCAGCTCGCCAGTGGCGAGGGCGACGCGCGCGAGCCCAGACAACGCGCGGCCGTCTTGGCCGTCGATCTCATTGGCTTCGAAGTAGCAACGCACCGCAACGTCTCCCTCGTTCGACGCGAAGGCGGCTTCTGCTTCGCCGAGCAGCGCCTCCAGGCGCACGTCTCGGCGCTCGCTCTGACCCGCGCGCACGAATTCCCGACGTGCCGCCGTGAGCTGGCCGCGGCCGACTTGATGGAACCCTTCGACCAGCGCGTCGAGCGCCACGTCCTCGGAGCGCCGTGCCACGAGCGCGACGAAGCTCGTGACCGAGCTTGCTGTCTCTTCGACCTCGAAGCCCGAGCGCAGAAGCAGCCGGCTGAGCGCGCGCTTGGAAAACGCGCGGCACGCCGGGGCGATCAGCCGCTGCGACGCGTACGCCTTCGGCTCGGCGACGAACAGCTTGGAGCCCACCGGCAAGCAGGCTCTCAACCCCCGGAGCGCCGCCTCGGGCCGCGACACGTGCCCGAGCACATCCACGAGCACCGCGGCGTCCGCGCGATCCACGGGCAAGGCGTGACATAGATCGGTTTGCAAAAATTCGGCCTGGGGGGCGTATTCACGGCCAAATTCCAGGGCTCTGACGTCGTTGTCGAGACCGGTGACGTGCGACACCTGGCCGCACAGTGAGCGCGTTCCGAGGCCGGAACCAGCGCCAACATCGAGCACGTGCTTGCCACTGAGCAACGGCGCAAAGGTTTGATAAAAGGCCAGCGTGCTCGGCGCGCTACTCATCAGCCCCGGGTAGGCGCGCACACGGCCACGTGTGACGGCGACGCGCGTACCAGACGGAAAGCGCGCCACGACCTCGGCTTCTCGCCGGCCGAACTCGTAGCTTGGCTCGCCGCCTGCCTTGGCCGGCACCGACTCGCCCGATGCTCCCAGGGTGGTCATGGTTTGTGCGCGGCCGCGTGGGCTTCTTGAATCGACTTGGGAACGGCGATGGTCCACGCCTCTCGCAGCGGCGTCAGTACGCGCGTGACTTCGTCGATCGAGACCGTATCTGCTTTGCGGCTGGCCACTTGAATTCGATCCATGCAAAAAGCGTACAAGCCGTCGAGCTGCCCACAGAGCTCGGGTGCCACGCCGTGATCGAGCGCGATGGTCAGTTCGGAGATGATGGCGTAGGCCTTCGACAAGAGCTCACGCGCGCGGGGGAGCTGCTTGTTTTGGATGCAAATCTTCGCGCCATTCAGAAACCGGAATACGCCGTCGTACAGAGCCAACAAGAGCTCCCCAGGCGTAGAGGTGCTGTTGCGAACTTGCGTGTAGCGTGCGGCGGCGGTGGACTCGAGCATTTGAGAGCCTTCGGATTACTTACTGCTGCTGCTGTTGTAGAGGTTGACGAGGTAACCGAGGTCTGAATTGTTCGAGGTGACGGTCGTGTCCATCGCCGTAAATTGCTTGCTCAGCAGGGCTTGGTAAGAGTCCAGGCGGTCCTGCTCCCGGTTGATGCGGTCGGAGAAGCCCGAGAGCCGAGACTGCAAATCGTTTTGGTGTTGGATCAGGAGGCCGGTGCCGGTCTGGTTGTACGTGGCGATCGCTTTGCTGAGCGAGCTCATGACGCCCGTGCTGGTGCCGCTGCCGGCGAACAGGTTGCTGACGGAATTCGGGTCCGAGCTCAGCGCCGCCTCTAGCTTGCCAGTGTCGAGCGCAAGCTTGCCGTCCTTTTGTAGGGACAGACCCACCGCGCCGAGCGTCCTGTATTTGCCGGTGCCCGTCGCCGACTGCAGGGTGGTGCTGAGCTTGTTGCTGATCGACCGCAAGGTCGAGTCACTGGCCAACGCGCTATTGCCGGCCGCCGACGAACCGTGGCCTGCCGCGGTATTGATCTTCGCCAGCACCGAGTTGTACGCGCTGACGATGGCCTGAATCTTAGTCTCGAGACCGGTCGCATTACTCGCGATGGTCACGTCGACCGGGCTCGTGGTCTTGGCCGTCAGCGCTAGAGTCACGCCCTGAATCGCGCCCACTACTTGATTGCTCGAGCGTTCCACGTCGAAGCCGTCGATGTTCACCACCGAGTTTTGTGCGTTTTGGACCGTATTGGCCGGCACATCCAAGCCCAGATCGAAGCCCGCCTGGCTGAACGCCAGTGCATTGTCTCGGCCCGTGTCCAGGCCTCGTACCTGCAGTCTGTAATTCGTCCCGTCGAAGAACACGGAGGCTCCGGCGCGGGCGTCGGCGCCGTTGATCTTGCTCGCGATTTGATCGAGCGTGTCGGTACCTACGATGTTCACGCTGGTATTCTTCGTGCCAATCTGAATGCCGAGCGTTCCGTTCATGCCGAGCGCAGTGCTGGCAGAAGTCTGCGTATTGGAGTAGGTGCGCTGCTCTTTGGCCAGCTGGGTCACCGACATCGAGTACGAGCCGGGCAACGCATTGCCGCTGGTGCTGACCGCGATCGCCGTGCCGCTCGACGTCCCGCTGTAACTGCCGACGCCGGTCGTCGTGCTGAGCGCGTCGACTGCGGTCTGCAGGGTGCTCAGCGTCGAGCTGATGTCGGAGAGAGTGGACACCGCCGACTGGGTCGACGTCTGCTTGCTCTTCAGCGCGTTGAGCCTGCCCGAGTCGGCGTTGACCAGCCCGGTGATCAGGGCCGACGTGTCGATGCCCGATCCCACGCCGCTCAGACTGTTGCTGCTGCCCGTCGTAGCCATGCTTTGCCTCGACTCCAAAGAACGGTCGCGACGCGCTTTTCCTCAGGAAAAATCTGGAAATTCACGCACAAAAGCAGGAAGGCTGCCGACCCCAAAGGAGCCGACAGCCAAGGCCTACTTCTCGTTACTCAGTGACCGATTAGGCTCAGCGCCAACTGCGGGATTTGATTGGCTTGGGCGAGAACTGCCACGCCAGCTTGAGCTAGCACTTGGTTCCGGCTCAAGCTCGCGGTCTCCGAGGCCACGTCCACGTCACGGATGCGCGAGTTGGCCGCCGTGATGTTGAGCTGCATCGTTTGAATGTTGCTGGTCGCAAAATCCATACGATTCATGGCCGTACCGAAGTTCGAGCGGGCGGTCGAGACGTTCTGGATCGCCGTGTCGATGGTGGCTAGGGCGTTCAGGGCGCCGGTCGCCGTGCTCAAGTCCGTCGCGTTGCTGGTGATCGCCGTCAGCTGCACGCCGCCGAAGGTGACCTTGATCTGATCGGATGACACGTTGTTCAGGCCCACCTGGAACGTGGTGGTCGCGGCGGTGGCGTTGATCAACAGCTTGCCGTTGAACTTTGCCGAGCCCTGAATACGACCTACTTCGTTCTGGAGTGACTTGAACTCGGTGGCGATGTAACCGCGGTCGGTGCTGCCCAAATCACCGTTGGAGGATTGGACGGCCAGCTCACGCATACGACCCATGATGTCGTGGACGTCGCCGAGCGCGCCTTCCGCCGTTTGCGCCATCGACTGAGCATCCGACGCATTCCGTTGAGCAACGGTGTACGAACGGATCTGCGACTTCATGGACTCGCTGATGGCGAGGCCTGCCGCGTCGTCTGCCGCGCTGTTCACGCGGTAGCCGCTGGACAACTTTTGAAAGCTGCCGGCGAGGAGCTTCTGGTTTCCGTTGAGGTTTTTCTGGGCCGAGAGTGCTGCGTAGTTGGTTTGGATATTGATAGCCATGAGAGTGCTCCTTCTTGGAGGTTACGAGGCCAGCGGGGCTGGCTCGTCGGGGCGTCATTGCCCGTCACCCACCATGAACGGAGTCGCTTCTCAGGCCTTGAGGGAAATCCACTCTGATCTCGACCGCAATCGAGCGCGACAGCGAGCGGTGCTTCACCTACATTGCCGCCCGCGCGGGGTCCGCCCGGCGCGCGTAGCGCGAAGTCAGCGGGCGAGCGACGAGGCTCAACCCTGGAGCAGCTTGAGCGCGAGCTGAGGCAGTTGGTTGGCTTGGGCCAAAACCGACACGCCGGCCTGCGAGAGCACCTGGTTCTTGCTCAGATTCGCCGTCTCTTCGGCGACATCCACGTCCCGGATGCGTGAGTTTGCCGAGGTGATGTTCAGGCGCATGGTCTGGATCGACGAGACGGTGATATCCAAGCGATTCAAGGTCGCGCCGTACTTGGCGCGGTTGGTCGAAATGGTTTGAATGGCGTTGTCGATCACGGACAACGACGCGAGCGCGTTGCCAGTCGTGGCTCCGCCGAGGCTGGTGGAAGCCGCCAGGATGGAGGTCAAGTTTAGACCTCCGAAGGTCAAAGTGATCTGGTCGCTAGCCGTATTGTTCAAGCCGATCTGGAAGGTCACGTTGCTGGCTGTGGCCGAAACCAGCTGCCGGTCGTTGAACCGCGCCGAGCCTTCGATGCGGCTCATTTCCGCCTGCAGTGATTTGAATTCGGTGTCGATGTACCCGCGATCGATGCCGGTCATGTCGCCGTTCGACGCCTGCATCGCGAGCTCGCGCATGCGACCCAGGATGTCGTGCATGTCGCCAAGTGACGCTTCAGCCGTCTGCGTCATGGAGATCGCGTCGTTCGCGTTGCGCTCGGCGACGGTGTACGAGCGGATTTGCGACTTCATGCTCTCGCTGATGGCAAGGCCGGCTGCGTCGTCAGCGGCGGTGTTGATGCGAAAGCCGCTGGACAGCTTTTGAAAGCTCTTGTTCACGGCCATTTGCGTGGAGTTGAGTTTTTGTTGCGCGTCGAGCGCCTGGATATTGGATTTGACGTCGATCATGGCAAGGTTCCTTCTTCGGGTTGCGGGTTATCGTTAGTGTTCGAGGAGCTTTGGTCCGGCGCTGCGTGGCCCAGCCGCTCGCTGAGCTGGGCTAGCTCGCGCTCGACCTCGCCCGCGCAGTCTTCGATCACGCCGGCCAGTGAAACTTCCAGTGAGATGGCGCGCCGTGCGCTGTCGTGGTCGTCACGCACGGTCTCGGTCGATCCGCTCGCGTCGAGTACGCGGTCGACCTCGGCGTGGGACCAAGCGTCGACGAAAGGCATGCGAGCGACGGCCGTGCGGAGTTCGAGCTCCGCGATCTCGAGCTTCTTGAAGCCCTTGCTGATCTTGCCCGAGTCGCTTTCAACGAGCGCTTTTTGGCTGGCCTCGCCCAGGCGACGGATGCGTCGCGCGGCGTGACGCACAGCGCGCGCGAGCCCGCGCTGCTCGCCGCACCAGCGGAGCAGGTGGTCGGTGCTGAGCGGCGCTTGCGCTCGCTCCGCGTCTCGCCGCAAGCTTTGTGCCGTGATGTGTTGCTCGGGCAGGGTCGCGAGCAGATCCGACAGCAGGACCTCCTCGAAGCCCTCGATACGAGCGCCGCCTTCGGTCGCGTTGATGAGCCGCGTCTCCGGCCTGTCCTGCGCTAGTACCCGGCTCGCCGCTTGTAGCCAATCGCGCACCGCTCCAAAGCCGATGGTGCTGTATACCCGCCCGCGGCCGCCCCACGCCGTGACCATCCGCAGCGGCTCGCGCTCCTGCATCTTGCTGTCACCGTGGTTGTGCGCGCCTTTCAGCGTCTCGCACCAGTCGTGCTCCAGGTGCTCGCCATCGGCGGCTAAACGCACGCGCGATTCCTGATACGGAGTGCCGGCCGCATAGGCTTTGCCGTCCGTGTACGCCAGATCTTGCCCAACAAAGACGATCGGGGAGCAGCCGAGGCGCTCCGCGAGCGAGAACGCCAACGTGGACACGCTGCCGGAGACGGGGATGCCCGGAAAGCCGAGCAGGCTCATGAGCGGGCCATTCAGTTGGTGAATGCCCTCGAAGATGGGCAAGAGCGGGCCTTTGCCGACGCGCAGAGACCGCGGATGACCGCTCAGACTAACAGCGCGTGCGACGCGATCGATGTACGACACCCCTTCGAACAGGTGCGAGACATCGATGGACTCCATGCATGCTAGGACCTGCGGCTCGACGCCGTAACTATCGAGGGCTCGGGCGCTGGAGTTGACGGCGAAGACGATGCCCTTCTTCGCGGCTTCGGCGAGCAATCGACCGTTCTTGCTGAGAGACGGGCCGGCAC
>CAXSGJ010000018.1:0-100910 GCA_964236865.1 uncultured Polyangiaceae bacterium
CGCGCAGGCGGCCGCACCGGTCATGAATGGCCTGGTCGGAGTGGGGTTTCCGCTGCCGGGAGTCCAGCTGCGCGTGACCCAGGGCCTGCTCGAGGTCCGCGGACCGACGCTCTTCAGCGGTTACGTTGGCCGGCCTGCGCCCTTCGACGCGGACGGCTTCTTCAATACGGGCGACCGCGCCGAGCTGGACCCCCAGCGTGGTCTGTTCATATTCGGACGGGCCAGCGAGCTCGTGATCAGCGGCGGCGAAAACATCGATCCGACCGAGGTCGAGCACGCCCTGTTGGCCTGCGGTGGGCTATCGGCCGCCGCCGTGTTTGGCGTCCCAGACGCGGAGTTCGGGGCGCGGCTCGCAGTCGCCCTCGAGCCCGAGGATCGGCCAAACTTCGACGAAGCCGCGCTTTTCGCCGCTCTGGATCGTCGCTTGGCGGTTTACAAACAGCCGCGGGATGTATGCCTCTTCGACGCATTGCCTCGATTGGCGTCTGGCAAGCTCGACCGTCCGCTCATTCGCGCCCAGGCCATGCCACGCTTGCGGCCCGCTGACCGCACGCGGCGCAGCTGAGCGTGCAGGTGGATGATCGATTGCGGTCGGTCAACGTGACTGCGTACGACCGGTGCCACTCCCGTTATCTGCGCGCGCGTCACTTCGCGTCGGTGCAAATCGAGCGCCCAGTGCCGACGATTTCGGCCGAGCGCGGCAAAAAATTATACCGCCGGGCTCGAAGTTTGCTGACCCGCTTTTCACGCATAAAGTCACCGGCTCGCGACACTGATCGCAGACATACTTCACTGACAACGCTTCAGGCTGGACTGGACTAGCCGTGGTGGTGTTAGCTCCGAGGCCTTGTGCACATAAACAGTCAGCAGCAGCAATCCGGTTCGGCAGCGGCCGAAGCGCAAGTCAGTGTCTACCGCTTGCCCTCAGCGGGCCGCGCCATCCATAAGCGGTCATTCCTCCAGAGCGCCCTCCTGACGTGCGGCAGCGCGCTCTGCACGCTCGGGCTACTCACCCTGACGGGCTGCCCGGCAGACTTGGAGAACCCAGAGCGATTCGATCAAGCCACCAGCACCGGCACTGGTGGTAGCCCCGTGGGCGCTGGCGGCGGAGCCGCCGTGGTCGATACCGCGTGCCTCACCAAGATCTTCACTGACCAATGTACGGTATGTCACTTCTCCGGCTCGACGATCGGCGCCGGGCTGGACCTGAAGACGGCGGACTTCGCATCGCGCTTGGTCAACGTCCCCTCGATGCACATGAGCGTAGATCCGACGGCGACTTGTCCTAAGGGCGACAAGCTGGTCGACACGGCCAATCCCACCGCTAGCTGGCTCTTGGTCAAGATCAACGGCGGACAAGGAAACTGCGGCTCTATCATGCCGCTCGGCGGCTCGCTGACCGCGGACCAAAAAGCTTGCGTGACCACCTTCGTCAACGCCGAGGCGGCGGCGGTCGGCGCGCAAGGCAGCTCGGCCGGCGGCGGAGGCGGACCGCCAGCGTCAGGATCGGCCGGTGCAGGGGCCAGCACGGCGGGGACCGGGGGTACGTGATGCGAGCGAGTGACGGCAGCGCGCGTGTGTTCGCGGGTTTGAGCTTGAGTCTGCTCCTAGCAATGAGCGCCCCGGTGGCTGCCGCAAAAGGCGGCCCGGGCGCCGCCGCCAGCGCGAAAAAGAAGGTGCTCATCGGCGGCTTCGACGGCCCGAAGAGCGGGGACGCGCGCAAGGCACTGATCAACGCCCTCAAGGCGGACGGTGAGTATGAAGTGGGCGAGACCACCGCCGCCAAACCCGGTGCGGACAATAAGCGCTTCGCCGGCGCAAGCGCGGGCGCAACCGCGGTGATCGTCGGCAGCGTCAAAAAGGGCGGCCTCGTGCTCAGCGTGCACAACGGCGCCGACGGCGCACTCGTGCAGGACGTCGAGATCAAAGGCGACACGGCGGCCAAGCTCGACAAAAACATCGAAGACACGGCCGGGCTAAGCCTCGCGGATGCGGTCGCCCAAACCAAGCCCGGCGTCGCCGCGCCGACCGCGGGCGCGGCGGACGCTGCGCCGGCCGCCGGCGCCGCCGCGGAAGAAGAAGAAAGCTCGAGCCCGGCCCCGCCTAGTGACGAGCCCTCATCGGTCACGGCATCGGACGCGCCGCCCTACCCGGACGGGCACAGCCCGCTCGAGGTCGAGGCCGGGCTACGAGCGATCCACCGTAACTTCGGTTACCACGACACGCCCGCGGCGCTGTATCCCGGGCGCGGATATCCCGAGCCGCAAACCTATAAGCTGCCGCTCGGCCCTGCGCTCTTCATTGGCGGTACGGTTTACCCGCTCGCGTTTACGTCGCGCGGCTGGATCGGCAACTTCGGAGTCACCGCGACTTACGAGCGCAACTTCGGCACCCGGTCCGTCTACAACACGCTCGACGCGACCACGATGAAAGTCGTCGAAAATAGGCTGACTACCGACGCGAACCAATTTTTCGTCGGGCTCAAGGCGCGGATCCCGGTGCGCGTCCACGAGATCGGCTTGGTTGCCGGGTACGGGCAGCAAGTCTTCAATCTGGTCGGTGACGAAGCCGCGCCTACGGTGCCGGACGTGCACTATAAATTTTTCCGTCTGAGCGCGGAGGGCCGGTTTCGGCTCGATGCGTTCAGCGTGGGGCTGCACGTGGGGACGCGCTTCGTAAACGATACGGGCGGTCTGGAACGGTATTGGTTTCCCGGTCACGTCAAGACGCAGAACTTGGAAGCGGGGATCTTCGCGGGCTATAGCCTCATCTCGAGCGTCGAGCTGATTGGCGGCTTCGACGTCACGCGCTACGCGTTCGATTTCAATCCCATTCCGGACGGGCTGAAATCCACCGGCACATCGACCATCGCTGGCGGCGGCTCAGACAATTATACCGCCGGCTTTTTTGCTGTCCGCTACTCGTTGCCCAGCCACAAGTAACGGCTAGACTGTCGCCCACATGGCCCCCGCTCGGACGCAGCTTGTATGCAGCGCGCTGCTCAGCGCGCTCGTTGGGTGCCGGGCGCAGCGGCCCGAGCCCACCCCTGAGCCAGCCCGAGCTCCTCTTAGCCCCTCCGCGGACGTGCCGCCCGCTCCGAAGACTTATGGCGCGCAGCTCGGGGCGGAGCCGGTGTTGTCGCTCGCTGATGTATTGGCGTCGCCAGAGCGCTTTCGCGACCAAGCCGTGACCGTCGAAGGCCACGTGCGCCGTGCCTGCACGCGCCGCGGCTGTTGGATGGAGGTCGCAGAGGGCACCGACCCCACGCTTCCGGGCTGCCGGGTCACTTTCAAGGACTACGGCTTCTTCGTGCCCACCGACTCCGCTGGCTCGCGCGCCAAGGTGCACGGAACCCTGGCGGTGAATACCCTCCCGCCCGAGCGCGTGGCGCACCTGGAGAACGAAGGCGGTCAATTCCCTAATAAGAACTCAGACGGCAGCGCCGTCGAGCTCCGGCTGGTGGCCACGGGCGTGGAGCTGTGGCGCTGACTCCGTCGAGTGACCAGCCGGCCGGCACGCTGGTCTCTTCTACCTTTTCGGCCAAGTGTGATAGGGCCGTGTCATGCGCTTTCTGACTCGGATGGTCTGCGCGGCCTGGCTGCTGGTCGCTTTGCCCGCTTCAGCCGAGACCCATGTCGTATCTGCCGGCCAAACGCTGGGCCGAATCGCCGATCGCTACAACGTGACCATCGCCGCCCTGTGCGAGGCCAACGGCATGCAGCGCCGGACGCGCCTGAAAATCGGTATGAAGCTGCGCATCCCAGACGGCAAGGAGGCCGTGGTCGGGGAAGAAAGCCCGCCGGACACCGTCGATAGTCCCGCAGTGGTCCCAGACGATGGCAAGGCCGCGCTGATCGTCGCGCCCCCTGCGGTCGAGCCCAAAGTAAAAGCCGACGAGGACCGCAGTGACACGCTGCTGCCAGGCGGCATGCACGTCGTCAATCCGCCTGGCGTGGCCCCCGCGTATTACTTCGAGCCCAGCGGTCCAGGCCGGCACGGCATGCGTCCGATCCTGATCTACCTACACGGCCGCGGGGGTCACCCGGAGAAGGACTGTCAACGTTGGGCGCCCGTTGCGCGACGCTTGGGCTGGCTCGTGTGCCCGAGTGGGCCTTCTCCGCACGGTGATGGTCGGGCCTGGGACAACAATTGGCCTTCCGCGCACGCCGCGACCATGGCCGCCATTCAAGTGTTGCGTAAGAAGTACGGGCGCCGCGTGCAGCTGTATGGAAACACGTTGATCGGGTTCAGCGAGGGCGCGTACGCCGCCATGAACGTAGGGGTCCGTGAGCCCCATGTGTTCAATCGCTGGTTGATCTTGGCCGCCAGCGATCGATATTGGGGCGGCCCCGGCCTCGAGGCGCTGCAGACGGCAAAAGAGCGGGTGCGCCGCGTATTCCTGATCACTGGCGAGCACGATGGCGTGATCGACAACACGCACCAGGTGGAAGACTGGCTCGCTCGCGCGGGCGTCGACACGCGCGTCGTCACGCCCGGCGACATGGGTCACGAGCTCGCGCTGGATCGAAAGCCCGAGCTTTATCACGGTGCGCTCGCCTGGCTCGACCGCGGTGACGCCAAGCCCAAGAAAAACAAGGTCAAGGGCGAGCGCGGCGAGCGGATGGCCCGCAAATAAGCGCCGCCTTGAGCCAGCGGGGCGGTAGACGCGTCAGTGCCAAGCCGCAGCTTGCGCGATCGGTTTACCGGTGCGGTCGTGGTCGGCGATCAGACGCCGCGCCGGCACGTCGCAGTCGGTGCATGCTGGAAAGCGCGACTGGTGCTCGCAGACCAACTGCTCGGCCGTGGGGGGAATGGCGGAAAATTCCTCCGCCTCCAAATGCCGACCACACGCGATGCAATGGATGTGTGCCGACTGTTGCTGACCGGCCATGCCGGGCGTCAGCGCCTTTTGTTCACGTTTCGTGAGCCGTTTTCTTCGCTGCATCGTGCTCGCACTTAACCCAAAGTCGCCGCCTACGGTCAAGCGCGTTTTACGCTAGCTCCGCCAAGAGCTGACGCGCGCCCGCGTGGTCGGATTTCTCCGCCAGCGCCTTGCTGACGAGCACCTTCGCCTTGCGTGGGTCACCGGCCTTCCTGGCCAACACAGCCAGGTAGTAATTGGCGTCGGCCTTGAGCTCGGCGGACGCGCCGTCGCTGCTGCCGGCCACCGGCGGCTTCATGATCGAGACTGAACGAAAGACGCGCTGAGCGAGCTCATCCTCGTCGATTTCGAGCGCCAGTTGCCCGAGCCGCATCGCGAGCGTGCCGTTCTTCGAATCGATTTCGAAAGCCCTGCTCAGCGCCTGGAGCGAATCGGTGAGGTAGCCCTCGTTCAGATGGATCTGCGCCATCGTGTCGTAGATGCCAGCCATGCTCTTCGTGCGTCGGCCGCGGTTGGCTTCGGCAATCGCATTCAGTAAGGCCAGCGCCTCCTCGGCGCGCTGCGCTAGGGCATAGGCACGCGCGAGCAGCAACACCACCTCGACGCTGTCGGGGCTCTCTTGGCGCGCCGCCTCGAGCACACCCACTGCCGCCGCCGGATCCCCGTCCGGGCCGAGCAAGAGCGCAGCTACGCGCAGCAAGGCGCCGAGCCGAAGCGCCGGGTCGGGCTCGTTCATCGCGCCCTCGTACAGCAGATCCGCAAGCTCGCGCTGGGCGCCGAGCGCTTCGTACGCGAGTTCGAGCTGGCGGCGCAGCTGCGCGTGCAGACGATCTTCGTTGAGCGCGCGCTCGAGCGCCAGCCGGCTATCGCCGATTTGTCCGCCAATCTCGCACGCTTCGCTGTAGCGGAGGGCGGTCTCGATCAAGGCGTCGCCTTGCTCGAAGTCGATCAACCGTGCGAGCGTTTCGATCGCCCCCGCCACATTCCCGGTCCGAGCCTCGAGCGAGGCCAAGCGGCGCAACGCGTCCAGGTCGTCCGGGTTTTCACGCGCGAAAGCGGCCAACCTCGCGCGCGCACCCGGCAGATCTCCCGACCCTTCGAAGACCTCGACCAAGCGCAGCGTGAGCCGCGCCTCTTCCACGGGTTCGGCGCGCACGATGGCACGTTCAATGGCTTCGATCAGCTCGCCAACCACGGACGGATCATTCGCGTACGCCTGCTCGAACGCCACGACCGCTTCTTCGTCGCGGCCCAGATCCCAGAGCACGGCCGCGCGCTGGCGATGCAGCTCTACGTTCTCGGGCTCGGCGCGCAAGAGACCCTCCATGATGCCCAGCGCCGCCTCGGGATTTTCCGCGGCGCGATGCGCGTCGACCAGGCGCTCGAGGAGGCTCCGCTCGTCGGGTCGCTCGCGCAGAGCGCGGTTCAAGAGATCGACGACGCGGTCGTAGTCTTGACGCTCGCTAAAACGGGTCAAGAGCAGATCGCGCAGGGACGAGTCGCGCGGATTGGCTTCGAAACCGAGGGTCAGAGCTCGCTCGGCGCCTTCCGGATCTCCGAGCTGCTCGCGCAACTCCGCTAGCCGGCGCCCGAGCACGGCTGCGGCCTCCCCGTGCGACACGCGCAGCAGGCCCTCGAGCGCATCCGAAATCGACGCCGGATCTCCGCTGGCTTCCGCCAAGCGGAGGGCGGTCTCGAGCAGCTGCAAGCGCGCCGGGTCCCACTCGAGCGCGCCACGACACACCTCGAAGGCTTGTTCTATCCGACCCTTGCGCTCCAGAATCACGACCAAGCGCAGGGATAGGGCGACGACCGCCGACGCGTCGCGGCCATCTTTGGCCTGGTCTATCTCACTCAACAGAAGCGCGGACAGGTCCTCCAAACGGCCTTCGCGCTCGAGCAGCTCGGCGAGCTTTCGAGCTACATCGCGTTGAGACGGATCGTCGGCCAAGATGTCTTGCAGCAGGAGGATCACCTCCCCTACCCGCCCCGGCTTGAGCAGCAGGGCGTTGACCTGCTCGACGCGCAAGGCGGAACGCTCTGCGCTGTCGTCGAGCAACGGGCTGATGCGGGAAATCAACGCGACGAGGCGCGTCGAGTCGTTAGAGCTCCGCAGTAGCGCGAGCAGCGGCTGCCAAATCGCCCGCTCGCTCGGCTCGTGCTCGAGCAACTGCTCGTACAGGCTCACCGCACGCCCGCTCAGCCCCGGGCTGGCCGCGTATCGTTCGGCCAAGGCCAAGCGCAGTGCTCGGGCTTCGCCGGCTGGCAAGTAGTCGGCCGCCTGCGCGCGGTGCTCGAGCGCCTCCGCGTCACGGCCCGCCTTCTCGGACAAGGCCGCGAGCTCTAGCCGCACCCATGCCGCGTCGCTCGCGCTGGCCTCGAGCGTGAGCGCACGGGTTAGCATTTGCTGCGCAAGCGCGGCATCGTCCAAGCGTAGCGCCACCAAAACCCCTTCACGGATTCGCTCGAAGGCGCCCTCTGGCGCGGCGACCTGACTGGCCAAGGCGGCGAAGAGCGCGCGGTCATCGCCGGTGGCGCGTGCTATGCGTTCCAGCACGGCCCCGACGCGCAGCGCGTTCAGCCCACTTGCCGCCGTCACGAGCGCCCAGGCGCGCGGAAAATCCGGCGCGATGTCCAGCGCGCGCTCAATCAGGTCCAGTCCCTGCTCACCGCTCGCGGGCGTTGCCAGACGAACTTCGGCAAGCCGATAATAGAGTTCCGCATCGCCCGCGGTGGGGCCGGAGCCGTGTTGGGCCGCAACCCGCCGCTCGAGCACGCCGATCGCTCGGTCAGGGTCGCCCAAGCAATCGTAAACACGCCCGAGCGCAGCCCAAGCGCTGTCCTCGGGTTCTCGGGCAGCCTCCAGCTTGGCTTCCACGTTTTGCGCGCGGCGCGCCAAGTCTTCCTGCACGCTCGCCAAATCGCGCAAGCCTTCCGCGTGCAGCAGCACCAAGTCGGCCAAGGCTCGCGCTGCGTCGACCGGGCTCAGGTCACGGGCTAGGCGCGCCTCGAGCGCGCGCGCCAGTAGATCATAGCGCTGCTGGCTCCGTAATGCGCTCTCCAGCGCGCGTGCGTCTACGGGGCTTTGCAACGCGGCTTCGAAGGCCGACTCCAAAAATTCCCCGGCGCGCGTGGAGTCGCCGCGCCGGGCGGAAATCTCGCTCAGCGCGATCAAGGCCTCCGCTTGGCTGGGCCCCCCGGCGGTGCCGTCGCGGCCAATCACAAGGAGCAATGAGCGATACATCTGCTCCGCGCGCTCCAGCTGCCCGTGCTCCAGCGCCATGCGCGCCAACATTTGCGCGATGCCGGGGTGCGCGGGGTCGATCTTGGAAGCCGCGTCTAGCTCCTGCAGAGCTTGGTCTTGACGGCCCGCACCAAGTAGCACTCGGGCCAGCAGGAAGTGCGCGAGCGCCCGATCTTTCGGGCGGCGCGCGCCGTAGCGTTCGATTTGCTCGGACAGTGCACGAGCCGCCTCTTCGTAGCGTTTGCATAGGTAGAGGGCGTCGGCGAGCAGGAATCGCAGCTTCTGGTCTTCGGGCTCCAGCTCGCTCGCGCGCGCCAAGAGCGGGACGGCGGACGGCGGGTCGGCGCGCTCTTCCAAGTGCAGCGCAGCGGCTTCACGCAACAGCGCGAGGGTTATCTTGCGGTCGGTGGCGCGCTCGGCCTCTTCGGCCAGGAGCGCGGCGAGCGCCGCGTAGTCCTTGGCTTGTCGGTACAGCGTCCCCAAACGCGCGCGCAACGCGGACGCGTCGACCGCGTGTAGAGCGGCATGCTCCAAGCAACGGCGGGCTTCGGGCAACGCGCCGGTCGCGAGGTACGCGGAGGAAAGATCGAGCGCGCGGTCCGCAAGCGCTTCCGGTGAGGATTGCGCGCATAACGACTCGAGCACTCGCGTAGCTTCTTCGTAATCGCTACGGGCAAGGTAGATACGGGCCAGCGCCTCCAACGAAGCTTCGCCGCCCAACGCGGCGCCCGACCGTTGACAAGCGATCGCGCGCGCCTCGTCACTCAGTCGCTCTTCAGCCAATTGTCCGGCACGCGCCCACAGCGCGGCCGCCCCCGAGCGGTCGCCAGCGCCCGCCCGCGCCGCAGCTTGTCGCTCCCAGAGCGTGACGATCTCGGCGTGCTTGCCCTGCTCGTCGAGCAAGAGGGACAGCCGAGTGACGAGCGAACGCGCGACCTCATCTGCTGGATCCTCGGCCAATAATGCCTGAAATAGCGCGACGGCACGGCCGCCGTCGTCCAGGCGATCCGAGCACAAGCAGGCCGCGTCGCGGCGCAACGCGCGGCGGCGCGGCTGCGCAAACGGCAAATCGGACGAGCTCAACAGATGCTCGACGACGTCTCGATATCGGCCCGCCTCGCCCAATCGCTCGGCGAGCTCGGTGACGGCCCAATCCGCCGCGCGCGCCTCGACACTCTGCGCTTTTTCCGGCGTGCGTTGCCACGCTACGACGGCAAGCTCGAGCAAACGCGCGCAGACTCGGCGGCCGAGGTCCGCGTCGGCGGGATTGGCGCCCGCCACCTCGATCGCCTTCGGCCAGTCCTCGGCTGCCACGTACGATTCGAGCGCCGCCAGCATGTCGCCGGTGCGGGACTGATGCAGTTGTCCGAGCTCGCTGTGCAGGCGCCGCACTCGCACCGGAGTCGGCTCGGTCGATACTTCTTCACCGAGCAGGTCGGCGAGTTCCTGGAAGCGGGACTCAGAAGCGAGCAGCGAACACAGCGCCTCGAAGCTCTCCAAATCCGAACCATGGTGGGACCGGACGGAGCGCCAGGCCACGATCGCCTGGCCTCGGTCACCCCTGACGTCCTCGTGCAGCAGGGCGATGCGGACGCGGTCGGCGCGCGCGGCGGAAGCGTTCGCGCTGTGCGTGGCTCGCCGACCGAGCGCAGGGATCAGGTCGTCCCAACGTTCTGCCCGCTCCAGGGCTCGACAGACGCCGTCCAGGGCGGTCATGTCTTGAGCATCCAACGCTAAACTTGCCTGAAAGTTGCGCACGGCGCGGTTTGGGTCGTCGAGCGCTCCGAGCGACAGCTCCGCTGCCTCACCGAGCACCAACCGACGTTGCTCGACATCCGGCTCGAGCCCGGCGCGCAGCTCGAGCACCAGCGCCAGCTCCGCACCCTCCTCTGCGTCTCGCAAAAGGTCACTGAGCTCACGCGCCGCGTGCAGCGCGCTCTTTGGTGCTTTCGGAGCAAGCCGGAGCACGTGGCGATAGAGGTCCGTTGCCCGGCGTGCATCGCCGAGCTCGACACGGTACGCGTCAGCCGCCTCTACCATCAGCAGCGCGCGGAGCTCAGGGTCGTTCTCCTGTTCCGCAACGCTGACTAAGGTTTCGGCGCGCCGCTCTTGTCCGCCAACTCGAATCGCGAGCTCTGCGAGGCGTATCCGGCGCGCTTCGAGCCCGGGCTCGAGGCGCGCGAGGACGAGCAGCGTCTCGAACGCGCCGGGCAGATCGCCGAGCTCAGCCAAACGCAGAGTCACGACTTGTTCCAAGAGTGCGACGCGCGCAGCCAGCGGCGCGCTCTCGGCGCGCACCTCCAACATGCGCACCACGTCCACGGTGCTTTCATGCGCTCGATATTCAGTCTCTAACGTGCGAGCGGCGCGCTCACGGATGGTTTCGGTGCCAGAGGCCTCGGCCTCCGCAGAAGCCGGTAGGCTCACGATGCGCTCGAGCAAGCTCACGGCCTCGGCCGCGCCGCTCTCCAGCATCGTTTCTGCCAAAGCAAGCGCCGGCAATGGCTCGCACAAATCGAGCCAGAGGGCGGAGATTCGACCCAGCAGGTCGCCGGCATCGGCGGCCCTTTTTCGACTCAGCCGTGCGCTGAGGAGTTCAATCAGCGGTCGACGATGCCCCTGACGTTCGTACAGCCGCTCGAGCGACGACTCAACGCGGGCGTCGCCGGGGCTCAGCGCGCCAAGACGTACGAAGTAGGAGATCGCGCGTTCTGGCTCCCCCGCGAAATCGCGCGCGGCCATGGCGGCCTCACCCAAGATCTCACTTCGCTCCGCATCGGATACCGACTCTGCCAATCGGCGATCGTAGAGAGCGAACAGGTCCGGCCAGCGCCCGGCCGCGCTGAACGATAGCTTTAGCCGATCGAAGGCCCACGTCGCGGCCGGGCAAAGCGTGAGCACTCGTTCCAGCAAGCGCACGACGCGCTCGGGCTCGTCGAACCACTCTTCGTGAAACTCGACCATGTTGCGGCCGAGCGAGTCGGCGACATCGGCCGGCAGCGTTCGGTCAATGGCGCGCGCATAGGCCTCGGCCACCAGCGCCGGCTGATCCAGACGCCGCGCCATTTGCTCCGCGAAGGCCCACAGCTGCGACTCGCCGGGCGCGGCCTCTGCGCCGCGCAGAGCGAGTCGCAACGCCTCTTCTGGAGCGTCTGCTTTGGTGTCCAAGAGCTTCATCAACCAGCGGCTTCGGGCCGCAGAGAGCTCAGGCGCGTCGTTGGAGACCTGCAGCAGCGCTTCAATCACGTCTGCGCGCGCCGCGGGGTCGTCCGATCGCTCGGCGACCTGTTCCAAAATCGCCGCCGCCCGGGCGCGCGCCGCGGGCACGGCCAGCGCGCGGTGCAGCAAGCGCAGCGCATCGGGATCGTTCGGATTCGCGAGCGACACGCGCTCGACCAAGTTCAGCGCTTCTTCGGCCCGCCCGAGCGGCTCGATTAACAGCTGTGCACGCCGGAGCTCGACGGCGGGGCGGACTTCGGGCTCTACCCGCCGCGACAAGGCCTCCAGACTCGCGAGCGCTCCCTCACTGTCACCGGCCACGCTTTGCAAGCGCGCAAGCTCTGATAGCGCGTCGGTGTGCTCCGGATCCCGCTCCAGCACCGCGCGGTACAGGGTTTGTGCCGCCTTCGCGTCCTCGAACCAGGTCTCTTCGGCGTTCGCCCATTCCATCAGTACGCCAACGCCGTCCGAGGCGTGCGCGAGCCGAAAGCGAAATAGCCAGCGGCGGTCGTCGATCCGTTGCGGCGTCCGCGAAGCGCGCTCGAGAAAGGCGGCAAAGGCGTCGACATCCAGTAGCCCCTCTGCTCCGGATGCCTCGAGCAGGGTTCGGAAGATCTTGGCGGAATGATCCGCCTCTGCCGGGTCTTCAGCCAACGCGCGTGCCTTGGCCAACTGCACGTGCCGGGCGCGGCCGGGCTGGAGTCCACGCTCCAACACCGAGTCCACGAGCGTCACGAAGCCGGGAGCGTTCCCCGTCCCAATCGCGCGCTCTTCCAGTCCCAAAATCAGCGAAACGAGCTCGCGCTCGTCGCTGCTTCGCAAAAGAACATCGAAGGCAGCGCGCACGGCCTCGAAGTCACCGGCGCGTGCCGCCTGCTCGACGAGGCGTTCGGCGGCCTCGCGGTTTTCCGGATCGGCGTCCAACACGCGCGTAAACAGGCGCTGCGCTCTGACGCCGTGGTCCGACAGGGACTCGCTGAGCCGCCCGCCTTCCAACCAGATTTGCGCCGCGCGCATCGGGTCATCGAGCTGCCAGGCCAGGGCATTGCCCAAGCGTTCGAGTAAGTTTGCGCGGAGCTCGGGGTCGGAGGTGTGCGCCAGGCGCCGCTCCAGAACCGCTTGTACGGTTTTCCCGTCGCTCTGCTCGCGCGCGATTTGTTCGACGGTTTCCAGCACGTCGTCCGCTAGATCGCTGGACTGTACGAGCTCGCGGTAGTGGCCTAAGGCACGCGCGACGTCACCGCAGGCGCTCGCCGCCTCGGCCAGGCGGAGCAAAGTGACGTTCCGTCGCTCGCGATCCAACTGTGGCAGCACGCGCTCTAGCTCTTCGTACACCCCCTTCAAATCCGATGCCTCAGTCAGTGCGTCGACCAACCACTGATGAAGAGTGAGGTCTCGAGGCTCCTCCGCGACCGCACGACGCCAAATCGCGATCGCGGCGGACGGGTTGCCGAGCTCCCGCCGCTGCAAGAGCGCGATGCGATGCAGGAGCTCGCGGCGCCGAGCGTTGTCGGCCTCACGCTCGAGCGTCTGAGTGTACAGTGCCAAGCGTTCTTCGGGTGCCCCCTGCTCGGTGAGGAGCTCGTCCATGCGTTGCATCAGCTCGCGCGAAGAGCTGTCTTCGGCCAAGGCTCGCCGGTATGTCTCTACGGCGCGCGGGATCTCACCTGCCGCCGCCAGTGCCTCACCGGTTGCCCTGGCCAGCGCGAGCATTTCCGGAGAATCGAGCGGAGCGCTGCCCAATGCGAACGCGAGGAGCTCGGCCTGTCGACCGCTGTCGCCGGTCGTGACGGCGAGGCGGCCTACCACCGCCAAGCGCTCGGGGATCTGGGTCGGCGAGCAACGAACAGCCAACGCCAAAGCCCTCCCCGACAGCTCGAGCGCACGCGCTCCATCGCCCAGCGCACTCTCGCTGAGGGCGCTCGCTTCATCGAGAGCCCTCAGTTGGTCCGCTTCGTTCGCACCGAGCTCAGCGCGCACTTCCAGGACACGGACCAGGCCAGGGCCCGGCTCTTCAGCTCGATACAAAGGCTCGAGGGTGTCGGCCGCGTGCAGCCGTGCGTCGCCCGCCTGGAGTAGCTTCTCGGTAGCGGCGCGCGCTCTGGAATCGCGCGGGTCGATGGTGAGCGCATCCCGTAGGGCCCGGAGGGCTCCGTGCGCGTCCGCCAGGCGCGTGAATCGCAGTTGGCCGAGCCGTACCAACGTAGCTAGGCGTTCTTGGCCGGTGACCAGCTCCGCTTCGCGCTCCAATACCGCGGACAGCTCGGCGTAGCGCTGCGCCTGCTCCAAAAGCGGGACGATACGCTGGTGTATCTCGCGCGATGGACCGTAACGGTCGGCCAACCTCTGCCAGGCATTGAGCGCCGCCTCGGGATCGCGGCTTCGGACCGAGCGAAGCGTCGCCGCTTGAAACGCCAAACTTCGCGCTTCGACGGGATCTTTGGTTCGCTCGGCCCGCGCGAAGAGCACGTCCGACCGGCCCTCGTCGTCCGACGAGTCGCCGTACAGCACCTCGAGCCGCTTCAGCGCCTCATCCGTCCAGGGCGAGCCGATCAACGCCCGCCAGGCCACGATCGCGCGCGCGGCGTCTCCGCCTTCGGCATCACACAAGCGCGCCAGCCGCCGGGCGGCCGCTTGTCGCGGCTCGCGCTCTGCTTCGAGCGCTACGATCTTTTCCAGCGCATATATGAGCTGCTTTCGTTCACCCGCTTCTGCGTACAACTCCGCGAGCTGCGTCGCCGCCTGCAGCACCGCCGAATCGTCGCTGCCCGCCTCCAGCACCTGCTGAAACGCGCCTTGGGCCCGCTTCAGATCCCCGGTCTTCAGGTACACGTGACCTACGTCCACGCCGACACGCGCCCGGACGCTCGGCACGCGACTGGTTTGCAGCGCGCGGGCCAGCAGGCGCGCGGCTTGTTCCGGTTGGTTTAAGTGGAGGCTGAGATCGACGAAGCGGCGGCGTAGGCCGTCGTCACCCGGATCGCCAGCCACGACCGGCGCCAACAGCTCCAGCGCGCCTGCCGGGTCTTGAAGGGCGTCTTGGCGCAAGATACCGAGCCGCCGTTGGACTTCGACCCGGCGCGGCCCACGCACATGCTTGAGCTCTACGCCGAGCATCGCCACCGCGCGCTCGACGCGCCCCGTCTTCTCGTACGCGTCCGAGAGCGCCGCCGCCGCGCGCAGCGACACGGCGCGGTGCTCGACCAGAGCCTCGGCGGACTTCAGCGCCATGGCGTGGTCCGGCGCGGCGTGCAGCAAATCTTCGATGTGGCCGAGCGCACGCGCCGGATCTTTGAGCTCGGACAGACACAGATCGACCAGCCACTCACGAAGCAGCGTGGTCTCCTCGAGGCTCGGTGCCGGCTCCCTGCGAAGCGCGTTTTCCAAGAGGTCGACGACTTCTCGGTGTCGGCCGCGAGCGATGAGCCGTTGTACGACGAACGATCGCACATCCTCATGTCCGGGGTCCAAGCGCAGAATGCGCAGGGCGAGGGCGGTCGTGACCTCGTCGTCGTGGGCCCCCGCGCCCGTGACGAGCTCGGCCGCCTCGTGCAGAAAGAGCGCGCGGCGGCCCGGGTCGGCCTCGCGATCGCTGGCGTCCACGTAGAGCTCGGCCAGCTTGATGCTTTCCCCTGCGCTGCGCAGTAGCGTCTCGAGCAACGTGAACGTTTCTTGATGACCAGGCACGGCCAGCGCCGCGCGTCTGGCGTGCACAATGGCTCCCTCCAGATCGCCGAGCGCATCGGTGAAAAAGTCCGCCGCGCGCAAGTACACGAACGCCTGCTGCTCCGGCTGCAGCAGCTTGATGCGCTTCTCGGACGCCGTGTGTTCGTACGCCAACGCGAGGTCGGCAACTTTGTCGTGATATAACGCGGCCGCGTGGAGACGCTGCCAGGCCTCGACCGGTTGCTCGCCCTTAGCGACTGCCGTGACCAACATCTCCAGCACGTCGGCCGGGCTGTCGAGCCGCTGCTCGAGGGCTTCCGCGACCTCCCACAGCTTCAAAGCGAGTGCGCTGACGGGTCGACGACGGCCATCCTGAGTCGGAGGGATCGTTGACATTGCTTCGACGTGAAAAGGTATCAGACCTATCCCGGACGTGCTCTGTAGGTGTGTTCCGTACCCAGAGCGACTAACGAAATTGGCAAATCCTGGCCACTCGCGCCGAACTTGGCCACGCGCACAGAGAGATTCGGCCCGCAGCGACGCGTCTGTGTGCAGACCTCACCACTTAGCCGCGCGCTCGCCGTTTCAGCAGGCGCCGCGCGCCCTCGATCACGCGACGGCTGAGGTCCGGGGCCGTACGCTTCATGACATAGAGCGCCCACGCCTCGGGCGTGACCGGCAAGAGCGCAGGATCGTGACGGGCGGCGTGGAGCACCGCTTCCGCAACGCGATCGGGCGCGTAGTTGCGCTTGCGATAGAAGCGCTGGATCCGCGCGCGCTCGGACGCGGACGCGCCACGCACGCTAGACACGAGCGGCGTGTCGATGAACCCCGGGCAGAGCACGGACACCCCGACGCCGCGGGGACCGAGCTCGGCGCGGAGCGCTTCCGACAAGCCGACCACGGCGTATTTGGTAGTTCCGTAGGCCGTCATCAGCTCCGAATTGTAAAAGCCCGCGGCGGACGCGATGTTGATGATCTGACCTGAGCCACGCGCCGCCATCTGCGGCGCGAAGAAGTGACAGCCATGGACCACACCCCATAGATTCACGTTTACGATCCAGCGCCAGTCTTCCAACGTGGTCGCGAGCAGGCCACCAGCCAGACCCACGCCCGCGTTATTGACCAAGACGTCGGGGGCGCCCGCGCGGCAGGCGTCGCCGCTGAAGCCCGCCATTTGCTCGCTCGAGCCGACGTCGACGCACAGCGCTTGCGCCGACCGGGCACCCGCCGCGAGCAGCTCCGCTCTTAGGCGTGGCAGCGAGTCACGCGCGATATCACACACGAACAGGTCGGCCGAGCCGCGCGCGAACGCCAACGCGGTGGCGCGCCCAATGCCGCTCGCCGCCCCCGTCACCACCACCCGCTTGCCGGCAAACTCTGACTGTTTCATGCGCGGTTTTGCCAGAAACCAGGGACTCATGAGATCGAAGTCAGGGCCGCGCGAATTCGATGAAGGCACGCATCAGGCCGAGGCGCGCCCTGCCTCAGCGCGGCCGAGCCGGCGCTTTGGGGCGCGCGCTAGTCCGCGCGCCGCGTGTAGAGCCGGCGTCTCGCGCGCGCATTCCGGGCGCCATGGGCGTTGCCACGCCGTAGTCTGGCGGCACCAAATGCGTGGGGCCGCGCCCGATCAAGTCGCCACGGCCGGCCTTCTTCAATGCCTCGCGTGACAGCGCGTGGTGCTGAGGATCCCACCAAAAAATCAAGGCTTTCATCATCCGCTTCTCGCGCATGTCACGCGCCGTATACACAGGCTCATTACTCAACGGATCGATGCCGGTGTGGTACATGGCCGTTGCGATCGCCATCGGCGTCGGAATGAAGTCTTGAATTTGGCGCGGCCGCAGGTTCTGACGCTTCAAATACAGCGCAAGGTCGATGGTATCGTTCAGCGTGGACCCGGGGTGGCCCGTGATAAAGTAGGGCACCAGGTACTGCTCTTTGCCGGCTGCTTCACTAGCTTGGCAAAAGGCTTGCGCGAAGCGCTCGTAGACCTCGATACCGGGCTTCTTCATCTTCTTCAGCACCTCCGGGTTCGAGTGCTCGGGCGCAACCGAGACTTGACCTCCGGTGTGGTGCTTGGCGAGCTCAGCGATGAACTCTGGGCTACGTTCGGCCAAATCGTAGCGAATCCCAGAAGCGATGAACACGCGTTTGACGCCTTTTTCGGCGCGAACTTGGCGCAACAGGTCGATCAGCGGCTGATGATCGGTCTTCAGGTTTTCGCACACACCCGGGTGCACGCAGGACAGACGCCGGCAAGCGCTCTCGGTGCGCTCATCCTTGCAGGCCATCTTGTACATGTTGGCGGTTGGCCCGCCCACATCCGAGATCGTGCCGCTGAAGCCGGACATCCGTGACAGCTGGCGCACCTCACGCAGCACACTCTCCGCAGAGCGGCTTTGAATGATGCGACCCTCGTGCTCGGTGATGCTGCAGAACGTGCAGCCACCGAAGCAACCACGCATTGTGACAATCGACTCCTTGACCGTGTCGTACGCCGGGATGCGCTGCCCCGCGTAAACCGGGTGCGGCTTCCGCGTGAATGGCAAGTCGTACAAGCCATCCATCTCGCTCTCGGCCAGCGGCAGCGCCGGCGGATTGAAGAACACGGCCTGTTTGCCGTGGACCTGCAGAATGGACCGACCGTTGTGCGCGTTCGTCTCGAACTGAAAGAGACGTGACATCGTGGCAAAGGCTTGTTTGTCCGCGCACACCTCTTCATAAGAGGGGAGCAACACCGATTTGCCGTCTCGCACGAAGCGGCTCGCATCGCGGGCGATGGCTTGCCACTCATCCGGGTTCTTTTTTACGTGCGCCGTCCCCCGCACGTCCGTCAGCGCAGAGATGGCTTCGCCAGCGGAGAGCCGCCTCGCGATCTCCCACGCGGCATGCTCGCCCATGCCGAACACCAGCAGGTCTGCCTTGGCGTCGAGCAAGATGGAGCGCCGTACCGAGTCCGACCAATAATCGTAATGTGCGATCCTACGTAGCGACGCCTCGATGCCGCCCAGCACGATGGGCAGTCCCGGAAACGCTTGCCGACACAGATTCGAGTACACGATGCTGGCCCGGTTGGGGCGCGCTTCCGTGCGGCCGCCGGGCGAGTACTGATCTTCGGAGCGCATCTTCTTCTGCGCGGTCAGCTTGTTCAGCATCGAATCCAAGTTGCCGGCGGTCACTCCGACGAACAGCTTTGGGCGGCCCATGCGCGCGATGTCGGCAGGGCTTTGCCAATCCGGCTGGGCGATCAGGCCCACCTTGAACCCTCGCCCCTCCAAAAAGCGCGCGATGAGCACGGGGCCAAACGCGGGGTGGTCGACATAGGCGTCGCCCGTGACGATCAGAATATCCAGTTGCTCAATGCCCCGCTCGTTCATGTCCGCGCGCGTAGTCGGCAAAAAAGCGGCGTTCGGGCCGCGCGCTGGCGTCTTGGAAGGCACGCGGAGCGCGACGAGAGACATGCTCCGCGTCTGTAGCACGCGCGCCGCCGGAGGCTCGAACGGCGGTGCGGGCTCCAGCCAGGTCCGCTTGGGCCGGGCGGGTTTCCGGCCGCAGCTCGCTCAGTCTGCGGTGCCGAACGTCTCGCGCAGGCGCACCATGTCGGGATCGAGCACGTACCCACCGATGCCGATGCGGAGCGAGATCGTGATCTCATCGCCCCAGGGCCACCACAGGCCCCAGCCGAGCAAGCGACCGGAGGTGTCGCCGGTGAACACGCGTTGATCGGTCCGCACGCCGCCCGTCGCTTCCGCTACTTCTCGCAACGCAGGCGGGCCATTGACGATCGTCTTGGAAGTCCACTCGGTCGGCAGAAACTTCAGCACCACCGCGCGGGCCTCGGCTTCTAGCTCCACGTTGAACGAAGATGCCACGCAGGCGAAGCGGCTATCCCAGCTCCACCCGCCCTTGATCCAGGCCTTTTTAAGTTGTTCGAAGACCGCAAACAACGCGGCAGACGAGCCAGCACGAGCGTCCATGATCGAAAACATAGCCGAGAACGACCCAGATCGTCAGCTTGTGGAGGCGCGACCCAAAAGCAGCCCGACCCGGCCGCCCCCGCGCCCACGCGCCCACACGCTTACGGCGGGTTTTTTCAAGTTTTCAAACCGTGCGGGGCGCGCGCTGCCATTCGGCTGGCTGCCGCCGCACTACGGACCGAGACCGCGTCGCGACGCAATGGCGGGCGGCGCGCTGCGCTTCGACTCATCCGGCGAGCGTGACCGCCTCCATTCGTCAAATCCACGTCCGCGACTGCGGCCAATAGGCCGGCAACCGGTTGGAGGCGGCTGCGGTTTTCTGTTGTGGAGCTCGTAGCGCCTCGTGCTATGAACCGCCGCGCCGTCACGGGGCGGTAGTTAAGTTGGTTATAACGCCGGCCTGTCACGCCGGAGGCCGCGGGTTCGAGTCCCGTCCGCCCCGCTAAAACTCGAAGCGACCCCGGAGGAATCCGGATCGCGTGAATGAACACGGTAGAGCCGAAGGGCGACGACGCCCGACCTCAGCAAGGGCCGCCCGCGCCGGGATGCAGAGGCTCGCGCCTCAGCTCGGAGGCTTGCGCCTCAGCTCACCCAGGCCGCGATCGCCCGGTGTGCCGCTTGAGCTCGTTCCGGGCACAGAGTTCGGTGCACACCAATCTGTGCGCCGCCACCTCGCCTGCGCGCGTCTTCCTCCGTAGCCGTACGGTCCGCGCCGAAACACGCTCACCCCCAAAAACCCCCAAATCCCGGGCGAGCCTGGTTACAGCCCATCGTAATCGTTGTAAGCGGTCAGCCAATGACTAGAAAAGTCCTCGTCACCGGCGGAGCCGGCTTCATCGGATCCCACCTGTGCGACCGCCTGATCAAGAGCGGGCACGACGTTCTGTGCGTCGATAATTACTTTACGGGCACGAAGCAAAACATCGCGCACCTGATCGCGCACCCGCTGTTCGAGATGAAGCGGCACGACGTCACGTTTCCGTTATACGTCGAGGTCGAACGCATCTTCAATTTGGCCTGCCCCGCCTCGCCCGTGCACTACCAATTCGACCCGGTGCAGACGACGAAGACGAGCGTGCACGGCGCGATCAACATGCTGGGGCTCGCCAAGCGCGTGAAAGCGCGCATTCTCCAAGCGTCTACCTCGGAAGTCTACGGTGACCCAGAGGTCCACCCGCAGACCGAATCGTACTGGGGCCGCGTGAACCCGGTGGGCATTCGCAGCTGTTACGACGAAGGCAAGCGCTGCGCGGAGACGCTGTTCTTCGATTATTACCGGCAGCATCAGACAGACATCAAGGTGATCCGGATTTTCAACACCTACGGGCCGCGCATGCATCCCAACGACGGGCGCGTCGTGTCTAACTTCGTCGTGCAAGCCTTGCGCGGTGAGGACTTGACGATCTACGGCGAAGGTCAACAAACGCGCTCGTTTTGTTACGTCGACGACTTGGTCGAGGGCATGCTCCGCATGATGGAAAGCGAGCCGGGCTTCACCGGCCCCGTCAACCTCGGCAACCCGACCGAGTTCACCATGCTCGAGCTCGCGGAGCTCGTGATCAAACTCGTCGGCTCCAAGTCGAAGCTCGTGCACCGGCCCCTGCCTCAGGACGACCCGCGTCAACGAAAGCCCAATATCTCGCTGGCGCAGGCGAAACTCGGCAACTGGACCCCGAGCGTGAACCTCGAGGATGGTCTGAAGGAAACCATCGCATACTTCCGTCATACGCTCTCTGCGTAGCGAAAGGCGCCGTCGCGTTTGCCAAGGGCAGTGCGGGCCGATGAGGCATCACGCCGATCCGGTCGACGACACCAGGGGGACGAGTGAGCCGGAACATTGCGGCCTGGACAACCCAGGGAGAATGCTATCCTCCGGATGCGACGCCAGAATCGTGACCCGACAGACCTCTCACGAGGCACGTTACCCGGGTCACGTCACCTAGTCTCCACCAATTCGAATTGGCAGTGCTGTATCTCAGCTCATAAAAAAGGATCCTGTCTTGAGAACTCTGCAAAGCTTTTTAACGTTTGGTTTTGTGTGCGCTGCCTTGTCCGCCTCCCTCGCAGCGTGCAGCAGCGATAGCGACAGCTCCACGGGCGCGGCGGGCGCCGCGGGCACTCCCACGGGGGAGGTCCCCGGGGCAGGCGCGGGCGGCGCAGCAACGAGTGCGGGGGGCGCCGGACCGGCTACCGGCGGTGGCGGCGGCATGATGGCCGCGTCCGAGGTCCCGGGCGACGCCACGAACGGCGCCACGCTCTACGCCTCGTCCTCGCTGATCTGTAACTCTTGCCACGGTGCCAATGCGGAGGGCGGCATCGGCCCGAACATCACGGCATCCGTGACCGCCGGCATCGGCTCTTGGACGCAAGCTCAGTTCTTCAATGCGGTGCGCAACAAGAAGTCGCGCAGCGGCAAGGATCTGTGCAGCTTTATGGTAGCGTTCCCGGTCAGCTCAGTGAGCGACCAAGGGATCTACGACATCTATGCCTTCGTGAAGTCAAAGACGAACGACACGGTGAATAAGGGCAGCGGGATGTGCGACACGGAGTGAACCAACGCTGAGCGCCGACCAAAGCGTCCATTGGGGTGCTTTGGCTCGGCGTCTCGCTCGGGCTTGTACAGCCGCGTTGCTCGAGCGCTGTGCTGTTTGACGGCCGCGCGCCGAGTCGCCAGTGGCACTGCTTGGCCGGCTAGTGATCGGCACCGATAAGCTCCGCGGCGCGCTCATAAGCGCCCACACATTGAGGGGCGAGCCGAGGAAAAGCTAAACGCCCCCTAGCCGCACGCTGATTTGGGACGTTGCTCCCTGCGACCTTCGTCGCTCGGAGTACTCATGACATTCAGCTTTAGTGCGCGCGCGCTGGCATCCGTCGCGTTCGTCTCGTTGCTCGGTGCGGTGCACTGCGGTAACCCGCCCGACTTGGCTTCATCAGGCAACGGCATCGAAGCCGCCTCGGGCCGGAACACCACGGGCGGGATGCCCTCGGCATCCGGGGGCAATCATGGGATCGATATCGCTTCAGGCGACTTCGGCGGTGCCTGCGATCCAAGCATCGGCGACGCCTGCGGCGGTGCGGGTAACGCGCCCGACCCGACTTGCGGTGATGGGTTGATCAACGTCGATGGCGAGCAATGCGACGACGGCAACACCGAATCGAGTGATGGTTGCACCGCTGACTGCATGCAATTGGAGGTCAATTTCGCTTGCCCGACTCCCGGGCAAGCCTGCGTCTCGACGGTGCAGTGCGGCGACTCCGTGATCACCGGTAACGAGCAATGCGACGACGGCAATCGCAAGGCCGGCGATGGCTGCACCAAGACCTGTCAAATCGAAGCCGGCTGGAGCTGCGAGCAAATGGGCCTGCCTTGTTCCGCCGCGCAGTGTGGCGACGGGTTGCTGGCGGGCGCCGAAGAGTGTGAGTACAGCGCCGGCGAGACACGCGGGGCCAAAGCGGGTTGCACGGCAAGCTGCAAGATCATCAGTCCGTTCGACTGCGCAACCAGCGCGCCCTTCGCGTGTGCGCTGACCGTGTGCGGCAACAAGACGGTGGAGCGCTGGGAGCAATGCGACGACGGCAACGCGATGCCCTTCGACGGGTGCTACCAATGTCGGAGCGAACCGAGCTGTACCAACGGCGTCTGTCAATCCGTGTGCGGCGACGGCCAGCGCTTCGACGATGAAGCCTGTGACGACGGCAACAACAAGGATGGCGACGGTTGCTCGAGCACATGCCGCGTCGAAACGGGCTTTATCTGCACCGACGTCGTGGATCAGCCGCCCGTGAGCGTGTCATTGCCGATCATCTTGCGCGACTTCGTGGGCCAAGGTCGCAGCCTGATGGGGCACGCTGAGCACATCGACTTCAACCATTTGACGGGCAGCGGCGTGCTCGGCATCACCGCCACCGACCTAGGTGCGCACGACCGCCCCGTGTACGCTTGCCCGAGCGGCAACTGCGACGCGAACCCGGGCCACCTCTACATCGGCGGCGGCGGACAACGCCCGAACATGTCGAACGCGGCGAACTTTGCACAGTGGTACACGGACGTCGCGGGCGTGAACATCACGCGGCCAAGCCAGGTGTTACTCACGCATCGCGACGACGGCTCGTACTTGTACGACAGCCAAGAGAAACACGACAACGGCGAGGGCGTTCAGATCGACTTCTTCGATCCGATTCACAAGCAGGGTTGGGTCGGTGCCGGCTTCGAGTCTCTGGCCGGCTGTAACCCGGACCGCAACGTGTCGTTCACGACGGAAACTCACTTTTGGTTCGAATATCAGGGCGGCGAGCGCTTCAAATTCTCCGGCGACGACGATACGTGGGTGTTCGTGAACGGCAAGCTCGCCATCGATCTCGGCGGTCTTCATTCACGCCTAAACGGCCAGTTCGATCTGGATGACGACACAGACGGCGTGGGCGGCGACGCGGCCGACGGCACGGCTACCGTGGTCACTGACCTGAAGAAGACGCCGTTCAAGGTCGATCTAGGGCTCAAGCCGAAGGGCACCTACGAAGTGGTGATGTTCCAAGCGGAGCGAAATGAGTGCGGCTCGAACTTCACCGTTACATTGAAGGATTTCAACAAGCCCAAGTCGCGCTGCCAGTCTGTCTGCGGCGACGGGCTCGTAGCGACGGACGAGGTGTGCGACGACAAGAAGAACGACGGCAGCTACGGCAGCTGTGCGCCAGGTTGCAAAGCGCGCGGCCCCTACTGCGGCGACGGCAAGACGACGGACGAGGAAGCCTGCGACGATAGCGTCAACCTCAGCCAATACGGCGGTTGCGCCCCAGGCTGCCGCACCGGGCCCACCTGCGGGGACGGCAAAGTGCAGTCCGGCTTCGAGCATTGCGACGATGGTGTCAACAGCGGCGCCTACGCCAAGTGCGCCAAAGGCTGCGTCTTCGGCCCCCATTGCGGGGACGGCATACTGCAGTCGAAGTTCGAAGAATGCGACGACGGCAACCACCAAGACGGCGACCAGTGCGACCCCAACTGCAAGCGCAACCAAGTCAAGTGAGCCGATGAACGACCCCCCGCCCGCGCGAGCTTTCGCTTGCCGACCCCGCCGATCGAAGGTACGACGGAACGTACCACTGGGCGGGTAACTCAGTTGGTAGAGTGCTGGCTTTACACGCCGGATGTCATCGGTTCAAGCCCGGTCCCGCCTACCAAGATGAGCCGCGCTAGCTCGCTGCGGGTGAGAGCACAGTCTGCTCAGCGGGCCGCCGGGATGGGCACGCTGTTGTTGTTGGGTTGCTCGGCGCGTTCGCGGTATTGCCAAGCGCCGGCGGCGAGGGCGATGGCTAGCAATAGCGCAGCGAGGACCCCCAAGTGACGGAGGCGCCAGCGGGGCGTCGTGGGTGCGAGCGGCAGCTCGGAGGGGCGGTTGGGGTCGCTGAGGCGAGACACGAATCATCCGTACGCGAGTGGAGCTAGAAAATCACGCGCTTTTGCTCAACGCACGCTGTGCGCTTCGGCGAAGATGGGCTCGCCGGCGAGCCAGCGTTGCATCGACCGGGGCTCACTCAAGGCGATGTGAAGGGCGGACGTTAGCTCGAGCAGCTCTGGCCCCAGTCCGGCTTCGCCGATGCCCGCCAGCAACCCGAGGCTGAGAGCGGCGGTATCGCGCGCGAGCCCGTCGTGCATCGGCACCCGCTCAGAGTCGTCGTCGAGCATGCGGCGACACACTCCGGCGTCGAAGGAGGTGTAGCCGCGGCAGCTCAACGGGCGCACAGCGTGCACGCTGCAGTCGCCGCGCTCGCTCAACAGGGCGCACGGAATGCGGGCCTCCGCTTTTGCATCCGAGCAGAAGATCCGCGGGTCAACGGCCAGCTCGGCGACCCGAGAACGCGTGCGCTCGAGCTCGGCCACCGGAGCCTGTTCGGTCAAAAACTGGGTGATCGCAAACACCTCGGGCGCCGTCACCGAGACCTTCAAATGGCAGCACCAAGGGCAGCCTGCGCGGCACGCCACTGACGCTTCGGACCTCACCACATTCAGGTGATACTGGCTCCGCTCCTGCGCGGCCGCCATCGCCTGCTCCGCGACGCGGAGTACGCGCTCCGAGTGACCGTGCGTCGCGAGCAGAGCGCTCGCGACGCTGCTCGCGCCCTGGAGGAGAGCCCGCTCCTCTTGACTCAGCGTGCTTTGAAACGCCGCCGCGCGCGCGGCAGCGCGACCGGGTGCCGAGTCTGCGTCCGTCAGCTCCGTCATCTGTCGCCCTGGCTTCCGGGCTCCGACTCAGGCCTCGCCGCCACGCATCAAAACGGCGCCAACCCTGCGTGTCTCGGCCTGCGCCTGCGACGCGAGCAACGAGCGCTCGATGAACCGGCAGATGGCTTCCACCAAACGGGCGACGTGTTCCTCGTCCGCGAGCGTGAGCACTTCCAAGCCCCGGCTAGCCGCGTGCCTGGCGATTTGCTCGAGCGGCTCCGGCTCCCATGGGCGCGGCACACCGCCGACGATGGATGCGTAGGCACAGCCGCGCTGCCGCCACGATGCGACCGCGTCGACCGCCCCGCGACGTGTAAGGGAATTGATATCTGGGTTCATGGCGGCCTTACGCGAGGGTCGTGCGCGAACCATACGCGCGAATCGGGAGGAACGCCCGCGCCCTCGAGCTAGATGCGCGTGCCACACCCCCCCGGCCCCAGGTGCGTCGCACGCTCGTGTGACGAGCGAGTGCAGCCCCGTTCGCTCAATTGCCTGGGGCCCCGGCGCTACCCACCGGTCGCGCGCTGCTCACGGCCGGCGGCGAGGAAGAGGCCGCCGAGGCGGGCGCGGCGGCGGCATCGAGCCGCAACTTGGCGGCGAGCTTCTTCGGCCCTGGCGCGATGCCCTGCGATAGGGACGCTCCTTTGTCGACCTGAAGCGCAATCAAAAGATCGCGGTCTTGGTCCATGCGGATCATACGCGCTTCGCTGAGACGCCCCAAGCAGCGAACCTCGAGCCGGCGGATTGAAAGATCCTTCGGGAAGGTCCCCGAGAAGGGATTGCCGTCGAGCTCGGCGCCATCTAACAAGATCACGCTGTCGACTGGCGACGCGGCCACCTTCAAGCTGACCATCGCTTCCGACTTCGCCGGCTCGTTGACGCGCGGCAGCGCCGCCTCGGAGCTCTCGGGCTGCGTGGCCGCCGGCTTGGCCAATTGCGCTGAATCGCTGAACCAGCGGCCCGCGATCCCCGCCAGCGCCGCCACACCGATCAGCGCCCCGACCCACTTGCCTTTGCCGGCGGGGCTCGCGGCTGGAGGCGCGTAGGTGGCGGAGTTGGCCGTCAGGGTCCCCGCGCTCGGCGCGTTCGACAGGGTTGGCGCCGCGGGAATGACCGGAACTTTCCCGAGCTGCGCGTCCTCTACCACCGCCTGCTTCATACGCTGGTCGACCAGCTGGCGAACGCCCATGCGCTCAGAGGCGTACAGCTCGCTCAGCAGCGTGCGCAATTGCTCAGAGGAGCATTCGAGATTGTGCGCCCGCACATACGCGCGCAACGCATCGCGCATGTCTTTGGCGGACGCGTAACGATCGTCCACGCGTTTGGCCGCCGCGCGCGTGCAGATCTGCAGCAGATCGACCGGCACGCCGAGCGCCTGTCGCATCAGATCCGAATCCACCCCGGCCATGCGCGCCTGGATGATCTCCTGCTGCGTGCGGTCCTGCGACAAGCGCCGGTATGCAAGCAGCTCCCAGAGTAAGACGCCCACCGCGAACACATCGGAGCGCTGCTCACTGTTGCCCAGAATTTGCTCGGGGGCGGCGTAGCCGAGCTTACCCTTGAATGTCCCCGCCGCGGTCGAGCTGCTCACGCCGACCGCCTTGGCCACGCCGAAATCCAGCACTTTTGCCGTGCCGTCGAAGGTGACGAAGAGATTGTTCGGGCTAATGTCCCGATGCACGAGCTTCAGCGGAGTGCCGTCCGGATCAGTGAAGGCGTGCATGTACACGAGGGCATCGAGCACCTGACAGATGAGCTCCAGACGCGCCGCCAGCGGTAGGGGCTCAGCCGCCGTCTTCTTCAGCAACCGCGCGAGCGTGTGGCCCTCCAAATACTCCATGCAAATGAAGTAAGTGCCGCCGTCTTCCCCCACCTCCAGCGTCTGCACGATGTTCGGGTGGTTCATGCGCGCCGCTAGGCGCGCTTCAGCCAAGAACATGGCGAGCGAATTGTCGTTCTCTCGCAGCTCCTCCCGCATCACCTTCAGCACGACCAGCTTGTTGAACCCGCCCAGGCCGGACGAAAACGCGACGAAGACGCGAGCCATGCCGCCTTCGCCGAGCTCGAGTAGAAGTCGATAGCGACCGAGCTTAACGGCCGCTGCTGGTTGTGTCATGGGGAGCGTCACGGGAACACCTCAGCCAAGCTCAGCCAATCACCGTCCTTCGCCCGCCCACTTTTGTCGATGGGTTTCTTGCGCTCCGCGTCCGGTCGCTTTCCGGTGCTGATCTCGAATCGTCCGGGGCCATCGGAACGCGCCCGTCACCCGGCGTCGGCTTGGGTTGCGCTGGGTCCGCCCGCACCCGCGCCCGCGTCGGCATCTGGGATCTTCGTATCAACGGCCTTCTCGATTGCCTCTTTGGGCACGCTTGGGGAAGATCCCGGGCGACCGGCGCACGCCGCAACGGAAAGAATCAGGGGTAACAGCAGGCGCGAGCACTTCATGACCTGAGTTTACGCCAAGCCGTGGACGCAGTGGCGTCCGGATCCCTGCGACGTCGGAGCGCACTCCACCGCGAGCTGGGCGTGCCGCCTCGGGGATGAGCGCTCGAGCTAGTGGCGCCCCGCCTACGTCGCGGGGGGGGTTGACGCCAGCGGGGCACCGCCCTCAGCCCTATCAGACTGAGGGGTTATTGTGAATAGGCGCGCTCGACCGCCATCCGTGGCCGCGCCATCAGTTGACGCCGCGACCGCCCAGACGGATCAGCTCAAGCCGGGTTGCTCGGCCGGGGCGTCGCCGGGCAACGTGACGCGAGAAGGACTACCCGGGGCTTCACCGTCTTCCTCAATCAGCTCGCCGTTCCGGTACTCGAGCAGCGAGCGGCGCGGACCGAACAAGGTGTCGGGCTCCGGAAAGACCATTGCTTCACGAAGCACGTCGTCCATGTGCTCGACCAACACCACGCGCAGTGCCTTCAGCACGCGGCGCGGGATCTCGCGCAAATCCTTGCGATTCTCTTTGGGCACCAGCACGGTGCGGATGCCATTGCGGTGGGCGGCTAAAATCTTCTCCTTCAGCCCGCCGATCGGCATCACGCGGCCGCGAAGCGTGATCTCTCCGGTCATCGCCACCTCATTGCGCACCGGCACCCGCGTGAGCGCGCTGGCGATGCTGGTGGCCATGGTGACGCCCGCGCTCGGCCCGTCCTTACGCACGAAGTCTGGGAAGTGCACGTGCACGTCCACCTTTTGATAAAAGTCTGGCTCGAGCTTGAGGATGGTGCTGCGCGAGCGGATGTAGCTCATCGCTGCCTGCGCGCTTTCCTCCATGCCCTTCTCGAGGAGCCCCGTGATCTGCAGCTTGCCCTTGCCGGCAACGACGCTGACCTCGCAATCTAAAATGTCGCCGCCGTGGTCGGACACGCTGAGGCCGTGGGTCAAACCCACGGCATCGAGCTCTTCCTTCTTGCCCAGTCGAAACTTTGGCACCCCCAAATAGACGGGCACGTCCGCGCCGCGTATTTCGAGCTTTTGGTCCTTGCCCTCTTTGACCACCTTCAGCGCGACTTTGCGGCACACGCTGGCAAGCTCTCGCTCGAGTGAGCGCACTCCGGCTTCACGCGTGTAGTGATGAATCACCGTACGCACGGCGTTCTCGGTGAACTCCACCGGCACGTCCGACAACCCGCACTCCTTCTTTTGCCGCGGAATCAGGTACTTTTGCGCGATGTTCAGCTTCTCGAACTCGGTGTAGCTCGTGAGTTGAATGATCTCCATGCGATCCTGGAGCGGCAACGGAATTCCGCCCAAGGTGTTGGCGGTGGTGATGAACATCACATCCGAGAGATCGTAATCGAGGTCCAGGTAGTGGTCGTTGAAGCTCTTGTTTTGCTCCGGATCGAGCACTTCCAACAGCGCGGCCGCGGGGTCGCCGCGGAAGTCCGTGCTCATCTTGTCGATCTCGTCGAGCAAGAACACTGGGTTATTGGAGCCGACCTTTTTCAGATTCTGAATGATCTTGCCCGGCAGCGCGCCGATGTACGTTCGGCGATGACCACGGATTTCAGCCTCATCCCGCACCCCGCCTAACGACAAGCGCACGAATTTACGGCCCGTGGCCCGCGCAATGCTGCGCGCGATGCTGGTCTTGCCCACGCCGGGTGGGCCCACGAAGCACAGGATGGGCCCCTTCAGGCTCTTGGTCAGCGCTTGCACCGCCAAGTACTCGACGATGCGCTCCTTCGGCTTTTTTAAGCCGTAGTGGTCCTCATCCAGGATTTTTTCGGCCTCGCCAATGTCGAAGCGCTCCTCGGTTTTGTCCCCCCAGGGCAGCGTCAAAATCCAGTCTACATAGTTGCGCACGACCGTCGCTTCCGCGCTGGTCGGGTGCATCATCTTCAGCTTCTTGAGCTCTTTCTTGACCTTGCCCTGCGCTTCTTCGCTGAGCTTCTTGGTTTTGAGCTTCTCTTCGATCTCTTGGATCTCGCTCTTGAACTCATCGCGCTCGCCGCCGCCCAGCTCCTTCTGGATGGCCTGCATCTGCTCGTTGAGGTAATATTCTTTCTGCGTCTTCTCCATCTGCTTCTTGACGCGGGAGCGGATCTTCTTCTCGACCTGCAAGATCTCGATCTCGGCCTGCATCAGCTCGTACAGGCGCTCGAGCCGTTTCTTCGGCTCCTCCATCTCGAGCAGGCCTTGGCGATCGGCGAGCTTGATGGTGGGCAAGTTGGCGGCGATGGTGTCGCTGAGCTTGGAGGCATCCTCGATGCTCTGGACACTCATCAAGACCTCTGGCTGAACCTTCTTGTTCAGCTTCACGTACACTTCGAACGTGCTCTGCACGCTGCGGATGAGCGCCTCCACCTCGACGTCGGCCAAACCCGCCTCGGCGATTTCTTCGATCTCCACGGAGAAGAAATCATTCGAGTCGTTGTAGCGTTTGACGCGAGCGCGCTGGCGGCCCTCGACGAGCACTTTCACCGTGCCGTCGGCCAAGCGCAGGAGTTGAACGATCGTCCCTACGGTGCCGACAGCGTAAATGTCGTCCGGCGTCGGCTCGTTGGTCTTCGCGCTCTTTTGCGCGGCGAGGAAAATTTCCTTGTCGTGCGCCATCGCCTCATCGAGCGCGGCGATGCTCTTTTCGCGGCCGACGAAGAGCTGCGACACCATGTGCGGGAACACGATGATATCGCGCAGCGGCAACGCAGGAACCGTGCGCCTAGGCGCAGTACTACGATCGTTTGGGTCGTTCTTGAAAAACATGAATCTTCCCAGGGTCGCGGTCGGCCGGGCGCGCTTCACGGACGAGCGCGGTGCCGGACGCTTCCGGCTATTGCTTGAGTAACGCGGTCAGCCGACGCCGGCTTCCTTGTGATAGACGATGAGCGGGGCATCCCCGTTCGTGATCGCGTCCTCGTTGACGACGACCTCTTTGATACCCTGCTTGCTCGGGACCTCGTACATGATGTCGAGCATCGCCTCTTCCAAGATGGCGCGCAGACCGCGCGCTCCGCTTTCGCGCACCAGCGCTTTCCGCGCAATGGCTTGGAGAGCGCCCTTGGTGAACTTGAGCTTCACGCCGTCCATCTCGAACAACTTTTGAAACTGCTTCACCAGGCTGTTCTTGGGCTTGGTTAGAATGTCGATCAGCGCGTCCTCGGTCAGCTCGTGCAGCGTGGCGATGACCGGCAAACGGCCGATGAACTCGGGAATCAGCCCGAACTTGAGCAAATCTTCCGGCTGCACATGGGCGAGCAGCTCACCGAGCTTGAGCTCCTTCTTGCTCTTCACGTCGGCGCCGAAGCCGAGCCGCGACTGGCCCAAGCGGCGCTGTACGATCTGGTCCAGCCCGACGAAGGCACCGCCACAAATGAACAGAATGTTGCTGGTGTCGACCTGCAAGAAGTCTTGCTGCGGGTGTTTCCTGCCGCCTTTGGGCGGAACATTGGCGATCGTGCCCTCGATGATCTTCAGCAGGGCCTGCTGCACGCCCTCGCCGGAGACGTCGCGAGTGATCGAGGGGTTGTCGCTCTTGCGGCTGATCTTGTCGATTTCGTCGATGTAGACGATGCCGCGCTGCGCGCGCTCCACGTCGTGATCGGCGTTTTGCAGGAGTTGAACGATGATGTTCTCGACGTCTTCACCGACGTAGCCCGCTTCCGTCAGTGTGGTCGCATCCGCGATCGCAAACGGCACCTTGAGGATCTTGGCCAAGGTTTGAGCGAGGAGCGTCTTACCGCTGCCGGTCGGCCCGAGCAGAAGGATGTTGCTCTTCCCGAGCTCTACATCTTCCGAAGCGACCTTGGAGTCGATACGCTTGTAGTGATTGTGCACCGCCACCGCGAGCGTCTTTTTCGCGCGCTCCTGACCCACCACGTAGTCGTCCAAGATCGCTTTGATCTCGGACGGCTTCGGCATCGGGTCCGAACCCGTCGACGGTTCGTCCTTCTCCACCTCTTCAGCAATGATGTCGTTGCAGAGGGCGATGCACTCGTCGCAGATGTAGACCGTCGGCCCCGCGATGAGCTTCTTTACTTCCTTCTGTGATTTCCCACAGAAAGAACAGCACAAGTTACCGTTCGATTCGTCGCGCCTTCTCTCCACGATTTACCCTCGGAAGCGCCCTGCTGGGACCGGAGATTCCATCGAATTGCCGTCAAATTGTAAGGCGTCCGGATGACGCCCGCAAGGCGCGCGAAACAAACGCGCTCGCAGTGCCGCAGCTGTCGCCAGATCTGCGGCACGAACCTGGAAGAAACTAAGGCCCGAGCCGCCGATCGGACGGCTTTGAGCCCGAGCGGCGCTCACGCTGACTTCTTCTTGGGCTCGAAGATTTCGTCGATTAAGCCGTACTCTTTGGCTTGGGCGCCGCCCATGTAGAAGTCGCGCTCGATGTCGCGCGCGATATCCTCACGGTTTTTGCCCGTGGCTCGCTGCAGGATGTCGGTAATGACGTCTTTGACGTGCCGGATCTCACGCGCCTGGATCTCGATGTCAGTCGCCTGCCCACGCGCGCCGCCGAGCGGTTGGTGAATCATGATCCGCGAGTGCGGGAGGGCAAAGCGGCGGCCCTTCGTGCCGGCGCCCAGTAGAACGGCGCCCATACTGGCGGCCTGACCCACGCAAATGGTGCTCACCGAGCAGCGCACGTACTGCATCGTGTCGTAGATCGCGAGCCCTGCCGTGACCACGCCGCCGGGTGAGTTGACGTACAGCTGGATGTCCTTGTCCGGGTCTTCACTCTCCAAGAACAGGAACTGAGCGATGATGATGTTGGCCACGTCGTCATCGACGGCGCTGCCCAAGAACACGATCCGGTCCTTGAGCAGGCGGCTAAAAATGTCCCAGGTCCGTTCACCGCGGTGCGTTGTCTCCACCACGTGCGGATAAATGACGTTGCCTCGGGGGGCGTCTTGGTAGCGCTCGAGTATGTCGAGGGCTTGGGCACGTGTTTCAGGTCGCTTCGACATTCATTTCTCCTCGGCTTGCCGCAGACTGTGGCTAACGAGATCGATCAGCCATCACTGATCTTGGCCTTTGCCTCGATGATGTCCAGGACCTTGTTTTCCAAAATCATGCCAATCAACATCTCGCGCTTCTTCTGGTCACGATATTCCACGCGCAGCTTGGCAACGTTTTTACCGGTCTGCTCGGCCAGCTCCTTCAGGCCTTCTTCCAGCTCCGCATCTCCAATCTGAATGCCCTCGGTCTTGGCGATCTCGGCCATCAGCAGCCCGGCACGTACCTTGACCTCACTATCCTGGAGGATTTGGCCGCGAAGTTCCTCCCCCACGCCCGTTGCCCGCTGACCTTGGCTGCGCGCTCGCTGTAAAATCTCTTGCTCGGTCACACGCACTTGGCGCTCCACCAACGAGGGCGGGAGTGGCACCGGGTTGGCTTTCACCAGCTCGATCACCAGCTGCTCGGCGAGCTTGTTGTCCGATTCTTCTTTGGAGCTCTTTTCGAGGGCACCGCTGATGTCTTTCTTCAGTGCCTCCAGAGTGTCGAAGTCTCCCACGTCTTTGGCGAACTCGTCGTCGGCTGCGGGCAGGACGCGCTCTTTTAGATCTTTCAAGGTGAGCGCGAAGAGCGCGGACTTTCCCGCTAATTTCGGGTGCGGGTGCTGCGCCGGCATATCCACCGTGGCTTCGGCTTGCTCGCCGATGCTCTTGCCGACCAATGCCTGGTCGATTTCCGGGATGAGCGTGCTGCTTCCGAGCTCGGCCTGAAAGTCGGTCGCGCCGGCGTCATCGATCACGGCGCCATCCACCGACAGCGTGAAGTCGATGGTCGCGGTGTCGCCCTTGGCCGCGGGACGAGCTTCCTTCAATGGCTCGAGCGTGGAATGCGAGCGGCGCAGCTGATCCAGGCGCTCGTCGATCTGTGCTTCACTCACTTCGACCTTGGGGCGCGTGGCCTCGAGCCCATCGTATTTGACGCTTTCGATCAAGGGCAAGACCTCGACGCGCGCCTTGTAGCCGAAGGCCTTGTTCTCCTCTAACCGCCGGGGCTCGATCGCAGGCTCCGTCACGGGCTGTAGCTTTTGCTCGCTGATGGCCTGCGGATAGGTCTCGTCGACCAAGCGCTGAGCCACGTCCGCGGCGATCCGCGGGCCGTACAGGTGCGTGAGCACTTGGCGCGGCGCGCGCCCCGGCCGGAACCCGCTGACACGAGCAGTTTTTGCGACCGATGTGTATGCCTTTTCGACCTCGCTCTTTACGCGATCGGCAGTGATTTCCACATCGAACTCGACCAAGACCGGACTGAGCCGTTGAACGTTGACCTGCATCTGAAGAGCGCGTGACGTTACATGCGCCGTGATCCAGGTCAAGGAAGGGTTTGATCTTTCGATCTTGCGGTCGCTTGCGGAAGCTCGCGTGCCCGTGCGAACTCGGCGTGGCGCGGGCACGGGCACGTTCAGATAGAGAGACAAAGCAAAACCCCGTGGGAGGCAGCCCACGGGGTTTTTCCGGGAAGTGGTCGTAAGTTAAGTGAATAGAAGTGGAGTCTGGTCAGTCGTCGTCGTCCTCTTGGTCGGCCTGCCACATCGCGGCCTCGAAGGGATCCATGTCGAATTCAAGGGTCTCGCCGGTGGACTCGATCTCGTCGACGGACCAGCCAATGCGCATCTCCGGACGAACTAGCTCGCGTTCGAGCTCGGCAAACGTGCTGTAATCTTTGGGGGCGGCCATGTGGATTCCTCAGGGGTTCAGAGTTGGAGCCCGCCGTCTGGCGACGGCGGGGTAAAGCGGCAGGACTGGCGCAGACGGGCGATCAGTGGTCGCCAACCAAAACCCAGCGCGCAGGATTCGGTCGCGGGCCGCGCCACTGCGGGTCTCGACGTCGCCGCGCTGCGGGCAAAACACCCGCTGCATGCGGACGGCGAGGCTCGACGGGTTGGGCTTGGATTGTTGACTCACTTTTAACCACTCGCGCCTACATCTGCACACACAGTACGCTAGCTTGGGCGGGCCGCCAAAAAAACGCCGCCCGCGCGCGATATTTCGATAAGAGGCACGTTGCCGAGGCAAGCTGCTTCTCGCAGGCTCGGCCCCCCCGTGCGACAGGATTGCCGCGGGACCGACCGCCGTTCCTCACCCCACCCATGACCGCGCGCCAGCAGATCATCGCCATCGCCAACCAAAAGGGTGGCGTGGGCAAGACCACCACCGCGGTGAACCTCGCGGCGAGCCTCGCCGCCGCCGAGCGGCCCACGCTGCTCGTGGATCTCGATCCCCAGGGTAATGCGTCGAGCGGAGTCGGAGTGCCACCCGGCACGGTAGAGAAGACGATTTACGATGCGCTGATCGGTAACGCGCCGCTCCGCGATGTAATCCGCAGCACCGGGATCCCCACGCTGGATCTCGCGCCCGCTACGCAGGACCTCACCGCGGTTGAATACGAGCTATTCGACACCGCGCAGCGTGGCACCCACCTGCGCGAGATCCTGCGCGGACCCGACGTGGAGAAATACGACTACGTGATCATCGATTCGCCGCCCTCGCTAGGCGTCTTGACGCTGAACGTGCTGGTCGCCGCGCACCGCGTGATTGTGCCCTTACAGCCCGAGTACTACGCGCTCGAGGGCATCACGTATTTGATGGCCACGATCGACCGCGTCAAAGCCTCGCTCAACCCGAGCCTGTCGGTCGAAGGAATCGTGCTCACGATGTGGGATCCGCGAAATCGCCTGGCCCATCAAGTCGCGGATGAAGTGAATAAGCACTTCCGCGTCTTCAAGTCGATCATCCCCCGCAATGTGCGGCTGAGTGAAGCACCATCTCACGGCTTGCCTGCGCTGTTGTACGACGTCGGTAGCAAGGGCGCGCAGGGCTATTTGAGCCTGGCGCGTGAGCTGATCGAGGGCTCCCCCGCATGAATGAGCCGCCCAAGAAACCGTTCCGGGGGCTGGGCCGCGGCCTCGATGCGCTGATGCCCGCGCGCGTGCCGGTGACTCCGGAACGACCCGCTGCCGCGCGCTACGAAGGCAACGTCTTCAGCTGCGCGCTCGACAAAATCGTGCCGCAAAAAGGCCAGCCTCGCCAGCACTTCGACAACGACCGGATCGAAGAGCTGGCGGCTTCGTTGCGCGTGCACGGCCTGCTTGAACCACTGATCGTGCGGCGCCGGCCCGGCGCGGACGACTTCGAAATCATCGCGGGTGAGCGGCGTTGGCGCGCCGCGCAGCGCGCCGGCCTCCGTGAGGTGCTGGTCGTCGTCCACGACGTGTCCGCCAAGGACGCTTACGAGCTGGCCCTGATCGAAAACGTTCAGCGCGAAGATCTGGACGCCATCGAGTTCGCCGAAGCACTCGACCGTTTGATCAGAGAGCACTCCTACACACAAGAAACGCTGGCCCAGCGCGTGGGCAAAGATCGCTCGACGATTGCCAACGCGCTCCGTCTCTTGCGCTTACCCGTCGCTGTCCGAGAAAAAGTCGTCACCGGTGAGCTCAGCGAGGGTCATGCCCGAGCGCTCTTGGGTGCTCCGGATGAGGCGCAGCTCGCCTCCCTCGCAGAAAAGGTGATGCGGGGCCGGCTGAGCGTACGTCAAACCGAGGCCTTGGTGCGCACCGCCAAGATCAAGCCCGAGAGTGGTAAAATCAAGAAGGACAAGAGCGCCTCCACTCGCGATCTCGAGCTCCGGCTATCCAGAAAGCTCGGCACCAAAGTCGAAGTCCGAGACAAAGACAGCAAAGGCGAGATCGCGATCAAGTACGGCTCGTGGGACGAGCTGGACAAGCTCCTGGAAGTGCTGCTCTAGCCGCGCGAATCGCGGATCGACATCAGTCGCACTTACCGGCCCTGGCTTTGGCCGCCAGCTCGCTCGCCTTCTTGCCGATTTCGTCCTTGCTAGATAACTCGGCTGCGCGCTTAAAGTGCTCGGCTGCTTGCTTCTTGTCCGTCGGGCAGACGTGCTTGGCCAGGTAGTAGTGCGCTGGCGCGAATTTGGCGTCTAGCTTCAGCGCGGCCTGATAATCACTGAGCGCACCGGCCTCGTCCTTCTGATCGTGACGACAAACCGCGCGGCGCACGTGCAGATTGGCGCTGTCCGCAGTTTTGATGGCTTTGTCCAGCACCGCGATGCAGTCGGCGAATGCGTGCAGCCGGCCGAACTTCTGGGACAGCTGCTCCAAGAGCTTCGGGTCGTCGGTCGTGGACACGGCGCGCAGTTGTTCGAGCGCTGCAGCGTCGTCTTTAACGGCGGTCAAGAGCTCCGCATAAGCGATGCGCAACTCGATATTGTCGGGTGCGGCCGCGACGGCTGCCCCGTAGGCCTTCAGCGCGTCGTCCTTCTTGCCTACGGCTTCCAGCGAAAGCGCTCGATTGAGCAGCAAATCGGGCTGCTTTGGCGCATTCTTCAAACCCGACTCGGCCACGCTCAACGCGCCGCCAGCGTCCTTCTGATCCAGGAGCAGCGCGGACAAGTTCACGCTGGCCTCGGTCAACTTTGGGTCGAGAGCGAGCGTCTGCGTGTAGGCCGCGCCGGCCCCCGTCCCGTCTCCCAACCCTTCCAACGCGACCCCTAGATAGAAGGCGGCCTGCGGATCCTGCGGTGCTTCAGCGTGGGCGGCGCTGAGGATTGCCTTGGCTTTGGCGAAATCCTGGGCCTTGATGGCTTCGATGCCGTGCGTGACTTGCTGGCTCGAGGCCTGGTCGGCATTGCCGGCCATCGGCGCGGGGTCATCAAAAGGCGGCGGGGCTTCCGGCGGCGGGGTGCTGCCCCCGCACGCCGCTAGCCCGAACGCGCCAGCGGCCGCGACTAGACCGCAAACCCGGCAGACCATCACGGCGAAACTCATGACACCGATACCTTCTCCAAGTGGGCGATGTTCGACAAGATACGCGCCTTGATCTCTTCCATGCGCTCGATCGAGGTGATTTTGGCGCCGCTCGTGTCGGTCACGTAAAACACGTCGGCCACCTGTGTGCCCTCCGTGTTGATCTTGGCGAGGGAAATTTGAAGATCCAAATGCTGCAAAGTGTTCGCCAGCCAAAAGAGCAACCCGGCTTGATCCTTGGTGGTGACCTCGATCACCGAGTGGTCGGTGGCGCAACGGTTGTCGATGTTGACCTCGGTCGGCACCTTGGGGGTCGGGCGATCGGATAGGCGCGAGCGGCGCACTCCGCCGGTCACGAGCTCCGAAGGGGACAGCTCCATACTCAGCAAGCGATTGAAGTCGCGATCGAGCCGCGCCATCGAGCCGGTGACGGAGTCGGTGGTCTCCCCGCCCCTCACCCAAAACAAATCGAGCGCGCGCGTGCGCCCGAAACTATCGATCCAGGAATAGACTTGGGCGCTGATCACCTTGAAGCGCGCCGCCGCCAGCGTGGCGGTGATCATGGCCAATAAGCCCGGCCGATCATCGGCGATGAAGCCGAGCTCCACGTACGGGTCGGCCGCGGTCATGACCGTCACGTTCACGTGCTGCATTTGCGCCTGACGGGCGAAGCGCGAGTGCCGCACGATGTCTTGCGCATCGTTACTGTACAAATACCGATCGGGCATCGTCGCCAGGAAGTGATTCAGAAACTCGAGCTCGCCGCGTTGCGGGCAGAGCGCCCGCACCTCGGCTCGGATCTGCTCCGTGCGTTCGCCGCCGCGTTCGACCTTACCGGTCGACAATTGACGGTCCGCGCTGACGTACAGCTCTTCCAGCACGCGCGCCTTCCAGCTGGTGAGCGCGGTCGGGCTGGTGGTCGACACATCGCAGATGGTCAGGATGTACAGCTCTCGCAAGCCTTCCCGGCCGTGCACCTCCTCGCAAAACGACTCCAGCGTGCGCGGGTCGTCGATGTCGCGGCGCGTAGCCACGTGATACATGCGAAGGTGCTTCCAAATGAGCTGCTGCACCTCCCGGATGTCGCTCTCCGGGAGACCGAGCCGCGACAGCACCACGCGCGCCATCTCGCGCCCGCGCTCGTCGTGACTCTTGCCGCCGATGTCTTTGCCGATGTCGTGCAGGAGCGCCGCAAAAAATAGCACGTTCGGCCGCGAGATCTCCGCGGCCAGGCGGGACGCCAAACGGTGCTCCGCGGCGAGCTCGCCGCGGCACAGCTCACGCAGACGATCGACCGCCGCCACCGAGTGCACGTCCACCGTGTACACGTGGTAGACGTCGTGGTGGACGCGACCGACAACCGGAGCAAACTCCGGGATCATCGCCACGAGCAGCCCAACGTCGTGCAGGTCCTTCACGACCGATTCGTCTCGCAGCTTGGTGCGCTGGATGACCGTGACTAGGCGCACAAACAATCGGGCGGCCTCTTCGCTCTGCCGTAACCGCTCGCAGAACGTGGGTGAAGTGACGGCGCGGGCCACCAAATCACGGGCAAAGCCGTAGACGGGTAGATCACGCCGAACCGCTTCGTCGTACAGGCGAAGCGCCAACGCGGGCTCTTGCTCGAGCGCGGCGCCATCCTCGAATGACACTTGGTCGTTCGTGAGCTTGAGCCCTTTGCCGATCGGCGTCTCGCGCGGGCGGCGCTTGGGCGGCGGGGCGGCGCGCGCCAGCACCAGCTCGCGCGCCTGCGAGATCACGCGCGCCTTCTGGTAGTAATCGCTCATGAACGCTTCGACGCCGGGTCCGCCGGGCCCGTAGCCCAGGTCGACCGCGAGCGACTCTTGACGATCGAAGCTCAGGCGATCCGAGCGGCGGCCCGCCTGCAGGTGGAGCAGGTTGCGCACGCGCCAGAGGAGCGCGCGCGCGGCCTCGATCTGCTGCCATTCGCGTTGCAGGAGCACCCCGATGCGGACGAGCTCGGAGAGATCGGAGACGCGCCAACGCGCGCGCGCGGCCCAATGGGCGAGGTCCAAGTCGCGCAGCCCGCCGATGCCATTTTTGACGTCTGGTTCGAGCAAATAGACCGAGCCCCCGAAGCGCTCGGAGCGTTCATGAGCCTTGCTCTCCAGGCGATCGAGAAACTTCTTGATGTTGCCGATCCCAAAAATGCCTTCGAAGGCCCGGGTCAGCATCTTCTCGGAGCTCGTGCGGTCCCCGGTGAGCACGCGCCAGTCGAGCAGGGTCGTGGCGGTCGGCAGGTCGTTCTTGGCCAAGTCGAGCATGTCGCTGCCCATGACCACTTGATGGCCGATGCTCAGGCCTGCATCCCACAGCGGGTACAGGAGCGCCTCGGCCACCGCACGTACCTTTTCGGGCTTGCTCGCGGAAATCAGCCGAACATCCAGGTCACTGTGAAACCCGAGCTCGTTCCGGCCGTAGCTACCGACGGCGGCTAGCCCGACGTTCTGCCAAGTGCCGGCTTTGATCATCGTGCTCTCGGCCGCCTTGAACAGGGAACAAAGCAGGCCGTCGAAGGCTTTGGCATAGCGCGACGCCGCCTCCAGACCCGCCTCCGGTCCACCAGGCCGAATCATCGACTCGACGGCAACCCGGTGCCGAACGAGGTAGGTCTTCAGCTCTTCGACGAGGCCGGGGGCGGTGCGTTCGAGCAACGGCGCTCTTTCAGTGGCGGGGGGCATGCGTGGGGTCCCAGCGCGCCCGGGTCGGCAGCTGGACCTGGTTGTTATAGCTCAGGCCCACGCATTATGAAGTAAACCGCGAATTGCGCGCTTTTGGCCGTGTCGCCGGCCGAAGGCGGTGCGGCGTGCTCGCCGCGCCGGGGCTAACCCCGCCGGTGTGCTACCCCTGGGGTTCAGGATGGATCGACGCCAAAGCTTGGGCTTGTTGGGGGCTATGGCGGCAAGCCTTGGCTGGGCGGAGGCGGCACCGGCGACGACGGCGCGCGCCGTCAGCTTGCCGGACCTGGTGGCGCGCAGCACGCGCATCATCCACGGCACCGCGTTGGAAGGCTTCGCGCGCGCCGAGGACGTCGGCGAGACACGGCACATCGTGACGTACACTCGCCTGCGCGTAGAGGATCTCATCCACGGTGGCCCCGCCGAGCCTGAACTCTTGGTGCGCACCCTGGGCGGCAAAATGGGCAAGCTCGCTGAACTCGTGCACGGCGAGGCCGAGCTTTGGTTGCATGAAGCGTGCTTGCTCTTCGTGCAGGCAAACCCCGACGGCATCGATCAGGTCACGGCAATGGCTCAAGGCCATTACCCACTTGCGCGTGATGAAGGCGGGATGCCGCGGCTGCGGGCCAGCCGCAACATGCCTCACTTGCTGGGCGGCCCGAATTCCGCGGTCGCCTTGCTCTCGGGTCTAAGCATGCAACAGGCGCGCAATCTCATCCTTGGGGCCCGTCGTTGAGGCGTCTCCGCGGAGCGCTGGCCTTGGCGGTCGCAAGCGCTTGGTTGTCGGCCGCGAGCACGAGCTTCGGCTATTGCCTCACGCGAACTTGCGACCCGAAAACAGAGCTCTGCGACGCTCCCGATGGTTGCAACCTGAGTGGGAACGTCCTGTTTTGGGCGAGCGACGTGATCTCCTTCGATGTGCAGCGGGATGGCTCGTCGAGGACGTTGGCCGACGGCTCGCGCCTGCAGCTGATCAGCGCCGAGACTTTGGACGCGGTCGTCACGAGCGCTTTTCGCACCTGGGTCAATGCTGATTGCGGCAACGGCACGCACCCGAGCATTCGCCTGAAAGACCTGGGTCTGGTGGCTTGCGCGAAGCCCGAGTACAACAGCAACGGGCCGAACGCGAACGTCATCACCTTCCACGACGACCAGTGGCCCTATTCCAATTCGGCGATCGACACGCTAGCGCTCACCACGGTCTACTTCGACGGCGAAACAGGCCAAATTTACGACGCTAACGTGGAGATCAACTCCAATCAGGACAGCTTCGCGGTGGGCACGCCGGTCGGCAGACAAGTCGCGTTGAGTGCGGTGCTGACGCACGAGCTCGGCCATTTCCTTGGCCTGTCGCATACGTCCGTTCAGGACGCGACCATGTTCTCGAACTACCAGCCCGGAATGGACACGCTCGAACGTGACGACGAGCAGGCGATCTGCGCCTCGCTGCCGCCGGGACGCCTGGTATCCGCCGCCGACAGCGATTACTTGCCACGCCATGGTTGGGGGAGTGAGTGCGGCGGCCCTGCGAACGGCTGCTGCGCGACTGCCGTCGGTGCCGCGCCTGAACGCAGCCAAATGCTCGGCCTGTGGGCGTTCGCGCTCGGGCTATGTGCGTGGGGAATTCGAGCTCGAGGTCGCGTCAGCCAACGGGGGCGGGCGCTTCAGCGCTGAGCCCTGCCGCCCGAATCAGCTCCACGTCAGCATCCGCGTCGGGGTTGGGCGTGGTCAGTAACTTATCGCCGTAGAAAATGCTGTTCGCGCCCGCGTATAGGCACAAAAGCTGCGCCTCGCGCGGCAAGTCGGTGCGGCCCGCGCTCAGCCGCACCTTCGAGCGTGGCATGGTGACGCGCGCCGTGGCGACCATACGCACGAGCTCCAGCGGATCGATCGGCGGCAAGGCGGCGAGCGGCGTGCCTTCCACGCGCACCAAGGCGTTGACGGGCACGCTCTCCGGGTGCGGCTCGAGCTGGGCCAGCTCCAGCAAGAGCGAACAGCGGTCAGCGACGCTCTCGCCCATGCCGATGATGCCGCCTGAGCACACGGTGATGCCCGCACGCCGCACATGCTTCAGCGTGTTCAGCCGGTCATCGTAGGTGCGTGTGGAGATGATCGATTTATAATTGTCGCGGGAAGTGTCAAGGTTGTGGTTGTACGCGTCCAGCCCGGCTTCCTTCAACTTGGCCGCCTGCCCTTCATTCAACATGCCGAGCGTCACGCAGGCCTCCAAGCCCAGGCCCTTGACCCCGCGCACCATGTCCAGCACTCGGTCGAACGCTGAGCCATCCTTCACTTCACGCCAGGCGGCACCCATACAAAAACGCGTCGCGCCGTGCTCCTTGGCGGCGCGGGCCGCAGTCATGACCTCGTCCAGCTTGAGCATGGCCTCGCCCTTCACGGGCGTGTCGTGGTGCGAGGACTGAGGACAGTACGCGCAGTCCTCCGGGCAGCCACCGGTCTTCACGCTCAACAGGGTGCACAGTTGGACTTTTTCTTTTTGATGCCAGCGCAGGTGTACCGCGCGCGCTCGATCGACGAGCTCGAACAGCGGAAGGTCGTGGATGGCTCGGATCTCGTTCAAGGTCCAATCGTGACGGAGGCGCAGGTGCTCTTCGGACATCATCCGAGCTTTTAGCGGTAACCGGCCAGCGCGTCCAGATTCGCCTCAGCCGCCGCGCAGATGCCGCGCACGCCAGCGCTAGAAACCCATCGCGGCGCGACCCACTTCACGGTCGATGATTCCGTCCCGCAGCAGCGCTTTGATGTGAGCTTCGAAGGTCTGCATCCCGTACATGGCCTGGCCGCTGTCCATCAGCTCTTTCAGCGGCGGATTACCGAGGGGCCGTTTGATGGTTTCACGCACGGAACCGGTCGACACCAGCACCTCTGCGGCCAGGGCCATGCCCTGCCCGTCGGCGCGGGGCAGCAGCCGCTGGGCCACGATGCCCTGTAGGGAGTCGCCTAAACGCTCGCGCAAGTCGTCGGAGTTCCCCTCGCTCAGGGCGATGATCCGGTTCATGGTCCGAGACACGTCCGGCGTGTGCAGCGTGGAGAGCACCAAGTGCCCCGTCTCCGCCGCCTTGAGCGCGATCTCCATCGTCTCCGGATCGCGGATTTCGCCGACCTGGATGACATCGGGATCTTGGCGCAACGCCGCACGGAGGGCGCTGGCGAAGCTCTGCGTGTCGTAACCGATCTCGCGCTGGCTCACCGAGCACTTGTCGTCCGTATAAATGTACTCGATTGGATCTTCGATGGTGACGATGTGACGCGCGGTGTTGTGATTCATGTAATCGAGCATCGCCGCCAGCGTGCTCGTCTTCCCGTTGCCCGCCGCCCCCACGCAGAGAACGAGCCCGCGATCCTTCTCGGCCAGTGAGCGGCAGGCGGCCGGCGCGCCCAGCTTCTCTAGGGTCGGCACCTCATGGGGAATCACGCGCATGACCACGGCCAGCGTGGCCCGTTGCCGGTATACGTTCACGCGGAAGCGCCCGAGCCCAAACACTTCGTAGGACGTATCGTATTCACGCAGCGCACCCAGGTTCTGCAAGATCGCCGGGTCGCGGATCAGGTGTCTCACCACCGCTTCGGTGTCTTCGGGTCGGATCTTGTCCACGCGAAAAAACACCAAGGCACCGCGCACGCGCGCGCCCGGCGGCTGCCCCACCTTGAGATGAACATCGCGCGCGCCGGCCGCCTTTGCCTTGTGCAAGAGCTGGTGAAGGTACGCCTCGGAGGCATACGGGTTGTGCGAGACCGCGGGCGAAAGGCTGACCACGGGGCATCATAACTCGGCCGAGACGCGAGCGCGGCGCGCACCACCCCACTGATTTAGAGCAGCCGTAGGCCAGGGTGCGAAGGTGTGGGCGGTACCGACTGGCCCGGGCGCGCCCCACGGCGACTGCGCAGAAGCCGTGTGTGGGACCTATCCGGTGCAATAAGTTGCTCCCCCGCGCGCGGTCCCGATAGATAGCGAAGATGGCCAAGATTCGCGTCGAAGGACACCTGCTCGAGGATCGCAACGTCATGGTGTGCTCGGGCGAGACTCGTCTCCGGGCCGAGGACGCGAGCTTCGTGCGCGACGCAGACACTGGACACGTGTTCGTGGTGCTCGAGCACATTCCTCATGAAGACGTGCGCGGACAGCCCAACGCGGACCCGTGTTGCTTCGGACTGCGCGTGTGGAACGCGACCGCGCCCCTACCGAGCGTCGGCCGCATTCTCGAAGTCGCTTGAGTCTTCGCACGGCGCCCCCCGCTCGCCGCGGCCAATGTAACGGCAGGGACGCGGGCGGGGAGAAGCGAGCTTACGGCCCGCTGCCTGCACCTCAGTTGTTGTTTCGTTGCACCGGATGCAAAACGCGATGCGCTTCGCCGCGCAGGCGCTCTAGATCCTTGTCCGAGAATTCGACCGATTCACCCGAGCGCTTCACGGTCGCGGCCAGGCTCTGCTCCCACTCCTTGCCCTCGCTATCGAACGAGGCCTCGGGCACCGGGAGCGCCCAGTTGGACGCGCCACGTTTGCGAATTTGTAGGCGGCTGCTGGCGCCGGCCGCGCCGCTCTCTTTGGCGGATGACTTGGTGATGGCGTAATTGTCTGGGTTGCTCATTTTGCAACGCAGCACCTACCACGCCTACCCTCCGCGGTCTGCCGCGCCGTGAGTTCGGGGAGCGCACCCGAAGGGTGGCTCGGTTCATGGTGTCCAGGGTCAGAATTGAACTGACGACACGTGGATTTTCAATCCACTGCTCTACCGACTGAGCTACCCGGACTAAGTGGCTTTCGCGCGCCGGTTCGTACCTCATCTTTTGGTAAATGTCGCGCCTTTGTTGCAGGAAATTTCGCGCTGAGAGACAGTGTCCGGGCGGCGCCGGCGGCCACGGAGCAAACGAGTGACGGGCGCGACAGGAGCGTTTTATTGGTTTTTTTGCGGGAGCGGGCGTGCCGCGGCCGGCCCGGCTCAAAGCTCGCGGGCGCGCTCCGCCCCACGCCGGCTCGCTCGGCTCCCCTGCGGCTCAAGGACCCGAAGTGACGACCGCGCGCTTCCGGCCTCGCAGGTAGTCCGCGCGGCGCACGAGCTCCGCATAGAACGCCCAGAGCGGCTGGGCGCATTCTTGCCCTTCAAGCAAGGCGAGCGCCGCCGCAACGGCCTCGATCGTCGACATGCCGTCCGCTTGCGGCGGCTGGCGCAGTCGAGTCGGAGTAATGGTCGGCGCGGCTAGCGTGAGCTCGGGCAGCTCGCGCAGCGCGGGCACGCGTTTGTACATGCGCCGGGCCTGGCGAAAACTTCCGTCGAGCACGACCAACCGCCGGGGCACGAAGGACAGCCCGCGCGCCCGGCCGCTGCAGTACAGGAGCGCGGTGCCCGGCTCGCTGAGCCAGGCGGCGTCGAACGGAGCGCCGCCTCCATAGCTGACCAGGCGTGAATTCGGCAGCGCCAGCGCGGCAAAGCGCCCCGTGTTACTCGTCAGCCTGAGCTCGGTGACGTGGCGAATCAGGATGATTTCCGTCGCGGCCAATACACGCGGCAGCACCCGACACACGCAGATCTCGAGCTGCAGCAAGCAGCGCGGACAGTGCCCGGCCAGATCCGGGGGCGTGACTGAGCGCATGCCCGGATTAGGCCCGGGCCTGTTTGACGGCCGCCAAGAACGCGCTCGCGCGCGCCGTCAGCACGCCGTAATGCCCGCGGGCGATCGCCTGAGGATCGAGAAGCGCGGTGTGAACGGCCAACGCTACGGCGCCGGCGCCGATCCACTCGGCCACGTTGTCCAGGGTGACACCACCGGAGGCGATGATCGGCAAGTGCGGCAGCGGCCCGCGGAGCGCGCGGAAATACGCCGGCCCGAGCGCGTGCGCGGGGAATACGTTCACGAAATCGGCGCCTAGTTCCCAAGCCTCGAAGATCTCCGTGGGGGTGAAACAGCCGGGAATGACCGCCACGTCCTGTTCGTGGCAGAGCTTCAGCAAGTCCCGCCGAAAGATGGGCGAGACCACGAAACGCGCGCCGGCGTCGATCACGCGGCGCGCTGTTTCGGCATCCAACACCGTGCCGGCGCCGAGCAGCACGCGGTTGCCGAGCGCACCAGACAGCGTGCGCAGTACGTCCACCGCGCCCGGTACCGAAGTCGTGATTTCGATCGCGGTCAGCCCGCCCTCGATCAACGCCTCGGCGATGGCGGTGACCCGGTCGGACTCGCGCGTCCGCACGACGGCCACCACGCCCGTCTTGCGGATGCTGTTGGCGGTCTCCGCGCGACGCGTCATGCCTCATCGTACCACGCGCCGCGCGGAAGCCGCAGGCTGCTCATTGCGTCCGCGCGGAGCGCCGGCGGGTCACCACCGGCAGCACCAGCGCCTCGAGCTTTCGCTCCAGTGCCTTATGATTGATCGAGCCCTTGTACACGTAGAGCGCAGCCGACTCCGCGCCGTCCAGCATCTCTTCGCTCACGCGCAGCCGCGCGCTGACCACGAAGACGATCTTCTGGGTCAGACCCTTTTCTACGAGCTCGATCCGGCGCCACACCGCCGCCCGATTCCAGAAGCCGAGCACCTCACACAAAACCTGCTCACCCGTGCCCTGATGGGTGAAGCAAAGGTCTGGCACGCACAGGCCGATCCCGGGCAAATCCAGCACTTCCCGTGCTGGCTCGGCTCGCCAGTGTGCGCCGTCGCGGAAGCCGTCGAGCAAGCCCTGGACGTCATCACGCGCGGGCCCGGGCTCGGAGAGCTCGGCTCGGGTCAGCTCGATCGCGAAGCGCAGCTTCTCGCGCTTTTTGCCCCAGCGCAGATCGGCCGATAGCTCGACCTTGTCGCAGGCCTCGAGCGCGGGCAACAAAAGCGCGAGCTCGAGCCCGTACTTGGTCACGGATTCGAACAGGCTGTAAGGTCCGTCAATCTCGATGCGGTATCCGCCGCTCTCCAGCCTCGCCATCTCGAACAGTAGCTGGCGAAATTTCAGCTTGTGGAAGAGCGCGCGATACTGATCGGCGCTCGCGCAACGAACTTCGGCCACGACACGCACCGAACACAGGAGGACGGCCTGCACCTCGGCGCGCGCGTGCCGCGCCAAGAGGCCATCGGCGTCGTAAATGGGCGCACGGAGCAGGCGCTGCGCGCTACGCAAGTCCGCATACAGCCCGGACTCCAGAGCTTCCGGCGCAATGCCCAAGCCGGCGGCGACTTCCGCGATCAGCGTGGTGCGCTCGAAGCGCTCGCCCAGCGCAAGCGCTTCGCGAGCCACGACGGCGCGCGAGAACACCTCGCGCCGCAAGGCCGGCGCGTCGAGGCTGGCGTTGCCGTCGAACGCGCTGTCGTCGAGCGCGAGTTTTTTCAGGGCCAACAGTAGCTTTCGCTCTTGGGGCGTTCCGGTCAGCAGAGCGAGCGCTTCTTCGAGCGCGACGCGCGTCTGGTCGATGTGGCTGGCGATGATCAGCAGTACCCCTTCCGCGAGCACGCGCGCCCGCGCGCGAGACTCGGCTGATTCCTTGCCGAGGGTCAGCACGCCGTTGCGTTTGCGAGCCCGTACCAAGTCCGGCCCGATCACGCGCCGCCCCCACCGTACGCGGCGTGCTCTCTCCGGCGCTCGCTCGTAAACACCTCGCCCGTCTTGCGCGACACGAGCTCGTAGAGTGTCGCAAACTTGTCGCCTTTTCGACGTAAAATGCGACCGAGCCGCTGCACGTGCTCGCGCACGGAGCCGCTGCCGCTGATCACGATGGCGACGCTGGCATCCGGCACGTCCACGCCTTCGTTCAAGACCTTGGACGTCGCAATGGCTCGATACCGGCCGTCCGCGAAGCGCTCCAAAATCTCGCTGCGTTCCTTGATTTTGGTCTGGTGGGTGATGATCGGCACCAGAAAGCGCCGGGAGATGCCGTAGGCGGTCGCGTTGTCCTGAGTGAAAATCAGCACCTTCTCCGAGCGATGCGCCTCGAGCAAGCGCTCCAGATAGTCGAGCTTGGCCTGCGCTCCGAGCGAGAGCTCCCTCTGGCGCCGGTAGGCGCGCATTGCTCGCTGGCCCGGACCCGAACGGGCCGCGCGCATGATGAAATCGTTCCAGCCGTGCGCGCTGCCCATGCGGATCCCCTGGCTGCGCACGAAATCGAGATAGATTCCCCGTTCCAGCTCGTATTCGGCGCGTTCCTCCGCGCTCAGGTCGACCTCCACGCGCACCGTTTCGTACTCCGCCAAGTACGGCCCGCTGAGCTCGACGATGTCTTTGCGGTACACCGTCGGTCCCACGAGCCGCACGAGCTTCGCGTCTTGGCCGTCGCTGCGCTCGGGCGTCGCACTGAGCCCCAGCCGAAAGGGCGCTAGGCACAGCTCGGCGGCCAGCGCGTAGCTTGGCCCAGGCAGGTGATGGCACTCGTCGAAGACCACTAGGCCGAAGCGCGCGCCAAAGTGATCCATGTGCAAGCAAGCCGAGTCGTACGTGGTTACGGTCAGCGGCTGCACGTCGTACGTTCCGCCGCCCACCACGCCGACATCGCAGCCGAAGCTCGTGCGCAGCAGGTCATACCACTGACGCACCAGATCCAGCGTCGGCGCGACGACCAGGGTGCTCCGGCGCTTGTCGTCGATGGCGAGCACCGCCACATGGCTCTTGCCCGCTCCCGTGGGCAGCACGACCACGCCGCGGCCCTTGGCTTCGCGCCAGGCACGCAAGGCCTCGGTTTGAAAGGGCCGCGGCTCGCGCGTCACGCTGAGGCCGCGTTCGAGCTCGACGTACGCGCGCGCGCAATCCTCATACGCGACACCTTCACGGTGTAACAGGCGGACGAGGTCGGCGTAGGCCAGCGCTGGCGCGCGAAAGCAGCGACTGCGCGCGTCCCACGCCGCGTGCGGCGTGAGCGCGAGGCCCGGCGGCAGCGCGCCGTGTAGCTCCAGCGTGCCCGCTGAAAAGCGGAGCTCGAGGTGCGCAGCGTCGGCCGCGGCGCTCATCGAAACAAGCGCGCCGCGCCCTCTCCGGACGCGGCTAAGGCTTCGCCCGCCATGAGCTCGACCGGAATATGAAAGAGCAGCTCGCCCAGGTAAAGACCTCGGCGTTCGCGCAAACGGAGCAACGAGATCGTGCAATTGCCAATTTTCAAAATACACACGCGCGGCACTGGCTGGCAGAGGAGGGCCTTCAGCAGCTGATAATGAAAGCCGCCGTGGCCGACCAGCAGCACGCGCTCTTCAGCCGCGCGGTGGCGTGCTTCCAAACGAGCCATGACGCGCCGGAGGCGCGCTTGCACGTCCTCGTAGCTCTCGCCGCCGTAATCCGAAAAATCTCCCGTCTCGGTCAGGCTACGCTCCATGAACGCGGGGTGGGCGGCGCGGATTTCGGCTTCGTTCATGCCTTCCAGTGAGCCGGCGGCGAGCTCGTGCAAATCTTCGTCCACGAGCGGGAGTGGGCTCACGCCCTGGGCCGCTGCAATCGCCGCGGTCTCGGACGCGCGTTTCAGCGGCGAGGTGTACACAGCGGCGAACGGACCCTGAGCCGCGATGAACGCTCCGGCCCGTGTGGCCTGTGCTTGCCCGAGAGCACTCAACGGGTAGTCCTGGCGGCCTTGCATGCGGCCCTGAGCGTTGCCTTCACTCTCGCCGTGTCGCAGCAGCATGATGTACATGGTTTGGCCTCGCGCGAGCGCTTCGCCGCGCTACTCGCTTACAGCGGGCGCGGCCAGGGTGCCAACGCAGGCGTTTCCGGCAGCGGTTCCAAAACAGCGCACCGCCACCACGTCGGGGACGCCCATCCGCCCAGCGGCGATCAAAACGCCGTAGCGCAGCGCGCGCTCGTCACAGCCGTCTTCGCAGCTTGCCGCGAGGTCACCGAGGGCGCAGTCGGCGATGGGCAATCGCGGCAGCTCTTGGACGCGGCTCGCGGCACGCGCCGGGCGCTGAACAGCTGGGGTGGTCGGCTGGAAGCTGAGCACGATGCGGAACGCCAGCGACGCGTCCGGCTCGTCGATCCGTCTCACGTCGCCTGCGCTCGGCGCAGGCGTTTCGGGCGGAGCGGCGCGGGGCGGAGCCAAGGGGCCGCGGCTCGAGAGCGGGACTTGACTGAAACGGGCAACGTCCGCGCTGCAGCTGATGACGAAGGACTCGCTCGCAATTCGGCCAAAGCGTCGTGAGCCGCAGAGCAAGCCGACGAGGGCCTCGCCGCCGGCGTTCGACGCGGATTCCCGGAGTGCCCAAACGAGCCGCTCCGCGCTGCAATCCAAGTCGCTCAGCAGCTCTCCTTCTAGGGGTCGAAAGCCCGGGCGCGAGGTGCAGCTGGCGTGCACGTGACCGAGCGTTTCGAGCTCGCCAGTGCGCGCTGCCAGCTCCACAACCGCCTCCGGCTCCGCCCGCCGTGGCTGACGCGATCCCGCGAAGTTTGCGGGATCGAACGGGCGCGCACAGCCCACCAGGCCGGCCACCAGCGCCGCCGCAACCCAGCATACCGCTCGAATCATCGCGCGCCGAGCGTAGCGCGCTCGATCGCTAGGCACAAAATACATCGGCGCGGCCAGGTACGAGGACCTGCCGCGCCGATGCTTCTTCGAAACCAGGCTCCCTCGGCTCGGCGCTCACGCGCGAGCCGAGGGGAGCGATCAGCCGTGGCCCGCAGCGCCCGCGGCGCCGGAGTCACCCAGGCCGCCTGCACCTGCGTCTTCCATGGACGGCTCGCCGCCCATGCCGCCTTCGGGCGCGTCGCCGCCAGCGCCGCCGAGCTCGTTGCCGCCGGCCCCCGCTGCTCCGGCCTCGCCCGACTTGCCGCCCGAGCCGCTGCTGCCGCCGGTGGTGTCGTCATCGCTGCCGCAGCCTACCATTGCAACGCTCGCGCCCAGCGCGACCACTGCGAACAGGCTTGTTAGCTTCTTCATATCCATTCCTCCGAATAACCTAGGTTAGTCACGTCACGCGAGGGCGAGCCGCCCTTGTGTGTATAAGCACGCCACGTGCCAAGCTTGGCCCGGGTCGCGTTCAGCAAGCTAAGTGTCTAAAAGTACTGCACTCTTTCAGTAGCGCACGAGTTCGTCACCCGAACCCCACCCCAATGACCCCGACTTTCGTGTCATGGTCCCGCCTTATTACAACTCCTTGAATCTTAATGCAATCCCCCGGCGATGAGCCATTTCACGCCGAAAGGGCCGGGGTAGGTCAGCTGGCGCCGGTGTGGCAGCCGCGGCAGTGCCGTCAACGCGGCGTTAACTTGCGATATCACAGCATTTTCGCGCAAGACTTCGGGCCCGGATGGCATTCGGGCCGCGCCTCAGTCGCCGCTCTTCTTGCGCAGGCTCGGTGTCACTTTATCGAAGCGGCCAACCGCGGGCCCGATCGCTTCACGCCCGAATCGCTCTCGAATCGCGTCCAGTGCCGCGCCGAGCTCCCGCTTTGGGCCGGCGGTGAACAGATCGAGCTGTGCCTGCTCCAATCGATCCAGCTGCGAAACGCTGACACCGAGCAGGCGTACTGGCTCGCTGATCCGCGCCGCGTCCCACAGGGCCAGCGCCACCTCGCGAATCACGCGCCCGTCATCGGTGGGTACGCGGAGCGTTTTACTGCGAGTCAGGAGCGGGTACACCGGCTCGTCTTCGTCGCCACCCAAGCGAGTCTCTCGCCGCCGCCGCGCTTGCCCGAGCTTGATCTTTAGCGTGACCGTGTGGCCCACGTAGCCCGTGCGTCGCAACCGGCGCGCGACTTCATCCGCATGCGCCGTCAGCGCCGCGCTCACCAGCTCGCGTTCGAGGACATTGACGTTGAAGGTGCTCTCTTCGCCGATCGACTTCGCGGCACGCTCCGAGATCACCGCGCGCTCGTCGTGCCCCGCCGCCAGAGCTTGCAGCGAAAGCGCACGGTCGCCGAGCTCGCGCGTGAGCTGCTTCGAGTCGTAACGAACCAGATCTCCGAGTGTCCCGAGCCCGAGCCGGCCGAGCTTTGCCGCGAGCACGGGCCCCACTCCCCACAACTTGCGCAAGGGCAACGGGTCGAGCAGCGCCTTGACCTCGCCCGGAGCAACCAGCATGAGGCCGTTCGGTTTGGCCAGTGTACAGGCAATTTTCGCCACTAGCTTGTTGGGGCCGACCGCGACGGTGACCGACAATTCGGTCAGCTCGCGCACCCGCTGCTTGAGCCGTTGCGCGAGCGCGAGCGGTCCGCCGAACAGACGCTCGGAGCCTGTGATATCGAGGAACGCCTCGTCCAACGCAATGGGCTCGATGACCGGCGTGAACTCGGCGAAGGCGGCATGCACCTGTTGCGAGACCTCCGCGTAACGGGCCATGTTGGGGCTGACGAACACCCCCTCCGGACACAGGGCGCGAGCGCGAAATCCTGGCATGGCCGAGCGCACACCAAAGGCGCGCGCTTCGTACGACGCCGCCGCCACTACGCCGCGCGCCGACGAGCCTCCGACGATCACCGGCCGCCCGCGAAGTTCCGGGCGATCGCGTTGCTCGATGGACGCGTAAAACGCATCCATGTCCGCGTGCAAGACGAAGCGCGAAGCCGACATGAGCTCACCCCGGCTCGGCTCACGCGCGGAGCTCGCGCTCCTCGAACAAGCTCGCACCGGGAACGAAGCAGAGGGGGATCACGCCGGTCGCGCCGATGCGATTCTTGTGCACCGCGAGCTCCAGCGCGCGCTCGCGATCGGAGCGCGGCGCCCCTTCGACCTCGCGCAGCTCGGCCGCCAACGTCGCCGCCGGCGCGACGAAGTCGGCGTGACGCGCCAAGCTCGTGAGGATCACCGCGCAGCCCTGGTCCGCGATGCGGCGTAGGTCGTAGGCCACGTGTGTCACCCTGCCCTCCATGCTGCCATTGGCGGCAGCAGCGTGCGCGGGCGAGCCATCGCCGGTCGCGGAGAACGCCTCGATATCATCGACGACGAGCACCGCGCGCTCGTGCCGTGACCATAGCTTGGACGCACATTCCGCGAGCGAGGTCGTCGGTTCGAGCCCAGAGGCTCGGTACAGATGTAGCTGCGAGCCGACTTTTTTGACCACGGTCTCTACCGAGTCGGCAACCGCCCGGTGCGTCGCTGCGTCTTGCCAGGCCTGGCCGGACCAGATCGCGCCGTACGGGGTGCGCGCGTCCGGATACTCGCGGTAGAGGGCGCGCGCGGCCAGCCGGGCCACCACCTCGGTCGCGTCCAGGGAGGCGCTGGCGAACACGACCCCGGCCTTCGCCCGCGCCGCCATGTAGCCGATCAAGAGCGCGAGAGCGGTGCGCCCCACCCCTGGCGCACCGGAGATGGCCAAGACGGTGCCAATCCGAAGGCCGCCCGCCAACATGCCGTCGAGCGAAGGGAAGCCGGTCGCGGTGGCGGGCGACTGAGCGCCCAAGCGCGTCGTCACGTCGACTTGCATCGCGCTCAGCGCGGTCCCTGCCGCCCCTCCGGACTTTGGTATCGAATCGGCGTTCACCGGCTTGAGGATAGCGCCAAACGCCAGCGCCCTGTTTCGAACCGCACCGCGTCGAGACGAACAGTTCGAGACGGCTTCTCATCAGGGGACTCGAAACCGCCGATATTTGCGGGAACCAGGCTTGGCACGAGGCTCGCAGTACGCGAGGTCATGGCCAGAAAACGCGCGCCGGCTTCGCTCTTCGCCTTGGCGATCGACGGCGGCGTGCTGCTGAACGCCAGGGCCCAGCTCGAGCATTCACTGGTGACGCGCGTGGCGCGCGCCCTAGGGGTCGCGGCTGAGCTGCTCTTCATCGGCGCGCCGCTGCCTCCCGCGCTGCGCACACGCGCCATGGCTCGCTTGGACGACGCGGCCGCCGAAGCGGCCGCCCGATTCCACGCGCCGCCGTCTAGATCCGCTATTGTGCAAAGTTCTGCCGCCGGCAGATCGCGCGGGCGCCGCAAAAAGATGTGAGGTGCTGTGCGCAAATTACCTTACGATGCCAGACGCCCATGGCGAAAATCTCCACTGATCCGGCTGCATTCAAATCCACGTTGAAGACGGGAGCCGAGCGCTTCCTCTCTCAGGCCCTCGCGCATGCGTTGGCTCAGGGCTTTCGGACGCCCGATGACTTCCTGAGACACTTCAAGCCCCTCGACCTGATGGTCGCGCTCGAATCGGCACACGATCTGCGCGCCGAAATCTTGGTGAAGGCCGCTGGCGTTCACCAAAAAATCGCGATCAAGAAGTCCACCACTTCCGGCGCGGAAGATTTGCGGATCGCCATGGAGGAGGGCCTGACGGACGCGCCCGCCATCCTGGAGCTGTTCCCGGCGGACGAGCGGGTGCGCTACCTGGATGCGCCCAAGCTGTGGTCATTCCTAGTCGAAGACGAATTTTGGTCGGCGCCGAATGCGGAGATCAATCGCGAACGTGCCATCGGCCGCATGACGTTCACGCTGGAGAATGCGTTGCACGAGGACCTCGTCTCGCTCGCCGACATCAGCGATGGCATCACGTTCGAGATGTTGGCCACGCGTATGCCGCACAAGGAGTTACAAAAGCTGGTCGGCCACGCGCTGAAGCTCGGCCGCGAGCGCAAGCCGTTGACCGAAGATGCGCTGCTCGACTGCGTCTCGTTACAGTCTATCGTCGGGTACGTCCCGCTCGAGCACATTTGGAAGACGGTGGTCGTCGAGCGCGTGGCAAAGCCGGCAGGGTTTTTGACGAGCCCAAACCCCGAGCCCAAGAGCACTACCGGCGGCGAGCCCAAGAGCTCGAGCGCGCCCTCGAAGGAGCGCGGCTCCATGGCTCCCTTTCTGCCCAAAGAGGAAGTGAGCGCCGATGCTCGCCCATCGGCGCCGCCGCCCAAGCCCGCGGGCACGCCGCCCGTGACGGCCGTGACGCCGGCGCGCGCCAAAGAAGACAGCTTGGCCGAGATCGCGGCGGCCGAGGACGACGTCGACAAGTTGATCGAGAGCGCTCAGCGTCCCGCGCCCGAAGAAGAAGCGCGCCGCCGTGTGCTCGAGAAGCTTGCGGGCATCAGCCGCCTGCCGCCGCACCATGAGGCGCTCTCGACGCCCATCCTGTTGTCCATCGAGTCCATGTACTCGGAGCTCCTCAGCGCCTCGACCGATGAAGCTCGTGAACAGTGCATTCGCGAGTCCTTCCCGAACCCCGCTCAAATGTCGAGCGCCCTCCTGGCGTTGATCGAACTCTTGGACCCCAGCATCGATATCAATGATCCCGTGATCCGAGATGCGGATGTCGACTCGTTGATCAAAGTCGTTTTGTTCGAAGAGCGGCACCGCTACGAGCAAGCGCACCCGTCCCTGCGCCCAGCACCTTCTCCCCTGCCCCCGCCCAGCGCCGGCCGGCGCGGCGCCTCGGCCGCTCCGCCGCCCCTGCCGCGCGCCGGAAGTCTGCCGCCGCCCCTGCCGCCGCCGGGTGGCGAGAAGCGAGCCCGATGAGCGGCGCCTCCGCCGCACGCGCTGATGGTTCCTCTTGCATCGAGCCGGTGCGCTGAGGTAGACCCGGCGCGCCTGTTGGAAATACTTCGGCTTCGCGGCCGACCGACGGCACCTGCAGCAACCTGAGACTCGTTCAAAGCAGGAAGTAGTGCCTGGGTTCTTGGTTCTTTCCGGGAATGCCGACGTGGCGGAATTGGCAGACGCACGTGGTTCAGGTCCACGCGATCGCAAGGTCGTGGGGGTTCAAGTCCCTCCGTCGGCACGAAAGAGCGGGCTTCCGAAAGGGGCCCGCTCGTCAGCTCGGTCGCGGCCAAACGGGAGTGGTCGTTGCCGAGAGGTCGAGCCGCGCCTTGTTGGAGCGCTGGCGTGCTGCCGCTCATTAGAATCTGCTGGCGGTTCCGGTCCAATTGGGCCGAACTTCGAGCATGCGCGGATTTGTAATTGGTCTCGGCGTCTCCCTCACGTTCATCCTCGGTTGCGCGACGGGCGCATCGTCCTATGGCGTGCGACGAGCGCAGGCGGCGGTCGTCGAGCAGCGCTGGGCGTACTTTTGCTTCGATGCCAACACCGTCGATGATGTGAACGTTAAGGCGAACGCCGCCGGGATGCGTGGCTGGGAGCTCGTCACTTCGTCGATCAACACCAGCGGGCAATCGGTCTGGTGCTTTCGGCAGCCGCGGCCGTAGGAGCTGGCACCGCGCCGACCATCGGTGAAGCGCGTCCGAGAAGCTCGCATCGCGCCGACCATCGGTGAAGCGCGTCCAGAGAAGCGCACATCACGCCGCCCGGGCGCGAGGCACCACTGCACACTGCCGTCAGTGACGCCCGTTCAAAAACCGCCGGCTCGGGGCTGCCGCCGGCTCGGGGCTGCCGCCGGCCGGGCTGCGCGCTCGTCGCGTGCAAACCAATTGCGTAGGAGCGCCAAGGTACTTTCATTTTTGCGCAGACACTCGTGAGGTCCCTGGAACGCGGGTTCAGGCGCGCGTTGGCGTGGAGCGGGCACGGATCCGCATTTCGTCCGCGACGCCGAAGGCTTTGACGGGCCGTGACGCGCTCTTTGACCATCAAAATAAGACAAGACAAGACACATTGCATGTTGCGTGAGGGAATGGTCACGAGGCGTGGCGGACCGCACTCAGCCTTCGGCGTCGCGGTCGGCCTCCCGAGCTCACTGCTCGGCACTCCGGCGACGCGGGTTAGGCCTGGCTTTTGGATTGGCGCAGGTAGCCTTGCGCGTCGAGCACAACTAAACCCTGCTTCAGTAGGCGGCCCGCGGCACGCTTGAACGCCTTCTTGCTCAGTCCAAACACGGCGCGCACGTCCTCGGGGCTCGAGCGATCGCCCATGTGCGGCGCGCCGGGCCGGCTCACGATTTCGAGCACACGACGGGCATCGAGCTCGAGCTCCTCATGAGCGTGCTGGCGAAGCGACAGCTCGACCTTGCCGTCGGGGTGGAGCAGGCTGATCCGAAAGCGCGCGGACTCCCCGCGTCGGAGCGAGTGTGGCTCGCGCGCCGGCACCAAGCCGACGAAACTCCGGCTCAAGATCACGAACAGGCCGATCTCTGGATCGTTGCGCCACGCCTCGCCTTCGACCCAACCATCGAGCGCGAACCGATGGGGCTTTTGGTCGAGCAACTCCGCGACGCGCATCGTGCCCGCGAGGCGACCGCTGTCGTCGACGTAGAGACCGACGGGCTCCAGCATGCCTACGCTGAGATCCTTGGTCTGCACGGCGAACGGCACCAATAGGTCCTTAGCCAACCCCCAATCCACGAACGCACCAAAGCCGGTGGTGTCGGTGACCCGCAAAAACGCAACTTCACCCAGGCTGAGCTTGGCGCGGCGCGTCGTGGCCAAGATTCGCCCCTCGGAGTCCAGGTAAACGAACACGTCGAGCGCATCGCCCACTCGGGCGCCCAGCGGAATTTCACTGCCGATGAGTAAGAGGCAGGGCGCATCCGCACGCGCATCCGAGGGCTCCCCCAGAAAGCCGCCCGACGCATTGAAACGTCGAAACGTGAGCGTGCAGAACTGGCCGAGGTAGCGTCTAAAGTCCATCCGCGCGCCCGAGTCTGGCACGATTCGGCGACCAGCCCGCAGGTGATCGGCGCGAGGCAGCGCGACGGCGGTAGTGCGCCGATGGCCCTAGCGCGCGATGGCGGGCCAGGTGAGATTGGTTTAACGTGAAAATTTAGCCATGGCACACGGACCCGGAAAGATCGTCAACGAGCGTTACCGGATCCTGGACAAGCTGGGAGCGGGCGCGCACGGCGTGGTGTACCGGGCGCGCGATTTAGAAACGCGCGATGAAGTGGCACTCAAATTTTTGGGCGACGGCATGGCCTTCGATTCCGAGTACAGCCGGCGCATCGAGCGCGAGGCGGTCGCGATGGCGCGCCTCCGTGGGACGAGCGCAGTCTACGTGCACGGCCTGAACACCGCCGAGGACGGCACGCTGTATCTGATCATGGAGATGCTCACCGGTAAAGATCTGGAGGCCTACCTGGGCGACGCCGAGCGCGTCGGCGGTAAGCTGAAGAAGCCGAAGTTGCTCGAGCTGCTCAGACCGGTCGTGGACACGCTAGAGGCCGCCCACAAGCAGGGCATCGTGCACCGCGATCTGAAGCCGAGCAACGTGTTCATCGTCGACGCCGCGAGGGGCGGCGGGGTCAGGCTCTTGGATTTCGGATTGGCGAAAATGATGGACGCGAGCGCGCTGACTGCGGACGGCATGGTGGCCGGTACGCCGAGCTACATCGCGCCCGAAGCTTGGAAGGGCAATCCACGAGCGCTCGACCATCGCATCGATGTGTACTCGCTCGGCGTGTTGGTCTTCCGCGCGCTGAGCGGCAGGACGCCCGCGCCCAAAGGGAACGTGCTGGACGTTTGCGGGTGGGCCATGGCCGGGGAGCGGCCGAGCTTGCACGCGCTTCGGCCGAGCCTGCCCAGAGCGATCGATGTCTGGGTTGAAAAGGCGCTCGCCATCGAGCCGGGAGATCGTTTTCAAACCGTGCGCGCGTTGTGGACGTCTCTCGAGGGATTGCTCGGCGAGCGGGCCATGGCGCCCTATTGAGCTACAGCGTGCCTAGCCGGCGCCGCACTGAATTCGCAGGGTCGCTCACCCAGAAGCGCATCAGGTCGTGGACCGCGCGCACGCCTTGCGCGAGCTGTGCGCCGGTGAGCCCCGCGAGATCGCCCTCCGTTTTCCGCAGTACCGCGACGCTGCCGGGCAAATCGTCCGCTACGATCAGAGCCGCGCGCGAAGCCGTGAGCCGAAGCCGAAAGTGCCATTCGAGCGCGTCCGAGCGAGGCGCGACCACGTACGCGCGCGCGGCCTCCTCGACCGCGCCGCGGCCCAGCCACGGCAGCGAGCGAGACACGCGCCGCGCATAATTGCTCAGGGTCTCTTCGTCCGCGATGCCAGCGCCAAAGCTTGGCTCGACGGTGCGCGCCGCTGCCGCCAAGAGGATGGCCGAAGCGTCTGGAGCGAGCTTGTCGACGGCGTGCAGCTTGCGCGCGACGTTGGCCATGACACGCGCCAGCGAAAACACCTGCTCCCCCTCCGAGAGCTTGGCGAAAGAAGCGGGCAGCAGCACCGAGATCGGATCACTGAACTCGAGATCGATGCCGGCGCCCGTGCCGCGGTGGACGTACAAATCATAGTCGTCGATGGCGAACAAGCTCGCGACGCGGTCGGCCAGGGCGCGCAATGGGTGCCCTGACTTGGGCGTAATTCGGTCACGCGTCGACAATCCGTACCGTTCCAGGTCAGGCGGGTAGACCTTGCCCAAGCCCTCGGAAATTTGCGCGAGCAACCGCGAAGCTGGGTCGTCTGGCGGCAATAGATCGATGGCTCGAAATTGCATCTCATCGAAGCCACCAGCGTGCCCGATGCCGGTGCGCGACGCCCGAGCGCTGAGTGTGGCGCGCTCGAGGTCGTTCGCCGCGTGCATCGCCACCAGGGGCGCGAGCGCCAGCGTGGCCTCCGCCGTCCGCTGTAGACCGTTGAACGCCTCGGCCAGCTCGCGCCAGGTTGGAACCCGCATCACGTCCAACTCCAGCGAGTAGCGAAGCGCGCTCAGCGCTGCGGCGAACTGACCCGCTTCGAGCAGGCGCGTGCAAAGCTCGGCCTGCAGCTCGATCTTGGCGCCGGTCTTGCTCAAGCCGCGCGTCAGGGCTTGCACGGCTTGTTCCGGCTCGTGCATCTCTTCGGCTAAGACCCGAGACAGCTCGAGGTATGACGGAATGAGCGCGCTCGACGACGCGCGTGCCGCTTCCGTGAAGCGTGTTAGTGCGTCCGCGTAGCGTGTGTAGTTCGGCGTGCCTTTACGGCCTTCACTCGCGACGAGCTCGCGGAGCTCGGCGGCGGCGGAGCCGTCGACGCCGACTAAGGCGATGGCTTGCTCGTACGCAAGCACGGCCTCCTTGCCTTGCCCGCGCAGACGCTCGAGGCGCCCGAGCTCCACCAGGGCGTGGACGCGGGCGCCGGGGTCAGGCGCAACGAGCACCAGCTGATGAGCGGTTTCGCTTGCAGAATCCAGCTCCTCGTTGCGTCGCTGCAAGCGCAGCAAGCGCTCCAGCGCCGGGCGCTGGCTCGGATCGAGCGCTAGCGCGGCGTGCAAATGGCGTAGAGCGTGGGCCGCGTCTCCCAGGTGATCATCCAACACGGCGGCCAAGCGCACATGCGCCTCCACCCGCACGTCGTCCGGGGGCTCCTGAGCGAGCACGTGGTTCAGGCGCTCTACGGCCGCCAGCCACTGACCATCCCGCGTGTACAGCTCCGCGAGTTTCATCAGGTTTGGGACGTACCCGGGTCGCACGCTGTTTGCGCGCTGCAGGGCGGCGAGCCCGGCCGGCAAATCATGCTTCGTGTCGGCGTACAGCTCCGCAACGCTCATCCAAATCTGAGCGATGCGGGTCGGGCTGCGGGCGGCGCCCGCGGCTTGCGTCAACGTCGCGATCAGGCGATCGACCTCGCCTCGAGCCAGAAGTAGCTCCCGTAGCCGAAGCGCCGCAGCCTCATGCTCCGGATTGACCTCCAGCGCCTGCGCCAAGTCCTGGGTCGCTCCCGCCTCGTCGCCGCGGTCAGTGCGGCAATCGGCGGCTTTGATCAACAAGCGGGCGACCACACCGAGATCCAGGCCCACGCGCGCTTCAGCCGCGGCAGCTTCTTCCAAGAGCTCCGGCACCTGCGTCTGTTCCGCCAGTCGGCTCAGGCCGCGAGCAGCGGCCACGCTCTCCGGATCATGGGCGAGCGCGGAACGATACAGCTCGAGCGCAGACGGATCGCCGAGCTCCTCTAACGCCTCGGCTAAGCGCGTGTGGTGGAGCGTCACCAGCTGCGGCTCTTCGAGCAGCGCGCCGAGCTTGGCATCAATGTGCGCCAACAGCTTTTTGTCACCTTGGCGCAGCGCCTGCTGCTCGAGCGCGCGCAGCGCGCCGAGATCCGCCGGCAGCAGTTGCAAAATAGCGAAGTAGGTCTGCTGCACCTGCTCCGGCTCGGCGCCCGCGAAGTCTTCCTGGATACGCGCGAGCTCACGCAGCGCGCCGGCGCGCGCCCCCGGGTCCTTGAACGCCCGCGCTTCCGCCGAAAGCACTCGGCACAAGGGCTCCCAAGCGCCGCGTTCCGCATACAGAGGCTCGAGCGCGATCAGTGCGTCGATGTCTCCGGGGTCTCGAGTGAGAACCGCTTCGAAACAGCCTACGGCGCGCTCGGCGTCCGTCAGCTCGTCGCGCCACACCTCGCCCTCACGAAGCAAGGCCGCGACCGCCAGCTTCGGATCTCGCGCGTTTTCGGCTTCGTTCGCCAGCTCCTGGACCAAACGCTTGTAATCGCGGGCGTCGGTCAGCAAGCGCAGGCGTCCGTCGCGGGCGGGCCGGAAGTCGGGTTCTGCAGCCAGGGTCAGCTCGTACGCTGCGAGCGCCCGTTCCGGGGACTTCAAGCGATGCTCGTACACCTCTCCCAAACGGAACGCGGTGCGCGCGCGTGCCCCCGAATCGGTCAGCGCGCTCAGCTCGAGCTCGAGCAGCTTGGCGAGTTCGTCGAAACGCCCACGCTCGGTGAGCTTTCGTCCGAGCGCATGGAGCGAACGATGGTTCAGCGGGTCCATCTCGATCGCTTTGCGATAAGCGATGATGGCGTCCTCGTCGCGCCCCAGGCGCTCCTCGTACAGCTCGCCCATTTTGTACAGCAGCGCGGCCGATTGCGGGTTCTTGCCGGACGCGCGAAGCTCCGCCTGATACGTCTCGAGCAGGTCCTCGAAACGACCGGCCTTGTAGTGCAGGCGACCGAGGCTGGAGAGCGCTGGCGCATAGCTGCGGTCGATATCGTAAACCTTGCGATACAGCGCGAGCGCGGCATCGTCATCCCCCATCTCGCCCTCCGACACCTCTCCGGCGCGGTGCAAAAGCGCTAAGCGCTGGCGCTTGTCGGTGACTTTTTGCGCTTCGAGCTCAAGGGCTTGGACCAAATCCTTGTACCGCCCCGCCCGTTCCGCCGCGCGCTGCAACGCGTGAATCGCGCCCAAGTGTCCGGGGTCGACCTCTAGAATCCGCCGGTAGGCAGTCAACGCCTGGGCCGGCGCCTCGAGCGCGTCCTCGTACAACCGACCTACCTTGAATAGAAACGTGATCTTGGTTTCGTCGTCGGAGGCGCCGTCGACCGCGCGCTCGTACAGCTCGGCCAGCTCTGGAAAACGTCGCGCCTGCGTGTACAGCCGAGACAGCGCCTTGAACGACGGAGCGTAGCCCGGAACGATCCCGAGGGCGCGAACGTGGTGCTGTACGGCCCGCTCCACGAGCTTGAGCTCGGCCTCGAAGATCTGAGCGATGCGCGCAAACGCGGCGGCCCGCCGCGCCGGATCGTGCGCGGCCTCGGCCTCGCCGGTATGAACCATGACCAGCTCTTGCCACTTTTTTTGACGAGCATAGAGCTTGGCCAGCGCTTGTATCGCTGGCACATAGCCGCGATCCTCGCTGAGCACTCGCTCGTACCAAAGGATTGCCTGGAGCTCGTCACTCAGGCGGTCCTCGTAGATCTGACCGATGCGGTGGTACAGGCCCACGCGCTCGGCGGGCAGCACCACGCTCGCCGAAATACGCTCGAGGATCCGTACCAAGTCCGCGTAGCGGCGGGAGAGCTGGTACACGCGCGCGAGCTCTTCCAAGATCATCGGCTCCGCTTCGGCGTGGGTCAGCGCGCGCTCGAGCGCATCTGCGGCGGACTCCAAGTTGCCGATGCGGTCGGCGAACAACCGCGCCACGCGATACAGCGATAGCGCGCGGACCGCCGGATCGGCGGACAGGGTGGCTTCGCGCTCCAATACGGAAATCAGATCGTGGTAACGCTGGTGGGTGGCGTGCAGGCGCTTCAACGCCAAAATGGCCGCCGGGCTGGCCGGGTCGGCTTCGAACGCCGCTTGATACAGCTCCGTCGCCGTGTGGTTGTCGCGCTTGTGGGCTTCAAACAGGCGTGCGCGCTCGGACAGCACCGCAGCGCGGTGCCGGCCGTCCTCGCTCAACACCTGGGCTGCTCTTTGATAGGTTTTTTCGAGCGCATCCCAGGCCTTCACACCGAGCTCGGCGCGCTCGACGGCACGGAGCGACGAGGGATTCGTTTCGTCCAGCTCGAGCGCGGCCTCGTATGCTTCGCGTGCCTCCCGTTTCTGTCCAAGTTTTTCGCCCAGAATGCGCGCCTTTTCGAGCGCCACGAGGGCTTTGCGGAGCGGGCTCGCGGTCATCCGCAGCTCCGCGTCGAAGAGCGGCAGCGCGGCCGCATAGTCACCCCCCTGCAACAGCGCGCGACGCGCGCCCAGGATCGACGGCAAGTGGTCCGGGAGCAAGGCCTGCGCACGGAGGTAGTGATCGGCGGCCTTCGTCGAATCGTCGAGCGCGCTGTCGAATAGCCGGGCGCACTCGAAATGCAGGCGGCCGGCACGCGCCGGCACGGTCTCGTTCGCGAGCGCCTCCTGACATGCTTGCAGCAGGTCTTTGGCGTGCTGCATCCGTGCCGCCGCGGCCGGGCTCATGGCGCCAGGCAGGGACGCCACGACCCGGGTCGGCGCGTGATCAGCGTCGTGCGCGGCGAGGGGCAGGGTCCCGATCACGACGGCGCGACCGACGGCGTTGAGCTCGCCCGTCACTGCGGGCACTGGCGCCAGGGGCGGGACCGCGAGGGGCGACGACGACGTCCGGGGCGACGACGACGTCCGGGGCGACGACGACGTCCGGGGCGATGACGACGTCCGGGGCGATGACGACGTCCGGGGCGATGACGACGTCCGGGGCTCACTGGCCGACGGTGCCGACGCCGGCTCCCGTGAGCGAAGCGGAGGCGGCGGCGCGGGGGCGGGCGGCACGGCCGAGCGCAGCGGAGCCGGGGGCGCTTTGCTACGACTCCGGTCCGGGGCCGTCGTCGGCCGGGCCTGCGGGGGAAGCGGGGGCGGAACCGAGCGCGGATTCGGGCGTGGCGCGGGAGCGAGCTTTTTCGATGGGTTCGTGTCGTCCGCCATGACCGGAATTAATGTAACACGCCCGCCGCAGCCGGGCGCCCGGGTTAGCAACCCCTGAGTGCGAGGCTCCTCGCAATGCTGATCCGAGTCGGCTTGGTGGTCTTTGGGGGCGCCGCACCCTGCCGGGCGCGCGGCGCCGTGCTATCACCCGCCGCCGTGGACGCCCCCTTGGAACCGATCATGAAGGACGAACGTATGGGCACGATCCTGCTTACCCTGACCCCTGGTCAGCTCGCTGCAGAGGCGAGAGGAGGCCGGTGGTGAGCTCGCGGCGCGGATACCTCGCCCTCGCCGACGGGACGGTATTTCCAGGTAAGACCTTTGGCTCGGACCGGCCTGCGGTCGGTGAAGTGGTCTTCACGACGGGCATGACCGGCTACCAAGAGGTGCTCACCGACCCCTCCTATGCCGGTCAGATCGCGACCATGACCGCGCCTCAAATTGGCAACACCGGGATCAACGCCGAGGACACGGAGAGCGTCGAGGACCGAGTGCAGGTCGCCGGCTTCGTCATCCGCGAAGAAAGTCCTGTGGTCTCGAACTACCGCTCACGGGAGACGCTCGATGCGTACCTCGCTCGCAGTGGCATCATCGGCATCTCCGAGGTCGATACGCGCAAGCTGACTCGCTATCTACGCGACAACGGCTCGCAAAACGGCGCCATCGGCACCGATGCCCCCGACGCGCTCGTAGACCGCGCTCGCGCCGCCCCCAATATGGAGGGGCTGGATCTGGTCGAGCTCGTGACTCCGAAGCAAGCCTACGAGTTTACCGAGTCGCGCGAGGGCTGGGGCGTAAAATCGCTCGATCCTCGCAAGGGCGCGGGCGCGCCGAGCGAACGTCGGTTTCACGTCGTCGCCTTTGACTATGGCGCCAAGCGCAACATCTTGCGCTGCCTGGTGGATAGCGGCTTCAAAGTGACGGTCGTGCCCGCCCACACCAGCGCGGAGGCTGTGCTCGCCCATCACCCCGACGGCATCTTCTTGTCGAACGGCCCCGGCGATCCAGCGGCGCTTCCTTACGCGGTGGACAGCATCCGGGGCTTACTCGGCAAAAAGCCGATGTTCGGCATCTGCCTCGGGCATCAGCTGCTGGCGCGTGCGCTCGGTGCAACGACCTACAAGCTCAAGTTCGGGCACCGTGGGCTGAATCAACCGGTGAAGGATCTCACCACTCAGCGCATCGAGATCACGACGCAAAATCACGGTTTCGTGGTCGATGTCGACTCAATCAAGGGCGTCGCGAAGTCGACCCACCTGCACCTGAATGACGGCACGAGCGAGGGCTTGGAAGCACCCGACGCCCAGGCCTTCAGTGTGCAGTACCATCCCGAAGCGGCGGCGGGTCCCCACGACGCCTTGTACCTCTTCGATCGCTTCCGGCGCATGATGGACCGATGAGCCCGGGCAGCGACCAACGCACGATTCACTTCGTCAGCCTGGGGTGCCCCAAAAACCGCGTCGACAGCGAGGTCATGCTGGGCGTCGCGGAGCGCGCGGGTTATCGCCACGTGGAAGCGGCTGAACAAGCGTCGGTCATCGTCGTCAACACCTGCGGCTTCATCGACGCTGCAAAAAAAGAGTCCATCGACACGATCTTGGAGCTGAGTTCGTACAAGGATTCCGGCTCATGCCAGAAGCTCGTGGTCTCGGGCTGTTTGAGCCAACGCTACCCCGAGGACCTGGCGACCGATTTGCCGGAAGTCGATCACTTCCTCGGCTCGAGCGACATGCTCAAGCTGGAAGACGTACTCCGTGGCGATGCGCAGCGCATGCTGGTCGGTAATCCCGCAGATTGGGTCGTCACCGCCAGCGATCCGCGGCGAGTCTCTACCCGCGGGCGGAGCGCGTACGTGAAGCTCGCCGAGGGCTGCAATCGCAGCTGCTCATTCTGCGTGATCCCCGAGATGCGTGGCAAGCAGCGGTCGCGCCCCACGGCCGACATCGTGCAAGAGGTGGAGCAGCTCGTTCGGCAAGGCGTGCTCGAGGTCAACTTGGTGTCGCAAGACACCATTGCCTATGGGCGCGATCTCGCGGATGGCTCGAACCTAGCCGATGCCGTGCGGCGGATCGCCGACGTCCCGGGTCTGCGCTGGGCACGCGTCTTCTACTTGTACCCGGAGAAGATGACGGACGAGCTGATCGACTTGATCGGCAGCCACCCGAAAGTCGTGCCGTACATCGACATGCCGCTCCAACACGCAGCCGACGGGATGCTGCGCCGCATGAAGCGCGGCCACGGCGGCGCGCGCTTACGCGAGCTGGTGCTTCGCTTGCGGGCGCGCATTCCGGGCCTGTTTTTCCGTACCGCGTTCATCGTCGGTCACCCGGGGGAGACGGAACAAGAGTTCGAGGAGCTGTGCGAGTTTGTCCGCTTCGCAGAGTTCGACCGCGTCGGCGTCTTTCAATATTCGGACGAGGCGAGCGCGCATTCGAGCACGCTGCCGGGCAAGGTCGAGCCCCGCACCATCGCGGCGCGCGCCAAGAAGCTCATGAGCATTCAGCGCCGAATCAGTAAGAAGAAGAACCGCGCCTTGGTTGGCCAAGAGCTCGACGTACTGGTCGAGGGCACCAGCGAGGACAGCGAGCTCGTGATGATGGGACGGCACGCCGGCCAGGCCCCGGAGATCGACGGGTGCGTCTATCTATCCGGAGGCTCCGCCATGCCCGGCGAATTTCGGCGCGTCCGCATCACGCAGGCCAGCGACTACGACTTGGTTGGCGAGCTCGACGAAGACTCGCCTGACGCGGGCCTGCTTCCACCCATGCCGATGCCGATCGCCCATCGCGCCAGCGACGGGCGACGCGTCCTCCGCACTTATCGCTGAGCGTGTGAGCGGCGCGGCCGCCGACTAGGGGTCCGCTTTGGGCAACTTCACCACGAAGTCGTACGGGGGGCTCTCGACCGTAGCGTGCACATACCAGAGCGAGATCGAGTCGCGCTCCAAGGCCGCGAGGGTGAAATCGTAGCGGCCGCTCGCCGTGTACTCGCCGCTGATCTGGTTGGTATTGCGGTTCAGGGCGAACACTTCGCTGTCCGGCTGGACGTTGCCCGTGAGGCGCACCAATCCGTCGCTGACCGAGGACACCATCGGGCTGCTCGGGGGCGGCAGCGGCAAAGTGGGCGACAAGCAGCCGGCAAGCACCCAGGCTGAGCCAATCAGCCAACAGCGCCGAGAGCGGGAACGCATCGTCGGCGAGCGTAGCACGCGACGTGCCGGCGTTCGGCGTGACCATGGGCGCGGTTAAACATTGATTTTAATTATGAAATCGACCCGCGTGTCGCCGGCTGCGGAGGCGGCGACGGCGCCGCGCGGTAACCCAGTTGCCGGCCCATGCCAATCCGGTTGGCGCCGCGTCGGCTGTTTCCGGACGAAAAGTGGGCCGGCGGCCGAGCGCAGTGATAACGCCAGAAACGACGTAGTGGGTCGATGGCACGCGGCAGGCAACTGAGCACGGTCGAAACGAGCGGAGCAGACCTTGGCAGGTAATGCGTGGGGTCCGGGCGTCTTGGCGGCGCGCGTGCGGCGGATGCACTTGCCGCACTTGCCGCATATCGGTCGGGAAGCGCTCGAGCCCCAACGCTTGCTGCGAGGGCTCCGGCCATTGCCGCTCTTGCTGGTGCTCACCTGGCTCCTACAGCGCACCGACGGCGTCGCTCAGGCCACGCGCAACGAGACCGATTTGACGCGCGCCATCGTGCTGGCGCTGGCGGAACGGGGGCTCAGCGCGGACGCAGAGGACGTCCACTTCATCAGCGACACGGTGACGCTCGCCAAGTCGCCCGTCGGTCGTCCGAGAGCGGTTGCCTTGGCCCAGCGCGGTTCGGATCCGGCAGACGTCTATCTGGTGGAGACGCGCGTTTCGCCCGAAGGCCACCTGATCGAGCTGACGGATGTATTCGACGTTTCGGACACCTCGGCGGCGGCCGAGCGCGGGCTGATCGTCAGCGGCGACCGCGCCGCCTGGTTGATCGGCGAGGACAATGCGCTCGCGAGCGTGCAATACGCCGATTTACGAGGCGAGCCGCAGCCCGCTGGGCGCGCCTGGACCGGGCTTTCGCGGCTTCAGAACTCGGTCACCAACCTGCAAGAGACCGGGCAGACGCAGGGCGTGGGCCGGCGCGCCTTCAAGCTCGATCCCCCCGCGTACAAGGTCGTGCTCGGCTTTTCGGAGAGCGCGCTCTTGGTGGATGCTGATTCACATCGCATCCGTATTCAGACCGACCCTGCCCTGCCGCTTTCGCAAAACGCCTGGCTCAAGGAGCAGACACCGCCCAAGGCGCGACCCGGAAATTTGGTGACTTGGGCCGTAGACCGCGTGCGCGCGCTGCCCTGGTTCGGAGACGACCGCATGCAATGGGTGAAGGCGGTCGCCTTCGATGGCGTCGATCACTTCAATCAGATCGTCGGAACCGTCACGGGAGACGACGGCTCGGACAGCGTGAAGGAAGAGCTCGGAGGTCTGTTCGACACGAAAGTCAGCCAGAGCACCGACCCCGAAACCGGTTGGCCCCCAGCACCCATGGTGCCCATGCTGTCACCAGCGCTGCAGGGTGAAGGCAAGTGGGCGTCGCTGGACAAAGATCCGTTCGTCCAAAAAAATCCGGGGGCGCCTTCGCCGTTCGTCTTCTCGTTCATTCGGAGTGACCAAAACCGCATCTACTCCCAGGTGTTCGTGACGATGTGGGATCCGCGTCAAGTGGAGCTCCACGCCATGAGTGGGACGGTTGAACCGAAGAGCGCCACGGGCGAGACGGGGCCGGGCACCGTGCCTCGCTCGCCCGAGGTGATGAGCCGCTACATCGCCGGGTTCAACGGCGGGTTCCAGGCCGTGCACGGCGAATTCGGCATGATGGCGGACAAGGTCTTGTATCTGCCTCCGAAGCCGTTCGGTGCGACGGTCGCGGAGCTCTCTGACGGGTCGACGGCGTTCGGCACGTGGCCCGAGGAGGCGCCGGTTCCGGACAATGTGCTGTCGTTCCGACAGAACATGACCGCGCTCCTGCAAGACGAAGTGATCAACCCTTACAAGCGGCACTGGTGGGGCGGCGTGCCGCCGGGCTGGACCGAAGAGGCACGGACAGTGCGGAGCGGGCTGTGCATGACGCGCGAGGGCTTCGTCGGCTACTTCTACGGCTCGAGCGTGGACCCTGATGTGCTGGCCATTGCCATGAAGCGAGCGCGCTGCAGCTACGCCGTGCACTTGGACATGAACCCGGGACATACCGGGCTCGAGCTGTATCGCGCTGCGCCCGCTGGCACGTTACCCAAGCTCACGCGCGCGCTCGACGATACGTGGGAAGCGCGTGGGCCGATCACGGGCATGCCGGGCTGGGAGTTCATGGGCCGACGCATGATCCGCCTGATGGCGCTCATGAATTTCCCTCGTTATATCAACACCGAGGCGCGTGACTTCTTTTATCTGACCCTGCGCCATGTACTCCCGGGAGAGGCAATCGAGCCGCTGGCCCAGCCGGCGGAGCCCGGCGAAGGCGCCTGGAGCGTGCAGGGGTTGCCGCAGTATGGCTGGCCGTTTGCGGTGGCCAAGACCACGTTACGCCCCGACCCGGCGCGCGCTGACACGCGCGTGGGCATCATTCGTTTGGATCCCAAATTTTTGCGCGTCGCGGCCCCTGCGGACTCGAATGGACAGCACGTGCTCGAGATCACGCAGCCGCTCGGCGAAGGCATCGGCCAGAGCGCGCTCTATCACGACGGCTCGAAGTTCCTGATCGCGAGCACCGCACCGCCCGGCGCCACCTTGATCACGCGCGGCTTCGCCGGCGCCGAAGCCATCACCAGCAGCGCGACCTCCGCAATCGGCATCGATGCCGCCGGGATGTTGATGGTAGTGCGCTTCACCGCGGGCGCACGCCCCGGCGGCGAGGGCGTGCTGCTCACAGAGCTCTTGAAGCATCTGGGCTGCCGCTCGAGCTTGTTCTTTTTGCGTCCGCTCGGCGTGTTGCTCGGCGGTCAGCGCGACGCGCCCGTGAGTGGCGCCGGAGGTAACGCAAGCGCTAGCGCAGCGACCGGCGTCAGCCTCGTGCGCGCCGAGGGGCCAGGAGCACGGCGCCTATTTCCCGACACCCCGGTGGTGCCACCGACCAAATGGGCGCCGTTACAACAAAAGCGTGTTCGATATCGCTAATCACTCACTGACACGCGTGCGCCTGAGCGCGAATTTCTATTATATTCCTCGCCAAGGCAGGCTATGGGAGGGTATCGTCACGCCGTCGAATACCGCTGGAAATTTGCGGATATTCGCCCGATCCCCACAGGCCAAGGCTCGGATGGCGCGCCGGCCAGGTTGCTTGGGTGGAGAGTCCCGCGGCCTTCGGCGCGAACAGGCGTTGCCGGCGACAGAGATTCAACTAATTAAAGAGCGAGAGCGATGAGCGACAAGGCCGGTTCTGATCTGGACGTTTTCGACGGGCTCGCGGCGAAGAAGTCGCGGCCTAGTGCCCCGCCCGCGCCCGCCGTCCGAGCGCCGGCCATTCCGCCCTCGTCCGCCACGCGCCAAAAGACACTGCTTGGTTTGGCGGCGCCCTTGGCCCCTGGCCGCCCGGCTCCGCCCCCACCGCCGTTGGGCAGTCGTCCTCAAGCACCGCCACCGCCACCGCCGCCGCCGCGGGGCAGCATTCCCGCGCCCGCGCCTTCGAAGTACGCGACCGGCGGCTTTCCGGTCCCGCCGCCGCCCCCGGGGCTGTCCGTGTTCGGCGCGCCGCCCCCGCCGCCACCTCCGCTCCCAGCGCCGGGTGGCGCCGTGCTAGCGGCGCCACCCCCACCGCCGCCACTGGCCCCGCCTCTCGGCGCGAACGTCTCGCGTCCAGCGCTGCCGGTGCCGCCGCCGGCACTCAAGGTCAGTCAGCCTTCAGTGCCGGACGATGAAGAAAAAACACCCGTACCGGCCGTCAAGGGCGACGGCAAGCCCGGTGTCGATATCGATTGGGACGACGAAGACGAAGCGACGATGGTCTTCGACAAGAGCATCGAGGACACGGCTCGCTCGCTGCTACACAGTGCGCCGCCGCCCGCGCCGCCGCCCGCCGCAGGCGCGCCGCCACCCGCCGCAGGCGCGCCGCCGGTTGCGCGATCCGCGACCCTGCTCAATCGGCCGATCAGCGTCCCGCCGCCGTCGCTCCCCCGCGCGCCCGTGCCGCCGCCGCCAAAGACAGCGCCTCTGCCATATGCACCGCCCATCCCTCCGCAGCAGGCCGTATTCGACGTCCCGCCCGCGGCTCAGCCGAGCGGCGCCGGGCGCTACCTGATGATCGGATTGGTCGTGGTGCTGCTGGCCGGCGCGGGCGCCGGTGCGATGTTCCTGATGCCCAAGAAGGGCTCCATGGTCCTGACCGTCGCCGGTCCTGGGAACAAGCCGGTGGACACGGTCGAGGTGTATGTGGACGGCGCCAAAAAGTGTGAGGCGTCGCCGTGCCGTGTCGTGGACCTACCGGCCGGGACCCACTTGGTGAAGGTCACCGCCGCCGGTTACCAGCCCACCGCCGATCAAGCAGTGAAGATCGCAAACGGCGATGAGGCGGTGCAAAACTTCGCGCTGACGCGCGCCTCCGAAGGCACGGGCATCCGCGTTACCGCGGAGGGCCGCGGCATCAAACTGTCGGTCGACGGCAAAGAAGTGGGCCCCCTGCCGCAAGAGCTGAAGGATCTCGCCCCCGGGGATCACCTCGTGCACTTGGACGGCGGCGAGCGCTACGAGTCGTTCGAGAAACACGTGCTGGTCGACGCTGAGCAGATGCAAACGATCGAGCCCAAGCTGCGAGTCAAGAAGGGCTTGGCCACGATCAAGCTCGGGGACAACGCCGAGGGCGCCAAGGTATTGCTCGTGAGCGGCTCAGAGCGCCGGCCGCTCCCGGCGTTGCCCATCACCGTCGACATTTCGGTGGACAAGCCGTACAGCGTGGTCGCCACCAAAAAAGGCTTTGGTGATTTCGAGGAGCGCGTGGCGTTCGAGGACGGTCAGGCAGAGCGCACGTTCGTGGTGAATCTTGCGGCGCCGGGCTCTGCCGGCAGCCCACCGGAGACCGCACCCGCACCCGCACCCGTACATGCGAGCGCGCCCGCACCCACCCCCGCGGCCACGCCGCGCCCGGCCACCCCGGCGCCGGCCGCCACCGGCAATGGCACCCTGAACCTGAGCGCGATCCCGGTCTCCAACGTTCTTTTGGATGGTCGTCCGATGGGGCAGACGCCGAAGATGGGCGTGAGCGTCGCCCCTGGCCCGCACACCGTCATGTTCGTGAATGCGGACAAGGGCCGCAAATCGCAGACCATCACCGTCGTTTCAGGCAGAACGTCGACGGTCGTCGTTCGCTTCTAAATCGATGCGGGCGCTCACGCCGCTCGAGCTGGCCGTCGCACTGTCGTTGGGGGGCACGGTGGCGGCCACCATGATTCCCACCTTTCTGCGCAACGTTCACGCCTCGCGCCTGTCCGAGCCCGTAGACGGATTGAAGCGCATTGCGGCGCGCGCGGCGCTCCGTGCGTCGGGCCTGCCCACCGAAGCCGCCTTTCCGGAGACCGTGCCCTTTACACCAGCCGTGACGCCACGGGCCGAGCTGGTGCTCGACCCGCCGGGAACTTGGGACACGGCGACGTGGCGAGCGTTGGACTTCGAATTCGACGCGCCGCACGCATACTCCTTCGCCTTCGAGAGCGCGAACACCGACGCTCACTCCGCGTTCACGGCACGCGCGCGCGGCGACTTGGACGGGGATGGCGTGACGAGCAGCTTCGCCATCTCGGGCTCGATCGAACGTGGCGGGGAGCCCAAGCTGCAGCCGTTAGAAATCTACCGCGAAGTCGAATGACGTTGGACGGACCCCGTCGCGGCGCCGCATGTAGGTGCCACCGCGAGCGGCGTGCTGCATTGCCTACGCGGTAGTCATCGCACATTGCCGCCCCCGCGGCGAGCCATCGGAAGCCGACATTTCCCGTCTGTTTCGCGCCGCGTGACCGACAATTTTCGTCACTCCAAGAGGGGCCGGTCGGAGTTTTTGAAAGCGAAATGCCGTTTCACCCTGAATTCGCACCGGGCATAGGCCGCTATCGAGTTTGGTACGCAGTTTGCTGAGGGACGAACGTAGCGAATGCAGCACGGCAGGCAAAGAGCGCGAAAGCGGAGCGCTGAGCTCGGCTTCACGTTGGTGGAGATGATGGTGATTGTCGTCATCGTCGGCATCCTCGCCTTACTCGGCACTTACAGCGTGCGTAAGTACGTGACCGCGTCGAAGACCAGCGAAGCCACCGAGATGATCGCCACCATCAAAGCCGCCGAGGAGAGCTACAAGGACGAGACGTTCGCGTATCTAGACGTCTCGAGCACACTCGATACCTATTATCCAGCGAACACCACCCCGGGCCGAGCCAAGGTGCAATGGGGTGCCGGTAACGCGACCCTGAATGGCAATTGGCAGAAGCTCGGCGTGTCCGCCGCAGCTCCCGTGTTGTTCGTGTACTCCTGCGTGGCCGGGGCCAGCGGCAGCGCGCCGCCTGCGCCTGGCGGCAGCGCGTCGGACATCGCCGTGGGCAATTGGCCCGCAACCCTTGGCAGCCCTTGGTACGTCGTCAAGGCAATGGCCGACTTCGACGGTGACGGGCGGCACACGGTGTTCGTGGGCACGAGCTTCAGCGGAGACATGTTCGGCCAAAACAATTGAGATCGATGCCGGCGTTCGCCGGTGAATTTAGCGAGCTAAGCGGGTTGGGTGCACCGCTGGCTCAAACCAGTCGGTGACACCCAATAGCAAGAAGGAGACGGAAAACCCATGTTGAAGAAAATGAGAAAATCCCGCGGCTTTACCCTGGTAGAGCTCATGATCGTGGTTGCCATCATCGGCATCCTCGCCGCCCTCGCCATCTACGGCGTGAAGCACTACATCACGAACGCGAAGACGGCAGAGGCGCGTAACTCGATCGGTCAGATGGGCAAGGATGCGATCACGGCCTATTCGCGTGAGGGCATGGCGACCACCGCCATGGATCTAGGCACCAACACCGCAGTCTCTAATCGGCTCTGCTCATCCGCGGGTCATTCGGTGCCTTTGGCCCTGTCGCAAGTAGCAGGCAAGAAGTGGCAATCAAGTCCCGCGGAATGGGCTGAAGAGACAACTGTCGCGGATGGGGGCTACGCCGGCTGGAATTGCGTCAAGTTCTCCATGAACGACCCGCAGTACTACATGTATAATTACACGGGTCCTGCCGCAGCAAACGCTGGTGCCGACGCAGCCGCATTCACGTGCACCGCGCAGGGTGATCTGGACGGCGACACGGTGGCCTCGACGTTCACCATCGCCGGCGTCGTTCACGCTGGAGCCGGTACCAAAGCAGTTGCCGTGCTTGCGCCGAACATCGCAGAGCTCGCGCCAGACGAATGAGTTAACGGACTGCTCAGGCTTTTGGTGTGTTTCGCCGGACGGCGCCCGAGCTTCTGCTTCGGCGCCGTTCGTGTTTGTGCCGCTTGCGACAATTAGCTATCAGTTAGCCCGGCGATGAACGGCGTGAATCAAGCAAGTGGTGCAAGTAACACGGCGCGTGCTTCCGGCGCTGCCCTGGCCTTCGCGCTGATCGCCGTGAGCGCGTTCGCGATAGGCAGCGTACGCGCTCCTCTCGCAGACAGATTTTTAATGGTGTCCGACAAATCCGATGACTACTTGCTTCCGCCTAGCGACCAAACCGTCATTGCGTCACTCGGTTATCGCTCTGCGCTCGCAGACTTGATCTACGGACACGTGCTGGTCTCTTACGGCATACATTTTCAGGAGAAACATAACTTCGAGTTCGTGGGCAGTTACCTCGATACCGTAAACGCTCTGGATCCCGGGTTTCGCGACCCCTACCGCTTTGCCGATACGCTGCTCACACTGCAGCCTAATCCCGTCTCCGAGCGCGCTTACTATAAGGCCCGTGTGATCTTGGAACGCGGGTTGAAAGCTTTGCCTTACGACACGGAGCTGTGGTCCTCGGCTGGGCAGTTCATGGCTTACATCGCGGCGCCGCGCTTGAGCAGCGCGACCGAGGCGGCCGCTTGGCGACTCGAGGGCGCCCGCAAGCTCGCGCGTGCCTGCGAGCTGATCGGTAACAACGAGAATATCCCGTACCATTGCATCAACGCGGCCACGCTACTGGACGAAGCCGGCGAGCATGCCGCGATGAACGAGTTTCTCAGAAAATTTTTGCTCGTCAACGACGACCCGGAGGTGCGCACGCGAGCCATCGCCGCGCTCGAGCGGTCTTCGTCTCAAACCAACCACGCACTCGATGAACGGCTGAGCCGTTTTCAGATCAGTTGGCTCGCGGACTTGTCGTTCGTCACGCGCAGCGCCCTGCTCGTGCTCGGGCCGCGCACGGAGCCCGCGCGTTGCGCCGGGCTCGCCGTGCCGTACGGCGTCGACTGCGCCTCATCTTGGCGAGCTTGGAACGAGCAGCAAGACCGCGCGGCAAGCTCAGGCCCATGACCAACGAGCCGTTGGCCACTCCGCCCGCTGTGCCAACGCCCGACGCTAGTCCGCGCCCGTGGTTATTGCTGCTCGGCGTCCTCGTCTTGACCGCAGGCTGCTACATGCCGGTGCTTGGCGCACCGTTTCTGTGGGACGACCGACACTTGATTGAATTGCCCTTGGTGCGACAGCTCGCGCCATTGCCGCGCTATTTCGAAGGTTCCTTCTGGCAGCACGACGACGCCAACGTGGTCCACAGCTACTACCGGCCCTTGGTGATTGTCAGTCTAGCCCTCGACCACCGTCTCTACGGCGAAAATCCGAGCGGCTTTCATCTCACCAACTTGCTCTGTCATTTGGCGGCAACCGCGGTGCTATTTCGCTTACTGCGGCTTCAGGGCGCGGGGGGACCTTTGGCCGTGGCCTGCAGCACGTTATGGGCCTTGCATCCGCGGCTGACGGAAGCGGCGGCTTGGATATCGGGACGAACGGATGCTCTGGCCGGCTTCTTCGTTCTCTGCGCCTTGCTCGCGCAGAGCTACCGCACTCGGCTCGCTCGCTGGAGCAGCGCTTGCCTCCTGCTACTCGGTCTGTTCTGCAAGGAGACGGCGATCGCAGGGGTGCTCGCCGTATTAGTCGGCGAATGGCAACGCACAGCGCGGCCGAGCGCGCGCTTTGCCCGGCTAACGCCCACGTTAGCCGCGCTAGCCGCTTACAGCGCGCTCCGGCTGCACGCCGTCGGCTGGCCGACGAATTTGCTTCACCTCTCGCCCGGCAGACGATTGCTAGCCGTGCTGGAAGGCGTCGGGCATTACCTTTGGATGGGGCTCGTTCCTTGGCTGCCGGACGCTCAGATCGGCAATTTGAGGCGGCGCGACGTCCCATATACGGTGTTGGGCGGGTTGATATTGTGCGCGTTGCTCGTCGTGGGTTGGCGTCGGCGCGCTCGCTTTTCAGCGCCGCAGTTCCGTCACCTGGCTCTCACCTTCGGCGCGCTCGGGCTCGCGTTGTATGCCATTCCGTTTTCATTCAGCGCGCTGGCTGCAGATCGCTTTCTGTATCTGCCCTTGGCCGGCTTGGCGCTGCTCGCCGCGCCCATCGTCCGTCTCGGCATGTCGCGCTGGCGTCCCCTTCCGTGGCTTGCCGTAGCGGCGGCAGCTTCGTTTGGCGTCGCTACGTTTGTACGCGCGGGGACCTGGTCGGACGAAGTAGAGTTTTGGGTCAGCACGATGCGCGCTCATCCCGAAGAGCCCTCGATGGCAAGCATCGGGCTGGCCGAGGCGTTTTCCCGCGAGGGTCTGTTCGGCCAGGCGCTGGCCGTCTTGCGCCGCGCCGCGCAGCCGCGCATGGACATGCGTGAGCTCGCGCTGCGCAACGCCGGCACCACGTTGCTTCATTCCGGAAGCTACGATGCGGCGCAAAGCGTGCTAGCCGAGCTCGTGCGCCGGCATCCGCGAAGCGCCACCTACGCGCTCAATCTCGCTCTCGCGCAGCTCAGCATGGACCGCGCCGCCGAGGCGCAGAAAACCCTCGATGAAGCGCTGCACGCGGCTCCGGCAGACGCCTCGTTGAGCTCGCTCCGAGCGCGGCTGCCGATGCTCGCCGCGCAGCGCCGGGCGCTCGACGACTGGCCGCCCGCGGCTGCGCCCGCCGCTCGAGCTCGGCTCGAGCAGAGCCTCGGTTTGCGAGCTGAAGCCGCGCGCAGCTACGGCCGAGCTCTCGGCGATCCAACCCTCAGCCCCGCCCTCGCTCAGGAAGCCACCTGGTTCGCGCTGCAGTTCGGCGACGCTGAAACGCGCGAGGCCTTTTACAACCGTTACACCGCGCTAGTGGGCGGCAAGACCGACCCGCGATTGCAGGCCGCCTACGAAACGCACCGGGCGAGCCGGGCCAAGCTGGAGCGCGCCTGGCCAAGTCTCGGGCTTAGCCGGTGACCGGTTACTCGCCATCTCGTTCGCTGTAGATCTCGCCGGTCATGCTGGTGCTGGCGTAGTTGGCCGAGACCTGATTGCCGTCCGTGTCGCCTTGGGCTTGAATCACGTACCAATTCTGTAGTGGCGCGGCGAAGACCGGCTGATTCGTCGTCTGCAGAACCGTGATGGCCGTGCCGGCTTGGCCCGCATTTGCCAAGTAGCCGAACTGCACTGAGCGGTTCACGGAGGGAGCCAAGAGCAGCCAACGCGCGGCGTCGGGGTGGTTGGCAGGCCCGGGCCAGGCCCAGCGAGAGGTCCCGGGGGTGACATTCGGGTACCAGTTTTTGCCGCTCACCGGGTTGTCCCCGCCCGTGGCGGAGACATTCAAGTAAACGTGATTCTCGGCTTGGTAGGCCTCTTCCGCGGCACGAACCGCCTGAATGATGGACAGCGCCTCACCGCCTTTGGCCGAAAAAATGTACTTCCGGAATACGGCTACGCCGGCGATGGCCAAGACGCCAGTGATCACCACCACCGCCATCAGCTCGATCAGCGTGAAGCCCGCCTGATACGGGGCGCGAGTGGAACCTTGCTTGCTCAATGCCGCACTCAAGTTAGCGCCCTTTGCTCGACCCGGCCAGTTTACTCAGGGCTCTTCGGGATCTTCACTGCTTTCGTAGCGACCGCGCCGCTCGCCCGACTCGCCAGACGTGTCGGCGCCGTCCGCTGCGTCCGAGCCGTCGTTGCCGTCTAGCCCAAGCTTGGCCAAGCGGTAACGGATCGATCGAAAGCTGATGCCAAGCAGCTTGGCGGCAGCCGTGCGTACCCCGCCCGTGCGCTCCAGGGCCTCGGTGAGCAGCCGACGCTCGACCTCGTTGACGACTTCGTCCAGGTGGCAACCGGCCTCGGGCAGGACGAGCAATCCTCCCCCGGCCGCCCCCGCAGTGCCGCTCAGCTCTTGCGGAAAATCGCCGAGGCCGATGACTCGTGAGCCCGCGAGAGCGACCGCCCGTTCGAGCATGTTCTCGAGCTCGCGAACGTTGCCTTGAAACGCATAGGCCTGCAGAGCGCGAATCGCATCCGGTGTGAAGCCGTTGACCTCTTTGCCCATCTCATCGGCAAAGCGACGCATGAACCGTTCGGCGAGCATGGGGATGTCTTCGCGCCGGTCACGCAGAGGGGGGAGCGCGATTCGGATCACGTTCAACCGGTAGTAAAGATCTTGACGAAACTTGCCGCTGCTGACCTCCGCCTCGACGTCACGATTGGTGGCGGCCAGCACGCGCACGTCAATCGGCGTCTCCTGCGTAGCGCCGACCGCGCGCACGCTGCGCTCCTGTAGGACGCGAAGCAACTTGACCTGAAGATTCGCAGGCAGCTCCCCCACCTCGTCCAGGAGCACGGTGCCACCGCTTGCCTCGCGGAAGAGACCCAAGTGCTTGCTGATCGCGCCGGTAAAGGCGCCCTTTTCATGCCCAAAAAGCTCACTCTCCATCAGCGCTTCCGGCAGCGCCCCGCAGTTCACCACCAAAAATGGTTTCGCGCGGCGGTCCGAGGCGTCGTGCACGGCTCGCGCCACGCGCTCCTTGCCGCTGCCGCTCTCCCCGGTGATGAGTACCGTCGTGCGCATATTGGCGATGCGCTGCACCAAATCGAGCACGCCGCGCATGGCGCCGCTTCGGCCCAAGACCTCCGTATCCTTCAAGCCCGAGACTTGCGCGCGCAGGCTTTGGTTCTCGACCGCCAGCGCTTGCTTCTCGAGCGCCTTGCCCACGAGCACCGCCAGCTCGGCCGCATCGAATGGCTTGGCGACGAAGTCGTACGCCCCGTTGCGCATGGCCCCGATGGCGTTCTCGACGGTCGAGTGCGCCGTGATCAGAATCACCTCCGTCGCCGGGCTGCGCGCCTTGGCGGCGGCGAGCACGTCCATCCCCGAACCATCGGGCATGGCTAGGTCGGTGAGGACGACGGGGAACGGCTGCGGATGCTGGCTGATGGCCTCCAATGCCGCGCGGTAGCCCGGCGCGGAAACGACTGAGTATCCCTGCCGTCGAAACAAAATCTCTAGCATCTGACGCAGGCCTGGCTCGTCCTCGACGATCAGCACCTTAACGGACGGAGGCACCAGCGAAGCCACGGCCGAAAACTCTACCATTTCACGGTGTTGATCGGGCCTCGGCTTGCGCTTCGGCGCGAACGCCGTAGCTTTGCCGCCTTACCCTGCGATGACGTGCTTAGGTGTTTTCTTCGAACGGGCGGCCACACGCCTGGCCCTGGCGGCGTTACCATTTACGATCGTGGTCGCGTGCGGGTCCAGCGGCGGCGATGCCGGCGCGTCGCCCGCCGCGGGCGCGGGCGACGTCGGAGCGGCCGGGGCCGCGGATGCAGACAGTGAGCCAGTGCCACAGTCGTTGTCATTTTCTCCCGGCAAGACGCTCGAGCTGAGCCCCAAGCAAAGCCGGCAGCTCACCCTCGTCACGGACCCACCCGGCCGCTTCCACGTGCGCTTTGCGCTCTTGGGCTCGGGCTACGACAGCGCCCCGGCCGATGCCGTGCTCGACACGAGCGATGTACAAACAACGGCGGACGGCATTGCGCACGTCAAGCTGACCGCGCCGAGCACGCCCACCACGTTCAGCGTGCGCGCGTCCGTGGCGGGCAAGGTGCCCGCTTTTTTAGGCGTGTCGGTGAGCTCGCTCGGCTACACCACGTTGCGCGTAATGCCCTCGTACAACGGGCACCGCTCCGTATCGGAATGGACGGCGACCGCCCGCACGGGAACCAAGTGCAGCAAGCTCGTCGGCATCCCTCCGCCAGATGGCGATCTGTCGGTTAGCGCGAGCGCGGGAGAACCGCTCGAGCTGGAGGCGCCGATTGGCCTCGCCCTCACCGTGACGGTGCGCGCCGGGCATTACATCGGCGGTTGCGTCGATGAGCCCGCCTTGGATGAAAGCGACGGCAATCAGCTGCTCGTGTACGCGAGCGATCGGCCGCTGAACCTGGGCGCCACGCGGCTCGATCTCGGCTTTGGTCCGAGTGACGTTCGGCCCTCGTTCTCGAAGCTGATGAAGAGCAGCGAGGCCGAGGCGGAGGGCGCGCTGGTCGGCAACTCCGCAAACGACGTACAGCTGTTGTTGGATGCCATGCGCGACGCCACGACCGCCGCGAGCCGCGACGCATTCAGCGCCGCACGTCTGGCGCGGGGCTGGGAGGCAGCGCTCACCTCGGCGTTCGGGAGTAGAGCGGCCAGCCGCTTGCGTGACCCAGTAGAGCGCTGGCTGAACGCCGGCGTTGCGAGCTTCAGCGCTCCCGATACATTCTTCGGTCAACTGAGCGCGGAGGCCGGCGCGGCCCAGTTCAATTTGGTCAGCGTGGCGCATGTGGCGCCGGGGGACGCGGGCCTGCCAAGTAGCTTTCAAAGCAGCTGGTCGTCTGACTCGAGCGACACCTTGCTCCTGGGCAGCGAGCTCAGTTGGGTGCCCTCGCGGCTGGTCACCGCGCTGGCGGTCGCGCCCGCGTTACTCGAATTTCCCTCACAAACGAGCTTGGAAGGCGCGCTCGCGCAGAGCGTGGACTGCACGCTCGTGTCCAAGACGTTGCTTCTGCACGGCACCACTCCCGGAGCCATCGTGTATGGCAATTGCGACGCCGCCTGCGCGCTCGCCGCGTGTTCGAGCGCCATCAGCGCGCTCTGGCGACGCGCCAGCGATGCCTCAGCGGGTTCGGTCGCGCGGCTCGGCGTCACCGCGGCCGGCGCGGCGGAGGTGGGCGACGCGGGCGAGGTCACCGGGTTGAAAGGCAGTTGGGTCGGAGAGCTCGCCTTGGGCGACGAGAGCGCCCCCGTGTCCGGCGCACTGAGCGCAATCGCGTCGCCCGACTGACTCAGCTCCGGATGCGCGCACGGGCCAAACGGGCTTCGATCGCCATCGCATAGGCGCCGAGGGCTTCGGCTTCGTTGACCGCAGAAGTGGTCCGCGCTTGCCGCACCAACGCCCGAAACTCCAAGTACCGGCGCCCTTCCAGGCCCAGCAGCAGCCAGGCTGTGGCAGGGTCACGCGCCGCGTCCAAGCCGCCTGCCAGCAAATGACCGGCGCTGGCCAGAGCGCGGGCCACCAGCTGATCGGCCAACAGGACGCTGCGCCCGAAATTGCCGAGCCCGACGCAGGCCTCGAGTTCCCGCACTGTGCTCCGCTCAGCTTCCGGCCAGATCGCATCGAAGCTCATTCCGACGGCGGGCGCCGACAGGGGCGGCGGCAGCAAGCTCGAGTTACGGGCCGCGGGGGGTGGCTCGGTCATGGCGGGCACGGACGGGGGAGGCTCCGCGTCCGCCGCCCGGGGGAGCGTCGGCACCGATGGCGGTTCGCTGGGCGGCGGTGGACGCGCCGTAACGGACCCGGCGCGCGCGGCGGCTTCGCCCGGGTCGGTTTCCGGCAGCTCCGAGAGCAAAAGCACGCCGCTCGGGTGCCGCCGCACGGCCCGCGCCGCGCGTTCGGCCAGCTCGTCGCCCCAGGCAGCGCTGTCTTCGGCGCGTCTCAGGGCCTCGAGCAAGCCGCCCTCGGGCAGCTCCAGAACCGTGGGCTCGACGCCGCGCCGCACTGGCACCCGACGCTCGAAGTCATCGAGCATGGCGCGCGTGATTGCCTCCAGCGCTTCGTAGACGCCTTGGCCTGTCGTCGCCGTCGTCGCAACCGATGGCGCGCCCGCGCGATTGAGCTGCCGATCGAGCTCGTCCGTCGTTGAGACGTCGAGTAGATCGCGCTTGTTGTACACGACCACGTGCGGCATTTCCTGGAGCGAACGCCCGTGGGCCGTCAGGTTCTCGCGCAAGTTGTCCAGCGCCTCCAGGTTCGCGTCCGTGCGCGCCGACTGCGAGTCGAAGACGAGCACGATGGCGTCCGCGCCGGTCAACACGAGCTTGCGCGTGGCGTTGTAGTGAACCTGGCCGGGCACCGTGAACAACTGCAACTTGACGCTCATGCCGCGCACGTGCGGCACACGGATGGGCAAAAAATCGAAGTACAACGTGCGATCGACCGGCGTCGCCAAGCTGACCATCTTGCCGCGATGCTCGGGCTTCGCCGTGGCATGAAGATACTGAAGACTCGTCGTCTTCCCGCCCAGACCCGGCCCGTAGTACACGACCTTGAAGGCGAGCTCTCTCGCCAAGGGATTGACTACGGGCATGGCGCCGAGAGGATAATGTGGCGCCTTCCCTGCGCCTAGTATTCCCGGCTGTCTTCGCGCGCGCGCACGCTGCGCCAGACCGGCGAGATCGCCGACAGCACCACGCTACCCAGACAAAACACCACTAAAAGTCCAGCGATCAAACCCAAGGGCAGGTCGAGCTTCAGCTTGCGTGATTCCTTGGTGAAGGCAAAGCCGAGCAGCGCGCCGGCGGCCAACCCGCCCGCATGCGCCGCGTTGTTGACCGGAAACATCAATCCCAAGATCAACAGGCTGACTGCGTTCTGAATCAGAATTTGCTTCCAGTTGGGGTCACGACGCGCAAACGCGACGCCCAGCACGGAGCCGAAAGTGCCAAAAATCGCGCCGCTCGCACCTGCGGTGGGCGGGCTCATGCCGCTGTACCAGTGGTCGCTCACCACGAAGCCAATCACCCCGGAAAGCACGAACAATAGTACGAAGCGAGCCTTTCCGAACTGACGCTCGGCGGCCGGCCCGACCGCGCGCAAGGACCACGCATTCATGGCGACATGCAGCACGTTGTAGTGCACGAAGACCGCGGCCAAGTAGCGCCAGGGTTCCGCCGCTCCGAGCGAGCCCACGAGCGAACCGAAGCGCAGCGTCGTCGACATCGAGAACTGACCCGAAAAAAACGGCAGCCGGCGGTCGCTGGCGAAGCACAGCGCAAACACCACCAAACACAAACCGATGAGCAGCCGCGTGATCGGCGCTTCCCCGCCTAAAGCGCCCTGCACAAAGCCAATCGCGCCGGACGAAAGCCGACCCGGCAGTGGCCGGCCGCAGCGGTAACAGCGCTTCTCGCCTGCAGAATTCAGCCCGCGGCAGAAGGGGCAGAGCGTGGCCTGCGTCGGCATTTTCGCGCCGGTCTTCGGCCTTTAACCCGTGCGCTGCAAGCAATTTCGCGCATTCCGTAAGGCCCGGGCGCGCTGGCGCGTTGTCGTTCCGTGATCGGCAGCCCGAGCCTCGCCTGCGAGCCATGGCCGACCTTCGGGCCGCTGGCCCGGGAACAGACGCGCGCATGGCCCGTGCCGAAGCCGCCCGTACACGTGTGTAAAGTGCGACCGGTGGACGACGCGGCCGAGCTCGATGCCGAACGCGCGCTGGTCGGGCGCGCCCAGGCCGGGGATCGGGACGCGCTCGGTACGCTTTTGCGCAAGCACGGGCCGCGCCTTTATCGCAGCGTGCTCTTACCCCGGCTGGGCAGCGCCAGCGCCGCCGAAGAGGCCTTGTCTCGCACGTACGTGAAGGTGCTGGAGCGTTTCGACCAGTTCACTTGGCAAGCAGTCGGGGTGTATCCGTGGTTGCGGGTGGTCGCGCTGCGCGTCGCGCTCGATTTGCTTCGGTCGCGCAAACGCGAGCTGCTGTTCGAGCCCGAGGACGTGGAGCGAGAGCTCGAGCACGCGGAACGCGATGCGCGCGAAGCCGACGAGCTCGAGCGCTAAGATTTAAACTGCGCGAGGCAGCGCGTTCGCGATCTGCTCGGGCGCATCAATCCGCGGTATGCGGACGCCATCCGGACCCGGGTCCTCGAAGAACGCTCGCGGGAGGAGGCCGCGCGCGTGCTCGGCGTCAGCGTCGCGACCTTCGACGTGGTACTTCATCGAGCGATGGCCGCGCTGCGCAATGCCCTGGCGGAAGCCCCGAACGAATCATGAGCGCTGACGAAACCAAGCGTGGTCAGGCCGCTTTCGTCGCGCTCGACGCGGCCGAAGAGCAGCGCCTGATTGAGTTGCTGAGGGACGCCTGGGCGCCGCCTGAGCTCGATCAGTCCCGACACGACCGGCTGCTGCGAGCGGCGCTGGACGATCCATTCGCTCCCGCTAGCCCCGACGAGCTAGCCCAGAGCGAGCGGCTCCGGCGAGCGCTCGACGGTGATGGCGATCATCTGGATTTGGTTTTGGCGCGAGCACTGGCCGCCGCCCATGCGCCGAACGCGGTGACTCGCACGGCGTACCCTCCGCTGTCGCTGCCGGCTTCGCGAAACGCCCGGCGCATGCCTGCGCGGTTGAGTTACTTGCGCTTCGGCAGCGCGCTAGCCGGGTTGGCGGCCGCGGCCGCGGTAATTGTGGCGGTGAACGCGCGCTCGTCGCGGGCCCCCGTGCCCGATCTACCCGCCTTGGCGTTGGCTCAGTCGCGCAGTACCGCGCCGCTTTTTCCGGCCGCGGCGGCCTTGCCGCCGTCGGCACGGATCGATCGCATCGCCGGCCTGCGTGAGCGTGATCTGCGGGCCAACCGCTATGCCTTGTGGGGCGTTCAGTGAAGGGCGCGCTGATCGCATGGAGCGTCGCACTCGGCTGGGCTCTCGGGCTCGGGTGCAGCCGAGCCGAACCAAGCGACAGCGAGCGCTGCAGCGCAGCCACTGTGGGCGCCCCCATCGATCCGGTGCTGCTCGCCTTTCTGAGCCGGGCACGCGCCGCTCACCATTTGGCGGACGATCGCGAGAGCCAGGGCGATCTCGGTGCCGCCGTCGCGGCCCTGGCCGCCTTGGTCACGGGGCCACTCCCCAAGGCGGCCGCGCCCGGCAGCGGGGCGCCCGAAGTCCGTGAGGTGCTGGCCGATACCCGGGCGCGGTTGGCCGATCTGCGGAGTCGGCTGGGCGCCTTCGACGAAGCGCTGGCCGACGTGCAGGCCGGCCTACAGAGCGCTCGCGAGGCCACATACTTTCGCGGGCACCTGCTGGAGACCGAGGGTCTGGTGGAAGAGCGGCGTGCACAAGCGCTCGAGGCCAGCCACGCCGGAGGCGCAGCGGCGGCTCGAGAGCGCGCCATCGGTCTGCTGGAGCAGGCCATGGCCGTGCAGTCGGCCGTGCTGGAAAACAGCGCCCCAAAGCCGGCCAACGCGGTCGATCCCTCGGGCTCCGCGGGGCCGAAGGCGAGCGCCCCGTAACGCAACGCGTCATGCGATTCACGGATTGCAGAAAAAACTCGAGCGCAGCTACACTTGCGGCCGTTCAAGTAGGGGACTCGCGTGGCCATGACCCCTCTCAAACAGCGCGTGCCTCGCTTGGTCGAGGGCATCAACCTGCGAGCCCTGCCGATTGGGCCCGCTGAGGCCTTCGTCCTGTCCCGTGTGGACGGGCTTGCGACAGAGCTCGAGATCGCCGAGGCGGCGGGGCTCGAGTCCAGCGTGGTCGCGGCCACGCTTTCGTCGCTCACGCGGCTCGGCGCCGTGCGTTTCGACCAGCCGCTGCTCGGCGGAGCGCCGCGCTCACCGCGGCCCGCACCGAGTGTCTCGCCCGCCCTGCGCATCGGTCCGATCATCGAGTCGAGCGGCGAGGCCGAGCCGCACCACCCGGCAGCCGCGCGGTACGAGCTTCAGGAGCTCGACGAGGCGGTGGATCTCAGTGTCGAGCGCAAGCGCGCGATCTTGGACGCCTTTCATCGCTTGGGCAGCCTGAGCCATTACGAGCTCCTCAAGGTCGATCCCCGCGCCGACAAAAAAGCGATCAAGAGCGCCTACTACGAGGTCGTGAACGTCTTTCACCCGGACCGCTACTTCGGCAAAAACCTCGGCTCGTTCAAGCCGAAGCTCGAGCGGGTGTTCGCGCGGCTGACCGAAGCCTACGACGCCATCACGCGTGCAGGCCCACGCGCTGAATACGACGCTTACCTCGCATCGCTCGATAAGACGCGCGAACTCGATCACTCGCAGGCGGATGCGGCGGTGCAGGCCCGCGTGCAGGCCATCCAACGCCAAATTGAAGAGGAGGCGCGCCTCGCCGAACAGGCCAGCCTGCCGCCGGGCGCTCGGCGCGATTCGCCCCCGCCCCGCTCGCACACGCCGGCCCCGGCTTCTGGTTCACAGCCGCACGTGCCGTCCGTGCGCCCGCTCGATCCCGAGGCGCGCAAGCGCGCGCTGGCCAGAAAATTCGGCGGGCGCCACGTATCGGGCCCCGCGCCCGCCGGTCCGTCCATTGCGCCCACGCTGGCGCCGCCGCCGGTCAGCGTCGATGCCCGCGAGCGCGCGGGGGAAGAGCTGAAGCGGCGTTACGAGCAGCGCATCACGCGGGCGCGCGAACAGCGCGCGGAACGTTACCTCGTCGACGCTCGCGCCGCGCTCTCCAACAAAGACCCGCTGTCCGCAGTCAACGGCTTACGCATCGCGGCGAGCCTGGTCCCCGACAACGCCGAGATCAGCGCGCGCCTCCAGGAGGCGCAGACCGACGCCACGGTCTTGCTCGCCGATCACTACCTGGCTCAGGCCCAGTACGAAGAGCGCGAAGGGCGCCTGGCGGATGCCGCGCGCTCCTACGGGCGAGCGACGATCGGCAGTCCCAATGCGCGCACCTTCGAACGCGCCGCCCATTGCACGATGATGGCCGAGGGCGACTTACGCATGGCCGGTGAATACGCGCGGAAAGCCGTGGCGCTGGTCGGCCAAGCAAGCCCCGATAGCCCGCAACCTTCCGGCGAAGAAGCCCAAGCGCGAGTCACGCTAGCGCGAATTTACGTGGCGGCCGGGATGAAGCAGAGCGGGCTCGCTGAATTCGAGCGCGCCGCGACGCTGGCTCCCAAGGATGATACTATCCGCGACTGGATACGTCGGCTCAAACGCGGCGAGGCTTGAAGCTCGACTGCTCGGTGATGGGAAAGGCTCAGTATGGAGCGAGTAATCGGCATCGACCTCGGAACGACGAATTCCTGTGTCGCCATTTTGGAGGGCGACACGCCCGTCGTGATTCCGAACCGCGGCGGTTACAAGACCACCCCCAGCGTCGTCGCGGTGACCGAGGCGGGCAAGCGGCTAGTCGGCCACATCGCCAAACGCCAGGCCATCACCAACGCGGAGAACACGGTCTACGCGGCCAAACGCCTGATCGGCCGCAAGTGGAACTCGCCGCAGGTCAAAAACGCGATCATGACGTCCAGTTACACGATCGTGGAGGGCCCGCACGCCGACGTTCGCATCAAACTCCGCGACAAGACCTACTCGGTGCCCGAAGTCAGCTCGATGGTCTTGCAAGAGATGAAGATCGTCGCCGAAGATTACCTGGGCGAGCCCGTCAAAAAGGCGGTCGTCACCGTGCCCGCCTATTTCAACGACAACCAACGCCAGGCCACGAAAGACGCAGGGGCGATCGCCGGGCTGGACGTGATTCGAATCATCAATGAGCCCACGGCCGCTTCGTTGGCCTACGGCTACGGCAAGGACATGGATCGCACGGTCGCGGTCTATGATCTCGGCGGCGGCACGTTCGACATCAGCATCTTGGAGATCGGCGCGCATGGCGTGTTCAAGGTGATCAGCACCACCGGCGACACCTTCCTCGGCGGCGAGGACTTCGACGCGCGCATCATCGACTGGTTGGTGACTGGCTTCCAAGACGAGCACGGCATCGATTTGCGTCAGGACCGCATGGCGCTGCAGCGCTTGCGCGACGCGGCCGAAAAGGCCAAATGCGAGCTCTCGGGCGTGCGCGAGACCGAGATCAATCTGCCCTTCATCATCTCCACGGGCCGGAACGAGGCGCTGCATCTGCAGCGGACGCTGGCGCGCCCCACGCTCGAAAAACTGACCGAAGACTTGGTCGAGCGCACGGTCGATATCTGTAAGCAGGCGCTAGCCGACGCCAAGCTCGACGTGAGCGAGGTCGAGGATGTGATCCTGGTCGGCGGGATGACGCGCATGCCGGCCGTCCAAACCGCGGTCACCGGCTACTTCGGGCGAGAGCCGAACAAGAGCGTGCACCCGGATGAGGTGGTGGCCATGGGCGCTGCCATTCAGGGCGCCGCGCTGGTGCAAGACCGTCAGGACATGATCCTCCTGGACGTGACGCCGCACGCGCTCGGCATCATGACCTTCGGCAGTTACTTCGAGGAGTTGATCCCACAGAATACCACGGTGCCCACAAGCCGCACCAAGGTCTTCACCACCAGCCGCGACGATCAAACGGCGGTGAAGATTTTGGTCATGCAGGGTGAAAGCAAGCGCGCGGACGAGAACGAGCTCTTGGGCGAGTTCATCTTGACCGGCTTGCGCCGCGCTCCCAAGGGCCACGTGGAAATCGAGGTCACCTTCGAGATCAACACCGACGGCATCGTGAGCGTGCACGCCAAGGACATGGAAAATGGCCAAGCGCAGTCGATCCAGGTGACGGCCACGAGCGGCCTCACTCCAGACGAGATCAAGAACATGATGACCAACGCGCAGGACTATTTGGTCGAGCGACGGGTGGACGAGCATTTCGAGGCCGCCAAGCAAGAAGCCGAGACGCTGATCGCGGAAATTGAGCGGCTTTTTCCCGAGATAGAGCGGGTCGTCGGGTCCGCCGACTTCGGTCGCGATGCGATCGCCAAGGCGCGCACGACGGTCGAGCGCACGCGCTCCGCCATCGATTCCAAGGACACGGGCTTGGTGAAGGAACAAGTCGACCAGTTGTCGCGGACCCAACGCATGTTCAAGGGGGTCGTCTCGCGCGGCTGAGCGCGTCTCCGTACGACGGGCGAGAGAACAGGCATGAGCACGAACGACCGCCATCGCATGAACGTGCATCCGAGCTCGGCGCCGCCCGAGAGCATCCCGATCGAGAGTTGGGATGACGAGACCGTCCCCGGGCTCGATCTAGACGACCCGATGAATGAGTTCGACCGCGTCACGGTGATCCCCGAGCTGCCCCCAGAGCTCTATGCGCAGCGCGTGATGCAGTCGGCGGACGACAGCCGTATTCCGACGCCCGAAGACCCGATCGCCGCCGTCACCGAGCGCTTCTTGGAGCCGGAAGAATATTTCACGCTCGATAGCCGGCCGCCCGCGCCCGGAATCCCGGACAGCACGGCGCGTTACGCCGCGCTCGAGGCACACACCGCGCCCACCGCGCGCCCCGCGCAGCCCACGCTCAGCCCCGGGGTGCCGCCGTTTTCCCCGTCCCCGACCGGGCTCGATCTCTTCGATTTGACCTTCGATAGCGTGCCGGCGATGCCCGTGGCGCGGCAAACCGAGGCCCCGGCTCATGACCCGCGCGGTTCAGAACTCGAGCTGTCTTTCGAGGACGTAGCAGCGAGCCCGGCGCCCGTGCCGCCTCCCTCGACCCCCCTCGGGGAGATGAAAGACCGCTATGCGATGGGCGATTTCAGCGGCGCCCTCCTGATCGCGGAAGGCATCCTCGCATCCGATCCGGACGACTTGGAAGCGCCTCGTTACGCGCAGAGCTGCCGGGACGTGCTGACGCAGATGTACTCGGCGCGCCTCGGCTCGCTCGACCAAATCGTGTCAATCGCCGTTCCCGCCGATCAGATTCGTTGGCTCACGTTGGACCACCGCGCAGGGTTCTTGCTGTCTCTGGTAGACGGCGGGCTAACCCTGGATCAGTTGCTCGACATCAGCGGCATGCCGCGGCTGGACGCGCTCCGCATCATGTTCCAGCTGATGGATCAACGCGTGATCTCGCTCGGCTGAGCGCGCGCCGACCGCGACAGCCATGCGGCGTGCAGCCCTCGACTTGCTGATCGGTGGCGCGTTCAGCGTCCTGTCGCTGCTCGTTTTGATTGAGCTCGCCCGCGCGCAGAGCGCGCGAGCTCAACCCACCGCCAAGCCCGAGCCGGCCCTGACGCCGTTCGTCGACACGCTGCGCGAGGGCGCGCCGAAGGTCGCCTCCTATGTGATCGACGCCACGCTCGACCCCGTGAAGCACCGTCTGCAAGGGCGAGAGACCATCCACTTCGTCAATCGCTCGACGGCGCCCCTGAATGAGCTCTGGTTTCATCTCTATTTGAATGCGTTCAAGAACGACAAGAGCTTGTTTCTGCGCTCGCCGTTCGGCGCCGGCAGAAGCGGCGACAAGGCGCGCGAGTACGGCTACGTGGACGTGAAGAAGCTACAGATCGTGGGCGCGGCAGGAATCGACCTCTGGTCGACCCGCGATCGCCACAGCCCAAACGACCCGGATGACGAGACGGACCTGCGCGTACCGCTCGCCGTACCGCTTGCGCCCGGCGAGACATTGGACTTGGCCCTGGAATTCGAGGATCAACTGCCCGAGGTCGTCGAGCGCATGGGCTACGCTGGCAGCTTCCACTTCCTCGGTCAGTGGTTTCCGAAGCTCGCGCGGCTAGAACCGAACGGCACATTTGCCCACTTTACGTTCAACGCGCTCAGCGAATTTTACGCGGACTTCGGCGACTACGACGTGACGATGGACGTCCCGGAGGCGTTCGTCGTCGGCGCGACGGGCCAGCTGATTTCCGAAACGCACGGCGCGGGTCGAAAACGACCGCACTACCGAGCGGAGAACGTGCACGACTTTGCTTGGACGGCCTGGGACGACTTTCAAGCGCGAGAGGAGCGCATCGCCGGCGTGGACGTACGCGTGCTCTACCCGCCTCACCACGAACGCAATGCCCAAGCCGAGCTAGACAGCGTGCGCTTGGCGTTACCCCACTTCAACGCTCTGTACGGCCCCTACCCTTATTCAACCTTGACCTTGGTTCACCCGCCAGAGACCGCCGGCAACGTGGGCGGCATGGAGTATCCGACCCTGATCACCACTGGCGGCCCGTGGTACGCGACGCTCGGAGGCGGCCGTTTCGTCGAGGTCGTCACCATTCACGAGCTGGGTCACCAATGGTTTTATGGCTTGCTTGCCAGTAACGAGCATGCCGCGCCCTTCTTGGACGAAGGGCTCAACAGCTACGCCGAGGCCGAGGCGATGGAGGCGCTGTACGGCCAGGGTTCGGTGTTCGACGGCTGGGGGCTGAGCGCCAGCTCGAGCGCGGTCAATCGCGCGACCTCCGCCGGCCGCGGAGCGGACGAGCCCGTTGCGCAGGGGGCCGCTGAGTTCGCCACATTTCGCAACCTGGGAGCTTTGGTGTACAGCCGCACGGCCACCGTGTTGCAAACCGTGGGTCGCGTGTACGGCGAGCGCCGCGTGCGACACGCCATCGGCAGCTACGCGCGGCAGTTTCGCTTCCTGCATCCAAGCCCCGACGACTTTTCGAGCGTGATGCAACGAGAGCTCGGGGCCGACGCGGCGGCAGTGCTCACGAGCGCGCTGTTCGCGCGCGGCACGGTGGATTACCTGGTGCGCGACATCTCGAGCGCGCCCGCGCCGAGCGCCGCGGGCGTCTTCGACGGTCCGAGCGGGCGCCAACAGAAGAAGCCCGAGCCTCCACACGCGGTGGGGCAGTACGTAGGCCGCGTGGTGATCTATCGCCACGGCGAGCTACAGCTCCCCATCGATATCGAGTTGCAGTGCGAAGACGGGTCGCGGCTTTATCGGCACTGGGACGGGCGCGGTTTCACCCACGATGTCGAGTACGGAGGTCCGTCCAAGCTCGTCGGCGTGAGCGTCGATCCCGAGCAACGGATCTTGCTCGATGACGACTTGACCAACAATTGGCTCACGACGGACACCGTGCGCATGCCGCGGGCATTCGAACGCGGTCTGTTCGCGGCCGAGCTCTTGCTCGGAATGCTCGGACCATGAACGCTTCGAAGCGAGCGTCCCTCGGATCCGCTCGCGCAAGCGCGGCCATGTTGCTTTGGGTGTCGCGCACGCTGCTGGCATTGCTCGTCGCCTACCCCGTTCTGAGCGCGCTCGAAGCGACCGGCATCGGTAACGGGCCGAAGCGCGACGCCGTGCTGTTCGAACCCGGCGCGCTGCTGCTCTTGGAGCTGCTCCGTGTCGGCGGGCCCGCGCTCGCCTCGGCGCTGAAGCCCGCGCTTTTGCTCGCGGCCCTGGTGTTAGTGCTCGAGCTCGCGCCGCTGGCCTGCGCGCTCGACTTTCTATGCCGCGGGGATCGGCCATTTCGCGCTCGCGCGACGCGTGCCATGACCGTTTTCCCCAAATTTGTGTGGCTCGGAGCGGTCGCGTGGCTGACCGACGGCGCGCTGCTTTTGTTCCTTAGCCTTGCCGAAACTGCGCTCCGGTCAGCGCTCCACCAGGCCGACGAGCGGCTGCTGAGCGTGGCGCCGCTCTCTCTCGTCGCGCTCGGGGCGCTGGCTCTGGTTTGGGTCAACGGCGTGCTGGATGTGGCGCGCGCCGCCGTGCTCGATCGCGATCTGAGCTTTCGCTCCGCGCTCGTCCACGCGTTGACGGTGCTGCGCGAGCAGCCGTCCGCGCTGCTCAGTGGCGCGTACGCGAGCTCGGCGGCGAGCGCGTTCGCGTACCTGACAGCGGCCTGGCTGATGACGCGCTTGGACGTGAGCACCGGGTCTGCCGTGGCCGTCGCGCTCGCCTTTGGCGTTCACCAGCTTGCGGTGTTGTTCGCCATCGCCTGGCGAGTGCGTTGGCTCGAGCGCGCGCTCGCGTTGAGCGGCGGCGTACCGCTCGGCTCAGTTGGACACTAGCTTGCGGTAGACTTGTGCGTAACGGCGCGCCGCGCGGTCCCACGCTAGATCCAAACGCATGACGCGGCGCCGCAAACGCGCGAAGGCCGGGTTACCGTACGCGGAGAAGGCTCTCGACAGCGCGCCCAGCAACGCCTCCGCCTCGAGCACATCGAACAAGAAGCCCGTGCCGGTCTCGAGCTCCGCGTCCGCGTCTACGATCGCGTCCAACAAGCCGCCCGTGGCAAACGCGATCGGCACGGCGCCGTAGCGTTGAGCGAACAGCTGGCGGCTACCGCCGGGGCCGCCCGTAGACAGCACGAGCGCCAAGTCGGCGGCGGCGAAGAGTTGACGCGCAAAGCGGTCGTCCACGTTCGAGACACACGACAGATCGCCCGCGTACTCGCGCGCCACAGCCTGGAAGCGCTCCGCCGCCGCGGCCGAGCCGGTATTGGCCAGCACGAGCGCGAGATCGAGCTTCAAGATCTCCGGCAGCGCCTGAAACAGCGCATCGGCGCCCGGTTCGCGGTCAAGGTCGCCGAGGAACACCAGGAGCGGGCGGTCGAGCTCCAGCTCGAGCTCGAGCTTCTTCAGCGCCGCCATCTTCGAACGGCCTTTGTTCGACGGATCTTCGGCGTCGAAGCGACTTTCGAGCGCGGTGTCCGTCGCCGGATTGCAGGTCGCGTAATCCACGCCGCCGGGAATGCCGAGCACGGGCTCGGGCAGCGCCGCCAGCACCGAAGCCAGTGTCCCGGAGCGCGCGGGCTCCAAGATCTCTTGCGCGTAGCGCGCCGAGACGGTGGTCACGGCGGAGGCCAGTGAGACGGCGGAGGCAACCCCGGACAGGCCTCCAGCCGCGGCCAACGACGAGGCATCGCCCATTCCGATGCTGCCCCGTGCGCTCTCTGGGAACTCGGCCCGGCGCTCGATGTCGTGGATCGTGAACACCACCGGCACGCGCTGACCGCGCAGGGCGAGCGGGACCAGGCTCGACACCGCGTCGTGCGCATGAACGACGTCCACGGCTTTGCCTTGCTCGGCGCGCTGTTCGACCAGCGCGGCGACGGCCTTGGCGAAGCTCGCGAAACGCGCGGCATTGTCCGGGTAGTCCTGGCCGGACAGGCCGTAGATCGCCTCGCGGTCGAACATGCCGGGCAGGTCGAACAGCACGAGCTCCGCGCCGGACGAGAGCTGCGCGTCCAGCACGTTGACTTCCCGACCGTCTTCCAGTGTGAGCGGCGTCAGGCGACGCGCCGCCAAGAGCCCACCCGCTTCGAAGCCGGGTGTGCGCGGTGAGGCGACGGTGACTTTGTGGCCGAGCTGGCGCAGCGCCTTGACCAGGGCGGCCGCCGAATCACAAGCTTCGGTTTCCCGCGTGTACGGGGCGAGTTCCGCCAGAGCCAGCAGGATATCCATGGTTCCGCCGTCTACCACGGCCGGTTTTGAGTGGCTACGGGGGCACATGTTGCTAGCGTTCGCCGCGAAATGGACGAGCTCGTCGAAAAAGCCCAGGTCTTGCACGAGGCGTTGCCTTACATTCGGCGCTTCCACCAGCGCACTTTCGTCGTGAAATACGGCGGCCACGCCATGATCGACGAAGCGTTGAAGGAGAGCTTTGCGCGCGACGTGTGCCTGCTCCGCTACGTCGGAATCCGCGTCGTGGTCGTGCACGGCGGTGGGCCGCAGATCAACCAAATGCTCGACCGGGTCGGCATTCACTCGACCTTCAGCGGCGGTTTGCGCGTGACCGACGATGCGACGATGGATGTCGTCGAGATGGTGCTCGGCGGCGGCGTCAATCAGGAAATCGTGGGCATGATCTGCCAGCACGGCGGGCGCGCGGTCGGCCTGTCCGGCAAAGACGACCGGTTCATGCGCGGCACACGCCTCGAAAAGGTTAAAGCGAAGGACGAGCGCGGCGAACCGGTGCTGGTCGATCTCGGCCGCGTGGGCGAAGTTTCGCACGTCGAAGCCGGCATCTTGGAAAATCTGATCAGCTCCGGGTTCATACCGGTGATCGCGCCCATCGCGGTCGACAAGGACGGCCATTCGTTGAACGTGAACGCCGATACGGCGGCCGGCAGCATCGCCAGCGCCTTGAACGCGGCCAAGCTCGTGCTCATGACCGACGTCGACGGCGTGAAGACGGCCACGGGCGAGCGCCTGAGCTCGCTTGGCTCTACGGAAGCCGAGGAGCTAATCGCGAGCGGCGTGATCACCGGGGGCATGATTCCGAAGGTACGCTGCGCGCTGGACGCGGTGAACGGTGGGGTCGAAAAAGTGCACATCATCGACGGCCGGCGCTTGCACGCGCTCTTGCTCGAGATCTTCACCGACCTCGGCGTGGGCACCGAGATCCGGCGCGGCAAAGTGTGAATCGCCCGCTCGACGAGGACGCGGTCGTTCGTCCGGACGGCATCCCTGAGGATGCCATCTTGCGCGTACTGCGCGTCCCGGCCGAGCTTGCGGGAATGCGCCTCGACCGCTTCGTGCAATCACAGTTGCGCAGCACGAGCCGCTCGCGGGCGCGTGCGATCGTGAAGCGCGGCGCCTATTCGGTGCTGGGTCGCGCGCGACGGCCGAGTGAGCGAGTGCGCGCCAATGAACGCATCGCTCTCTGGCGGCTGCCATTCGAGGACACGGAAGGCCAAGCGCCCCTGCCGGTGCTGTACCAGGACGAGCACTTGCTGGTGATCGATAAGCCCCCGCTCGTGACCGTCCACCCGACCGCGCGCTATCACCAAAACACGGTCATCAAGCGGCTGCGCGCCGAGCGCCCAGAGGAATTTTTGGCGTTGATTCACCGCTTGGATCGCGAGACGAGCGGCATCTTGTTGCTCGCGCGCTCGCTCGACGCGGAGCGCGCGTTCAAGCGCAAGCTGGAAGAGCGCTCCCTTTCCTCGCAGAGCGACGAGCAGCGGGGCGTCGAAAAGATTTACCTCGCGCTCACGCGCGGCGTGCCTCCAGACGGCCTCGTAGACGTACCGATCGAGCCCGACGTCGACAACTCGCTGCGCGTGAAGATGCGCGTGGCTGCCCCCGGCACCGGTTTGGAAGCAAGGACGAGCGTGACCGTGCGAGAGACGCGCGCCGGCTATGCGTGGGTCGAGTGCGCGCTGCACACGGGGCGCCAACATCAGATCCGTCTGCACTTGTCACACCTGGGGTGCCCGGTGGTCGGCGACAAATTGTACGGTCCCGATGAACGCCTGCTGGCTCGGGCCGCCGACGACGAGCTGAGCGACGACGACCTCTTGCTGCTCGAGCTGCCGCATCACGCGCTCCACGCTCACATCTACCGCATGCGCCACGCCGTGACGGGCGAGGCGCTGGAAGTGATCGCGCCAATGCCGCAGGACTTGCGCGATTTTTGGCGGATGCTCGGCGGCTGACTGGCCCGGAGGTTGACTTAGCCGCCGGCGCCCGCGTCGCCTGATGCGCCGCCGTTGCCCGCCTCGCTCGGAACCCGCGTGGCGCCACTTACGCCGCCCTCCCCACCCTGGCCGCCCTCGCCTGCCTCCGCGCAGCTGGATGTGGCCGTGATCAGGCACGGGCGCTGGTCGAAGGCGTCACAGCTCGTGAAGTCTTGGTACAGCTCGGCGCAGGCGTCGATGCTGCCTTCGTCGTACATGAAGCAATCCGCCCCGCCCGCGGGACGGATGTCAGCCGGGCAGCTGTGGCTCGCCGGCTTACAGCGCAGCGCGGAGCGCGCGTCGTCCTCGGCGTTCGTCAGCCGCTCGCAGGCCGCCGACTCACTGAGCTGGGTTCCCGATGCAGTAGGCTGCACCGCACCGGGCTGGGAGGGCACGTAGTCTTCGTCGTCTTTGACCGAGGTGCAGCTCGCGGCCGTGGCCAACGCACCCAGCCCCAGGCACACCGCGCGCGCGGCACGAAACAAACGAATCTGGCTCATTTTCGCAGTGACCCTCGGCATGACCCATGTTTCGTATACAGCATTTTCGCAGCGGTCGCAGCCTTCGATTGACGGCAGAAGCTCTAGGAGATACCCGGCCCTTCAATGCCAAGCCCCATTCGCCGCGCGCTGCTCTCTGTTTCTGACAAGTCCGGCTTGGTCGAATTTGCGCGCGCGCTCGCCGCACGCAACGTGACCCTGCTGTCGACCGGCGGCACCTTCGCCGCCCTGCAAAAGGCCGGCATTCCGGTGCAGACCGTCGAAAGCTACACCGAATCACCGGAGGTCATGGACGGTCGGGTCAAGACCCTTCACCCGCGCATCCACGGCGCACTCTTGTCCCGCGCCGGCACGGACGACGCGGACATGGCGCGGCTCGGTGCAGAGCCCATCGATCTCGTGGTCGTGAACCTGTACCCCTTCGAGCAAACGTTGCACAAGCCTGGCGCCACGGCCGAAGAGCTGATCGAGAACATCGATATCGGCGGGCCCAGCATGCTGCGTTCTGCCGCCAAGAATCATCAGCGGGTCACGGTGATCTGCGACCCGAAGGACTATCCGGCGGTGCTGGCCGAGATCGAAAAAAATGGCGAGGTCAGCGGCCTTACCCGCGAACGCCTGGCGGGCAAAGTGTTCGCTCACACCGCGGCTTACGATGGCGCGATCAGCGGTTGGCTCACGGGGCGCGGCGAAGGCGACGGCTTTCCGCGCCATCTAACCCTGCCATTGGAAAAGGCCTACAGCCTTCGCTACGGCGAAAACCCTCACCAAGCCGGGGCCTTCTATCGAGAGCGCAACGCCGTCGCCGGTTCGCTGTCCACGGTCGACAGCGTCGGCAGCGGAGCCAAGGAGCTCAGCTTCAATAACTTGGTCGATCTCGAGGCGGCGCTGGATGCGGTGCGCGAATTCGAAAATCCCGCGGCGGTCGTGGTGAAGCACACGAGCCCATGCGGCGTCGCCACTGGCCCGACCCTGGCCGATGCCTACCGCGCCGCCCGCGACGCCGACGCCATGAGCGCCTTTGGCGGCATCGTCGCCCTGAATCACGAGGTGGACGACGCGACGGCGGCGATCTTGAGCGAGACTTTCTTGGAGTGCATCATTGCCCCTGGTTTTGCCGTGGGCGCTCTGGCCAAGCTGCGCACCAAGGCGCAACTGCGTTTGATCACGACCAACGGCTGGCTCGGCCGCGAGCACCAAGCGCTCCAGTTCAAACGCGTGGGCGGCGGCTTCGCCGTGCAAGAACGGGACGCCACGGGCTTCGGCGAAGTGCAGAGCGGCCGCGTGGTCACCCGGCGAGCGCCGAGCGCCCTCGAGCTGTCCGCCTTGGAGTTCGCGTGGGCGGTGTGCAAGCACGTGAAGAGCAACGCGATCGTGCTGGCGGCGCCCGGCCGCAGCCCCGGCATCTACGCCACCGTTGGTATCGGCGGCGGACAGACCGCCCGCGTCACGGCCGTGCAGGTGGCCTGCGAGAAGGCCGCCGACCACGCCAAGGGCTCGGTGTTGGCGTCGGACGCGTTCTTTCCATTCCCGGACGGCTTGCAGGCGGCGGCGCGCGCAGGGGTCACCGCGGTGGCCCAGCCGGGCGGTAGCAAGAAGGATGAGGACGTGATCAAGGCCGCGGACGAAGCCGGCGTGGCGATGATTTTCACCGGTGTGCGTCACTTTCGGCACTAACCACCCAGGCTCAATTTCGGCGCGCCTTGGCCGCCCAATTTCATGAGCAGAAGCAACGGCTTGAACGCGACCGTTCAACGTCGATTCTAGCTGTCGCCGTGGTCGCGAATTTGGCCCGAATCCACGCTCTATGACATCCGCTGGGACGCACTTCGATAACAGGAAGCGCGGTCCACATGATTGTCATCAATCGCACCTGCACCACTTGTAACAACGAGTTCGAGCTCCACTTCCGCTATCAGATGGAAGAGCGGCGCGAGCCCGACGAGAGCGGCGCCCCGCAGACTCGTTTTGCTTATTACTGCTCGCAGCGCTGTTTGGAGGCCAGCCACCGGGAGCGCACGGACGGGGCGGTCGCCTGCGACGCCTGCGCCACGCGCTTCGAGGTCGAGCTCGCCTCCCAAGTGCTCTTCACGGGCGGCCGTCGCCACTACGCATGCAGCGCCGAGTGCCGGACGCGGATCTTGTCCGGCGTGCGCTCGGTGCGTCTCGGGCAGCTGCTCGATCCCGCGTACGCCATCGAGCACGAAGAGCCCGCAGCCGTCTCCAGCGCCGCGCCCGTGGCGCCCGTGGTCGAGCTCCACCCGGTGGAGAAAATGCCCCCGCCGGCCGCCTCGGGACGCCCTAGCTCGGCCCCGCAGGTCCTGGCCGTGTTCAATCACAAGGGGGGCACAGGCAAGACCACTACCGCGGTACACGTGGCGGCGGGCCTCGCCGCGCGCGGCGCTCGGGTGCTGCTGATCGACGCGGACGGCCAGGGCAACGTGGGCGCATCGCTCGGGCTAGAGGCCGAGCGCTCACTCTACCACGTGCTGGTGATGGGTCTGCCCTTCGAGCAAGCCCGCGTCAGTGCGCGTCCCGGCCTCGATGTGATCGTGGCCAACGAGACGCTCGCCGCCGCGGAGCTGTACATCGCCGGCCAACGCAACCGCGACCGAGTCATGGCATCACGCCTGGCGCGAGCGCGCGACAGCTACGAATACATCATCATCGACTGCTCACCGAGCTTGTCTTTGCTGAACCAGAACGCGCTAGTCGCGGCCGACGCCGTGCTCTGTCCAGTGGCCTGCGATTACCTGTCCTTGATCGGCATTCGCCAGGTGCTCCGCACCGTGAAACACGTGAACAAGATCCTGAATCACCCCGTCAACTTCTGGGGCGTGCTGCCCACGCTGTTCGACAGCCGCGCGCGCATTTGCAACGAAGCGCTCGATACCCTGAAGAAGAACTTCAAAGACGTCTGCCTCGACCCGATCCACTTTGCGATCAAGGTCAAAGAGGCGCCCTCCGTGGGCAAGACACTGTTCGAATACGCACCGAATTCGAGCGCCGCCAACGATTATTGGCGCGTCATCGAACGGTTGTTGCATGTTGAAACGTCTCGCGACGAAGCGAGCCTAGCCAAAGGTGTGGGGTGATGAGCGATCGCAACGAATTACGTCAAGCGGCCCGAAAAGTCCTGGACGCGGACGAGGTCGAGGGCGTCTTGACCTCGAGCTTCTACGCGCCAAGCTCGGAAGAGCGGCCGAAGGTACTGTACGCGGGCGGTGAGCCGGTCGCGGAGAAGCCGACGCACTACAAAGTGATCTGCATCTCCATGTACACGGAGGATCTGAAGCGGTTGGACACCATGGTCGACAGCTTGAAGGCGCGCGGATTGACCAAGGCCAATCGCAGCGCGCTCATCCGCTACGCGCTCGGCGCGATCGACCTCGACAACGTGCCCAAGGGGTTGTGAAAGCTTCGGAAGACTGGGCTCGCGAGCTTGGAATTCCAACGGCTGCCGTCGAGCTTTACCGTTCGAGCGACGTCATCGACCTGCACATCGACTCATTCATCTGGCAGCGCACGCTGGGTTACGATCTGAGTAAACGTCACCGGCCTCCGCTGTGGGGCGCGCTCTTGGGTCAGGTCGATTTTCCGCGCATTTTGGAGGCCGAGATCACGGGCGCCACCTGGGTCATCACGACGAACCCGGTACGCGAGGCCGCCGATCGCGCCGTTGCCTTCGAGCACAACCTGAACGAGCTCACGCGCACGTTCGAGCGCGCCAAGGGGAGCTTTCGACTCGTGACGAGCGCGCGCGAGTACGACGCGGCACGGGCGGAAGGCAAGCATGGCGCGTTCATCGGCGTGCAAGGCGGCAATGCGCTCGACGTGAGTCTCGGCGACGTTGCCCGCCTGTGCGATGGCCGCGTGCTGCGCATCACGCTCGTCCACTTATCGAGTTCGCGCATCGGATCGACCAGCTCACCGCTCCGCGTCAAGGACACCGGGCTCAGTCCGTTCGGCTTACAAATGGTCGAACTTTTGAACGATCGGCGGGTGCTCGTCGATCTCGCGCACATCAGCGCGCGCGGATTCTGGGCGGCCTGCGACGCGCACGCGAAGCAGGTCCCGTTTCTGGTCACGCACACCGGTGTCTCCGGGGTGCACCGTCACTGGCGCAACTTGGACGACGCGCAAATCCGTGCGGTCGCGCGCTCCGGAGGCGTCG
>CAXSGJ010000019.1:0-11649 GCA_964236865.1 uncultured Polyangiaceae bacterium
AGGCGCCCGCACCGGCGGCTTCCTTGCCCTCCGCGAGGTCGCCGTGCACGGCAAAGAGCGCGGAGTATTCGAAGTATTGGCTCGCGAAGTCGAAGAACGCGCGCAGCACGTCGTCCCGAGATTCAGCTTCGAGCAAGCCACGCTCGGCCATGGCCACCGTATACGGGCCAAGGCGTCGTGTTCGATTTTGTGCCGAGGGCTGGGCTAGGCTTCGAAGGTCCGGCAGTGCGGGCGCGCGCGGAATACGCGGCGCGACGCTGGCTCGAGCAGTAGGTAAGTCTGCGGAGTGGATCGAAGGCAGGTCCGGACGGACGGTCGCTGGCGGCCGACGCGACACCGTTGCATCGGGCTGGCCCGGCATGGAGCTTGGGCTGGGATCCGGCTTGCCACTCATGCGCGCGAGCACGCGAAGTGACCGCCGATCGATCGGGCTCGCGTAATCACGCGCGATCGCTTGCCGGAGACGGACTAAAAGCGCGACTTTCTGGATCAGTGTCGTGCCGAGCGAGAACGCCAAATCTTGCTCGGTTTCAGCCGGAAGTGGCTCGCCAACGGCAATCGTGAGCGAGCCCTCGCTGTGCTCCAGTGGATACAGCGCGAAGCGTTGAGCGATGTCCCCTGGCACCAAGCGCCGGACGTGGTCCGGCGCAACCGGCAATTCACCCACCGGCGCTGCCTCCAGACCGTGGCTCTCCGCGAGCACTTTGCTGAGCCGCTCTTCGCTCACGGCCGCAAGTTCGAGCAAGTTCGTGATCAGATCGCCACCGTAGAGCGACTGGCGCGACAACGCCTCTTCGACCTCTCGTACTGAGGCGACCTGCTGGTTCACGATGCTCGAGCTCAGCGAGGGCATTTCTCGATTGAAATGCTTACTCGCACGAGCCTAATTTTGCCAGTGATCCGTGTGCAACGGTTACTGCTCCGGGCGCCGAGCGACTTCGAGCCGTGGGCCCGGCGCCGGGGCCGGAAGGTTTAGGCCGCGCGCTTCTTGTCGGTTTTGTCCGGCTTGTCCGGCTTGTCGGGCTTATCCACGTTGCAGGGCGCCTCGCTCGTCCGTTGGCGCGCCTGAGAGGGCAGGGCGTCGACCGTCTTCTTGCGCACTGCTTGAAACAGTGCGGGATCAATCAGGATCGCATCGCGTGTCTTGTCCCGGCCTTGGCCGATGCTTTTGCCTTCGAACAGGTAGTGAGATCCGTTCTTGTCTAGCACCCCGGCTTGCGCCGCCACCTCGACTAAATCAGCCCCCGTGTCGATGCCCGTGCCCCAACGAATGTCGAACTCGGCTTCCGTGAAGGGCGGGGAGCACTTGTTTTTGACTACTTTGACCCGCGTTCTGTTGCCGACCACGTTCTCCCCCACCGTTACCTTGCCGGTCCGGCGCACATCCAGCCGCACGCTAGCGTAAAACTTGAGCGCGCTGCCCCCCGTGGTCGTCTCCGGATTGCCGAAGACGACGCCGATCTTCATGCGCAGTTGGTTGATGAAGATGAGCGTGGTGCCCGTCTTACTGGCGATCGCGGTCAGCTTGCGCAGTGCTTGGCTCATCAATCGCGCTTGCAGACCCATGTGGGCGTCACCCATATCGCCTTCGATCTCCGCTTTGGGTACCAAGGCCGCCACCGAGTCGATCACGATCAGATCTACGGCGCCCGAGCGCGTCAACGCTTCGGCGATCTCCAACGCTTGCTCACCGCAGTCGGGCTGCGACATGAGCAGTTTCTTCAAATCGATGCCGATGCCGCGTGCATAGCGAAGATCGAAGGCGTGCTCGGCATCGATGAACGCGGCGACGCCGCCCGCTCGTTGAGCTTCGGCGATCGCGTGTAAAGTGAGCGTCGTTTTGCCACTCGACTCGGGACCGAAGATCTCTACGACGCGGCCGCGCGGGTAACCGCCGACGCCGAGGGCCTCGTCGAGCACCAACGCGCCGCTCGAAATCACCGCGATGGGCTCCGGAGCGCCACCTCCGAGCTGCATGATCGTGCCCTGGCCGTAGGTCTTTTCGAGCCCTTGCACGACCACGCGCAGTGCTTCTTGTTTCTGGAACTTCTTGTCTTCACTCATGACTGCCTTTTCTTCTTACCTTTCGGGCCGAACGGCGCGACATCGCGCCATCGGGCCCAAAAACCGTTGCTTGCATCAACCGGCGCGGTCTGAAACGGAGCTCAGGATCCGGCCTTGGATGGCTTCTGCGACGTGCGGCGTGCGCACGACATCGGCGCCCTCGAGATCGGCGATCGTGCGGGCTACACGGAGCACCTTGCTGAATGCTCGGGCCGACAAGCCGAGCCGGCTGACTGCCGCCTCGATCAATCTGCGACTCTCATTTCCTAGATCGACGACGCGCTCGAGGTCGGCGCCCGACAACTGTGAGTTCAGTAAGCAGCGGAGCTTCAGTTGTCGGGCACGCACGACCTGCACGTCGCGGGCGTGGGTCACGCGTTCGCGGACCGACGCCGAGCTTTCGCCCTTCGCGCTGCGCACGAGCGCCGAGACCTCGACCGGCGGCACGGAGACGTGAATGTCCAGCCGATCCAGCAGAGGGCCGGAGAGCCGCCCGCGGTAACGCTCGCGTGCTGCCTGCGAGCACCGGCAGACGAGGCGTGGATGACCGAAGTAGCCACACGCGCACGGATTTACCGCGCCGATCAGCAGCGGACGCGCAGGGAAGCGGGCACGTGCGCGAGCTCGCGCAATATTGACGAAGCCGTCTTCGAGCGGTTGGCGTAGGGCCTCCAGCGCCGAGCGCCGAAACTCCGCAAGCTCATCCAGAAACAACACGCCATGATGCGCTAAGCTGACTTCCCCGGGCCGAGGAACGTCGCCGCCGCCGACTAGGCCGGCTTCACTGACCGAATGATGGGGCGCGCGAAACGGCCGCTCGCACACCACACCTCGGTCGTTCGGTAAGAGCCCGGCGACGCTATGAATTGCGGTACAATCAATGGCTTCTTCGAAGCGCAGCGGGGGCAGTAAGGTCGGCAAAAGCCGGGCGAGCATGGTTTTGCCGGATCCGGGCGGGCCCATCATGAGCAGGTTGTGGCTGCCCGCGGCGGCGACCTCCAAGGCTCGGCGCGCGGTGGCCTGGCCACGCACATCTGCCAGGTCGAACCCCGTGTGAGGGAATTCTGGCTTGAACTCGGTGCGCGGGGCGCGCGGTAGCTCCCGTTCGTCCAGCAAATGCGCGACGAGCATAGCCAGCGAATCGGCACAGAAGACCGTGATACCGGTCGCGAGCCCGGCTTCGGCAGCATTGCTGCCTGGGACGACGGCGCTCGATAGACCGCGAGCCCGCGCTCCCTCGAGCTGAGGCAAGAGACCACGCACGGGTCGCAGGCTGCCGTCGAGGGACAGCTCGCCGACCAGCAGCACGCCCTCGAGTGCGTGCGCCGGCACGACGCCCACCGCGCCCAAGATAGCCACCGCGATCGCCAGATCGAGCGCCGCGCCACCTTTGCGCACGTCCGCGGGCGCCAAATTTACCGTGATCGCATACTCATCGAGCAACACGCCGAGCCGCGCCAGCGCGCTGGCCACCCGTACCCGTGCCTCACGCACGGCGGCTTCTGCCAGACCCACCATCTGAAAAAAGGATGGGCCGCGCGTGGAAGACACCTCCACCTGGATCGGATGAGCATCGAGCCCGATCAGCGTGCTGGCTTCGGCCACGGCCAGGCCCAGCTCGGGGCCGCAGATTGTGTTGGTGTGCGCTCCTTCGGACATGACTCTGCTCAAAAGCAGCAGGCATGCCGCCCTGTCCGCGTCGTAAATCGAGAGTCTTCAGGCTGGCGCCCGCCGGCGGCTCGTTGTTCGATCGCCAGCCGGGGCGGCCCAATTTGCCCAGCCCGCGCTGGTGTGGGCTGAGCGCTCACATGGGGCATTGCGCCGAACGACGCGCGGCCCTTGCCGATTGCACGCGACGGCTATTGGAGCTCACGAAATTGGCCGATCTAGGAGTGACCCGTTGCGCCACCAGCCAGGATGTACTTCTACAACCTTCCGTTGATCTTCGTCGTGCTCGCGGCGTGCGTGGGCTTGGGGGTCAGCGCGCTCGCGCTCGTATTTTCCATGGCGCCGGGCTGGCGGGAGGAGCGGCTGCTTGCGCTGATCGGTGGCTCGGCCGCGTTGTTCTCGATGTTCGACGTCGTGACGTACGTGCCTGGCGTTTCCATGCACCTGCGGGCGACCCTGGGCGATCTGTCGCTCACCGCGGCTTCCGTCCACATCGCGGTATGGACCGTGTACGCGGCGAGGCAGCGTGGGACCGCGCTCGGCCCGCTCGACCGTGCGGTGCTGGTGGCCCTGCTCGGGGTGGGGGTGGTCGGCCTCGTCCCAGAGCTCGCCTATTCGCTCCGAGAGGAAGAACGCTTCGTGCCCTGGCTGGGCGTTCACTACTATGACCCGGCCCCATCGGCCTGGGGTGAAAGCTGTTACGTCGCGGTCGCGGTGACGCTAGCCGTGACGTTCGTACGCGTCGTGCTCGACCGTCGGCGTGGCTTGCCTCGTGCACGCCTCTCGGCCTGGGTGCTCGGGGTGATCACGATCGGTGCCGTGAACGACATGCTGGCAAGCTCCGGTCGATACGGTGGACCAAAGCTCCTGGGCGCGAGCTTCGCCGTAACGCTCGGGCTGCTGGGCGTATCGATCACGCGCCGCTTCGTGGCCTCGGCCTCGCTCTTGGAATCGCTCAAGTTAGACTTGGAGGAGCGGGTCGAAGAGCGCACGGAAAAGCTCGCCGAAGCGCAGGCCGCGCTGGTGCGCGCGGAACGTTTAGCCGCGCTCGGTCAATTGTCCGCGGGCGTGGCACACGAGATCAATAACCCCTTGTCCGCGATGCTCGGTAACTTGCAATTCATCCGACGCACCTTACTGAAGCAGGCGCAATTCGCCGAGGTCAGCGGGGCGGTCGACGACAGCTTGGTCGCCATCGAACGCATCAAACGCATCGTGCGCCGCCTGCTCGACGCGAGTCGCGCGGCCGCGCACGACGAGGTCACGAACGTAGCCTGTCGCGTGGCGGCCGTCATAAGCGGCGCGGTGCGGGTCGCGGACAGCACGCGCGACCCGCGCATCAAACTAGAGCTCGATATCCCAGAGTCGCTGTGTGTGCGCGGTGAACCTTACATGCTGGAGCAAGTGCTCACGAACCTGCTCGTGAACGCCTATCAAGCCATGCCTGAATCGCGGGGTACCGGCCGCGTGCGCGTCTCGGCTTCGGCGCTGGGAGAGCACACACGGGTCACGGTCAGCGACGACGGCGAGGGCATGAGCGAGGAGACGCAAGCGCGGCTGTTCGAGCCGTTCTACACGACGAAGCCGCTCGGCAAAGGCACCGGGCTCGGACTCGCCGTGTCCGCCGGCTTGGTGCAGGCCATGCGCGGGCAGCTCAGCTTCGAGAGTTCGCCCGGCCACGGCACGGAAGCAAAGCTGACGCTGTTGTCTGCGGCCGAGCCGAGTGAGGAGCCGGCCACCGAGACCACGCTGCCGCCCTTCCGCCAGCGGCTCTTGTTCGTGGACGACGATGACGTCGTGCGTCGCGCCACCAAGCGCACCCTGTCACGCGCCTTTGACGTAGTGACGGTGGCTGGCGTGCAGCAAGCCCTCGACACACTGGCGGCCGACTCGGTCGACGTCATCTTGTGCGACGTGATGATGCCGGACGGCGGCGGTGAAGCGCTGTATACACGGCTTCAACTCGCTAGCCCGGCGTTGGCGCAGCGCATGCTGTTTCTAACCGGCGGCGTCTCCGCTAGCGACGCGCAGGAGTTCTTGGCGCATCAACCGCAGCCCGTGTTGACGAAGCCGCTCGAGCTCGTCCGCTTGCTGCACGCCGTGGCCGATCTAGGTCCCCCGCCGGGCTCCGCCGACGGCACCGTTTCGATCGCCCCGTGCTGAGCGGAGCTTCGGTCCGGCCCGTGCACTGCCGGACGATCTGTATTACGTGACCCTGATGACCACCCACACCGCCGTGTTGATTCCTGGAGATGGCATCGGACCGGAAGTCAGCGAAGCCGTGCTCAGTGTGCTGGAGGCGGCGAAAGCCCCGCTCCGCTTCGAGACGCACCATGCGGGCCAAACCGCGCTCGATCTGAAGTTGGGCAATACGTTGCCCGAGTCCACGCTCGCCGCGATCCGTCAACATCACATTGCGCTCAAGGGTCCTTGCACCACGCCCGTTGGTAAGGGCTTCAGCTCCGTCAATGTTGCCCTGCGCAGGACCCTCAACCTGTACGCCGCAGTGCGTCCCATTCGTAACATGCCCGGGGTCAAGACTCGCTTCGACAACGTCGACTTGGTGATCGTGCGGGAGAACACGGAAGGTCTGTACAGCGGCATCGAGAATTTAATCACGGACGGCGTCGTCGTGAGCATGAAGGTTGCCACGCAGGTGGCCTGCCACCGCATCGCGCTATGGACCTTCCGCTACGCCACCCACCGAAAGCGCCGCAAAATTAGCGTGTTTCACAAGGCGAACATCATGAAAATGAGCGACGGCATGTTGCTCGACGAAGCGCGCAAGGTGCACAAGCGGGATTACCCGAACATCGAATACGAAGAGGTCATCATCGATGCCGCGCAAATGCGCATGGTCCAAGACCCGACGCAGTTCGACATCGTCATGTGCGAAAACCTGTACGGCGACATTTGCTCGGACCTCTGCGCGGGTTTGGTGGGCGGTCTAGGCGTGACGCCCGGCGCCAACATCGGTGACGATGACGCGGTGTTCGAAGCCGTGCATGGCTCGGCCCCGGACATCGCCGGCAAAAACTTGGCTAATCCGCTAGCGCTTCTGATGAGCGCCACGATGTTGCTGAAGCACCTGGCTGAGACGCGCGGGGACGACGCCTGTCGGCGTGCCGGTGAGCGGATCCGGCGCGCCTACGATCGCGCGCTCGAAGAAGGTGAGAAAACGCGCGACATCGGCGGATCGCTTGGCACGCGCGAGTTCGCGCGTGCCGTCAGCGACCGCCTCGAGGATTAGGACGGCCAAAGCTCGCGAGCTTTGCCCCCGGCCCAGCCGCGATCTCCGATCGAACGCCGCTGGTCGGCGGGTTCGTCAGCGGGCGAACCGAGAACTCTTCAGCGGAGGCACGCCGCGCGGACGCCTGGGGAGGGATCGACTCCTGGCTCGACAGCAATTCGCCCGAGCAGGCGTCACAGCGCCCGCAGCTCACGCCCGCCGGTTCGCCCAGGTAATGCTGCAGAAAGGCCAGCTTGCAGCCGTTGGTCTCCGCGAAGGCGGTGACCGCCGCCAAGCGGCGGCCGTCCTGTTCGCGGAGCGCGTAGAGCTGCAGCCCGAGCTTGCGGCAGGTTTCGAACAGCTCGGAAGCCGAGCACAACACGCGCACCGAGCCGCCTTCTCGTGAGACCGCGCCGACGTCGGCCAACAGTGACGTCAGGCGGTCCGTCGTCCGGCGGCTCTGTCCCGTGCTCAAAGCGAGCGACCCGATGCTGATCGCGGCGCCAGCAAGCGCGGACGCTTCGAGGGCACGGCCGAGATCGGCCAAGTGCGTGGCGCGGAACCGCTGCTGAGCCAACATCACTTCATGCAGGCTTCGGTGACTCGATTCATGAAGCAGTACGCAGGTGGCGGGCAAGCCATCCCTACCGACGCATTGTATTTCCCGCAGGTACTGCTCGATGAAAGCGGGCGATTGGTAATGCACCACAAACCGCAGGTCGGCCCTCAGGGCGCCACGCCCGAAGCCCAGCACGCCATTCGCTGGCTCCCCTAGGCCCGGTAGCCCGCTGCTCGGCGCGAAGGCACTGACGGCGACCATCACCGAACGTGCGCTGGGGTCGTCAAAGCCCGCCTGCTCGAGCGCACGATCTTCGGCGGTCATGCTGGCGTGAAAGCGATGGCTCGCGACGCCAGCGGCGCGCAACGCGGCATACACGCCGTCGGCGTCGTGCGGGGTCGCGCAAAATATCAGCCCTGGCAGCTCAAGGCGGCTGACCATGCGCACGATCGACGCTTGCCGCGCTTCACCGCGCGCAAGCTTGCTCAGGATGCTCAAGTTTCCGCGAACGGCCGCAGACTGAACGATGACCGGGGAGTTCAGGCCGAGGCGCTCGCCTATTTCACCGCGCACTGAGCGCGAAGCGACGCGGCTCAGTGCCATGACCGGCGGCGCACCGAGGCTCCGCAACGTAGCGCGCAGCTCTGTGTAAGAAGGCCGCAGCTCATGGGCGGAATCGGCCGCGCAATGGGCTTCTTCGATCACGAATAAGCCAACGCCGGGCTTGCCGAGGGCACGCAGCACGTCCACTTCACGCAGGGCCTCGGGATTGCACAGGACCAATAGCGCGCCGCCCTTGGCAATGCGCGCCAGAGCTTGGCTGCGCTCCTTGCCAGTCCAATCGGGCCGCAGCCAGAGCGCGGCGACGCGCCGTTGGAGCAGCATTTCGTGCTGACGCTGGAGCTCGCAGGCAACGGGCGACACCACGACGGTCGGCCGATCGAGCAGCAGTGCAGCGGTCTGATAGCAGCCGAGCGACTGCTCATCGTCAGGGAGAACGACGAGGCTATGTTGGCCTTCGAGCGCGGCGCGGATGGCCCTACGCTGGTCTGCGTTCGGGGGGGTGCGCCCGAGTCGCGCGGCGGCTTCGTCAACGCGCAGCCAGACATCGGCTTTAGGACCCACGCGGGCTCGTGACGCGGACGCGGGGATGGGGGCAGGGCCAACGAGCGCTGCGATGCGCGGTGCTCGCGGCGCTGGCGCGACCAACAAGCGCGGCGCACTTCTGCGCAGCTTGGGCGGCAGGATCAACGCCCGCGACGCCTTTTCTTTGGCGGCCGGCGCCGGCTGGTGTGCGGGCGGACGCTTTGCCCGGCTCGAGCGCGTTGCGCTGACCGGAACGCTCGTCGTCGCGTTTGCCGCAGCGCGCTTCGCGGGCAGCGGTGCTGAACGCTTGGCGGCCTTTTGGGCGGGCGTACGCGCACGAACGGGGCCGCGTGAGCGCCGTGCCCTCGGGCCGCGCGCGCCACTTTTACTGGTTTTTTTGGAGCTGTTCGCCATGCGTGGACCCGCCGAGTTGCCCCGAGCACTATCATCACCAGTGACAGAAATACAGTGCTCAGATGAGTAGCCGTCGCGGGCCACGCTTGGTGCGACCGCCCGCAGCTCGGGCGTAGGCTCCGCTCGTGACCTTCGCGCTCTTCGAGGAACTGCCGCGGCTGGAGCGCCACGTTGCACGCGTGCCGCTGGGGCAGTTCCCTACCCCCGTCGCATCGCTGGCTGCACTCGCGAAAGCGCTGCGGGCAACGGGCGCCGAGGCCTGGGTCAAACGTGACGATGTCTCTTCGCTCGTTTACGGTGGAAACAAAGTCAGAACGCTCGAGGTTCTGTTCGGGCAAGCCCGCGCCCTCGGTCACGAGCGGGTGCTGGCTACCGGCGCGTTCGGTTCGAATCACGCGTTGGCCTGCGCGCTCCACGCCCCACGGGTATTCCTGGAGCCGGAGGCGCTGTTGTTCCCTCAGCCTGCCTCACCGACGGCCGCGCTCAATCTGCGCGCGCTTACCACCAGCGGTGCGCGTCTGCGCCCGTTGCCGCACTGGAGTGCGCTGCCCTTCGCGATGGCATGGCTACGACGCGGGCCGCGCGCTCCGTACGTGATGGTTCCTGGAGGCGCCACGCCGCTCGGCGCGCTCGGCTATGTATCGGCTGCGCTCGAGCTGGGTCGCCAAATTGCGGCGCATGAACTGCCCCCGCCCCGGCGCGTGGTATTGGCCGTGGGCTCGACCTGCACCTCGGCGGGGCTACTGGTGGGCATCGCCTTAGCGGGCCATTTGGGCCGTGGCTTCACGCCTGCGACGCGGCCCGTGCTGACTTCCGTGCGGGTCTCGCCCTGGCCGATCACCAGCCGCTTTCGGATTCTGTCACTGGCCGTTCGGTCGTCGCTGCTCCTCCATCGCTTGAGTGAGGGCAGATTGCCGCTGTTCGGGCGGGCGGAGCTCAGCGCCCATCTCGAGGTCGACGGCAGTTACTTTGGCCCTGGCTATGGCCGGCCGAATACTGCGGGCAACGAGGCCGAATCGATCTGGAAAGAGCTCGGCTTACCGGCACTGGATGGAACGTACAGCGCCAAAGCCGCCGCGCGCGTGGTGACGGAGCTTCGTTCCGGGCGGCCCGGCCCAGTCCTGTTTTGGTCCACGAAATCTAGCGTCCCGCTGCCCCCCGGCCGCGGGACGCAACCGTCCACCCCCGCGGCCATGGCGCAGTGGTTGGCGAGGGCCGAGCATCCGCTCAGCCCTTGCCCTTAGCCCTTGGGTACCAAGCTCGCGAGCGCGCGCATCAACATGGTATCAACTCGATAATAATAATCGCGCGTCACCGCGATCGATTTCTCCTCATCCGCCGCCTCGAGCGTCATCACCAAGTCGCGCAGGTGTTGGGGGAAGCTCGGCTCCAACATCCACAGCGCGGGAAAGCGATCGAGTAGCTCCCGGTAAGCGTCCAGAAACGGGTTGGCGATCCAACGCACGGCGACCGAGTGGCCGGCGTCGAGCAGCGCGTCAAGCCAGCGTTGAAAGCCGTGGGCAATGACCACCGGATCTCGGCGCTCGAAGGCTGCAATCAAAAGTTCCGTGATGTCACGCAAGCGCGCAATGTCGTCGGTGCTAGCGCGCTTGGCTGCGAGGCGGGTTGCGAACTCGAGGACCAGCAGGCGCGCAGGAAGAATGTCTTCGAGCAAGGCATGGATTTCGGCGGCGTTGCCGGTGTTCTCCAGAAACGGCGGCAACAGCTCCATCGTGCCCGTCTTGCGAAAGTCGGCCACGGTCACGCCTTGGCCGTGACGCACGGTCACGAGCTTGGCCTGTTCGAGCATGCGCACCGCTTCGCGTAGGGTGTTGCGGTTCGTGCCGTATTGCGCCGCCAGCTCGCGTTCCCCGGGCAGACGCTCACTCGGCTTCAACACGCCTTTCAGGATCTGCGCGCGCAGATCACGGAAGATGGTGGCGGCGATGTTGGTCGAGGGCGGGGCGCGTTGTTCCATGACTGAGCCGAGCCGGCGAGGGCCGGGACGCACCCCGACCCTACAGCAAGATCGATACGCCCGCCGAGAAGTAAGGATACCCGAGCCTCACCAGGAAGCCGATCGATTCGGAGACTAGGAAGCGGCCGCCTAACGAGAACGAGGCATCCACCGAGTTGTCACTGCCGGTCCCGCTGCAGAAGCCATTGACGCAGGTCGGACCTGCGGAGCCATTGTCGAAGCGGCGGTGCTGCAGCACCAGCCCGCCCTCTCCGAAAACGCTGATCTTCGGCAGCAAGAAGAAATTCCATTGCACGACGACGGGCAGCGACCACACATCGGCCGTGAAGCCGTTGCCTACGAAGGTCGTGCCGTTGTAGTAGGCGCCGCAGCGGCTATTGATGCTGGAGTGCGCCCAATCGAGGCCGAAGCCGATCGCCATATTGTTGTTGATCTTCGGCACGGGCCCGTTGTCGAGGAAGGGAATGGCAGCGCGGAACCCCGGGCCGAAGCCGCTGTTCGTGCACGGCGCGTAGTCGCTCCACTCCACGATCAGGTGCGGCTCGAGCTCCGCTGGTCCGTCGCTCGGGGAGGATGGGTCGGCGACGGCCATGTGGTGGGTACGGCGCGAGGAGGGCGAGTGGACGGTCAGGCGCCGACCGAGACGATCTC
>CAXSGJ010000019.1:11659-14128 GCA_964236865.1 uncultured Polyangiaceae bacterium
CGGCCGCGGCGGCGGGCAGGGCCAGAACGGCGAGGGCGACGCACGTTTGTGTGAAGCGCATGGGTTACCTTTCGAAGCTGATTGCCAAACGCTGTTCTACTTCACGAAGCAGCAGCGGGGCGCCGGATTGGATCGCAGGTCCGACGCGCTTGGCCCAGTCCCGTACAACGGATTGCCCCGCGTCGTCCAATGTTAGGCGCGGGCGGTTGGCCAAGATGTTCCGTAAGCGCTCGGCGATGACCTCGGGGGAGACGTCGGCCTCCAACGCACCGCGGCGGCTCAGATGCTGGCAGAGCTTGCTGAAACGGCCTGGCCCGTCCAGCGTGGCCCAGCGCAGCTGCTCCGCAACTCGCGTCGTCAAGGCGCTAGAAATTGCCGACAAATACGCCTCGTTCGCGCGCTCGCTCACCAACGCTGTGTCGAGCAAGAGCTCCACTCCCACGTGAGCGACAGCGCGCGCACTGCCGCGCGACAAGCCGCGGCCGATCAGGAAGCGCGATGCCTCACCGGAAAATTCCAGAAACGAACGCGCGCCGTGAAATGCTTCGTCGGTCGAATGATGAAAGCGCAAGCCAGCCTCGACATCGGCGAGCGACGCTCCCGGCGGACGCATGCGTAACATCGATGCGAAGTCGGGCAGCATGGCGCCCAGCACGAATTCTGCGCGATGTGCACCGCGTGCGGCCTCGAAGCGCTCGGCGATCACCGCGTGCCCAAAAAAATTCATGGCGTCTCCGCTCGCAAGCCCACTATGTACCGCTGATGTCCGCCCCGCGCTTCTCGGTCGAGCTGCTCCGCCGAAGGCCGCTTTCGGGGACCGTTCACCGCTTGCGCTTCGCGGGGCCGGTAGGCTTTCAGTGGCGTGCAGGGCAACACATCGTAGTGGTCCGCGGCCGTGGGCAAGATTTTCTCTTACCCTACTCGATCGCTTCGGCCTACGACGCCGAGTATCCAGGTCAGTTCGACCTCGCCGTCGCCTTCCAAGCTGGCGCGGACGTCATGGATGCGCTGGAGATCGGCGAGGCCCTCCAATGCGAAGGCCCGCTCGGCGACTTCGTCTGGCAGCCTGCGCCGAGCCCCGCCGCGCTCCTGGTGGGCGTGGGCACCGGCGTCGCCCCCCTGCGCGCCCTGGTCGAAGAAGAGCTTGCGCGGGCTTCGCCGGCTCGGCTGCTTTTGATCGCTGGCCACCGCGCGCCCGATGACATGCTGTTCGCCGATGACTTTGCTCGGCTCGCCGCCCTCCACGCGCGCTTTCGGTTCGTGCCGACCCTGACGGGCGCGGAAGGCTCGTGGCTCGGGGAACGCGGTCGAGTGCAAGCTCGACTCTCAGTCGCCGCACAAGCCCTCGGCCCGCTCGACGCCTACGTGTGCGGTCGACTCGATATGGTCAATGAGGTCGTGTCCATGCTGACACGCGAGGGCGTCCCCAGAGCACGGATTCGGAGCGAAGGTTTTTGATGCGCGCTATGGGCTGACCCGGCTGGCTACGGGCCGTGATCCAGAGCGCGCTCTGGTCGAGGGGGCGGGAGGCGGTAGTGAGCTTGGGAGCAAAGACTTGATCGGTAGCGAGCCGTGCCCGCCCAGGCGCGCGGCAAGCAGCGAAGCGGCGGCCTGCAGGTCTCCGAGCAATGGCGCATCTCCAGATTCTGCGCTGCAGTGTGCGCGCGCCAAGCGGTAGGCGGCGCGCGCCATGCCTCCCGACTCGAGCACGAGACGGCGATACCCGCCGCTCTCGCCGGACAACGAGCGCAACCACTGGGCGGGGTCGGCGATCTCTAGTTTCGGTTTTCGCATGACAGGTCTCTTGCAGCGTTCCAATCACAACGGCCGCGTGATGCGACTCATTAAGCGAAGCACTGCAACGTATGTGCCCTAAGCAACGGGCATCCGTGACGACCACGTTCAAATCACCAGTGCGGCGCGACGATTAATCAATCGTCGCGTCTCTCACGGGGGATTCACCCTCAGAATTTGCAGCGAAAGCGCAACCGCTGCGAAAAATACTTTGCAACCGCGAGCTGCATTTCGCACGAGCTCGAGCCACGACCGTGCGCAAAGCGTCATCGTCCCGAAACAAGAAGCGCTGCCTGTTCATGCGCGCCGACCCTCGCCAGCTCGAGTAAGCCGACATCGATCCGGGCGGGACTCAGTGGGCGAAGGAATCCCAGTCCAAGTCCGCGCAGACTACACGCACGCCGTCCGTCTCCGGAATCGCGATCGAAAAAGTAACGCAGGTGCGAGCGTCGGCGATGGATAGGTATGGCCGCGAGATCTGCACGGTCATGGGTTGGGTGATGGCACGACGGAAGTACGGCCGTCGAAACCAATTGGCGCCTTCCGCGTCCGCGCACGGCAGGTAGCGCGGATCCAAACGACGCGCGGCCTCCTTCGTGCCGATGTTCGCGCCCACCTGTACACCTTCTGCAGAGAGGAAGTAGCAGCGTTGCACGCCCCCCAAGCCCAAAAAGT
>CAXSGJ010000019.1:14138-15360 GCA_964236865.1 uncultured Polyangiaceae bacterium
TCGGCGAAAGCCGGCTCTGGTTCGGCGCCGAGTCGAAACGATCGAGCTGCGTCGTCGAACTTCTTGGAATACAGCGCGAGCATGGAGCGTTCGCTGCTCGATTGGCGCCGCACCCTGTCCTGAAAACAGGCAAAGAGCTCGTTGAGCGGCTCGCGAAAATCTTCGTCGGGCGTGAGGCGAGAGCGCGGCTCGCCGAAGTAAAAGCCCTGCACGAAGTCGACATCGCTCTCCATGGCGATCAGCGCATGCTCGGCCGTTTCCAGACCCTCCATCACGACCAAGCAGCCCGCCTCGTGGATCAGGGACACCAGGCCCGGTAAGATCCGACGCACGCGCGGCGTGCGCATGGCTTCGACCACCATCGAGCGATCGAGCTTTACGATGTCCGGCTTGAGGCGCCAAATGCGTTCGAAGTTGGACTCGCCCGCGCCGAAGTCATCGATTGCGACCAGGCAGCCCAGATCTCGGAAATACTGCACGCAACGCGCGAGGTTTTCTTCGTCGTATGCCGACGTCTCCAGGATCTCCACCACCACGCGGTGCGCCGGCACGCCGTACTGCTCCAGCATGCGAGGCAAGATCGTGCGCGTGGAGTGCCCCTCCAAAATTAGCGCGGGGCTCACGTTCAAGAAGATCCAGTTCTGATCGGCGCCCTGCAGGACGCAATTTTGCAGGTGCAAGGCGCGGCAGATTTGGTCGAGCAAGATCGCGTCGTCCCCGGCATCACGGAACATGCGATGCGGCGCGACTAGGCGATCTTGCGCATCGTACGCACGCAGCAGGGCTTCGTAGCCGACCGGCTTGTGATGAGCGAGGCTCAGCACCGGCTGCAGGGCGGTGCGCAGCGTGTGTTCTCCGAAGCGCGCGTGCGCCAACTTTCCTTCGACGCTGATCTTGGCAAATATTTGCTGAAGCCATGCCGGGCTTACTCGATCCGTCGAGACGGGTGGCGTGGGCGACGGACGCGGCAGTGCCGGCGGGCGCGAAGACACGACTTTGGCGGGCGGGCGTGACGAGTGTGACGCACTCGCGGAGTACGACTCTGGCGCGCCCTGATCACTCGCCTCTCGATCGAGATCGGTCGAATCGAGCAAGAGGCGACGATGCATCGGCGGCAACGATGACACGCCGCGCATTTCGCCGCCGTTTCGCGCAGCCGCTTGCATACGAAGTAGGTGGGACTCTAGGTTACCGTGTGAGTCCGACTCGACGAGGGATGGAG
>CAXSGJ010000019.1:15370-23960 GCA_964236865.1 uncultured Polyangiaceae bacterium
GTTTTTAGCCGCTTCCTTGCGTCCGGGAATGTCGAGTTCACGGCCGCGCGGCGCTGCTCCGTCGCGATGTTGCTCTGCTTAGTGTTATTCAGTGCGCTCTTGGCGATGGCAATGGCGGTGTACCCCGGGGGCAACTGGCTCGATCGCAGCGCCGTCGGCCATCGTTTTTTTGCAAACTTCTTCTGCGACTTGACGCAACCGGTGTCGCTGTCGGGAGTGCGTAACTCGTTTGGCGCCGGCTGCGCCCAATTGGGCATCCTCTGTTTCGCAGCCGCGCTCGCTGGATTTTTCTGGGTCCTGCCGCTGTACTTCGCGCCCGGCTCAGTAGCGAAGGGTTGGGTGTGCGCGCTCGGCGAGTGCGCCGTCGTGAGCTTGGTCGCCGTGCCGCTCACCCCTTCCGAGCGCTTCGGCAACGTCCACGCCGCGCTGGCGTTGGTGTCCGGTGGGTTTGGGATCGCCTCGGCCGTCTGGGCGGTCTCTGCGTTGATTCGGGCTCACCGCCGGGCGCTGGCGGCCCTGGGCGCTGCAGCCCTGATTGTCGGCGCGATCGACGCCGTGCTGTTCGCCTACCACCTCGGGGACACCCTTCCCCCACCGCTGATCGTGCCGGCGGCTCAGAAAATTGCCGCCCTCCTCGTGGGCGCCTGGATCGCAGCTGCGGCCGCTGGCGTCCTCGTCGACGATTCGGTCATAGCGAGGCATAATCAGGAACCGGTGCCTCGTGACTGATTCGGTGCGTCTCGATCGCTTTTTGGCGGCGTCTCGGCTCTTCAAGTCACGTACGCTCGCGCAAGCCGCGTGTGAGGCGAAGCACGTGCGGGTGAACGGCGAGCCCGCGCGTTCGAGCCAAGCCGTGAAGATTGGCGACGAGATCCGCGCGTTCGCTCCGCGCGGCAGCATCATCTGGGTCATCCTGAATCTCGCAGAGAAGCGGCTGAGCGCGCCCGAAGCGCGTGCGCTATACGATGACCATTCGCCGCCCCCGTCGCCCAAGGAGGAGCGGGTCGCGGTGCGGGTGCGAGGCGCGGGACGGCCGACCAAGGCCGAGCGTCGCGCCCAGGACCGCTTTCGGGCGACGAATGAGGACTAGTTTTCGCGGTGCGGGGCGTCGGGATCCACCGGCGGCGGGGGCGGCTCTCGCGCGGTGACGATGCCCGGGGGAAGCGTCACCTCAGGCGTTGGCATCGGCGGCGGTGGGTCAGCAGCGCGTTGATTGGCCGGGGGTAGCGTGCGTTGCGGGGCGAGGAAAGAGCGCGGCCGCGGGCTGTCCGAAGCGCGCGCAGCCAGTGAAGACGTTTGCGCGAGCGATGAGCTGAACATCGTGCTCGTGCTCGACGGTTGATCGAACGAGCTCGGGACGTCCGTCGTTTTACTGCCGTCGATTTGCGCAGGGATCAGCAGCAGCGCGAGTCCGACGAAGACCAATGAGCCGGCGGTGAGTGCCACCGTAGGCATCCAACGCCACTCGAAAAATTCGCTGAACACAGGCGGTAGTGCCATGGCTTGGGGTCCTGCTGGCGCGGTAATTCGACCTGGCTAACGCTACACGCGACCCAGACTCGCGTCACCTGTGGTGTGGCAGGGTCCCGTCGCCCGGCCCCGCGCGCCCCCGCGGTGTGGCTAACCCCCCGAAAACTCATCCTCCGCTTCCGGCCCGGGCGGGGTGGCGTCGTCGCGATCGAGCAAATAGTTTTCGGGCAGGCTCACCGCTTGCGTTCCGGAACCTTTACCGCGCGGCACGCGCATGGCCGTCGGCGGGAAGGGCTGATCCGCGTCGATGCCGACGAGCGCCTGACGCAGCTCGTCTAGGGTCGTGATTTGCATCAGGCGCTGACGTAGCTCGGCGGAGCCGCGGAAGCCCTTCGTGTACCAGGTGGCGTGGCGGCGAAATGAACGCATCGCGGTTCGCTCGCCGAACCAAGCGGTGAGCAACGCCGCGTGCTCGAGCATGATGTCGCGAATGACGCCCAGCCGCGGCGGATTTTCTGGCTCGCGCCCGGCGAACACGCTCGCCAGATCGCGAAACAGCCAGGGTCGGCCGAGGCAACCGCGCCCCACGATCACCCCGTCGCACTGCGTACCGCGCATCATGCGCAGGGCATCCTCGGCCTCCCAGATATCGCCGTTGCCGAGCACCGGAATGGAGCGCACCGCTTGCTTCAGCTCAGCGATGGCGCTCCAGCGCGCCTCTCCATCGTACAGCTGCGCCGCCGTGCGCGCGTGCAGGCCGACCGCGCGGCAGCCCTCGCTTTCGCCGACACGGCCGGCGTCCAAGAAGGTCAGGAGAGCGTCGTGGATGCCCATGCGAAATTTGATCGTTACCGGCACGCTTTCGGCGTTGCTCACGCACGCCTTCACGATCGCCGCCAGCAGCTTCGGTTTGACCGGAATGGCGGCGCCACCACCCTTGCTAGTGACCTTGCGCACTGGGCATCCAAAATTCATGTCGATGTGGTCGACGCGCCCTTCGCCGACCAGCCGCTTCGTGGCCTCCCCCACGTAGTACGGGTCGACGCCATAGAGCTGTAAGCTGCGGGGGCTTTCTTCGGAGCCGAAGTCGGCGATGCGTAGCGTCTTCTGATTGCCCTCCACGAGTGGTCTCGCGGTGATCATTTCGCTCACGTACAGGCCAGCGCCGAAGCGGCGGCACAGAGAACGGAAGGGATAGTTGGTCACGCCCGCCATGGGTGCGAGCACGACGGGTGGCCAGATGCGCATCGCGCCGATCTGGAGGGCGCTGAATTCGCCCGGACTCGCGGGCGCGACGTCGCGGTTCAAGTCGCTTTTGTAAACGCTGTCCATCGTGCGGGTCAGTTCCTGTCGAAGGGCAGCGTCGCCCGAGCCACCTTGTGACGCCACACGCGCCAATCCCGGCGCGTGGCCTCCGCGTCGATGTCGTCGCAGCTCGGAGGCGCGTCGACACCGGCCAAACGCCGCGGCTCGGTTTCGCGACTATCGGCCAGCATGATCCGCTCGTGCTCATCCAGAAAATAAGCGAAGTCGAGGCCGTTGCCTCGCTGCGCCGGCCACGCGTAGGCGTAAAATGCGCGCTCGGCGCGCTCTTCGTCCACGCCGTCGGTCGGCACCGCAGTGAAGCCCCCGCCACGCTTGGGTAGACACACGACGATCAGATAGCCACCGATCTCGGCGGCGGGGCCGAGCCGCGTGGAGACCAACTTGGGGTAGCTCTCCAGCACCGGCGGCTCGACGCGATCGCCGCCGCGCGCGCCAATCTCGGCGGTGAGCTCGCCGAGAAAGCCGGCTGAGCCCACGTGATCCCGATCGGGATCGAGGAACGCTCGTTTGCGCCAGGCGTCCTCCGCAAACAAGATCTCGCGCAGCCGAGACACGACTCGCTGCTCGGTCGCGGTGGTTCCGCCTTCGACCATGCCGGGCACTGCCTCCAGGACCAAGAAGCGAAAGGTCCCGATGGTCGCGCACACCGCCCCCACGCTCAACGCGAACCTCATCGCGCGCAGAGCGCGGGGCGGACCGCTCGGCAGCGAGACGAAGCCCAATAACGTGCCGACCGCGGCGAATAGCGCAAGCTTCGTGACCACGACGGACAGCACGGAGGCGAGACACAGCAGCGCGACGCGCAGCAGCACACGGCGGGGTAGATCACTCACCGCGGACGCCGCAGCATCAGGCAGCGAGACTTTCGCGATCATCGAGTAGTCCTAGTAGCACCGCGCGGGCGGCGACGCAGCCAGCCGAGCCGGCCCGGCAAGCGGGCCTTTAGCGCTTATCCGGCAACGGCTTGGACGACAGACGAACGCCTTCCAGGTGCTCGGCTTCGACCTGGCCACTCATGGAGTATCCGACCAATGGTCGGGTGCTCGGATCGGGCTTTTGCTTCAACGCGGGGCGACTGCTCGAAGTCGCAGAGACGGGCGGGTTCGTGAGCGCACGTCGCAGCTCTTCGGGCGGTGCCGGCGGCGGCGTCAACCGGGAAGGCACGGGCGACAGGCGCGAAGAGAGCGGCGCGTGCAGCGGGCTGCTGCGCGGCGGGCTGAGGACGCTGCTGATGACGGGCGCGGGCTTGCCGGAACTCGGCACGGGCACCGTGGGCAGGGAATTGCTCGCGGCGGTCAGCGCCGGCTGTGAAGCGCTGGGCACCGGAATACTGGGGCGGGACGCGCTCGTCGGCCGACTGAGCTGCGGGTCTACTTCTAACCCGTCGAGGGTGAGAAGATCGTGCGGTTGCGAAGGGCTCCTGAAGGCCAATGAGTCCCGCCGCGCTTCGGCGGAAGGGGGGCGGGACGAGATGCGCGGGCCGCCCAGCTCGCTTTTCAAGCGATGCACTTGCTCGAGCGCGCTGTCACGCTCTTTGCTGACGCGCGACACCGCGCTTTGCGCCTCATCGCGCTGCGCTTGCAGGCGTTGCACGGTCGTGCGCGCCCGCTCGCGGTCTTCCGCAAGCTTTCGAGCCGTTCGCTCGAGCTCGGCGCGCTCCTCCCGCTCTACGTCGGTCAGCGGTGCCGCCGTGGGAGTGGGCCAGGCCGGAGACGACCGCTCCGGCCGGGTCGGAGGCAAGGTGACCATGACGCTGGTGGACGCTGCCGGCTCGCGACGCTCGAGCTCCGCAACTCGGCCGCGCAATGTTCCGAGGTCGGCGTCGCGTCGCCCGAGCTCGGCCTCCTGCTCGTTCATCAGCATTACGATGAACTTGTCCTGTTCCTCGAGCAGGAAGGCGCGCTCGGTCTCCGCGTCCTTGCGCGAGCGATCCAAGGCTTGCTCGAGCAGGGCGGCTTTCTGTTTGAATGCGGTGTGCTGCTCGTGGGCCGCGCCCAACATGTCGCGCAGGGCTTCGAGCTCTTGAGTCAACGACTCATTGGCTTCGCGTGCGCCGCCCACGCCATTGCCGAGGTGCTGAATAGAGCGAAACAGGCCGTTTAGGCTCGCCTCTGCGCGAGCACTAGCGGCCAATGCCGACTGCAAGCGCGCATCGCTTTCGACTGTCAGCGCCGGTTGGGGCGTAAGTTTTCGCTGTAGGCCGGTGATGGGAGGAAGCGTGGGTGAGTTCGACATAACGACGCGGATGGCCCGATGTTACAGGCATGCCGCCCCGGGTTCGAGCAGACTTTCTTGACGGCGCGACTTCACAATTCCGCTCGGACGGTACGCGGAGATAAGACCGGCGGTGATGCTATCCTGCTGAAATCATGGGCACATCGGCCGAGTTCGAGACACCCCTTCGGGAGCTGGACGAAGCCTTGGCGACGTTGCGAGAGCGCAGCACCGCGTTCGCGCGCGCCCCGATCACCGACAAGGCGGGTTGGCTGCGTGACATCCTAGGCCGGTTTCGGGACGTTTCGCCGCGCATGGTGCGCGACGCGTGCTTGGCGAAGGGCGTCGAGCTCGATACCCCACTGGAAGGGGAAGAGTGGATGGCTGGCATCTTGCCGATCATCCGCAACTTGAAGCAGCTGGCCGAATCCCTCGACCAGGTGCGCCGCTACGGAGCGCCTAGTATCCCGCTCTCGCGTGTGGCCCCGCGCGGGAATGGCGGAGTCGCGGTGAAAGTCACCCCGCACGAGACCTACGATGCGCTCCTGTATGCGCCATTCCAAGCCCACACGTTACTCGATGCCAACGCCGACATCGACCGCCTGGGCGAGGCTCAAGCAAGTTTTTATGCACGCCGTGATCCAGAAGGGAGCGTCGCGTTGGTCCTCGGCGCCGGCAACGTCGCCTCTATTCCCGTGCTGGACGTGATCTACAAGTCGTTCGTCGAAGGCGCGGTGTGCCTGCTCAAGATGAGCCCCGTGAACGCCTATCTTGGACCGCACTTCGAGCTTGCCTTGGCCCCGCTGATCGCGCGCGGCTTTTTGCGCGTTGTCTATGGCGGCCCCGACGTGGGCGCATACCTGGTGACACATCCGGCCATCGACCAGCTGCACATCACGGGCTCGGCGGAGACGCACGACCGAATCGTGTGGGGCGAGCCAGGTCCGGACCGCGAATCCCGCAAGAAAAACCACGCCCCCGTCTTCGCCAAACCGGTGAGCAGCGAGCTTGGCAATGTCAGCCCCGTGTTGATCGCGCCCGGCAAGTACAGCGCCGCCGAGCTCCGAACGATGGCGCGCGGCATTGCCGGCATGGTCGTGCAGAACGCTTCCTTCAATTGCAACGCGGCCAAGATGCTGATCACCCCGCGCGGGTTTCCCGAGCGCGTGGAGCTCATGCGCCTACTCCAGGCTGAATTGCGGAGCATCGCTCCCAGGCGCGCTTACTACCCCGGCGCGGCAACGCGCCACGCTGCCCTCACCCAGGGAGCCGAACACGTGACCCGCCTTGGGGACGCCGATGAAGGTCAATTGCCTTGGACTTTGATCACCGAGCTCGATGCGTCTTCGAACGCACCGCAGTTCACGGTCGAGCCGTTTTGCAGCATTCTGAGCGAGGTCAGCGTGGGCAGCGCCGATCCCGTGGAGTTCTTGGCGAGCGCCACGCGCTTCGCCAACGAGCGGCTCTGGGGCACCTTGAATGCGATGCTTTACGTCGCGCCCGCCACTGAACGCGACGCCACGTTATCGTCTGCGCTGGAGCGAGCGATCGCCGACCTGCGCTACGGCACGGTCGCGATCAACCAATGGCCGGCGTCTGCCTACGCGCTCGCCACCTCCCCCTGGGGCGGACACCCGAGCGCGACGCTCGCGGACGTGCAAAGTGGCATCGGCTGGGTGCACAACTCGCTCCTCCTCGAGCATGTCGAGAAGACGGTTCAACGCGGGCCGTTGCGCGCGTTTCCGGCCCCCCCATACTTCCCGGGCCACCGTTCGCTCCATCATCTGGGCCGGGCTTTGGTCGATTTCGAAGCCTCTCCGAGTGCGCTCGGGTTTGCGCGTGTCGGCTACTTTGCGCTTCGCGCCTGAGGTGGCAGAGTCCGGGCGTTTGGGCCTAACCGCCGTCTTTTGACCGAGAATTCATGTCAGACACGACCGACGACGTTCGCATCGAGAGCCTCCGCCCGCTGATCCCGCCCGCCATTTTAATGGAGGAGCTGCCCGCGCAGGCCGCCGATACCCATTTGATCGCCAGAGCGCGACAAGACATCGCCAGCATCGTCACGGGGGAGGACGATCGACTGGTGGTGGTGGTCGGCCCGTGCTCGATTCACGATCCCGAGGCAGGCGTCGCTTACGCAAAACTGTTGAAGCCAGTCGCCGACGCCCTCAGCGCGGATCTGAAGATCGTGATGCGAACCTACTTCGAGAAGCCGCGCACGACCGTCGGTTGGAAGGGGCTGATCAACGATCCCTCGCTCGACGGCTCGTTCTCGATCAATCAAGGCCTGCGGGTGGCTCGCAAGTTCCTGCTCGACGTAGTCCAGCTCGGAATGCCGACTGCCACCGAGTTCCTCGACCCAATTTCGCCGCAATTCGTGGCTGATTTGGTGTCCTGGGGCGCCATCGGCGCTCGCACGACCGAGAGCCAAGTCCATCGCGAGCTCGCCAGCGGCCTGTCCATGCCCGTCGGCTACAAAAACGGCACGAGCGGGGACGTGCAGATCGCCGTCGACGCGGTGCGCTCCTCTTCAGCCCCGCATCGCTTCTTGTCGGTCACCAAGCAAGGCCTGGCTGCCATCGTCGCCACGCGCGGCAACAAGCACTGCCACGTGATCCTGCGCGGTGGCCGGAACGGCCCAAACTTCTCTGGAGAAGCCATCGCGGAGGCCACCGGTGCCTTGCTCAAAGCGAACTTGCGGCCCGCGCTGATGGTCGACACCAGCCACGCCAACAGCCAAAAAGATCACCGAAACCAGGCGAAAGTCGCTGAGTCTTTGGCGGCTCAGGTCCGGGCTGGCAGCCAGGCGATCTTTGGGGTCATGATCGAGAGCAACCTGGTCGAGGGCCGTCAAGACGTGGTCCCCGGACTTCCCCTGACGTTTGGGCAAAGCATTACCGATGCCTGCCTTGGCTTCGCTGAAACCGAGCCAGTGCTCGAGCTTCTTGCCAACGCCGTACGCGAGCGCCGCACACCGAAGGCTTGAGCGGGCGACCGACACGATCCGTCGAGCCACGTGTGCCGGCTCACGGCCGCGCCGCCGAAGGCTGAGCGCTGTCCGCCGCTCCGTGCGACCATCAAACAATCATTCCAGTCCGGGTTGGAGTTCGATGGTCACGCGGCGCGCCGCGGGCCGTCCAAGCCTTCGGCGTCGCGGGCGGCCCGAACAATCAAACGTCACTCTTCGATTGGGTGCGCGCCTGCGTCGTCACCGATCGCCACACATAGCGACAATGCTCCGCGCATGACGCCCTGGATGCCAGATACGAGCGTCCGGTAGCGCAGTGAATCGACCGGCACCTGGTTGGTGTGCCCTGCGGGGATAGCCGGGGCGAGCTCCTCGAGCTCGAGCACGTCGGCGGGGAACAAGCCAGCGTCCGTCAGCACTCGCGCGGCTAGCGGCAGCACTGCGCTATCTGGCAGGCGCGCGGCCATGCGGGTGCCCGCCGGCCTGGCCGATGGCGCGGTTATGGCGACCTATGGCGAGACCGTCGTGCTCGCCACCGTGGTCGCCGCCAAGCAGCCCCGCGAAGGCGTCGACTTCCTGCCGCTGACGGTGGACTACATCGAGAAGACCTAT
>CAXSGJ010000019.1:23970-90087 GCA_964236865.1 uncultured Polyangiaceae bacterium
GGCATCGTGTAGCAAAATCACCGGCAGAGTCGGGTTGGCGTCGAGCGCGCGACGCGCTTCGAGCAAGAGTGCATTGGGGTATCCGCTTTCGGAAATGATCAGGGCCGATAGCTCGAGGTGGGCGCCATTCTTCAACAACAGGTCCACTACCTGCTCGCGCTCGGCTACAATCAATGCCTCGATCCTCTCCGGCCGGTATTCGACCCCGGCGTTCGCGAGTACCGCGGTCGTCAGAAAGTGCTGAAGCGGCTGGCGCGCGTGCCAATTGTTCAACCATTGCGAGGCTCGGTCCCGCTCTGCCGGGTTGCGACGCGTTACGACGCCCGAGCCCACGCATGCCACGCCGGCCAGTGTCACCGCGATGCCAAAGACGAGCGTGACTCCGCGGTCGGCCTTGAGCGCGTAGATCCAAGTCGAGAGCCCGAGGACGATCATCGCCAGCCCAAGTTTTCCGCGCCGAGCAACGTAGCGGATCACCCGCACACGCCCGCGCGCGTAAGCCATGTACAGCTGGTTTAGCGTAAAGTAGCGGCCCTCGCTGGCCTCTGCGATGAGCTCCAGCCAGCCCGCATCGTGCGTGCCGTCCAGCTCCAGCTCGGGCGCCGAGCTCACGAGTTGCCGATCGTGTGGGCGGCGCGCGCTGCTCGGTGGCGCGCGCGCCGCCGGCCCGCTTCTGCCTCTTGCGCGAGCTCAGCCATGTACGCTTCGAAATCGACTTGCATCGTGTGTCGCCGGGACGGCACATACCGCGCCAACATGGCGGCGCGGGAACGCTCGGTTCGCCGCGCGCGCTCCGCGGCGCTCGGCAAGTCGTAGCGCCCGCTCAGAAGCTCAGCGATGAGCTTGGCCTGGGCCTCGGCGAGCGGCATGACGGCGCCCACCGGTTGCGCCAAGCCGACGAAGAATAAGTCTGCACGGTTCAAGGGAAATATTCGCAAATAGAGCGGCAAATCGTTATCCCGTAAGGGCACGATGCCCGGCCCGAAGAAGGGAAAGCTCACGTTGTAGCCGGTCGCATAAATGATGACGTCGATCTCCTCCTGGCTGCCGTCGCTGAAGTAAACCGAGCGCCCGTCCCGCCGCGCCACTGCGCCCTTGGCGGTGACGTCTCCCGAGCCGAGCCGCGCCAGGATCTCGTCGGACAGCGTCGGATGCGCTTGATCCAAGTGGTGCTCGGGTTTTGGCAAACCAAAGTCCTCGGGGCGCCCCACGGCGAAGCGATACCAGAGCTCAGCCAGCGCACGGCGCATGCCGGCGGGAAGCAGCGCCGGCAAGATCGGATTTTGATCGATGGGCTTTCCAAACGCGTATTTGGGCAAGACCCAGGCGCCCCGGCGCGCCGACAGGAAGACCCGCTCCGCGACGCCCGGATGACCGAGCTCGCACGCGAGATCCATAGCGGAATTCCCCATGCCGACGATCAGCACGCGCCGGCCGCGAAGCGCGTGCGGCTCGTCCGGATCGATGTAGGAGTGCGAATGCAGCTCCAAGCCCGAGAACTGCCCGGACGGCGTAGGGCTAGGCCACGCCGGGTCCCAGTGATGCCCATTGGCCACGACCAGGGCGTCGAAGTCCTCGGCGCTGCCGGAAGACAGGCTGAGCCGAAAACCGCCCCCTGCGCGCGGCTCGGCCCGTTCCACGGTGGTCTCGAAGCGGATCAGACGCTGCAGGTCGAAGGCGCTCGCGTAACTCTCGAAGTAGCGCGCAATCAGGTCGTGCCGCGGGTAATCTGGGTAGTCCTTGGGCATCGGAAAATCCCGGAACTGCATGCGCTCGCGCGAAGTATTGATGTGCAGTGAACGGTATGCGCTGCTCAAGCCATTCGGATTCTGAAACACCCAATTGCCCCCGACTCGACTGCTCTTTTCGAAGCACTGCAGCCGGACGCGCGCATCGGAGAGCGCCTTGACCATGGCGATGCCGCATGCGCCGGCGCCGATTACGGCAACGCGTGGCCTGCTCATCGCAAGCGCTCCACCGTCATCGAACGAGACAGCATGTAGGTCGACCGGAGGCGAGCGGGTCGAGCGCGGCGCGCAGGGGTCGAGATTCGCGGTTTCATGCGCAAAACCGAGCTATCCCGCGTCGCCCGGCGGCGCGCAAGCCTGGGCGGTCAAAGCGCGGGGAAATCGCCCCGGCGCCTTCCTCCGGTCGGCCTCCCGTGCGCGCGCAACACTGCTATCGTATGCCGAGGAATCACGGCTAATGTCACGTATTTTGGTGGTGGAAGACTCAGCGAGCATGCGCTCCTTCGTGCGCGCGGCGCTCGAGTCGGATGAACGCAGTGCACCAGGGCTAGACGTGGTCGAGGCCTCGAGCGGCTTCGAGGCGCTTCGGCTGCTACCGCGGGGCCCGTATGATTTGGTCATCACCGACATCAATATGCCGGATATCAATGGGCTCGAGCTCTTGAGCATCATCCGTAAGAGCGAGCTGCATCGGGACACTCCCGTGTTGATCATCTCGACGCAATCCTCGGAGCGTGATCGCGCGCGCGGCGCGGCGCTCGGCGCCAATGGGTACCTGGCCAAGCCTTTTACGCCGCAAGCATTGCAAGACGAAGCCTGGCGCTTCGTAGGCCCGGAAGCTTGCAGAGCCAAGCCCCATGGCTGAGCTCTCCGACAAGGCGCGGGAAGAGTTCTTCTCCGAGGCTCAAGAGATCGTCGAGACTTTCTCTCGAAATTTGCTCAGCCTCGACCAGAGCATCAAGGCGGGCAGCACCGACCCCTCGCTAATCAACGAGGCTTTCCGCGCGGTGCATACGCTCAAGGGGTTAGCCGGCCTGTTTGGAGCCGTCCGGCTCGGCGCGCTGTCGCATCGCCTGGAAGACGTGCTCGATGATCTTCGACTCGGCCGCATCGACCTGACGCAAGAGGTGCTGGATGTGTTGTTCGGCGCGGTCGACGCTTATACCCGCATTTTGCAGGCCGAGAAGTCCGATTCGGAAGAGGAACTCGACGTAGAGCAGTTGTTCGGCGAGCTCGAGCGCATCGACGCGAGCGCGACCGAACCCGAAAGTCCGGTCACAGGCTACGATTTGGATCCGGGGCTGCTGGCCGTCCTCACCGAGTACGAAGAGCACCGCTTGCGCGTCAATATCGACTTGCAGATGCAGCTCTACCGCCTGCGCGTGCAGTTCGACCTCGCGACCATCGACAAGGTGCTGGAGCAGATGAAAGAGCGTGCCAAACGGCACGGTGAGATCATCACTTACTTACCGACCGGAGAAGCAACGAGCGCGGACACGATCGAGCTCGATTTGCTGATGGCGTCCCGCGACGACCTGGCGACTTTGATCGGTTCGCTCGGCGCGGATCACGTGGTCATCGAGGAGATTCCGCGCCGCTCGCGCCGCTCGGTCACGCCGGGGACGTCGCCGCCTCGGCATGCGACATCGCTCGGTCGCTCCGAGCTCGGAGCGCGGGCGGAGGAGCGAGGCGGCTTCGAGCAGGCCACATCGTTACGGTCGCTCACGCAAACCGTACGCGTAGATATCCGCAAGCTGGACCACCTGATGAACATCGTAGGTGAGCTCGCGATCGTACGCAGCGCCCTCGGTCGTGTCGCAGAAAAGCTGCGCGGCGAAGGCCAAAGGAAGCTCGCGACGGAATTACAGCGCTTGCACCGAAATTTCGATCGGCGGCTAGGCGAAATGCAGGACGGTATCCTGGAAGTTCGCATGGTGCCTCTCGGCCAAGTCTTCGATCGATTGGCGCGCGTCGTGCGGCAAATCAGTCGGGAGGTCGGCAAAGAGATCCGGCTCGTGATCACCGGCGCGGAGACCGAAATCGACAAGTTGATAGTCGAGGAGCTGAGTGATCCTCTAATGCACATGATTCGGAACGCGATCGACCATGGGATCGAGCAGGGACAGCGCCGAGTGGAGGTTGGCAAACCTCTGGCCGGAACGATCGCTTTGAACGCCTTTCAAAAAGGCAACCACGTGATGATTGAGGTGGAGGACGACGGCCGCGGGATCGACCTCACCGGCTTGACCGAAAAAGCCGTCACGCTGGGAAAGCTGAGCCGTTCCGAAGCGCACGAGCTCAGCCGAGACGAAACGTTGGCGCTCATTTTTTTGCCCGGGTTGTCCACGCGTGACGCGGCCGATGACGTGAGCGGGCGCGGCGTCGGGATGGATATCGTCAAGACGAACATCTCGAAGCTCGGCGGAGTGATCGACGTGCACAGCGAGGCGGGGATCGGCACCAAGATGACGATCACGCTGCCCATCACCCTCGCGATCGTGAGCGCGCTGCTGATCCAAGCAGGCAAACATACATTGGCCATTCCGCTCTCCTCCGTTTCCGAGGCAATCGCCTTCGAAGAAGGCGCGGTGCGTTTGGTCGACGGCCGCGAGGTGATCACCCTGCGCGGTCAAACGTTGCCGTTGTGTCGCCTCGATAAATTGATGGCGCTCGAGAGCGCGCCCGACTCCATGCTACGCCGACGCTTCGTGGTGGTCGCCGCGCTCGGCCAACGCCGGCTTGGGCTGGTCGTCGACTTCCTTTACGGTCAGGAAGACATCGTGATCAAACCCCTTGGTAAGTCATTGGCCGGTGTGCGCGGCTTCGCGGGCGCCACCGAGCTCGGCGATCAGCGCGTGGGCCTCGTACTCGACGCTGCCGCCCTGATCGAAGAGGTGCTGACGGGTGCGGAAGCGCCGCATAGCTTGGAACGTGCCGGTGGCTAACTTGACCCAATCGACGGCTTCACGCCTGGCCCGTCGCGCCGTGGATCGCGGCCCCGTGCGTGAATTCTTGATGTTCGCGCTGGCCGGTGAGCTTTATGGCGTCGAGCTCAAGCGCATCAAGGAAATCTTGAGCCCGCCGCCGATTACCCGGGTTCCCCGGGCTCCGCGCGATGTCGTGGGCGTATGCAGCGTGCGCGGTCTCTTGGTCAGCGTGCTGGATTTGAGGCGCAAGTTGCACTTAGAGGAGCGTCCGCTGACACGCCGCGCGCGCATCCTGCTCGGCGAAGCCGAGTCTGGCGAGGTGATAGGCCTACTCGTGGACGAAGTGCGGCACGTGGTACGCTTGGCTGCGGGCGAGGTGGAGCCTGCCGCTGCGGCGCTCGGCGGAGATGTGTCCGAGTTCGTGTTGGGCATCGGTCGCCCGGCGGGTGAGTTTCTAATCCTGCTCGATTTGCTCTCGCTCGTCTCGGGTTAGCCATGTCCAAAGAATTTCGAGGAGCACAGGGCTCGGCGCTCAGCAAGCAGGAGCGGACCGATCCTCAGAAAAGCTTGGTCGGTTTCCTGGTTGGGGGCATTGCCTACGCCGTACCCATCGCCGTGGTGCGCGAGATCGTGAATCCAGTTCCGCTCGCCGAGCTGCCGCACGCGCCGCCGGCCGTCGCGGGCGTCGCCGATCACCGCGGCGAAATCGTGCCGATCATCGATTTGCGGATCCGCTTCGGCGTCGCGCCTCACCGCGACCCGAGAAAAAGCAAGTGGATCCTGATCGAGGTCGAGGGCCGAGGCGTCGGGCTGGCCGTCGATCGCATGACCGAAGTGTTCGGCAGGGCCGGCGCCGAGATCAAGCCGGCGCCGCAGCTTGGCACCGGTGACGAGCTGCGCGGCATCGCCGGCGTCACCACCCACGACGGCACGCTCACCTTCGTGCTCGAGGTTGGCCAATTCGAGGCGCTCACGCGCCACCTGCCGGAACCTCGACTCAGACCGCCGCCCCAGGAGGCAAAATGAACAGAGTCTTACGACTTGAGGCGGCGTTCTCATCACCCGATCCGGAAGCACGGCGCCGCGCGCTCGACGTGTTGCGGGAGCCGAACTCGGAGCCCGAGTCCTCGTCGCGCTTGTTACTCCGCGCTCTCGGCGACGACGACTGGCGGGTCCGTAAACAGGCGACGGAAGTCGTCATTGCGCTACGCCCATCCCCCGAGCTGCTGTCGGGATTGGTGCTGGCGCTCGAGCCCGGCGACAATGTCGGGCTGCGCAACGCCGCTGTGGAAGCCCTGGGCGCATTCGGCGAGCCGGCGATCGCGGCGATCGCGGCGAAGCTCCCGACGCTCGACGCCGACGGCAGGAAGCTCGCAGCGGAGGCGCTGGCGGCGACGCTGCTGCCCGGTGCGCTCGATGCGCTGCGGCCGTTGCTGTCGGACCGCGACCCGAACGTGTGCGCTGCAGCTCTGGAGGCCGTTGCCACGGTCGGCGCCTGTGCGGTCGACGAAGCGCTCGACATTCTGCAGGGCGCCTTGAGAAGTTCGGAGGAAGCGTTCGTTCGACTCACGGCGCTCGACGGCATCAATCGCCTCGGCTCGCTGCTGCCTTGGCCGGCGATCGAGCGCATGTTGATGGATCCGGTGCTGGAGCGCTCGGCGTTGTCCGCGGCTGGTCGGTCAACCCACCCCGAGGCCTGGGGCGCTCTGTTGTCCGCCTTCGAGCGGGCTCGGGGCGGGGGCCTCTACACCGTGCTTTCGGCGTTGCTCGAGTACGCGCGCGGTTTCGCGCAAAGTAAGCCTTTGCTGCGCTCCGAGCCGCCGTCCGAAATAGTCGTGGAGCGGCTGCTCCGACTGTCAGGCGCCGACAATGAGGACCTCGCTTCGCGAAAGGCGGCGCTGATTGTCGCGGGCGCGCTGGGTGTCGAGCGTATCGCCCCGATCGCTGCCGACGCTCTGTCGGATGTGCGTCTGCTTGGGGAGGCTAATGAGACCCTCAGTTTGCTCGGCGCGCGCGCCGTGCCCGCGTTGCTCGAACGGTTGGCCGGCGCAGATCCGGAGACCTGTGCCGCGTGCATCGAGATCGTAGCCGCCTTGTCCGATCGGTCCTCGATTCCATTGACCGTCGCCACCATTCGCGACTGGGCCGAATCGGCAGAGCCGGTCGTGGTCCGTGCAGGGCTCAAGGCAATCACATTGCTTGGCGACGCGACGTGCCTCAAAACCGTGGGTTGCCGGCTCGGTAGTGCGGATACCGCGAACGCAGCCGAGGCAGCGTTGTCGGCGCTTGCACAGCGATACCCCGAGGCGGCGCGCTCGCTAGCCCGCGGCGCCGGCGCTGAGGGCCCAGAAGCGCACGCTGCTGCCGTCATTCAGGGCGCCTTGCCGGGTCCAATTCGCGATTCCGTCGCGGAGGACGTCGCTTACCTTTCGCTTCTTTTGATGAGCCCCGACAAGGCGGTGCGGTGTGCGGCACTGGCGGGGCTGGGCCACGCCGGCAGCGAGCTCGGAGCGGAGGCCGTTGGCTTTGCGCTGACGGACGAAGAGTCCGAGGTGCGCTACGCGGCCATGCTCGCGCTGAGCCGCCTACGCGGCGCGGACGGAGCACTCGTAGGCTTGAGCCGGCTGCTCGCACTCGTCGAAGGCTCAGCCGACGACGAGTTGACCGCCGCCGCCCTCGGCGCCCTCGCCGACTCGGACGACGCGCGAGTCCTCGGCGTGCTTCGTCCCCTGGTCCGTAACGCGGGATCAGAGGTCGCCGTGGCCGCGATTGAAGCGCTGGCTCGGCTGTCGGATCCGCGCCGCTTCGACGCGTTGATCGAGGGCCTCTCGCATGCTGAGTTGGAAGTGGTCAAAGCATCGATCCTGACGCTCGGCGACAGCTCCGATCCTCGGGTGATAGCCCACTTGGGCGCTTGCCTCGCTCACCAGGCGTGGGACGTTCGACGCTTGTCCGCCGACGTGCTGGGGCGCGCAGGCGGCGAACCGGCCCGGTTGCTGCTCTGTGCGCGGCTATCCAGTGAGGACAACCCCCGCGTACTCGAGGCGCTGGGTCGCGCGCTCGAGGTGACGAACAGCGCCGGGCACGCTCCGCCTCCGCCCCGGGCGGGGAGCCTGCGATCACGATGACTTTTCGTAGCTTCGCCGAGCCGCGACCACGACTGATGTCCGAGGAGTTCTTGCGGCTTCGAGACGTGGTCTACGAACATGCGGGCCTCAGCTTCGACGGGGACGCGATGTTCTTGTTCGACCGCAGACTCGGAGAACGAATCGAGGCGCTCGGGCTACGAAGTTTCAGCGATTACTATAAGTACCTTCGCTTCAATGCGCGCGGCGCCCTCGAGCTCGAAGAAGCCATCGAGCGGCTCACGACCAAAGAAACGTATTTTTTTCGTCAGGAGTACCAGCTTCGCTCGTTTGCGACGGAGCTCCTGCCGCGGCTCGCGAAGCAAAACGCTGACTCGAAGCGGCTCTGCCTCTGGAGCGCCGGCTGCTCAACCGGTGAGGAGGTCTACACGCTGGCCATGCTGGTGCGGGAATCAGCGCTCTTCGGCGATTGGGAAGTGCGGGTCATCGGCAGTGACATCTGCAAGAGCAGCATCGTCACCGCCCGCCGCGGTGTGTATCAAGCGACGTCATTTCGGGCTACCTCCGACGCGGTTCGAGCGCGCTACTTCAGGGAGGAACCGGACGGCATGCACGTGGCCGACCGCGTGAAGCAGCTCTGCCATTTCGGTCAGTTGAACCTCCTCGACAGCGGTCGGGCGAGCATGGTGGGCCGAGTGGACGCTGTCTTCTGCCGGAACGTATTGATTTACTTCGACCTTCGGTCTCGCCGCCGGGTCATCGACACGCTGCTCGAACGACTCTTGCCCGGCGGGTACTTGCTGCTCGGCCACTCTGAATCATTACTCAATCTTTCTACGGCCTTTGAGCTGGTACACTTGCGGGAAGACCTCGTGTACAGAAAGCCGTTGATCGCTGATCGCTCGGACCGCCGAGGCCGCCCATGATGGGCTCTTCGCACCCGCCGCTGCGCGTGCTGATCGTGGACGACTCGGTGTTCAATCGCCGGAGTATCACCGAAATTCTATCGACCAGCCCCGACGTAGAAGTCGTGGGTAAGGCCGCGGACGGGGAGGAAGCTCTTCGCCTAGTGGGCATGTTGCGCCCGGACGTGATCACCCTGGACCTCGAGATGCCGCGCATGGACGGCTTCACGTTCCTTCGCATCCTGATGACGAAGATGCCGACACCGGTGATCGTGGTCTCCAGTTACAGTCAGAAGGAGAATGTCTTCAAGGCGCTCGAGCTGGGCGCGCTGGACTTCGTGGCCAAGCCCGATCGCTACGCGGATCCGGACCTCGCCGCCATCCGCGATGAGCTCTTGCGCAAAGTGACGTTGGCCCGCGCCGTACGTTTGCCGGCGATCACGGCGCGGCGCACACCAGACTTGCCGGCGCCTGCGGGGCTCCCGGAAGCGCGGCCGAGCGCGGTGTTGGTCGCTCCGCGGCAGGTCGTCGCGATCGCGTCCTCGACCGGCGGCCCGAGCGCGCTGATGGAAATCTTCTCGCGTCTGCCCGAGAACGCAAAGTTTGCGCTCGTGATCGCCCAACACATGCCCGATAAATTCACGCGCACGTTCGCCGAGCGTTTGGACCGGCGCAGCGCGCTCCGCGTGACGGAAGCACAGGACATGGATGCGGTGGGCGAGGGCATGGGCTTCGTTTGCCCGGGGCGGCAATGTATGGAGCTCGAGATGCCACCCAAGGGTCCGTTGCGCGTGCGCGTCGGCCCAGCGGAAGAGCGAGATCGCTACGTGCCCAGCGCCGACCGTCTGCTGACGAGCGTCGCGCACGCCATCGGAAAACGCGCCATTGGCGTCATCCTCACGGGGATGGGGGATGACGGGGTGCACGGCGCGCGCGCCATCTTGGATACTGGCGGCATCGTGGTCGCGGAAGCAGAATCAACGGCCGTGGTTTACGGCATGCCTGGCAGCGCGGTGCGCGCCGGCGCGACGACCATGACCTTACCCTTGCAAGACATCGGCGACTGGCTCGCCAAACTCTGACTCGCGTTCAGTGGAACGCGCCGGGCTCCCGAAGCGCGAAGGGCGCGACATCGGCCAAAAAGCGCTCGCCGTTTTCGAGGCTCATCTCATACGTGCCGTGCATCGAGCCGAAGGGAGTTTTCAACGGGCAACCGGAGGTGTATTCGAATTTCTCGCCCTGACGGAGCACCGGCTGATGGCCGACGACGCCGGGGCCGCGAACCTGTTCGACGTCGCCGGTGGCGTTGGTTATCACCCAGTGCCGATTCAGCAGCTGAACGGTGTCGAGACCTTCGTTCTCGATCTTGATCGTGTAGAGAAAAAACCATTCGCCCCGGCGCGGGTCGGAATGATCGGGCGAGTAGCGCGCTTCGACGCGCACGCGGACGCCGCGGGTGAGGGCTTCGGAGGTGGTCACGGGCGCCAGCATACCGCGGCGCGGGGGGAGGGCTCGCGCCGGCCGCGAAGCTCAAGATTTGAGGGGAAATTCGGCGGCGAACCGGGTTAGCGCGCCGGCCAGCAGCGTCTTTCGCCAGCCCTCGAGTGGCGCGCTCGGATCGGCCGAGCCGTGACTCAGCACGTGGCTACGCAGACTCTTGACGACGCGCGAGGGCAGCGCGAGCTCGGGGGCCACGTCCAGCGCGACGCACACGTCCGCGCGCGCGGCTGCGAGCCAGCCGTCCACCTGCAGCTCACGTTTGCTGGCGTAAGCTGGCGGGTCGATGGGCACGAAGCCGGTGCCGTCGGCGGCCTCGGCCGCACGTGTCATCCCGCTTACCAACGACTGGGACAGCTCGCGAGACCACCCCCGAGGCACGCCTTTGATGCGCTGCAGCTCGTCGACGGAACGCGGCAGCCGGCTGGCCAGGGCCAGTAGGGTCTTGTTCTCGGGCGCGTTTTCGCGCTCGCGTTCGGGAAGTTGATTGAACCATTGAATCAGGTAGCGGAGCCCCGCCTGGCCGCGGTGGTCGAGCTGCCAAGCGTTCCGAAATGAATCGAGTGAGAGCAACGGCGAGGCACCGGCCTCGCTCCAGATGGATTCGGCCGACGCGAGGGGCACCAAATCCGCGCGGCCCAGTACAGTCAGGCGCTCACTCAGGAACTCGTACAATCTCGGCAAATATTCGACGTCTGCCGCGGCATACGCGAGCTGCGAAGGCGGCAGCGGTCTGCGCACCCAGTCGTCTGCCTGATGCGCCTTGGTCGCCCGCAGTCCGAGCGCGCGGAATTGCGCGTAAGCCAACGAAACACTGTGCTCGACCGTGCACAGGGACCAGGCGACCTGCGTGTCGAACACGCGCGGACGGGCGGTCACCCGCAGCCGATCTCCGATCAGCATGACGTCCTGCTGCCCGGCGTGCAGTACCCACGTAGAAGCATGCTGGAATGCCTGGGAGATTGGCGTCAGGTCGCGAAGCGCGATGGCGTCGATCAAAAAGATCTGGCTGCCCGTTGACACTTGGAGCAAGCAGAGCTCCGTGCCGGAGCGATTCGACTCGAACTCCGTGTCCAGAAACAGCGTTTCTGCGGCATCCAGAGCCCGGTTCAACTCGGGCAGGTCGGCGCTGGCGGCGATCCATTTCACGGGCTTCTCCTTACAGGAATCACAGCCGCTCTTGGAACTTCGATCGTTTCGACGCCGTGCAGCAGGGCTTCGCACGAGCGGGGCTCCCGTTTTCTGAGCACCCATGGTTAGAATGCGCGCCCGCCGGTCGGCCGCTCGACCTGCGGCTCCGCCCGCTCTATAACCCGCAATCACCCACGAAGCATACGCATTGGCCGCTTGTTACTTCGACGTCGACGGAACACTGGTAACCACGAATCTGGTTCATCCAACGCTCTACTATTTGATCAACCAAGGCACGCCGCTGCAGACGGCGATGCGCGTGGGACGAGCGCTGCTGGGCGCGCCGCGTATGGCTCTCGCTGAGCTGGTCGACCGACGCACTTTCAACGAGTTACTCTTCGCGAGCTTCGCTGGCATCAGCGAGGATCGCATGGTGCTGCTCGCGGAGGACGCGTTCGAAAACGTGCTCAGGCCCTCGCTGTATCCGGCCGCCAAAGGGCTGATCGACAAGAGCCGAGCCGCCGGCCACGACGTGGTGCTCGTGTCCGGCGCGCTGACGGTCGTCTTGGAGCAACTCGCCCGCTACTTGGGCGCGCAGGAATCGATCGGCAATCGCTTGGAATTCAAGGACGGCATCGCGACGGGCAAGCTATTGAAGCCGGTGGTTGCCGGCCCAGAAAAGGCGCGCTTGATCCGCGAGCATGCCAAGGAAAAGGGCTACGACCTAGCCGAGTGCTTCGCGTTCAGCGACAGCTACTCGGACGTGCCCATGTTGAGCGTCGTGGGCCACCCCGCCGCCGTGAACCCCGACAAACGCTTGGCGCTCTTGGCCAAGGCCTACAGCTGGCCCAGCTTCGATTTGAATCACCCGACATGAATCATCCCTGCCTCGTTACTTTGGAGCGCGACAGTGCGCCGCGCGTCCTGTTTTCCGGCGATCGACTCGTAGAAGTGGACTTGCCGCCGGGCACCCGCTGCATTTATCCGAAGCCGCCCGCGGTCGGCTTGAAGGATCCAGACGCGGCCATTCGCTACGCGCTCAATCACCCGCTCGGTACGGACCCGCTGTACTCCAAGCTTCGTCCGGGAATGAAGGTAACGATCGCCATCGACGACATTTCGGTGCCCTTGCCGCCCATGAAGCGCCCAGACGCCCGCGAGCGCGTGCTCACCATCGTGCTCGCGTTGCTGGCCGATCACGGCGTCGATGATGTGGAGCTGATTGTCGCGACGGGCATTCACCGGCGCATGAAGGGCAGTGAAATTCGGCACATGGTGGGCGACGTGATTTTCGACGCCTATTACCCAGAGCGCTTGTACAACCATGACGCCGAGGACAAGGCGAACATGGTGGAGATCGGTAAGACGCGCCACGGCGACGCCTTGGAGCTCAATCGTCGGGCGGCCGAGAGCGATCTGCTGATCTACGTGAACCTGAACTTCGTCGCCATGAACGGCGGCCACAAGTCGGTCGCGGTCGGCTTGTGCAGCTACAAGAGCCTCCGCCCGCACCACAACCCGCGCACGATCGCCGCCTCCGACAGCTACATGGACCCGAAGCGTTCCAAGCTCGCCACCGACATCGAGTTGATGGGCCGCCTTGCCCATGAAAAGCTCAATATTTTTACGATCGAGACCACGGTCAACAACCGCATGTTCGACCGCTCGCTGGAGTTCTTGACCAAAAACGAGGACGATCTGACCGGCGCCGAACGCTTGAAGCTGAAGGCCATGGTGGTCGCGACCAGTAAGCTGCCGCAAGGGGCTCGCCAGGCCATTTTCGACAAGTTCCCAGCGCCCTACGAGATCACCGGGGTAGTCGCCGGCGCGACCGACGCCGTGCACGACCAGACCATCGCCCGCAACTTCGAGCAATATTGCGTGCCCATCGACGGCCAGGCGGACGTGTTGGTCACGGGCATCCCGTTCATTAGCCCGTACAACGTGCACGCGTTCTTAAATCCCTTACTCGTACAGGTCCTAGCCCAAGGCTACTTGTTCAATATGTACCGCAACGCGCCGCTCGTGAAGAAGGGCGGCACGCTGATCATCACTCATCCGTGCACGGATAAATTCGATCACGAGCAGCACGCGCCGTACATCGACTTCGTGCACCGCCTGTTACCGGAGACGCGCGACTCCGAGACGCTTCGTAACAAGTACGAAGAAAAGTTCGCCCAGGATCCGGCCTTCATTCAGATGTTCCGCACAGGCCATGCGTACCACCCTGCGCACCCCTTCTTCATGTGGTACTGGGGCGAAAACGGCCGGCAGCATTTGGGGCGAGTGATCGTCGTCGGCGCCGACAATGAGTACATCCCCAAGTTGCTCGGTTGGGAGACGTCACCCAGCATGGAGGATGCGCTGTATCGCGCCAAGGGCGGCGCGCTGCGATCGCTGGATGTCACTTTACTCAAGGTGCCGCCAATCGTGATGGGCGATATGCGTCTGCCCGCGTCTAGCAGCAACGGGGGCGCTCAGTGACCAGTGCACTCGTGCCGCCGAGCAGCGCGGCTCCAGCGAGGCTCGACCTAGAGCGCATGCTGCGCGGCAGGCGGCTGGTCGTGGTCGGCGGCACCGGCTTTTTGGGCAAGGTATGGTGGGCATTTCTGCTCTCACGCTTTCCCGATATCGAGCGCATCTACCTCGTGATGCGGCCAAAGGGGGGGGCTAGCGTCGAAGAACGGTATGAAAAGGAGGTCGAGCCGAGCCCGGTTCTCGACCCGCTGCGCACCACGCACGGCGCAGGCTTTAGCGCTTGGATTCGCGGCAAGCTAACGGTCATCGCGGGTGACGTGGTGCAACCGTTCTGCGGGGTGTCGAGTGAAACGCGCGAAGACCTGCGGGGCAACGTCGACGCGGTCGTCAATGTGGCGGGGGTAGTCGACTTCGATCCGCCGCTCGACGAAGCACTCGAGGTCAATGCTTTCGGCGTACAAAATCTGGTCGCGCTAGCGCGCGATCTCGGCGGCGTTCCGCTGCTGCACACGAGCACTTGCTATGTGGCCGGCACGCAGACCGGGCATGTCCCCGAAATCGACCCCCGTGAATTTCCGTTTCCGCGCGCGCACGAACTCGACCGCTCGCACTGGGACCCAGACCGCGAAATCGCCGAATGCTTGGACGTGATCGAACAAGCTCGGCACCGCGCGAGCGATGCGTTTCGTCAGAGCCGCTTTTTGGACGAAGCCAAGAAGAACCTGCTCGAGCGAAACGAGCCGGGCCGCGGCGCAGTGTTGGACGCCGAGGTGCGGCGCGTGAAGCGCAAGTTCGTCGAAGCCCGGCTCGCCGAAATGGGCATGGAACGCGCGCAATTCTGGGGTTTCCCCAACACGTATACGTACACCAAAGCGATCGGCGAGCAGATCGCAGCGTCCTCCGGACTGCCCTTCACGATCGTGCGCCCCGCGGTCGTAGAATCCACATCACACTTTCCCTTCCCCGGTTGGAACGAGGGCATCAACACGAGCGCGCCGTTGATTTTCATCGTGCGCCAGGGCGGGCTGCAGATCCCGGGCTCCGACAACTACCTGGACGTCATCCCCTGCGACATGGTCGCGGCCGGCCTCACGCTCGCGCTGGGAGAGTTGTTGGAAGGGACGGCAAAGGCCGTCTACCAGCTCGGTTCGAGCGACTCCAACCCGTGCACCATGCGTCGTTTCTTCGAGCTCAGCGGCTTGTACAAGCGCCGCTACTTTCAGAAGACGGGCAAGGGCGGCCCCGTTCTGTCCTTTTTGCAGTCGCACTACGAGGGCGCCATGCTCTCGAAGACGCAGTTCGAGAGCTATGGTCCGAACGTGATCGCGCGGCGGGGGAAAGCATTGTCCCAGATCATCCGTCGGGCCGCGGTTGGCCCGGCGGCCCCGCTTCTGAAGCCGGCCGCCAAGGTGCTCTTCGAATTTTCTGAACAGCAGCGCAAGGTGGGCAATGTGCTCACGGTTTTTTTGCCGTTTACCAGTCAATTTCACTATATTTTTCGCTGCGACAATACACGCGCCGCGCATGCTCGTTTGTCGGAGGCAGAGCGGGCAATCGTCGATTGGTCACCAGAGAGCATCGATTGGCGGTCCTGGTTTCTGGACGTGCACGTGCCGGGGCTCGAGCGCTTCGTATTCCCGCAGATCGAAGAGCGGCTGCGTCGCCCCAAGAAGGCACCGGAGCGCCACGATACCTTGCCCGCGTTGCTCGACGAGATGGCCGAGCGTTTCGAGCTCGGTGTCGCGTTGCAACGCACCGAGAAGGACGGGCTCAGCCGGCTTTCGTTCAGTGAGTGGCGAGAGCGCTCTGCGGCATGCGCGGCGCGGCTCGTGGAAGCCGGTGTTCGACCGGGCGACCGCGTGTTGCTCGCGGCCCAAAATCACCCGGCCTGGCCCATCTGTTTCTTCGGTATTCTGAAGGCAGGGGCCACCGTCGTCCCGCTCGATGCCAACATCGACGCGGTCGCCGCGCAGAACCTACAAGAGGCGTCCGGTGCGCGAGTGTTCCTCGCGGACGCGCAGGCCGAAGAGCGGCTCCGGCCCGCACTCGCGGGGGACGTGCGCTTCTGCGGTCTGCAGAGTATGGCGGAAACCGGTGCCATTGGGCTGGGTATCGCCGCGGACGCCGACGACGTTGCGGTTCTCATCTACACCAGCGGCACGACGGGGCGGCCCAAGGGCGTGCAGCTCACACACAAGAACCTGACGGCCTTGATTGCGTCTTTGGCCCCACTGTTCCCGCTCGGCCGCGGCGACCGCGTGCTCAGCGTTTTGCCGTTACACCACACGTTCGAGCTGACGTGCGGCATGTTGCTGCCGCTGTCGCGCGGCGCGCGCATCGTGTACCTGGATGAGCTGAACGCGGACCGCCTGGTAAACGGGCTGCAAATGGGCAAGATCACCGCCTTGATCGGCGTACCGGCGCTTTGGGAGATGCTCGAGCGCCGGATCGTTGCGCGCGTGGCCGAGCATGGGGCGCTCGCGTCGCACGTGTTCGAATTTGCGATCGAGCTCAATCGCTCGCTCGGCAAAAATCTCGGTATCGACACCGGAAAGCTCCTCTTCGGCCCAGTTCATCAGGGCCTCGGCGGTCATCTGAAGTTCTTGGTCAGTGGCGGCGCGGCTTTGCCTCAAAGCACACACCATTTGTTCGCGGGCCTTGGTTTGCATCTGGCCGAGGGCTACGGCTTGACCGAGGCATCTCCGGTCTTGAGCGTGGCTCAGGGCGGCCCCCGAGCGAAGGCCGGTCACGTGGGGCGAGCCATTCCCGGCGTCGAGCTCAAAGTCGACCTCCCAAACCCCGAGGGGGTTGGAGAAGTCCTTGCTCGCGGTCCGAACGTGATGCTCGGCTACGCCGGAGACGAAGATGCGACCAGCAGGGTGATCAGTGGCGGATGGCTGCGCACGGGCGATCTCGGAAAGATCGACCGCAAAGGCCAACTGACCATCGTCGGTCGCGCGAAAGACGTGGTCGTCGGATCGAGCGGCGAGAACGTGTACCCGGACGATGTCGAGGCGCGTCTTGGCAAGGTGGAGCACGTTGCCGAGCTGACTGTGCTCGGTGTCCCCGACGGCCGCGGCGGGGAACGCTTGGCCTGCGTGGCCGTCCCCGACGGCACGAACGAGCCGCGCGCCAAACGCCACGCAGACGCGCGGGTCGCGCTCGACTCAGCGCTGCTCAAGCTGCCCAGTGCGCAACGTCCGGCGCAGGTCTTGCTCTTCGATGCGCCGCTGCCTCGCACCTCGACGCGTAAGGTGAAGCGCGGTGAAGTGAGGAGGCTGGTCGAGCGCGCGCTTTCTAGTGAGGCGCCCACAAATAGCCGCGCGGGTGCTCGAGACGGCGCGGCGGCCCTGGTGCGCGCCGCGGTAGGCACGATCGCGCGGCGCGATCCCGCGCAAATTCGTCCCGAAATGAGCGTCCGCGGTGATCTGGCGTTCGACTCGTTGATGCAGCTCGAGCTACTGGTCGCGCTCGAGGCGCAGCTCGGCCACCCGCTCGACGCCGAGCGCCTGAGCGCCGCGAGCTCGATCGCCGACGTCGAAGCGGTCGTTCGCGAGACCAGCGACGCTCGGAAGATCGCGACCACGAGCAGCATCGAACAGGAGGTGCAAAAGCCGCTGGAGATCCCGCCCGCGTTGCGCGACGCCGCCATGCACTGGATGGGCCGCGCCCAAATGGGCTTTTACGACAGTGTGCTACGGACTAAAGTTACCGGCCGCGCCTTCATCCCCCACAACCGGAGCACGATCGTCGCAGCCAATCACGCGAGCCACCTGGACATGGGGCTCGTCAAGTATGCCCTGGGGAGCTATGGGCAAGATCTGGTATCGTTGGCCGCGCAGGATTACTTTTTCGAAGGCAACCGCTTCCGCAAAGCATACTTCGAAAATTTCACGAACCTCGTACCGATGACGCGCAATGGGTCTCTCCGGCAAGCGCTCCGCCAAGCCGGGGATCTGCTGGAGCAAGGCAAGACGGTGCTGATTTTTCCGGAGGGGACCCGCAGCGCGGACGGTGAAGTACACGAATTCAAGGCTTCGCTCGGTCACTTGGCGCTGCATTACGATAAAGATATCGTACCTATTTACCTGGGCGGAACCCACGCCGCGCTGCCGAAGGGCAGCACGGTACCCCGGCAACGCGAGGTCGAGGCACGCATCGGGCTACCGCTTCTGGCCGCCGAGCTCAGGCGCCTCACCCGAGGTCTTCCGATGAGTGAGGCGTCGCGCGCCGTGGCCAAGCTGGCTGAGCGCGCGGTAACGGAGCTGTCCAAGGGCCGCGTTCTGCGGCTCGAACAACTTCAACCGGCAGACGTGGTAGGCCCAGCCGCCGCGGTCGAGGACCGCACGCTGGCTCCGGTGTTCCGGGAGCTGGAGACGCGCTTCTTAGCCGGCAGCGTGGAAAAGCCGGTCAGCTTTTATTTCTCACTGGGCGATACTGAGCGTTGGAGCGTGCGGATCACACAGGATTCTTGTCAGGTGACCGCCGGTAAGGTCGAAAGCCCCGCCGATTGCGTGCTGAAGACCTCGCCTGCCATGTTCACGCGCATCGTGCGCGAGAAATACACGCCATCGCCCGCGGAGTTCGTGGCGGGCGCGGTCAAGTCCAACAACATTGCGTTGCTTTTTACGTTTCAGAAAGCGTTTCAGCTGGCGGAGGCGGGCCGTTGAGCATGCAGGCTTTGGGCGACGGGCACGCCCCGAAACGGCTGTGGGTGGGCGGCGCGACCGGCTTTTTGGGCTCGCATTTGGTACGCACTCTGGCGGACCAAGGCCATTGCTTGGTGCTCGCGTCGCGGGCCGGCGGCGACGTACAAGGCCTGCCCGTGCAAGCGGTGGACGTACTCGACGCAGCCGCGGTGGAGGAAAGTGCGCGCGGCTGTGAGGGCGCCTTCCTGGCGACCGGTAAGGTGTCTCGCGACCGCGCCGCCGGTGAGGAACTCCACCGCGCTCATGTGCTCGGCACGCGCCACGCCTTGGCCGGGCTACGCGCGGCGGGTGTTCGGCGCGTGGTCGTTGCCAGCACCAGCGGTACGTTGGCGGTCAGCAGCGATGCCCGCGCCGTGGCGGACGAAAGCGGACGGGCGCCACTCGAACTCGTGGCGATGTGGCCGTACTACCGCACCAAGCTGTACGCGGAGCGTGAAGCGCTAGAGCTCAACGCGCTGGGCTTCGAGGTCGTATTGGTCAATCCGAGCTTGTTGCTCGGTCCTGGCGACACGCGCGAATCTTCGACCGGCGACGTCCGTCGTTTTCTAGAGCGCGCCATACCGGCGATCCCAGGCGGGGGCATCGCCTTCGTCGACGTGCGCGATGCCGCTCAGGGCATGTGGCTGGCTTACGAGCGCGGTCGCGCTGGTGAGCGTTACATCTTGAACGCCAAGAACATGACCCTGGCGGCGTTTTTTCAGCGCTTGGAGCGCATCACGGGCGTGAAAGCGCCAGCCCTACGCATGCCTCGCTCGCGCCCGCTCGCGATCGGAGTCAATCGCTTGTTTTCCAGGGCTTTGCGCGCGATCGGCGGCGAGCCCCCCGTCGATGAAATCAGCGTCGAGATGGCGCAGTACTTTTGGTACTGCAGCGCGGCGAAGGCCGAGCGCGAACTTGGTTTTTTGGCGCGCGATCCCGGCGAGACCCTGCGCGAGACCGTCGCGGATCTGGTCGCTCGCAAGGTCGTCTTTCCGAAGCAGAGCGCGGGCGTAGCGAGCCCGGCCTGACTCACTCGCGCTTGGGTGACGAGCTCAGCGCTTTCGCTTCACGACATCCGCGCGCGCGGCGCCGACGGGGCCCTTCGCGACGGGTGCGGCGCTCGTTCCGAGCTTGCCGCGCATGAGGTCGCCCAAATTGCCGAAGCCTCTGACCTCGGTGGGTTTTTGCTTCTTCTGCGGCACTGCTTGGGCGGCGGGTTCCTCCGGTGCGGCGCTAACCGTACCGGCGGCGAAGTCGCGGAAGTTTTGTTCCTCCTCGACGCGCGCGACGCTGGTCGCGCTGAAGCGCAGCTTGCCCTGAGCATTCGCGTCGAGCACGACGACCGGGAACTCTTTACCAACCGTGAACAGCTTCCGATGATCCGATCCTTGGGGCAGCGGCAACTCACGAAGCGGAATCAGCCCGTCGCCCTTGGCCGTTGACACGAACACGCCGAACTTTTCCACGCGGGTAACCTTGGCGTTCAACACTTCATTCGCGCGCGGTGCTTCGCCGGGCGGCGCGGCTTGACCGAGGGCCTTGAGCAGCGAGCCCTCGAAACGCGGCTCGACCACGCTGACGCGCAGGCGGTCGCCGACGGCGACCCGCACCTTGCCTTCTGCATCGAGCAAATCCACCCGCGGAATGCGGCCATCCGTCAGCGTGCCCACATCGACGAACACGGTGTCGCTCGCGATCTGCATGACGGTGGCGTCCAGCACCTCCCCGCGGCTGAGCCGGCGGCGAGCGCGGTCGCTCCCGCCCTCGGTCGTCATCAATGAAGCAAAGCTGTCGGTCGCCATGGCGCGCAGCATGCCACTTGGCTCGATTTGCACAAGACGCGTGACCGGTCGTTACAGCGTCCCGGAGTTGGGGTCGTCGGGACAGCCCGAGTCTGGGCACTTGGTCAAGGACATTGTGCGCCGGCCCGAGGACGCGCTCAAGTGTGCGCCGCCCCGGCCGCTCAGCGTCATGTTGTTGTCCTGCACGCAGAAGTCGACAGCCTGAGGTTTTGCTCCGGAATTCGGGTACTCCACGAGCGTGCCGCCGGTGGCCGCCCACACGCCGATGTCGCCGGACGTTTCGGCCAGCTTGTAAGTACAATCGCAGCCGTTTTCCGCGCCGGCTGCACAAGTCAACTCAACGTAGTTGACGAGCGGCTGGGCGTTCAGGCCCGTTTGCAAGTCCAAGCAGCTGGGGTTCGCCCCGTATGCATTCAAGCACGAGCGCGAGAAGTGCGTTACCTCGGGTGAGGCACCAAAAACGTTGATCGTGTACGAGCTGTCGGCGAGGAATGCGACGTTGCCTTTGACGAAAGCCAAGGGCTTGGCGAAAAATTGCACGTTGCCCACGGTGCCGCTCGTTGCGGCAGCGGGCGGCAAGTAAATCAGGCCCGAGCACCAATCCCCGGACGTCGTGGGCGACGGCGCGGCGCCGGCCAACGCCGGCGTTTGCGGCGAGGAGTACGCCGAAGGCACGGGCACGGTCAGCAACGGCTGCCGCGGCTCATTGAATTCGCACACGGAATCGATCTGCCAGACGCCCACCGGATTGCCGCCGCACGCGGCCAAGTCCGAACAGTGCCCGCCGACACCCTTTCCACCGCAGCCCGCGGCGGCGATGGCAAGGAGCAGCGTGAGCGTGCTGGGCGCCGCGCCTAAAGACCTTCCGCTAGCTGAGGGCGAGGGCATGATCAGATGTGCTTGCGAAGAGCCAGAACGCGCAAGCCTGGCACGTGAAAGAGCTGAGAACCCTCGTAGCCCGTGAGGGTCAGGTCCTGGTCCCCGCGACAGATAGCGGCGACCATCGCGCTGGAGGGCCCCTGTGAGCCGGCGGACTTTCCGTTGAGCAGATAGGAGTCCGGAGAGCTCGACTGGGTCATCAGCGTGCCCGATGAGCTCCAGGTCCCTTTATTGGTCAAAACGACCTTGTAATTGTAGCCGCAGTCGCAGCCAGAATCGGAAGCCGCTTGGCACACGATCCCATCTTGCACGGCGCCATCCGGCGTGGCGCCGCCCGTGAAGTCCGGAATGGGATTGTCAGCGGCGTCCTTTGAGGCGTTGGTCAGATAGTAGGCAGTCAGATCCTTGCCCAGCACATCGCAGCTCGGGTTGGCGCCACCCTTTTGGATGCAGTACGGAGCGAAGTGAGACACGTAGTACCCAGAAAAGCTGAGCGCGACAGCGTACGTGAAGTCGTCGTTGAAGCTGACCTGGCCACTGACCAAGGCCGGAGCATCGTGATAGAGATTCACCGCCTTGACCTTGTCGATGGGCGTGTAGATGAGCTGCGAGCACCAGTCCCCGGCGGTAGTGGGTTGGAGCTGTGATGAGGTCAACGTGGGCGCAAGCGGCGTCATGACCTGCTCGTTCGGGTTCAGGGTTTGCGACGGCGCGTCCGTTTGGTACTGACACGTCTGAACGCTGTCCCACACCCCGTTCGGCGCGCCACCACATACCGCGCCGGTCGCGCAGCTGCCCTCTGCACCCTTGCCGCTACACCCGGCCGCTGCCAGCACAGCCAAGGCCACGACCGCGGCCCCACGGCAGGCGGCCAGAGTTTTTGGGGCTGCGGTATACAGCCGATGTCTCGATCTCATTGCTTTTCGCCTCGAGTAAACTCTGGCCTTGGCGGCGCGGCTAGTAGTGGTTGATAAAGTCCCAGAGCAAATTGGTGACCCAAGGTCCCGCGCCGATGTAGTGCGAGGGATCGTTACCGCCGAGGGCGGTGCGGCACCAAATCACGGGCGACGTGGCCGGACAGCCTGCGAACGAAACGCATTTCAGCGACGGAGGCGCGCCCATGATCGTGACCGTGGGCTTATAGACAGTGCTCACCGAAGGACTGGTATTGGCAAAGTCGCACGTCTTCTGCGAACAGCCGTTTTGGACGAGCAGACGCGAGCAGCCTGGCACCATGTCTATGCCCGGGTTGTACGTGTCGTTGTCGTCGTGAAGAAAGAGCCCGGCCACGGGGAACCCGGACTTACAGGCCGGTTGCGCCTTGGGTTCGTCGCCAGTGGCGAACACGACCCCGCGCAACACATCCGGAAAGGCGCAGGTCATTTGATTACCGACCCAGGCCCCGGTGCTGTATCCGGACCAGTATTCTTTGGTCTTGTCCACGCAGAATTGATTTTCGATCGATTTGTGTAGGATCGGAAAGAACTCAAAGTCGTTGGATTTGGGGTTCGAGTTGTCGTAGCAGTTGTCGTTACGCGAATAACTCAGCCCGACTTGGATGACCTGCGCGGAACCATCTACGTCTTGATACGGATATCCGGAGGTGCCGCCGTGCGCGCCGCTGGACGAGTCGCCGCAGCCTGCCGCTTCAAAAATTACCTTGCTAGGCTTGGACTTATCGTAGCCGGCCTTCACGTAGACCCAGTAGCCGCGCCGAGTCATACCGCCCACGCAGGGTGGGGCGGCCTTCCCGGCCGGGTCAACCGTGCACGGGACTTGGATTGCTGGCGGATGGTTGATGAGGTTGTCTTGATTGGCCATCTCCGACCACTTACTGAGTGTGACGAGCGGCGGCAGATCTTTGCCGCAGCCCGCGGACAGAGTCGTCGCGCCGCCGCCGACCGGCGCGCCGCCGCCGCTACTCATGCCGCCGCCCGCGCCGGCGCCGCCGCCCGCCGTCGGTGCGCCGCCGCCCGCCGTTTGGCCGCCAACCGCACTTCCACCGGCCACCGATGTTTCGCCGCCCGCCGTAGACCCTGCGCCGCCTGCCGCCGTTTGGCCGCCGACGGATGTCCCGCCCGCCACCGATGGTGCTCCAGCCACCGACGCTCCGCCTGCCACCGGGGTTGCGCCCGTGATCGGGAGCGGCAACGTGGTGAGCGCGGCGTCGGTCGGGCCGCAGGCAATGCCGACTGCGCTCATACACAGACCGAGCAACAGAGCCAGCTTTCGAATGTGCATGATCATTTTCTCCAAAAAGAGTCGGGTGTTGGCGCGCGTTCCGAGGCGGCCCACGGCAAGAGACATCCTGGCTCCGCTGAGCACGCCGAGCCAGCTTCAGAAAAAGAAATAGAAGGCACCTTCTCCACGATCGTTGTGCGCAACGATGCCATCGCCAAACGTTTGCTGTGTGCGTTGGTAGGATAACCCCACCTGAACCGCCGGTGTCACGCCCCACCACAGGCTGGCGTCGAAGTACTGACCGTGATCGAACACGAATGGGCGACCCTGGATTGGAGTCAGTGACACCGAGTTGCTCGACTTGAGGAAAGAATAGGTGGCTGACACCCAGAGCTTCTTCCCGTCTGCGACGGGCAGGTGATAGTGAGCGTTCACGACGACTGCCGTCCACTTCACGGGCTTGACGCGGCTGGTCGCGTCGAACGTCACGATGCCCGCGTCGATGTTCGGCGTGTAGACGGGCGCCGCCTGAAAGTTGCCAGGGTTTGGCAAAGAGGGAAAACCGACGCCTCCGGTGAGGCCCGTGTACAGATCCGAGATGCCCGAGCCGGTCGTGAATTCCCCGGTGACCGAGAGCGCGTTGCTCAGATCATCGCCCGCAGCCGGAATGATTGGAATGAAGGCATCGGCCGCGACTCCGTAGCCGGTCGCGGTTTGTGGATTAGCCGGTGACTGCGCGAAATCCGTCACGGAGAAGCGACGCGCCATGCCGGATAGGCCGAGCGATAAGGGCGCAGAGACGGGCCGGCTTGCCCCCGGCGCGCTGGCGCCGGACCAGCCATTGACGTTCAGCTTGAGCCCGCCTTGCAGGTCGGGCATCACTGCGTCGCGCTGTACGGGCCGCACCACAGCCCCCGCCAGCTCGAAGTCCACGGCGTCGCTGCTGATCGTCTTGGACAGACGCAGCTGCGGGTTGCGGTGGTAAATCTGACCGGGCAAGGGCAGGAAGGCGACGCTATTCGGGTAAAAGCCCGCGCCGCCCCAGGCAAACAGATCGTGGTATTGCCCCGCCAAGACGTCCAAAATCGGGGTCTCCATCTTGACGTAGAACTGCCGCATGCGCGCCGGGCCGGCGGTGTAGCTCTCGCCCTGCCGGGTGCCGACGGGCGACTCACCGAAAAAGTCGAGCTCCACCACGCCGGAGGTCTTGATCTCGCCGACTTGCGGCGCCGCGACCTTGAAGCCGAGGCGCGAGTTGCGCGCCGTGACCTGCGTGCGCGGATTGTCGCCAGCTATCGTGTTCGGACGCGCGAGAGTATTGTTCGTCGCGCTTTCGGAGAAACTCTGCGTCGAATCACTCATGACATCCAGCTCGACGAAGCCATAAATGCCGAAGCTCCAGTCTCCGTTGTGAACCGTGAGCGGGGACTCGGGCGGCCCGTGGGTGGTCTCGGCCGAGACGGCCACGGGCGCTGGGACCGGCGCATCCGCGATGACGGGCTTCTTTGCTGGCGCCGCGGGTTGCTCGTCCGGCTTGTCAGCCGCCGGCTTTGCAGGTGTCCCGCTCGTTGCAGCCGTGTCCGCGTCGGAGTCGTCCTCGTCTGCGTCATTTGAAGCCGGCACGGTGGGCGCCGCCGCAGCGAGGCGTGGGTGCACGAGCCCGACGACCGCGACGGCCGCCAAAAAACCAAAAGTTCGCAGCCTGAGCGACATAGAGAGGGCCCCATTGGCCGGGGCTCGGTTCAAATCCATTGATTGCACCAGAGACGACCGACGCGGTGTACGGAGAGGTCTGCGCATAGCTCGTCATTGCAGCGTGCGCCCACGAGGAGAGGAGATTTGTGCTGGAACTTTGATTGTCCGCCCCAGCACGAGCTGATCACTGTTTTGCCCTGAGAGGAATTCAAGCGTTGCTTTCGGGAATTTTTCGCTGCGGGCATATGGCGTTCGCCATTAGCTCGCATCGGTGTTCGATTGGCACCAATTCCGTGTACCGATCGCGCTGATTTGTACGGATTTACTGCGCACGGGGCCCCAATCGAATCGAGCGCGCGACGGTGATCGCGGTCATATGCACGATGGCGTCGACGTTCGCGCCCTGTTGCAGCACGTTTACCGGCTTTTTCATGCCCAAAACGATCGGCCCGATCACGTCTCCGCCGCCGATCACGCCGAGCAACTTATAGGCGGCGTTGCCGGCATCCAAGTTCGGAAAAATCAGCACGTTCGCTGCGCCCTTGAGGCGGCCGAACGGGTAGGGGGCGCGCGCTTCCTCGTCCAGCGCCAGGTTGGCCTGCATCTCGCCCTCGATCATGAGCTGCGGCATGCGCGCCTTCACGATCGCGGTTGCCTCCGCCACCTTCTGCGACTGCGCGTGAGGCGCATCTCCGAAGTTCGAAAACGAGAGCATCGCGACGCGCGGTTCGAGCCCAAGGTCGCTCACGGTTTCCGCGGCGAGCATGGCGATGCCGGCCAGCGTCTCGGCGTCCGGGTCGATATTGATGGTCGTATCCGCCAAGAAGCGCACGCCACTTTTGGTGATCACCAAGTACATGCCCGCGGCCCGCCGCACGCCCTCGCTCACACCGATGATTTGCAAGGCGGGCCGGATGGTCGCGGGGTAATCCTGCCGCACGCCAGCCACCAGGCCGTCCGCGTCGCCGAGCTCGAGCATCATCAAGCCAAAGGCGGTGCGTGAGCGGCGGATTTCCTTGTACGCCGCGTGCCGGGTGACGCCCTTCCTTTCTCGCTTGTGCCAATAGCCGTCCACGTAGGCATCGAGCCGATCGCACTGGCGAGGATCGACGATCGTCACTTGCTCCAAATGCAGGCCCAGCTTGCGTGCGTGCTCGTGAATGCGCTCGGGCACGCCGAGTAGCACTGGTTGAGCGATGCCTTCCTCTTGCACTCGCTGCGCGGCGCGCAAAATATTGTCGCTCTCTGATTCGGGGAAAACGATCCGCCGTGGGTCGCTCTTGGCCGTCTCGGTGATGTTCCAGAGCACGCGACGCGTGGGCGAAATCGTGCGGTACAAACGTTCGCGGTACTCTTCGACGTCGATGCGGTCGCGCGCGACGCCGCTCGCCATGGCCGCCTCGGCCACCGCGGGAGCCACCCAATACAGCACCCGGCTGTCGAAGGGCTTCGGGATGATGTACTCGGGGCCGAAGCGCATCCGGTTTCGGCCGTACGCGCGCAGCACACTGTCCGGTACGTCCTCACGCGCCAAGCGCGCGATGGCCTCGGCGGCGGCGACTTTCATTTCCTCACTGACGGTCGTGGCGCGCACGTCCAGCGCGCCACGAAAAATGTACGGGAAGCCCAGCACGTTGTTGACCTGGTTCGGATAATCGCTGCGGCCAGTGGCGACGATGGCGTCCGGCCGGGTCGCCACCGCTTCGGCGTAATCGATCTCCGGATCGGGGTTTGCGAGCGCGAAAATAATCGGCTTTGGGGCCATCGTTTTCAGCATGGCCGCGTTCACCACGCCCGCTGCCGACAAGCCAATCATGACATCGGCGTCGACCATGGCGTCCGCCAAGGTGCGCCGGCCGTCGCTCCTCGGACGCGCAAACGGAGCCCGGAACTCATCGATGTCCCCGCGCTCCTCGTACAGCACACCCCCCACGTCGACCAACGTAATGTTGGCGCGGCGGACGCCCATTCTAACCCACATTTCCATGCAACTGGTGGCAGCCGCTCCGGCGCCCACGCACGTCACGCGCAAGGCGTCCATGGGCTTGTCTTGCAGCTCGGCCGCGTTGCGCAGCGCAGCCGCCGAGATGATCGCCGTGCCATGTTGGTCGTCGTGAAAGACCGGGATCTTCATGTGCTTCCGCAGTGCCCGCTCGATCACGAAGCACTCGGGAGCGCGGATGTCCTCCAGGTTGATAGCGCCGAAGGTTGGCTCGAGCGCCCGTACGATGGTGATGAATTTCTCAGGGTCGAGCTCGTCGACCTCGATATCGAACACATCGATGTCGGCGAAGCGCTTGAACAGCACCGCCTTGCCTTCCATCACCGGCTTGGCCGCGCGCGGGCCGATATTACCGAGCCCGAGGACGGCCGTGCCGTTCGTCACGACGCCCACCAGGTTACGGCGGGCGGTGTACAAATCAACGGCGTCCGGGTCTTTCGCAATCTCCAAGCACGGCGCCGCTACACCCGGTGAATAGGCGAGCGATAAGTCGAGCTGGGACGCGACCGGTTTCGTCCACACGACTTCGATCTTTCCGGGGCGCCCCTCACGGTGATAGCGGAGGGCGTCGTCGTTTCGGCTCATCGCCGGCACCCTAGCAAAAAGCGCCTTCCGTGACACACTCCGGTCCAATCATGGAAGCACGCACCGGGCGGCTCAGTGAAGAGCTCGAACGAGCCGCCAGCCACGCGATTGCCCGCGCCTGGGATGATCTGAACGGCACCCTATTCCGGTTCGAGCTGGCGCGGCCCGCCTTCATGTTGGTCGACTCGAGCTCGCGTCTGGGATGTTGGCACGGCGGGCTGCGCGTGATCGAGCTGGCTCGGTCGCTGCTGCTCGATCATGGCTGGGGCGTGCTGACGGAGGTGCTCAAGCACGAGATGGCGCATCAGTACGTGGATGAGGTGCTTGGCCGACCGGACGATGCCTTGCACGGCTCGGTCTTTCGTCGAGTGTGCGAAGAACGCGGTATCGATGCCAGCGCGGCGGGGGTACCGGTGACCGGAAGTGCTGATTCGGTCGATCAGCATTTGCTCGAGCGCATCGCCAAGCTGCTGGCGTTGGCAGAGAGCTCCAACGAGCACGAAGCGCAGGCCGCCATGAGCGCCGCTCAGCGCTTGATGCTGAAGTACAATATCGACCTGGCGATCAGCGGGCGTCAGCCCGCGCACCGTTTTCGTCACTTGGGCACACCTACCGGACGCGTCCACGAGTCCCAGCGTATTTTAGCGGGCATCCTCGGGGACCATTTCTTCGTGCAGACGATTTGGGTTCCCGTGTGGCAGCCGCTACTCGGTAAGCGCGGTAGTGTGCTCGAGATCTGCGGCTCCGAGGCGAACCTCGAGCTTGCCGACTACGTGCACGCGTTCTTGAACCTGACCGCCGAGCGTCTTTTCCGCGACTTCAGAAGCACGGCCGCGGGTCGAGGGGCAAAGCGCCTCACGTTTATCGCGGGGGTCATGGCCGGATTTCGTGACCGCCTCGAGCGCGAGCGAAAGAAGTCCAAAACTTTAGGCCTCGTTTGGGTTGGCGACCCAGCGCTCGATGGCTTCTTTCGGAAACGCCACCCGCGCATTCGCTGGACGCGCTACGCGGTCGGGCACGGCTCCGAGGCCTACGCGCGCGGCCGTGAAGCCGGCGCAAAGATCGTCTTGCACCGTGGCGTCAGCACGAGCGCGAGCGGCGCTGCGCCGAAGCTCTTACCATCGGGCAAGCCGTGACCGTTGTCCTCGACTCCCCGTGCAAAGCTTTCCAGAATACGGAGCGGTGAGCACGAGCGACGACGAAGCCCCGAGCGAGCGTGATCGGCGGCTCGGCACAGTCCTCGCGGGGCGGTACCGGATCGAGCAACTGGTGGGCTCCGGCGGCATGGGCGCGGTGTATCGAGCCGAGCATGTGCACATGCGCAAGGCCGTCGCGGTCAAAGTGCTCCACCGCGAAATGGCAGCTTTCCCAGAGGTCGTTGCGCGATTCGAGCGCGAAGCCGTGGCAGGTGGCCGGATCGAGCACCCGAACGTGGTCTCCGCGAGCGATTTCGGTCAGCTCGAAGATGGGTCCTTTTATCTGGTGCTCGAGTACTTGGAGGGCGAAAGCTTGGCCGCGCTCGTGGCCAGGACCGGAGCGCTCTCGACCGCGCGCGCCCTCGGCATCGCTCGGCAAATTGCCGACGCGTTACACGCGGCGCACGGCGCAGGCATCGTCCACCGCGACCTGAAGCCAGAAAACGTGATGTTGGTCCTGAAAGACGAACAGCCAGACTTCGTCAAAGTTCTCGACTTCGGAATCGCCAAGATCGAGGTGGAAGCCGCGGTCACGCAGCCCGTGCTCACCCAAATAGGGACCGTGTTCGGTACGCCCGAATACATGTCGCCCGAACAGGCCCGCGGCGGGTCCGTGGACGCGCGGGCCGACCTCTATACGGTCGGCGTGATCTTGTTCGAGATGTTGTGCGGCGTCTCGCCCTTCAAAGACGACGACCTGGTCGTGGTGCTCACACGCCACCTGACCGCAGAACCGCCGCCGCTGCCGGCGGAGCTTCAGCCCGAGGTCGCAGATCTGGTACTACGCCTATTGCGCAAAAATCCGGACGAGCGAGTGCAGTCGGCGTTCGAGCTAGTCGAGCGTATCGACTGGATCGTGGGTCTCGCCCCGACTCAGCTCGAACGCAGCCCACGGGCCAGCCGGCTTGGCCCGACCGTTCGCGAACTGCTGGAGCAGCCCGTTGCCATCGGGCGACGCGGGCGGCCGCTCTGGGTTGTAGGCTGTGTAGCGCTGGCTTTGGCGTTGGGCGTCGCCGCTCTGCTCGTGCTCGGCGCGCGGCTACCGGGCGCTCAGAGCAAAACGACTGGGGCCGGCAGTGCGGAGGGGCGGCCCGCCGATCCCGAGCTGACGCAGCTCTTGCAACGCGCCGACGCGGGAGATCCGAGCGCGCTCAGCCGGCTCGGCGCGCGCCCTGAACAAGAGCGCTCGCTCGCCGTCTGGCGGACGCTGGCTCATGGCTACGCAACGCTCGGCCGATTCGATGAAAGCCTGAACGCTTATCGAAGCGGCGTCGCGGCGCAGCCCGGTTTGCTCGATGACCGGAGGCTGCTCAGGGACGTGCGCTCAGCTGCCGCCGATCCGCAATCCTCCGATGCGGCCCTGAAGTTTGCAGCGGGCAGCTTGGGAACGCCGGGTGCGGACTTGCTCTATGAGATCTGGGAGACATCCAGAGCCGTGCCAAACCGAGCAGCGCTCGCCAAACAAGCGCGCGCCTACCTGGAGGAGGACAGTGAACGATCCAAAGCGTCGCCTGCGCTGCGGCTCTTGCTCGAGCTCGGGAAGGCTCAAAAAGAAGGCTGCGCGGGCGTAAAGCGTTGGCTGCTGCGCGCCCGAGCGGAAGGCGACGCGCGCGTCATTCCGACGTTGAAGCGCTTCGAAGGGCGCCGCGGCTGCGGGTTTCTTGGGCTTCTAGACTGTTATGGTTGTCTCCGCGCGGGAAAGGACTTGGCCGCGGCGGTTGACGGCGTAGCGGCGCGTTCGGCGCCGAACTTCGACTGAACGCTTGGTTCGCGATCGGCGATGGGTCTGCTAACTTCAGCATCGGCATGAGGCTTCTGCGCGTCGCGGCGGCGACCCTAAACCAGACCCCGCTTGATTGGGACGGCAACCGCGCGCACATCATCTCGGCGATCGAAGAAGCACGCGCGGAAGGCGTCAGCGTGCTCTGTTTGCCGGAGCTTTGCATTTCCGGTTACGGCTGTGAGGACGCCTTTCTGGCGCCGGGCACGCAAGCCATGGCGCTGACTGTGCTGGAGGAGATCTTGCCGTATGCGCGCGGCCTGTTGCTGTGTGTCGGCCTGCCGCTCTTTCACAACAAGGCCCTGTACAACACGTGTGCGTTCGTCGCAGACGGAAAGCTCGCGGGCTTCGTCGCAAAACGCGCGCTGTCCGGCGACGGCATCCACTACGAGCCGCGCTGGTTCAAGCCCTGGCCAGCCGGCGTGCGAGCGACGGTCTCGGTCTTGGACCAAGAGGTACCGCTCGGCGACGTTTTCTTCGACTGCTCGGGAGTGCGCATCGGTTTCGAAATTTGCGAGGACGCTTGGGTTGCGCAACGGCGGGGCGCGGAGCTGGCGCTCACCGGCGTCGACTTGATCTTGAACCCCAGCGCCAGCCACTTTGCGTTCGGCAAGCAAGCGGTGCGTCGGCGCTTGGTGCTGGAAGGCTCGCGGGCGTTCGGCGTGAGCTATGTGTATGCCAATTTGGTAGGTAACGAAGCCGGTCGCGCCGTGTACGACGGTGACGCGTTGATTGCCACCGCCGGCAAAGTCATCGCCCAGGCGCGTCGCTTCGGCTTCGCCGACCACGCCCTGATCAGCGGCGTGGTCGATGTCGATCTGACGCGTGTCCTGCATGCTTCACTCAGCAGCTCACAACCCCGCGCACTCAACGCTCCCGGCGAATGCGTGCACGTGAGCTTTGGTTTCCCAGTCGTGGAGCCGCGACGCGCGTCGCTGACCGTGGCAGAATGGGAGAGTTCGCCGACGCTCAAGGAAGAAGAATTTGCGCGGGCGATCGCGCTCGGCCTGTTTGACTACTGTCGCAAGAGCCGCTCGCGCGGCTTCGTCGTTTCGCTGAGCGGCGGGGCGGACTCCGCAGCCGTGGCGTGCTTGGTCGCGCTCATGGTCCGCCTTGCGGTGCGCGAGCTCGGTATCGACGGCTTCGCCGAAAAGTTCGCGCATGTCGAGGGCTTGGCGCGACTCAACTCGGAGCAGGAAATCGTGCGCGCGCTGCTCAGCACGGTTTATCAGGCCACTCAGAACAGCTCGCAGGTCACCCGCGACGCGGCCGCGCAATTGGCCCGCGCGCTCGGCGCCACGCACCTCGAGCTCGAGATCGGCATGCTGGTCGACGGATACGTTTCGCGTATTCAAAGCGCGCTCGGACGTGAGCTCGATTGGCAACGGGACGATCTGGCGTTGCAGAACATTCAGGCTCGCGTGCGCGCCCCCTCCGTGTGGCTGCTGGCGAACCTGAACTCCGCGTTACTGCTCTCGACCAGCAATCGCTCAGAGGCCGCCGTCGGGTACGCCACGATGGACGGCGATACAGCCGGAGGGCTGAGCCCGATCGCAGGGATCGACAAAGCATTTCTGCGGCGTTGGTTGGTCTGGCTCGAGAAAGACGGCCCTTCCGGCTTGGAGTGCGTGCCCGCGCTCGGCGCGGTCAACGTGCAGGCGCCGACCGCCGAGCTTCGCCCGGCCTCGGCGACGCAGACGGACGAGGCCGACCTGATGCCGTATGAAGTGCTCGACGCGATCGAGCGCAACGCCATCCGAGACAAGCGCAGCCCGCGTGAAGTCTTGACCGTGATCAGCGCCGAGTTCCCTAATCATTCGCGAGATGACCTGTGGCTGTGGCTGGACCGTTTCTTTCGGCTCTGGAGCCGCAACCAGTGGAAGCGCGAACGCTACGCCCCAAGCTTTCATGTCGACGACGAGAGCCTAGATCCCAAAACGTGGTGTCGCTTCCCGATCTTGTCCGGCGGTTTCGAGCGCGAGCTCCGGGAGCTCCGCCTAGAGCTCGGGCGTGGGAGCGCGTAGCGAGTCGGCCGCGTAGCGAGTCGCGGCGGTGAGCAATGGCTTCACGTTGAGCGCTGTGCGCTTCGGAGTGCGTAAGATGCGAGTGACTTAACTCAGCGATGAACCACGACCAGGGTCGAGGGCCCGAGCCACGGCAGCCAGCGCACCCCGTGCCAGCCCGGGGGCAGCGCGGGCTCGGTGAACTCGAACAGGGCACGGCCGTCGATCGGCGAGAGGTTCACGCAGCCGCCGCTTTTGTATTCGCCCCAGCTGTCGTGCCAATAAGCCGTATGCAAGGCGTGCGGTCCGCTGAAATTCTGAGTCCACGGCACGTCGGAGTGAATTAGCTCGCTGGGCGCCTCCATCGTCGCGGTCGCGAACTTTCCGGAAATGGGGAACGTGCCGGTGGGCGTGAGCGCACGCTCGATGGGATCTTCTCCGGGTTTGGCGAAGCCGCCGCGTCCCGGCGCGATCAGGGTTGTAAACACCGGCGCAGTGCCCTCGTAGGCGATGAGATAGCCCGCGGTCACCGCGACCTCGAGCCACGTGGCGCGACCCTTGGGGGCGTTGCCGGTTTCGTCTTGTTGGCCGACGAGCGCACCCCACGGCGTCTTGGCTTGCGGGACGGGCAGTACCGCGTCGGCTTCTTTGATCCACAAGTCGTCGCGCTTCGTGCGCAGGTAGTGATCGCTGCCCACCGTCACGCGTTGCTCGGCCAGCTCCACGAAGCTGAGGCGTGCGAAGCTTTGGCTGGCGAGCGCGAACTCCCCGTTGGTTGACTGGGTGTACGCCGGTCTGTCTTTGACGCGGAAGAATGCGAGCGGGAGACGCGCCTCTCGGCCCAACTTGACGCCCTGAAATTTCACGACCGGGTACGGCGTGACGCGCGCTTTCGGCAGCCACTGGTAATCGGCGCTGAGCAAGAATTCCTGCCCATCTACGCTCACCTCGCTACTGTAAGCGACAGTCGAGCGGCGATGAAGTTGACGGCGCGGCTCGTGAATCGCCGACGGCAAGGTAGGCAGCTCGATCGTAGCGCCGGGCAGGGTGAGCGCGCTGTCCAGCCCGAGCGATTCTCCGTAACGATGCGGCCACGGCGAGGAGAGGTTGGGCGCGTAGGGGAGGACCGCGCGGTACACCGGGTCATTCGCGTTCAGCGTTGCTCGATTGCCGTCCACGCACACGAACCCCCGAGGCTCGACCGCGTACCACTCCATACAGCCTGGGCCCGCCACGGGCTTGCCGGTTTTCAGCGCCACGGAGCCGCCGGTCCATAGGTATCCGATCCACTCTTTACTCGCGTCGGGCTCGGGTCGAATCCACACGTAGCGCGTGCGCGCATAGACCCTTGGTCCATCTTGGGCAGCGGTGGGCGTGGGGTCTTGACTGAGAGAGCTGGCCTCCGTCGCCACTACCGGCGCGGACGCGGACGCCGTAACCCGCGTCTCGGCAAGCGCCGCACTGCTGCTCGCGCGAGTGGGGGCCGGCGTCGCGGTTTCGCTGTGCGGCCCCGGGCGTTCGGCGGCGTCGGGCTTGGCCGTGGCACAGGCCGCGCACAGGGCGGCGGCCAGCACTAAACCAGGCGACTGCCGATGCCGACTTGTGACGGAGCGCGACCAAAGCACGCCCGACGGTAGCGCGCATTCCGCGCTCGTCCGGTATTTTCGACGATTCGCCCGCCGCGTCAGCGAGCGTGGGTGATACCAACGACGGAACTTGCTAAGTTCGGGCGTGCGTGCCGGTCCCCGTTCACTGCAGCGTGCGCGGTGCCCTCGGGGCACGCGATTCGGAGGCGAACGGGTGACGCTGGCGCCGACCGTCTCTGCGCCGCACAGCGAGGCTGAGCTGCTGGCTCGGGCGCGCGCCCTTTCGGGGCTGACGCTGGCGGAGCTCGCGCGGCGCTTTTCGCTCCTGGCACCTCCCGATCTGCGGCGTGCCAAGGGCTTCGTGGGCGCGTTGCTGGAGCGAGCGCTCGGCGCGAGCGCAGGCTCGCGCGCTTTGCCCGACTTCGAAGCGCTGGGCATCGAGCTCAAAACGCTGCCGGTCGACGCGCGCGGGCGGGCGCTCGAATCGACGTTCGTGTGCACGATTCCGTTGGCTGAAATTGGCGAGGTGGAGTGGACCTCCTCGCGCGTGCGGCGCAAGCTGCAGCGCGTGTTGTGGATCCCCGTGCAAGGCGAACGCGCGATCGCGGTGCCCGAGCGCTGCATCGGCGAGCCGCTCCTGTGGTCGCTCACGCCGGAAATAGAAGCCCTGCTGCGCTTCGATTGGGAGGAGCTCGCGGGCATCATCGGCCGGGGCGATGTGGAATCCATCACCGGACACATCGGGCGCTGCCTGCAGATCAGGCCCAAAGCGGCGGACTCCCACGCGCGGCGCCGCGGTATTGATGCCGACGGCGTCGGCTTCGCCGCGCTGCCGCGCGGCTTCTACTTGCGCGCGAGCTTCACGAGCGAGATCGTGCGGAGGCACTACGCGCTTTAAGTCACCATACTTCGTCCGGCAAGGGCGAGACCCCAACATGCACGTGGTCGTGATGGTCGGCGTTGTCGTCGGGCGTCAACAGCTCATGAAATAGGCCGCTATCGCGAAAACGGCGGGCAATGCCGTTGGCCACCGGAGCGTCCTCGGGCAGCGGTGAAGTGAGCCCTTTGCGGAAGTCTCGTTGAACCTCGTAGTGTGCGCCCAGACGCGTGAACCCATGCATATCGAGGGCTAGACCATAGGCGTGCAGGCTGACTCTGCCCTTGTTGCTCAGGCGATACACGTAGGCACCCGAAAAGCGGATTTCAGTCACGCCGAAGGCGGACAACTCCGGCCCGACAAGGCTCAACGCTAAAATCAAGCGGCAGTCCGCGATCAACGGGCCGTTCGCGCCGGTGTAGTAGCGGATGCCAGCGATCTCCCCGGTCACGACCACGGGTGTCTTTACCCCCAGCTCACGCTCCAGGCCCTGAAAGCGAACGCCCTGCTCATCGAGGCGTGCCAAACAGTCGGCGCCGCCCGGCAAGACCGAGCGCAGCTCGTTGCGGGCGCGGGGTCGTGTCACGTCTCCCAGGGTTCGCGCAAAAATCGACGAGGACGGACTCGCCGCGGTCTTACTCGGATTCGAGCCGATGACTCCAATCGCGGCCGGCATCGGCCGCACCTGGCTTGGGCGCGGGGCTGTTACCGAGACGGCGCTAGGTGGCCAGCGGTAGCTTGCCGGAACCACCCAGCCCGCCCCCAAGCTCGCGGGGTAAACTGCGGGGCTGGTCTCGCGCGCGCACCCATTCAGCGCCCCGAGAACGAAGGCGAGCACGAGCCAAGACGCCGCTTTGCCGTTCACGCTCGAAATTGTGCCAGCGAGTCCGCCGTCCGGGCCAACAATTGAGCGTCGCCAAGGCGCGGGCGGCCCCGCGCGGCAGGATCAGGCGTCGCTGCCGCGGTCGGCTTCGTCGATCAGAAACGGGGCGTGGGTGAATTGACGGACTACCTCTGTCGCGTAACTGCCGGACGGCAGTGAGAACGCAAGCTCGAGCCGGCCTACGCCCGACCAACACAGCTCCAGCTGTTCGATCGGCGCTATCAGGTCCCGCCGTGTCCCCGGTGCCAAGCGTGCGAGCTGTTCGCGCGCCCCTGCACTCAACCCCAACTCATCGATCACCGAATGTTCGAGCGCCGCGGCGTCAGCAGAGGTGGCGCGCGCCTTGGGGCCGAACATTGGCCCGGTCAGGTGCACGTCACCGCTCGTCAAACGGGGCTGCTCGCCGGCCACGTCTTGGACCGCAAACATCGCGCCCGCGTTGTTCAAGCGCACGACCTCACCCAGCATGAGTTGATCGAGGCCGCGAGCTCGACGTGCCGAAAAATAGCGGTTGAATACCTCCGCTTGAATCACGCTCGGGTAAAGCTTGGTCAAAAAGCGGGGCAAACCATGTAGCTTCGCGCCTTCACGGAGCCAGCCCATGGCTTGTCGGAGACCGTCCCCGGAGCGCCCAAAGCGCTGGCCGCCAAAGTAATTGTACAGGCCCGCGACGCGCAGGTGCGCGGCCACTGGCGAGGCCTTTTCGAGTGCCGCCAAGTCGGTGGTGACGAGCGTGATGCGAAAGCGATTGCCCAGTAAGTGGCCCGTGCGGAGCTTGTTGCCGTGGCGCGTGTGCTCGATGACGTTCACGCCTTCCGGTAACTGCCATTCGCTCGGCGGTCGCGCAGTTGAGGGCAAGGACAGCCATTGGCGCGTCACCGCGTGCTTGTCCTTGAGCCCCGCGTACCCCACGTCGCGTTCGTCGACCCCCGCCGCGCGCGTCACGACGCGCAACATGGCGGGTGTTGTGAAGCCGCGCTTCTCTACCCGCACATACAGGTGCTCACCTGAGCCGCGGTGGGCGTAAAGCGGCACCTCGTCGACTCTGAAGTCCTCCGGCTCGGGCCCGATACGGGCCGCAATCGTGGGTAATTCAGGCGCAATCAGCCCCGGCTCGTGAGGCGTGACGGGCGGAGTTTTCAAGATCTCTGGCAAGGCCGTCATCAGCGATTGGCGCAGCGTCGCATTATTTCGTCGCGCACGTCAGCGCGCCGGACGTTGAAACCTGCAGGGATCCGGCCGGCGGCTCAAACAGCGGCGGTGGCAGCTTCGGATTTCTGTGCTTTTGCTTGACCTGAGCCGAGGCTGAGCCAGAAAGTTCATATTGGAGTGAGCACTCACGCGCCGCATGCCAAGCCCAAGACTGGGCTCGTGCTCTCCGGCGGCGGCATGCGCGGTGCTTATGAAGTCGGCATCGTTGCCGGCATCATGGAGGTTCTAGATCCAGAGCCGGGCTCGGACCCCGTGTTCCAGATTTTTGCGGGCACCTCGGTCGGCGCAATCAACGCGACGTACCTGGCCTCGAACTCGGCGCACGCCGATCACGGTGTGGAGCGCTTGGCAGAGGTTTGGAATAGCCTTCGGCTCGAAGACCACGCCCGCTTTCGTCCATTCGGCTTGGCCCGCTTGCCCGAGTCGCTCGCCCGCTTTCGCTCAAAGGGTGCCGAAGTTTCGGGGAGCTCGCTGCTCGACTCGCGCGGCATCGAAGTGCTGGTCAGGAGAAGCATTGACTGGGCAAAACTGCACGAGAACATCGACCGGGGCAGGATCGACGCGGTGATGGTGGCCGCGCTGCACGTGCTCTCGGGCCGCACCACCCTGTTCACCGAACGTGCTCCGCATTGTCGAATCGAGCCCACGCGCGACGAGCGCAAGGTGACATCGTTCGAGCCCATCACCGCGGACCACGTGCTGGCATCGGCCGCGATTCCCCTGTTGTTCCCCACGCGCCGCATCGGCAAGCATTACTATTGCGACGGTGGTCTACGCTTCAACACGCCGATCGCTCCCGCCATCCGCGCTGGCGCGGAGCGGCTCGTGATCGTGTCCGTGCGCCACGAGCGTTCGCAGCGTGAAATAGCGGCCGCCGAGCACGCGGATGCGGGCAAGGGCGGAGAGCTGAGCTCGGTGTTCTTGATCGGCAAACTCTTGAACGCGTTGCTGCTCGATCCGGTGGCCTACGATCTGCAGGTGCTCGAGCGCCTGAATCAGGTGATGGAGGTGCTGGAGGAGACCCTTGACGCCGACGACTTAGAGCGCATCCAAAGGGTGTGGATCCAGCACCGTGGCGCCCCTTACCGGCGGTTGAAGAAGCTAGTGTTTCAGCCTTCCAGGGATTTGGGCCGCGTCGCCGGGGAATTCATCAAGAAATCCCTCAAGACCACCCACCTCCGGCCCGTAGCCAAGTACATCATCGAGAAATTCGCGAGCGACGCGCCCGAACCGGAGGCGGACTGGGCGTCGTACCTGTTGTTCGATGGCAGCTTTGCCCACGAGCTGATGGAAATCGGCCGTCAGGATGCGCGCGCCCAAGCCGACAAGATCAGAGAATTTTTCAGTTGATTCGCCGCCCCGAAGACTCTTTGAGAGGTGGGCCGAAGCTTCGGAGTTCGGGGCAGGAATGAATGTCGCCCCCCATTTGTTCATCTCGCACGCGGCATGATGTCCGCCAAACCGAGGAAAATCGATGCTCACCCGGCCATTGACTCATCCCTTGCTGCTGATCGCTGCCTGTGCCCTCGTTTGCGGCGGTTGTGCGAAGTCCGCCAACGCGCAGATGCACCCGGAAATCGCCGCAGAAACCAAGGCGCCGGCTCCTGTCACGGTGCTGCCGAACCCACTCTTGGCTCATACCGGGGCGGAATCCATCGCGGACATCACCGCCCGTGTGCTGCCATCGGTGGTCAACATCTCCATGACCAAGGTCACGAAGATGTCAGGCTCGGGATCGTTTTTGCCTTTCTTCGGCAACCCCGGCCAGGAGGATCGCCGTGAACAGGGCAAGGGCTCGGGCGTGATCGTTTCGAAAGACGGCTACGTGCTCACGAACAACCATGTCGTGGCCGATGCGCAAGAGATCAAAGTCACGACCTCTGATCGCCATAACTACGACGCGACAGTCGTCGGCACCGATCCCAAGAGCGATCTGGCAGTGATCAAAATCAAGGGCGCCGTGGGTGACCTCACCCCGGCAGAGTTCGGCGATTCGGGTCGTCTACGCTTGGGCGACATCGTGTTGGCCATCGGCAATCCGTTTGGAGTCGGGCAAACGGTCACCATGGGCATTGTCTCGGCCAAGGGCCGCTCCGATCTCGGCATCGAAGCTTATGAGGATTTCATCCAAACGGACGCGGCGATCAATCCCGGGAATTCTGGCGGCGCCTTGATCAACAGTGAGGGCCAACTGGTCGGGATCAACACCGCGATCCTTTCACGCAGCGGCGGCTATCAGGGCATTGGCTTCGCCATCCCGAGCAACATGGCCTCGCCGATCATGGACAGCTTGAAGAAGACCGGCAAAGTGGTGCGCGGCTGGCTGGGCGTGGCGATCCAAGACGTCGATCAAGAGCTGGCCGATGCCATGAAGCTCCCTGGCGCCACTGGCATTCTCTTGTCCGACGTCAAGCCCGGCACGCCAGCGGCCAAGGCCGGGCTCGCCCGGGGAGACGTGGTGCTCAAGGTGGATGGCAAGGTCGTGGACACGAGCGGCCAGTTTCGCAACATGATCGCCGCCAGTGGCGCGCGCCGCACCGTACACCTGGACTTGGTCCGAGAGGGCAAGGCCAGCGCCGCAGACGTGCAGCTTGGTGAAATGCCGGAGGCCGACGCGGCGACTGCGACGGGGCCAAGCTCCAGTCCAGGCGGCGCTGCGCTCGACGGCATCGTGCTCGAGAACCTCAATCCGCAAACTCGGAGCGCGTTCGAAATCGACGACAACGTCAAGCAAGGGGTGGTCATCACGCGCCTCGACCCGCAAAGTAACGCCGCGCGCGCGGGCTTGCGTCCGGGGGACGTGGTGCTGGAGGTGAATCGCATCCGCCTCGCCTCGCCTCAGCAATTTCAGGAGCTCTACGCCAAGTCCAAGAGCCGCGTGCTTTTGCTCGTCAATCGACGCGGCAGCACCACATTCCTGGTGATCAAAGGCTGACACAAAACGGCCCCGGCGCGCGGAAGGCGCGAATCGGCAGCGTGGTCGTGCTTGGGCGTACCCAGCCTGCGCGCCAAGCGCTAGCATCCGTCGGCGCATGTCTGAGCCGAGGCCCGTTTCGTCGTCGAACTCTGCTGCGTCGGCGCGCACGGTTTCAGCACCCAGCTCGCCGCGTGCGCCAGAGAGCAGTCGGGCCGCGATCAACCCGCGAGTCTGCCCTGCTTGCGGCGCGCGCTATCCCGCGGACTTTCGGGTCTGCCCGCGCGACGCGACGCCGCTCGAGGACGCCCCCAGCGATGAAGATCCGCTGGTCGGTCAGCTCTTGGACGGCAACTACGAGGTCGTCCGCGTGATCGGCGAGGGCGGCATGGGCCGCGTGTACGAGGCACGGCACACGCGGCTGCAAACCAAACGCTTCGCGGTCAAGCTCCTGCATCACGATCTCGCGCGTGAGCCCGAAGTCGTGACGCGCTTTCAGCGCGAAGCCGAGGCGGCCAGCGTGCTCACGCACCCGAACGTGGTCGGTGTATACGATGTCAACACCAGCGCTGACGGCCGGCCCTACATCGTGGCCGAATTGCTGGAGGGTGAGGAGCTCGGCAAATATTTGGAGCGCGTCGGCAAGTTGCCAGTGATCGAAGCCGTGCACGTGGTGCGCCAGGTGTGCCACGCGCTGGCTGCGGCCCACGTGGCTGGCATCGTGCACCGCGACGTCAAACCGGAAAACGTGTTTTTAGCCGGGCCGAAAGCCACCGTGAAGGTCCTGGACTTCGGCATCTCCAAGGTGTCGGAAGTGAGTGACGGCTTGACCAAGACCGGTACCGTGATGGGCACGCCGGACTACATGGCGCCCGAGCAGGCACGCGGCGACCGCGTCGATGCGCGTGCGGACATCTACGCCGTGGGGGCGATCTTGTACCGCGCGCTCACCGGTCGGAAACCGTTCCACGGCAGCGATCCGATGGCGATTCTCACCGCCGTGCTGACTCAGGAGCCCGAGCGGCCGTCCACGATCGAGCCTTCGGTACCGCTTGCGCTGGAGCTGATCGTGCAGCGCACCATGGCCAAGGCGCCGAACGAGCGCTTCGCGAGTATGGAAATGCTCGAGCAAGCGCTGGCACCCTTCGATGCGCCGGACGCGCCGGCCAGTGCCAGCTCGCCCGTGCTGGTCAGTCCAGCGAGCGAGCCCGGCGCCACCTTATTCGAAGAGGCCGCGCGCACACTGCTCGCCACCCCCGAGCCCGGGTCCGTGCGAGAGGCACTGGAGGAGACCTCGCGCAGCGTCCGGCTTGCGCGCCCGGGGCTGGTGTTTTTCACGTGTTTAGGCCTGTTTTGGGGCTTCGTAAATGTGGTGGTTGTGGCCGCCGCCTTGGTGCGGGTGGTGCGCGGCTCGGACCTCAGCACGGCGGAGGTAATGTTGTCGCTAATTGGCGTCTTCGCAACACTGTCCAGTCCCGCGCTGATTTGGATTCGCCATGTGCGGCGCGATGTCTGGCCCAACACCCCGCGTTCGCTCGAATTGTCGCGCCGCCTGCGGCGTGCCGTGCTGTACAGCGCAGCCTCGTACGGCCTCGCCGCTGTCCTCGTCCAACTCTTCGAAGGGGTGCTCGGACAAAACGGCTTGGGCATTGCTCGCCCGGGTTGGTCGCTCTTTGCGTTCGGCGTAGCGCTGAGCGTGGGAACATTGACCTGGCGTGCCTCGCGCTCCCGCACGCGCCAAGCCTGACTGACTGATCGGGCTCGTTAAGCGGCGCTCCTGAAAGCGCGTCACGGAAGAGCAGGCACGCAGTCACTAAGCGTACAGCCCGGACGAGGGCTTCGCAGTAGGAGTTCAAATGTTTCAGCGGCCGGTAATTGGTTTCTTCGCCGCTGCTGCGGCCGGCGGAATGCTTGCTCTCCCTGCTTGCGCCGGTTCCTCTGACGGCGTCTCGAGCGTCAGCTCATTGCCTGGCGCTGGCGCTGGCGCTGGCGCTAGCGGTCAAGCGGGCATGCTGGCGGCCGCGGGCGGCGCCATCGCGCCCGCCGGAGGGGCCTCGAGCGGTGGCGCTTCAGAGGTCGCAGGCAGCAGCACGGGCGGGAGCTCCGCGCTGGGCGGCATGGGCAACGTCGTTGCCGGCAGCGGCGGGGCCGCGCCACTCGGCCGACCTTCGGGGCCGAGCGCCGGCTGCGGCAAGGCCTTCACCGATCCGTTCAAAACCGCGGTCGAGCACGCCCTGATGGTGAACGTTGCGCCCCAGTACGCGCCTGCGTACGTCGCGCGCAAATACTATACGCAGCTGCCGACCCTGTACGACGGCAAGACCGCGATGCCTGTCGTCTTTTATGGTCAGGGTTGTGGACAAAGCGGTCCGGAGGGCAACGACTTCTCGAGCAGCGCGCTCAGCAGTCAGTTCATCATGGTGCAGATGATTCCCGCCCCGGTCAGCTCCAAAACCGTCGTCCCGTCGGAGGCCGCGCCCGGCTGTTTCGAGGCGGGCAAGTCTGGGCTAGCGGACTCGCCGGATGGTCCTTACTTCGATCAAGCCCTGGCCGAGGTCGAAGCGAAGTACTGCATCGACCAGGGCAAAGTATACGCCGCGGGTTGGAGCAGTGGGGCTTGGCTCAGTGCGTACCTGGGCTGCACCCGCGGCAATGTCCTCCGCGGCATTTCCACCGTGGCAGGCGGCTTGCAACATGACCACGGCCCGTGCACGGGCGGCGCGGCCGCGCTGATGATTATCGGTACGGGAGACAACGAAAATGGCGTGGTCGACATGGTCAACGGCCAGGATGTGGGCACCGGGCAGGCGCGCGACCTGTTCGTGAAAGCCAACGGTTGCAGCGCCATCTCGTCCGCTTGGGATCCGATGTACAAGGAATGCCAAATCTACGGCAGCTGCGATAGCCCGGTCGTCTGGTGCGCGGTCCCCGGCGGTCACGGTGCAGGCAAGGAAAACCAGCCCGCCGAAGTCTGGAAATTTTGGACGTCGCTCAAGTAACGACCGACGCTACTTCGTCACGTCCTTGCCGCGCTGAAACGCGGGGCGCGCGGTGCAGCGCTCGAGCCAGGCTTGCACGTTGGGCGTGTCGCCCAAGTGGAAGATATCCGACGCGTTGTACGCCCAGCCAAGCGCGTTCACCCAGGGGAACGTCGCGATGTCGGCGATCGAGAACTCATCGGCCAAGTACTGTCGCCCGCTCAGCCGACTTTCGAGCACGCCGAGCAGGCGCTTGCTTTCGGTCGTGTAACGCTCGAGCGGGTAGGGGTGGTCGCACTTGTCCTTCGCGTATTTGAAGAAGTGCCCGAACTGCCCGAACATGGGGCCCACGTGAGCCGCCTGGAAGAATAGCCATTGCAGGCATTCGAAGCGGCGAGCTGGATCGGTTGGCATCAGCTTGCCGGTTTTCTCCGCCAGGTAGATCAAGATCGCGCCCGACTCCATGAGCGCAATCGGCTTTCCATCCGGCCCGTCGAAATCCAGAAGGACGGGGATCTTTGCGTTTGGGCTGATCGAGTTGAAAGCGTCGCTGAGTTGCTCGCCCTGGCCGATGCGCACCGTGTGCGCTTCGTAAGGGAGTGCCAGCTCCTCCAGCGCGGTGGCCACCTTTTGGCCGTTGGGTGTGGCCAAGGAGAAGAGCTGGATCTTGGTGCGGTCGGCGATCGGCCATTTCGACTCGATGAGCAGCGGCGTCTCTGACATGACCATGAGCCTAGGACCGGCCCGGTGCGATCGACAGTCGGACTCGACGACAACCCGCGAATCCGCGCCGAAACAAGGGTCATGCCCCAATCAGGCGATGCCCGAGCCAATCAGCGAAATGGCGGCCGATGGGCGGCCGAGCAGCATCCCGCCGGCCGCCCGTTGGTTCTATGACGCCCAAGAGTGGCTGCTCTGCCAGCGGGACGAACAAGGCGAGCTTCACGGGCCGCTCCGTTCCTTTCGCGCCGATGGCACGCGTTGGCTCGAATTCGAGTATCGCCACGGCAAACGTCACGGCCCGTTTCGACGCTTCCACGCCTCTGGTGCCATCGAGCAGGAGGGTCGCTACTTCGATGACCTCGCTGACGGTCTGCTCTGCGTGTACGCCAACGGCGAGCAAACGCGCACCATTCGGGAATGCTGCATCCCGGATGGCACGCGAGTGATGCGGCAAGAGCATCGTCGAGGGCAGCTGCTGGCGGAGTCGTATCATGCCGCCGACGGCCGTCGGCTCTTCGATCCAAATGCCGCTGCCTCGCCCAGTGACTGGCCCAAGCCGCTCCGTGAACGCGAAGACGACGTGCTCTCGGGCGTGTATGATTTTTGGTCCTCACGCGAGCCGCTTATTGTGGCAGATCCGGACGCTGCTCGTGTCGAACAGCCCTTGGGCGCGCTGCGTGAGGCGATCGATCGCGCCGCGCAGCGCGTTGAGGCTCACCGGGCAGTGCTTATGGCGCGAGGCGAACAGCGGATTCCGCCGCACGTTTCTCGGCTCATTAGCGGCGCGCCGCTGCGTCGCTTCTCGTTCAAGAGCGAGGACGGGGAGACCGTACATGTCGACGAGACGCTCGCCTTGAATGATCGGCCCACACCCGAGCTGGTGCGGCGGACACGCATCGAATGGACCGCGCTGTGTTGGCTGTGTTGGGCCGCCGGCCTCGACCGAGTGGCCGTGCCCACGCAGATCGTGCCTCGCCCGGAGCTGTTCGCCGCGCTCGTGGTGTCGAGCGAGCGCCAAGCAGCCCTTTCGGGTCACGACCTGCGACCGGACGGCGATGCCCACTTCCACAGTTTGAACGAGATGCACCTGCCAGCGTCGGCCTTGGCGCACTTGGCCGACCACTACCGTGAAATGCGGGCCGTGCTGCTCTTCGTCAGCGATCCAGAGTGCCAAAGCCCGTGGCAGGACGACCTAGGCCGTGCCTAGTCGGTCGGTTTTGCTCGATTGAAGCACGAGGTCGAACCGCCGTGCCAGTCGCGCGCGGGCGAGGTCGGCCTTGCCGCCGAAGGCTGAGTGCTTTTGTGCCTCTGCGCGTGACCATCACCCCACCCCTTCAATCGAGCTGGTTCGCTGTTTTTTCGACGCGTCAGCCCTTTGGCCCGAGCATGTCCTCGGGCCGCACGAAACGGCTGAAGTCTTCGGACGAGACCAAGCCCAAGGCCTCCGCTGACTGGCGCAGCGTGAGGCCCTCCTTGTGGGCCTTTTTCGCGATTTTGGCGGCGTTGTCGTAGCCAATGTGCGGGTTCAAAGCGGTCACGAGCATCAGTGAGTTCTCGAGGTGTTGCTGAATGCGGTCACGGTTAGGCTCGATCCCGACCGCACAGTTTTTGCGGAAGCTATCGCAGCCATCGGCGATCAGACGCGCGCTCTGCAAAAAGTTGTGGGCTAAGAGCGGCTTGAAGACGTTGAGCTCGAAGTTGCCGCTCGCGCCGCCGATGTTCACGGCCACGTCATTGCCGAACACTTGGGCGCAGAGCATGGTCATGGCCTCCGACTGCGTGGGGTTGACCTTGCCCGGCATGATCGAGCTGCCCGGCTCATTTTCGGGAATCGAGATTTCGCCGATGCCGCAGCGTGGACCCGAGGCTAGCCAGCGCACGTCGTTGGCGATTTTCATCAATGATGCGGCGAGGGTCTTCAGCGCGCCGTGACCGAACACGATGGCGTCGTGGGCGGCCAGTGACTCGAATTTGTTGGGCGCGGTGACGATCGGATGCCCGGTGAGCTCGGCGACCTTGGACGCGACCCGGACCGCGTACTCCGGATGGGCGTTGAGGCCGGTGCCCACTGCGGTGCCGCCGAGAGCAAGCTCCGCCAAGTGCGGCACCGCGCTCTCTAGGTGTTTCAGGCCGTGATCGAGCTGCGCGACCCAGCCGCTGAGCTCCTGGCCGAGTGTCAGTGGCGTGGCGTCCATCAGGTGGGTGCGGCCGATCTTGACGATGCTCGCGAAGGCGGCGGACTTTTCGGCCAGTGTGTCGCGCAAGGCTTTGACCGCGGGCAATACGCGCGTGCGCACCGCATCGGTGCAGGCCAACGACATTGCGGCGGGGAAGACGTCGTTCGACGATTGACCGCGGTTCACGTGATCGTTCGGATGCACCAAGCGCTTCTCGCCGCGCACGCCGCCCAGAAGCTCACTGGCGCGGTTGGCCAGCACCTCATTCATGTTCATGTTGCTTTGCGTGCCGCTTCCGGTTTGCCACACCACGAGCGGGAACTCGCCGTCGTGCTGGCCGGCGATGACTTCATCGGCCGCGGCCACGATAGCCGCGGCGACTTTGGCGTCGACCGCTCGCAGGTCCATGTTCACGAGCGCGGCCGCCTTTTTTACGATGGCGAGCGCACGCAGCAGCGGCGCCGGCATGCGTTCGCCAGAGATGTCGAAGTTCTGCAAGCTGCGCTGAGTCTGGGCGCCCCAGAGGCGGTCGTCCGGGACTTCGATCGGGCCGAAGGTGTCGAGCTCGGTGCGGGTCATGGCGTTCATCTGCGCGCTACCAGGCACAAGCCCCGCGGCGGGATCAAGATCCATGCGAAAAATCACGCGGATTTGACCAAATTTGCGGACATCGCTAGGACGCTGTCATGCCCCGAGCCCGCTGTGCCGTCCGAGCTTCACGGGTCGCTGTCGCGCTCGGCCTGGCGACGATCTCCGTCGGCGCTGCGCCCGATGCGCCTTCGGCTGGGAGCGCGAGGCCGGTCGTCAGCCAGAAGCCCGAGCCGAGCGCGAAGCCCGCGCTCAGCCCGAAGCCCGAAGCGAGCGCGAGGACACGCTCGAACAAGCAGGAGAAGCCCAAGTCTGCCGCCAAACCGGTCGACGCCGCGAAGCCTGCCGAGTCGCCGCCGCCCCCCGCCGCGTCCCCTCCGGCCGAGCTCGCGCCCGATCCGCAGCGTGGCGCGGGCACTCGCTCGGTCAGCGCCCAGCCCGGCGCGGCCCCGCCTGCGTTGACCGGGCAAGACGAACCCGAGGCGCCGCCCTCGAGCTCGACCAAACCCGGCACGCCAACCGAGGGAGCGCGCCCGGAAAAAAGCGCCGTCCGTGCCACGCATCAAAAGGGCAAGCCGCCGCATCGGCCCGCTGCGACCTTGCCGGCGGACGCGCCACGCGCGCTACCGAACCGCGTCGCGCGCCAAAAAATCGCAGGCGGGTTCACCGACGAAGACCTGCGTGCAGGGAAAGACGACCCCGAGCTCCGCTCTCTCAAGGCAGCGGAGCGCGTGCTTTTTCCACGCCCACTCACCGGCGTCGAGCCGGGCTGGTCGTGGGATCTACCAGCGCCTGTAGACAACGGCCGTCCCGGCGCAAACACGGAAGCGCCGGCCATGCTCCGCCCGGGCGACTCGCACGTGGCGGCGCTCGAGGGCGCGCCAGACGCCGCATGGCTGAAGAGTCTGACGATGCCGAACTTGCCCGTCGTGCTCGACGAGTTCGTCGTCAAGTACTTGAGGTTTTACCGCGATAGTCCGAGTGGCAGATCGATCGCGCGCGTCTGGGCTAAAAAGAGCGGGCGCTACACGACCGCCATGCGAGCCGAGCTTTCGCGAGCCGGCGTGCCGACCGACTTGGTTTGGCTGTCGATGATCGAAAGCGGACATAACCCCACCATCAGTTCGCCGGCTGGAGCCGCGGGGCTCTGGCAATTCATGCCCGATGCGGGACGGACGTACGGTCTCACCGTCGATCGTTGGGTCGATGAGCGCCTGGATCCGGAGCGTTCCACGGAGGCCGCCAGCCGCTACTTGAGCGATCTGTATCGGCGCTTTGGCAGCTGGGACCTGGCGATCGCGTCTTACAACATGGGCTACGGAGGCCTAGCCCGCTCGATCCGCAAATTCAACAGCAACGACTTCTGGGAGCTCGCGCGTTACGAGGCCGGCGTGCCTTGGGAGACGGCGCTGTACGTGCCGAAGATCTTCGCGCTGGCGATCGTGATGAACAATAAGCAAGCCTTCGGGCTCGACACCGTCGACGTCGAGCGGCCAGAGACGTTCGATGTCGTGCTCGTGGGTCCGAGCGTGCCGCTGACCGAGGTCGCACGTGCGGCGGGCGTCCCCGAGAGTCAGGTCGAGGCGCTAAATCCTGGATATTTGGCCGGCCGCACCCCTCCGGCGCTGCCTGGCTCGGCGAAGCCTAGCTGGCGCGTGCGCGTTCCCGCCGGCCGCGGTACGCCGTGTACGTCGGGGCTCGCGCGCGTTTCGGGTGACGACGACGCCCTCGAGGCCTACGTCAGCAAGTTCGGCGACACCGTCGAGGCGATCGCCAACGCGCGCGGCGTGAGTGAGGCGCGCCTTCGTGCCATCAATCGCGTCGAGCCGAAGGAGATCCTAGCCGCAGGCACGGTCTTGCTCGTGCCGCGGACGGGGCGCGCGGCTAGCGCCGAAGCGAACGACGAGGTCGTCGTCGTCCCGCCGCGTGAGTTTGCCTATGCGGAGCGTTCTCGGCTGTTTTACCGGGTGCTCGCCGGTGACACGGTGGCGCGCGTCGCCCGCGTGTTTGCCGTGGACGTGGTAGACATCGGGCTCTGGAACGCGCTCGACGAGAACGCGCGGCTTCAGGCAGGCATGACTCTTCAGCTCTTCGTCGACAAGAACAGAAGCTTCTCGGCGCGCACGATTTTGCCCGCTCAAACCCGCGTGTTGATCGCGGGCACGCCGGAATTCTACGACTACTTCGAGGCGCAAAACGGGCGTAAACGTGTGGTGGTGAGCGCGCGCCAGAACGACACGTTGGCCATGCTCGGCAAGCGCTACGGGATGACCGTCGGCAGCATGGAGCGCATCAACCGGCGCGCACGAACCGACAAGCTGCACGCCGGCGAAGACATCGTGGTGTATGTGGATCGCGGCCGCTCCGTGCCTCCGCACCAAGAAGACCTGGAAGCGGATTCGCTGGCCAGTGGTACGCTGTCGCCGCTCGAGCCCGCGCTCCAAACGTCGACCGCCGCCGAAGCGCCGCAAGCTGCGCCGACGGACGCAGCGGCCCCTCCGCCCATGGAGCCGGGCGCTCCGTAGCCGCCCTGGCATTTTTACGGCCGTTGTGGGAAGTGCATGAGCATGCCTCGTCTCACCGCCGTGATCCTCGCCGCCGGTCTAGGAAAGCGTATGAAGAGCGCGTTGCCCAAGGTGATGCATCCGATCGCCGGGCGGCCCTTGCTGCACTACGTGGTGCGCGCCGCATTCGACGCCGGGGTCGAACGTGCCGTCGTCGTGACCAGCGGTCGTACGGAGATCGATGATTCACTCGCGCGCGCCTTCGGCGATCGGGTCGTCACGGTCGTTCAAGATCCACCGCGGGGCACGGGCGACGCAGCGCGCGTTGGGCTCCAGCGGGTCGATTCCGAGCGAGTATTGATCTTGTGCGGCGACACGCCCCTCGTGCGAGCCGAAGAATTGACCGAGCTCGTGCGCGCTCTAGATATGCCGGGCGCGGAGGAGCTCAGCGTGATGACGTGCAAATTGACCGAGCCCGCTGGCTACGGCCGTATTGTGCGCAGCGCGAGCGGTGTCGTCTCGGAGATTCGCGAGCAGCGAGATTTGAAGAATTTGGAAGAGCACGCGATTCAGGAGGTGAACGCCGGTATGTACGCGGGTAAGACGGAAAGCCTTCGGCGCGCCCTGGCTCGAGTCTCGCCGAGCAACGCGCAGGGCGAATATTATCTGACCGACGTGATCGCCATCGTGGCACAGACGAGCCGCGTGACCGCCGTTGTAGGACCGGGCGCCGCGCTCTTGGGCGTGAACGACCGCAGTCAGTTGGCGCAAGCCGAAGCGCACCTCTTCGAACGCATCCGGGTGCGCCACGCGCTAAATGGTGTGACGGTGCGCGGCGCGCCGTCGATCGACGAGGAGGTCGAGATCGGCGAGGACGCGCGGATCGAGGACGGCGTGTGCCTGCGCGGCTCGACGCGTGTCGGCGCACGCACCGTCGTTGACGTCGGCTGCGTCGTCACCGACTCGAGCATCGGCGCGGGCGCCTCGCTCAAGCCCTACACCGTCGTCACGTCCAGCCGCGTGGGCGACGGCGCCCAGCTCGGTCCTTTCGCTCACCTGCGTCCCGAATCCGAGATCGAGGCCGACGCACACATCGGCAACTTCGTCGAGACGAAGAAGACGCGCGTGCGGCGCGGGGCCAAGGCCAACCACCTAGCGTACCTCGGTGACGCTGACATTGGCGAGCGCGCAAATCTGGGCGCGGGCACCATTTTTTGCAATTACGACGGCTTCAACAAGCACCAAACAGTGATCGGAGCCGACGCATTCATCGGCAGCGACTCGCAGCTCATTGCTCCGGTCGTGGTCGGCCGCGGCGCGTATGTTGCCACCGGCACGACCGTGACCAGCGACGTGCCCGAAGATGCGCTGGCCATCGGTCGCACCAAGCAGCTCAATAAGGAGGGCTACGCGCCCAAGCTGAAGGCGCGCTTCGCCGCGCTGAAGGCGGCCTCGGCCCGCCAGCAAAAACCGTGACGCTACTGCGCGGCGCGTCGGCCCGTTTGACCGACGTTGAGCGCGCTGTCGACGAGCAAGGCGGGATCCGGCAGCTCGTGTTGCATGCGCAGGCGTTTGACCTCCAAGTAAGAGGCTGAAAACGGATTGGCGGGAATCAGCACGGGCAAGCGTTTATCGACCGTCACCCCGAGCTTCCGCAGCTCATCCACCTTGACCGGGTTGTTCGTGAGCAGCTCGACCGATTCGATACCGAGCTCACGCAGCATGGCCGCGGCGACGTCGTAGGTTCGAGCGTCTACCGGCAAATGAAGCAGCTCATTTGCCTCCACGGTATCTGCGCCCATGGCCTGTAGAGCATAGGCCCGCACCTTGTTGGCCAAGCCGATGCCCCGGCCTTCTTGACGCAGGTACAAGATGACACCGAAGCCATGTTGGGCGATGGCCGCTTGTGCGTGGTCGAACTGCTCCCGACAATCGCACTTGAGCGAGCCGAAGACCTCACCGGTCAGACACTCCGAATGCACCCGCACCGGCACGCTGCGCCGGCCGCGCACGTCGCCCACGATCAAGGCACAATGCTCGCGGCTGAGGGCGGGGTGGGCCGCCGGATCATCCCAACGAAACACGCGCAGTTGGAACATGCCGTGGCGGGTCGGCAGGGGGGCTTGAGCGAGCTGCTCGATCCGAGCCGTAGGCGGGGTGTCCCGGGACAGTATATCCATCACGCTACATCAGCAATGTGGGGCGGCGGCTCTGCTCGGTCAAGCTCTGCGCTCTCGGCCGCGGGCCGGCGGGCGCACTTCTGGACTTCGACACAGCTTCAAAATGCCGTGTTCGAGCACTGATTTCGCTGGCCGACGGGAGCCACCTTTGAGCGCGTAGTCGAGCTCGGCCAAGGTCTCGAGCCAACGCTCGAGGTCGACGCGAGGAATCCGGCTGACTTGCTCGGCAAGCTCCCGCCCCTTGAACGGCGGCGCGCCGGCGCGAACCGCGGCATCGCTCGCGGAGAGGCCCTCGCTCGAGGCGGCCTCGAAGCGCAGCAGCTGGCGCGCGGACCACGCGAGTAGCCCGAGCAACCGCAGCCCGCGATCCTGCGGGTCGTAGACTTGATCGAGCGCGCTGAGCGCGGCACCCGAATCGCGGCGGCCCACTGCGCCAACCAATTCCCAGACGGTTTTGGCGCGCAGGCGCACCACGCATTCGGCGACGACGTCCTCGGTCACGGCCACGCCAGCACCTGCGTAAAGGCAGCAACGCTCGAGCGCATCCGTCACCGGGCCGAGCTCGGGCCCCGTCAATTCGGCGATTAGATCCGCTACGCCTGGCTCGAGCGCGTTCCCGCGCAGGCGCGCGCTCCGCTCGATGAAGGCGGGCAAATCCGCGCGCGACAACGCTTCACAATTGACGAGCCAGCCCTCTTTGCGCGCGCTCGTGACGAGCTTGCGCCGCTTGTCGAGGTGGCCTCCGAGCAACACCAGCGTGGTCGACGGAGCCGGCTTTTGCGCGTACTCGAGCAAGCGATCGAGCGGGCCGCTCGCTTTCGCCTCTGCGCCTTCTCTCGGCTCCCAGTGCTCTAGGCCGCGCACCAGCACGAAGCGACGCTTGGCCATCATGGGCAGCGTGCGCGCAGCCGAGAGTGCCGCGTCCACGTCGCGATCCTGCGCTTGTACCTGATCTTCATTCAGGCCCAGAATGCCGCCCGCGAGGGTCGCAGCCCGCAGCGCCTGCACTACCCTGGACTCGAAGTAGCGTTCGTCCCCAACGAGCAAGTACACCGGCCTGAGCTGTTGATCCTGGGCTTCCTTGATCGCTTGTTCGGGTGTCATCGAGCTCCCGACGAGCATTCCCGAGGGCGCGCAAGGCCGCAAGGTGTTGTATACAGGGCGGGTCGTGAAAAGCCGCGCTCGCACCCTGAAAGAGGAAGAACCGGGACGCGGCTCGCTCGTCGCGATCGGCAACTTCGACGGCGTGCATTTGGGGCACCAAGCGGTCATCGAGGCGGCCCTGACGGAGGCGCGCGACGCCAACCTGCGTCCACTGGTGCTCACGTTCGATCCACATCCCGCGCAGGTGCTTGGTCGCGGCATGCGCCCGCCGCTGACGGTGCTCGAACGCAAGGTGGAGCTGATCGAGCGCTTGGGGGCGGAGCTCCGCGTCGTCGTCGAACCGTTCACGCTCGAGCTTTCGCAGCTCTCGCCGATTCATTTCGCGCGTGATTTCGTGGTCGACCTCCTAGGCGCCAAAGTCGTGATCGTGGGGGAGAACTTTCGCTTCGGTCACGAGCGCGCCGGCGACCTAGCCACGCTTGTCGCGCTAGCGGAAGAGCTCGGCCTAGAGGCGCGCGCTTCTTCTCTGAGCGGCGACAGCGTTGGTCCCTACTCGAGCACACGCGCGCGCTCCGCGCTGGCGACCGGTGACCTGGCGGGCGTGGCTAGCGTGCTCGGCCGGCCCCACTCCCTGAGTGGGACCGTCGTGCTCGGTGATCAACGCGGGCGTACCATCGGTGTGCCCACCGCCAACCTCGGCGGCGTCGCGGAGGCGCTGCCGCCCCACGGCGTGTACGCGGTGCTGGTGGACCGGGTGACCCGCGACGTGAGCGCCGCGCTCGGCAAGGGCGTTGCGAACATCGGTCTTCGACCGACGGTCAGTGGCGGCTTCAGCGCCGAGGTGCATCTCTTGGATTTCGAAGGCGATCTGTATGGCGCGACGCTGCGGGTTCACCTCATGGCCCGTCTGCGTGACGAGCGGAAGTTCGCTGGGTTACCCGAGCTGAAAGCCCAAATTGGCCAGGACATCGCGGCGGCCCGCTTCGCCCTTTCGGCGGCGGTGCCGGACCGGTTGGCGCGGGGCGCCTGGCACTAGCGCCTTTTGTGCGCCGCTTGACCTCGCACGGCGCCGCACCTCAATAATGCGTCCGCCATGGTCGAAGGTAGCGATGAGCTCGAGCGCTTGAACCGCGAGCAGCTCATTTTGAAGGCTCGAGTTCTGGGCGTCGAGCGTCCGGAACTGATGACGCGCGTCGAGATGCGCGATGAAATCGTGCGTCGCTCAGAGCCCGACCTGGTGCAACAGAAGCGGGCCCGCGGATTCCTCGGCGTCGCCCGCGACTTGGTGGCAAGCGTGGTCGAAGCTGGCCTCAACCTCCCCGATGCTGCCGCGATCATCCGCGGTGAGGGAGTTCGCGAAGGGGATTGGAAGGGCCCGCCCCCAGTGGCGACGGTCACGCTAGCCGAGATCTACGCGGCTCAGGGCCACCTCGAGCGCGCGCTGCGCATGCTCGAGGAAGTGTTGAGCAAAGAACCCGACCACGATCCGGCGCGCGCGCTTCGAGACCGTCTAGCCGCCGGCGCCGAACCGCCGAAGCCCGCCCCGCGCCGCCAACGCATCTCCTTCGCCGATCCACCAGAATCCGATCGCGCACGCGAGCCCGAACCCGAATCCGCACGCGAACCCGCACCGGCACCCGAGCCCTCACGCGAACCCGCACCGGCACCCGAGCCCGCACGCGAACCCGAACCCGCACCCGAACCCGCACCCGAACCCGAACCCGCACGCGAACCCGAACCCGAACCCGCACCCGAACCCGCACCCGAACCCCAGCCTCAGCTCGTGACGCTGGCCTTCGCCAACGAACGCCAGATCTACTGGGAAATCCCCGCGCACGCTCTCCGCGCGCTCGAGCTTCGCTTCCCGCAAAGCCGCCCGATCATCCGCGCGCTCAGCTTCCGAACCCGCGCCGGCAAGGTCGAGCGCCGCAGCCAGGACTTTTCTGTTTCCCTCCAAACAAACGTGGGCAGCGGAGTGCTGACGGGCCTGAATGCTGGCGCCGTTGTGCGCGCCGCGCTCGGGTGGGAGGTCAACGGGCGCTTCGTGCCGTTCATCGTGGCTACTGACCTCGCCCCCAAGGGCTTCCGCGCTCATCCGCTCGTTGGCGCCGTCGATTCGGAGATCGAGGCCCGCCTTGCGCTAGCGCGCAACCAGCCGCGTGCCCGGCCGAACTCTGCTTCATGAGCAGGGGACTTTTGGGAGCAGGCATCACCAGCGTGCTTCTGGCCGCAGCTCCAGCTCCAGCTCACGCCTCGCCCGGTCCGGGCAGCCTGTGGGTCTCCATCAGCGCAGGCTATCGGACGGGGAGTTTCTCCAATGAATGGACCGGGTTCCTTTCCCTAGGCATTCCTTTGGACCGTTTCGCCAAGCGCGCCGTCCCCGTCGCCAGTGACTATCTGACCGAGGGCCCCCCAAAAAGACAAGTGGAGCCTGCGCCAGCGCCCACGCCTCCCGCCCCGAAGACGCGCGAGCTGACGGCGCTTTTACTGACCCCAAAGCTAGCGCGCGGCGCCGTGCAGCACGCCTTGTACAGTGCGGGCTATTACGACGTGCGCGGTCGGCTTCGTAGCCTCAGCACGCGCTCACGTTCCTCGGCCGCCCTCCCGGAGTTACGCTTGGGGGCGGAGCACAGCGCGGGACAAACCCTGCGCCTCGCGCCAACCACAGAAGACCCTTATCGCTACACTCAAGCCGGCACCTCGGAGCTAGCCTTCGAAGCGCGCCTGACGTGGCACCTGGATCGCCTGGTATTCGCGAACGAAGAAGTGAGCATCGAGCGCCTAGAGAACGAACGGGACGCCGCCGAACGTCGCCTGATCGATCGCGTCCTGCAGCGCCTAGTGCTTTGGCAACGCAGCCGAGTCAAAGCGGCGGACGTGTACAGTGACCCCGAAGTGCGGGAGAACGCAGAGCTCGAAGCAGTGGGCGCGGCCGTGGAACTGGATGTGCTCACCAATGGCTGGTTTTCACAGGTGATCGGCGAAAGCGACGAGCTTGCAGTGAGCTTCGCTGGCGAACCAACGCAAGTCGAGGTAAACACGGCGGCCCATGCTCGCTGACGCACGAAATGCTCTGGTCGACCTCCAAAGGCGTGTTGCTGCGCTAAGGGGGTCTCTTTGACGTCCCCGCATTGAAGCGGGAAATCGAAGAGCTCGACGAGCTGTCGGCGGCCCCGAAGTTTTGGGACCATCAAGAAAAGGCGCAAGCCCTGATGCGCAAGCGAGCTTCCGCGAATGAGAAGCTCGGCCTGATCGAGTCATTGAGTAAAGACGTTGCGGACGCGGTCGAGCTACTGGAGCTCGGCGCTTCCGACAACGACGACGCGCTCGTGAGCGAGATCGAAACACAGGTTCCCACGCTGGAAGCGCGAGTGCGAAAGACGGAGCTGCAGCGCATGCTCTCCGGCCCAGTCGACCACGCCAACGCGATCGTCAGCATTCACCCCGGCACGGGCGGCACGGACGCCAAAGACTGGGGCGAGATGATGCTGCGTATGTACCTGAGATGGTGCGAGCGTCGCGGCTACAAGACGGAGGTCATCGACTTCCAACCCGGCGATGAAGCCGGTATCGATGGCGCGTCATTCACGGTGACCGGCCCCAACGCCTACGGCTACCTGCGGGCGGAGATGGGCGTGCATCGGTTGGTACGCATCAGCCCGTTCGACGGAAATGCGCGGCGCCAAACCAGCTTCGCCGCGATCGAAGTCACGCCCGACATCGAGGACGAGATCGACATCGAGATCAAAGACGGCGATCTGGAGACCACGACCATGCGCGCCGGTGGCAAGGGTGGGCAGAACGTGAACAAGGTCGAAACCGCGGTGCGCATGAAGCACATTCCGACGGGCATCGTGGTGGTGTGCCGGGCCGAGCGCAGTCAACATCAAAACCGAGCCATGGCGCTGAAGACCATGAAATCCCGGCTGTACGAGCTGGAAGAAGCCAAGCGGGAAGCGGCTCAGGATCGTTATGAGGCGGCTAAAGGCCAGATCGCCTGGGGCAGTCAGATCCGAAGCTATGTGCTCCAACCCTATCAGCTCGTTAAGGACTATCGAAGCGAGCACGAGAGTTCCGACGTGCAGGGGATCCTGGACGGCGATCTGGACGCGTTCATCGAGGCTTACTTGCTCAAGAATGCGGACAAGATGGCGGGTAGCCAGGCGACTCCGCCCGGCGCGCTTTGATTTGCCGTGCGCCAGCGCGAGCTGGACCAGAATCGATGCCTTTGACGTCGCGGCGCGAGGTTCGAGTCTGTAGTTCGAGGTCCACGCGCTGCGTGCGGGCGCGCTGAGCTAGACGCCTCCAGCCACACGCGCTACACGAACGCGGCAAATCATGGATAAGAGTGGCGAGGACGCGCTCGTGGAAGCGCGCCGCAACAAGGCCGAAAACCTGCGCTCGCGCGGGCAAAATCCGTTCGCTAATGACGTCTCGGTTACCGACCGCAGCTTGCTGCGCGAGCTGCGTCTAAGCTTGGCCGACGCCTTGATCGAGCCCGCGTCCGAGTTGCGTTACGATCCAATCAAGGTCGAAGCGCTGGCCCAGGGCCGCGAGGTTCACGTGATGGGCAGGCTAATGAGCCGGCGCGGCTTCGGTAAGGCTTCGTTCCTGCGCATCCGGGACATGACCGACGAGCTCCAGGTGTTCGCGAAGGCGGACGTGTTGGGGGACGACTTTGCGGTCTTGGAAGACATCGACATTGCCGATCACGTCGCGGCCCGCGGTCAGCTGATGGTGACGAAGACCGGCGAGCTCAGCGTGCAGGCAACCTCTTTGCGCTTGCTCACCAAAGCGCTCCGCCCGTTGCCGGACAAGTTCCACGGCTTGACGGACGTGGACGTTCGCTACCGCCGGCGCTACGTCGACCTGATCGCCAACCCCGAGGTAGCGGTGGCGCTCCGCTCGCGCTCGATCATCATCCAGGGGCTGCGAGATTTTCTGGATGCCCAGGGCTTCCTCGAAGTGGAGACACCGACCTTGCACTCGCTGGTGGGCGGCGCCGCCGCGCGCCCCTTTCAGACCCATCACAACGCGCTCGACTTAGAGCTCTTTCTGCGCATCGCTCCAGAGCTCTACTTGAAGCGGCTGCTCGTGGGTGGCCTCGAGCGCGTGTACGAGATTGGCCGCTGCTACCGCAACGAAGGAATCAGCACCCGACACAATCCCGAGTTCACCATGCTCGAGTTCTATCAGGCGTACGCCAACTACGAGGTGCTGATGGATCAGAGCGAGCGCTTGTTCCGGCACGTGGACGCCTTTCTCGAGCGCCGTTTGCGTGCCCTCGGCCTGGGCGCCTATTACGACGCTTGGCTCGCGGAACGACCGTTCTCGCTTGCCGAACCGTTCGCGCGCGTACCGATGAAGCTCGCCGTGAGCTCCGCCTTGCAGCGCGCCGAGTTGCCCAGCGAAATCCACGCACGTTTCGCAGAGCTCGCCTTTCGTTTGGGTCCCGACGGCAAGCGGCTGCCGAACGCGGTCGACGCGGAGGTCGAGTCATGGCGGGCCCTCTCGGAGCGCGCGCGAGAGATAGACTGGGGCAACCTGCGGCGCGCGTTGACTCACTGCCGATCCGACGGTGAGCGCTTGTTCGTGGCTTACGAATACCTGGCTGAGCCGTTTCTAGCGCTCGACTATCGGGCTAGCAACGGCGACAAGAGCCTGCCCGTGTTCATTACCGATTATCCAGCGGAGGTCTCGCCGCTGGCGCGAAAGAAGGACGCCGATCCCGCGCTGGTGGATCGCTTCGAGCTGTTCGTGCACGGTCGCGAGCTGTGCAACGCGTTCAGTGAGTTGAACGATCCGGACGACCAAGCCGCGCGTTTCCGTGCTCAGCTCGAGCTGAAGGCGGGGGGCGCTGAGGAAACGATGGACTACGACGAGGACTACGTGCTGGCGCTCGAGCACGGCATGCCACCGGCCGCGGGTTTCGGCTTGGGCGTGGACCGCTTGGCGATGGCCCTGACTGCGCAGCAGTCGATCCGCGACGTGATCGCGTTTCCCTTGCTGCGTCCCGAGTCTGCATGATCCTTGCTGCTCCGCCGCTCGTCAGTCGCTTTCAAACCGTTACCGGCTTCGTACTGCGGCTTTGGTACGGGGGCGGGTTCGGCGGACGAATTGCGCTAGTCGGTGTATTGGCGGCGCTGTTCGGCGTGCTGGCTTGGTCGCTGCTCAAAAAGGCGCTTCGGCGGGGCGGGCGCACGCTGCTCCGTTGGCTTACGGGCGTGAGCTTCACGCTGCTCGCTCTGCTCGGCACGTTCGTGTCGCGCTTGCCGGAGCCGCGGGGCAGCTCCTTCGTGATGTGGCACCAGGTCGTACGCGTGGGCGCGGCGCTGTCCGGCACGGCTTTCGTAGTGTGTTTCATGGTCTTGGCGGTGCCTTGGCTGATGGACCGCTTCGAAGGGCGCGGCTTCGTTTCGTTCGTGGCCGCGCGCCATGTACGCGCCCAAAAGAGCGGATTTTTGACGGTCATATCCCTGCTGTCGATCGCGGGCGTAGGCGTCAGCTCATTTGCGCTGTGCGCAGTGGTCTCGATCATGGGCGGCTTCGGCGCGGATTTGAAGCACAAGATCTTGGGCAACAACGCGCACGTGAAGATCGAGAGCAAGCGTGTCGGCGGCTTCGAACACTGGCGGGATCTGCTGGACGGCGTGCGGCTGGTAAAGGGTGTACGCGCCGCGACGCCCGTGGCTGCGGGTGAGGCGATGGCTTCCAGCTCCTCGAATACGGCTGGTGTCATCCTGCGGGGCATCGACACCGCAAGCATCGGGACCGTGATCGACCTTCTACAAAATATCGAGGTCGGCAAATTCTCCTACCTGGATGACCCCAAGCGGCTCGCTAGCCTACCGCCGGACGAGCCCATCGGCATCGGTAGCGGCGGAGAGTTCTATCTCAAAGGCCCAGACATCAAGCCGTACTCGTCGCGCCTGGATCCGGAGGTAAGCGATGCCACGAGCCCGCCGGATGCCTATCCCGGGATTGTCATCGGCCGCGAGCTCGCCAAATCATTGCACGTATACGTGGGGGACGAGCTGACGCTGATCGCCCCGCTCGGTGACCTGGGCCCCATGGGGGTCCTGCCGCGCAGCCGCAAGTTCCGCGTAGCGGCGATCTTCTACAGCGGCATGTACGAGTACGACGCGAGCCACGCGTACGTGAAGATCGACGCTTCACAAGAATTCTTCGACCTCAAGCACAACGTCACCGGCATCGAGATCAAGATCGACGACGCCGAGCGCGTGTCGGAGCTACGGCCCGCGATTGAGGCCAAAGTCACACGCGACGACCTACAGCTCCGCGATTGGAAAGAGTCGAACAAAAACCTGTTCAGCGCCCTCAAGCTGGAGAAGATCGCGACCTTCATCATTCTTTCACTGGCCATTCTGGTCGCGAGCTTCTGCATCATTTGCACGCTGCTTCTAATGGTCACCGAGAAGAGCAAAGAGATTGCGATCTTGAAGTCGCTCGGCGCCAGTGATCACGCAATCTTGAAAATATTCATGACCGAAGGCGTGATGATCGGCGGCATCGGTACCATCTTTGGCGTCACGACTGGCCTCGCGGCGACGCTCGGCCTGAAGTGGTTCGGCGTGCGCCTCGACCCCGACGTGTACTACGTCGACAAGCTCCCCATCAACGTGGAGTGGTCAGACTTCACCTTGGTTGCCTTGGCCGCGCTCTTGATCACGACCATCGCCACCATCTACCCCGCCGTTGCGGCGAGCCGATTGCGGCCTGTCGACGGCATTCGTTACGAATGAGGCAAGAGTGGCTGAAGCGTTAGTCATCATCGAGGGTCTTCGGAAGAGCTTTCAACACATGGGCCGGACGCTCGATGTGCTGAGGGGCATCGATCTGAACATCCACGCGGGGCAAATCCTGGCCATCGTCGGCCAGTCGGGCGCCGGCAAGAGCACCCTGCTGCATTGCATGGGTACCCTGGATCTGCCGAGCGCCGGTCGTATTCGGCTAGGGGGAGAAGAGCTCACGACGATGAGTGGCTCCCGTCTGGCGGCGGTGCGGAACCGCGATATCGGCTTCGTGTTCCAGTTTCACCATCTGCTGCCCGAGTTCACTGCGCTCGAAAACATCATGGTGCCTGGGCTCATTCAGGGCCGTTCTCGTAAAGAGATGGAGCGCCGAGCCCAGGCGCTGCTCGAAGAAGTTGGCTTAGCCAGCCGGGCTTCTCATCGTCCGGGTGAGCTTTCGGGAGGCGAACAGCAGCGAGTCGCGGTGGCAAGAGCCCTGGCGCTGGATCCGAAGCTCGTGCTCGCGGACGAGCCGACCGGTAACCTGGACAGCGCCACGAGCGATGCCATTCACGAGCTCTTTTTTCAGATCAATCGTGAGCACGGCACCACCATCGTGGTGGTGACACACAATCCAGCGTTTGCCGAGCGCATGCCGCGCGTGGTCCGCATGCGTGACGGCCGCGTGGAGTTCGACGACGTGGGCCGCGCCCATGAATCAAACCCGAGCCTCGGCGGAGGTTGAGTCGCCGGGCCGCGCGGGCGTTGACAGCCTTGGGAAGGCGCGCGTAAGGTTTCAGGTTCACTCGTTCGCAAAATCAGAGCGCTTGGCGCACCGCGCCGGCCAGTGGCCGGCTAGCGGCGGTGGCGCAGGTATCTCCAGAGCAGAAAGTCCGTATCACAACCCGCAAGGTTGACTTTGCCGGCTTAAGTTTTTGCGCGTCACGGTCGCTTCATAAGCAGCATACTAAGAGGGACAGCCGAGCCTCTCCGTGGGGCCCTCAGCTTCCATGCACGTGCTCGCTCAAGGTTCCACATGGGGTCGCTCGCACCACTCAGTAGTCCGGGTATCACGCTCGGCGCCCTCGGCAAACGTAAGCTCGAGGCGCTGGCCCGTGCGCTCGGTTTGTCGTCGGCGCTCGCCAATCAGGCGCTCGCTGTCTTCGAGTTGATGACGGGCGCCTGGGGAGACTGGGCCCTTGGTGACTCGCCGGTCTGGCCAAACGACATCTCGGATGACGGCACGCCGTTCGAGCTCTCGGCCTCGTTCGACGGCAAGTCCCCGAAGCTTCGCATGCTGGTCGAGAATCAAGCGGAGCCGATCTCGAAAGTTTCTAGTTGGTCGGCGGGTCTGGCGTTCGGCAAGCAGCTCGAGGCACTCGGCCTCGCGGATCTCTCGTCGCTCGAGAAGATTCGAGACCTGTTCGTGCCGCATGTCCGGGCTCAATCGCGCTTCTCGTTGTGGCACGCAGCGGTGCTCGAAGAAGGCCGCCCGACCCTGTTCAAGGCCTATTTGAACCCTTGTTTGCTGGGCGCCGGATCCGCGCCCTATGTGGTCGAACAAGCCCTGCGCCGGCTCGGTTACGAAGACGCATGGGAATTTCTCGAGCGTGCATTGGCGGCGGAGCCCAGCGCAACATTGCGCTATTTTTCGGTCGACCTGGCCGCACCCCCGAGCGCCCGGGTAAAAGTCTATGTCGGCTGCTCGGAGTCTGCGGCGGCCGTCGACCGCTTGCTCGCAGGCGGTCAGAATAGCCGGCCCCGGGACGCACACGATTGGCTAGGGGCGCTGACCGGCAGTGAGGGACCGTTCGATGCTCGTCCGATCCTCGGCTGCTTCTCGTTTCGTCGCGGCGTTGCCGCGCCAGACGTCACCGTGCACGTGCCGATTCGTTGCTACGTGAAGCACGACGCCGAAGCGCTGGCGCGGATCTCGACGCTGCTCGCGCCTGGCGATGGCGAGCGCTTAGCGCGAGCCCTGAGCGCCGTTTCGGAACGACCGCTGCACGTGGGGCGTGGTCTACTGACCTATGCTTCGCTCCGACGCGAAGACTCTGTCGTACGGGTCACCGTGTACTTGGCACCGGAAGCGTACAGCATTACGTCGTGTCGCCCATCGTTGCCTCCGGCGAGTGATTTCAGCTCGGGTGTGCACAAGACATCGCCAGGCCGCGCCCTCGCGAACTCCGCAACCATGGGTGATGTGCAGGCCTTGATTGGGCGGCACGCCAATTTCTTGTGTGAGCAGCCGCTCTTACGCCACCTGCGGGGAGCCGGAACTCCGACGCAGGTCCGGCAGCTCGTCGGTCATTTGTCTCCGTTGGTCCGATGGCTCGGCGACTTGTCGCGCCTGGCGCGTGACCACGCGACCGACGCAAAGATCATCGCTCAGCTGGCTGACTGCGGGTGGGAGGAGCGCGCACAAAGTCTGCAATTCGTAGCGGCGCTAGAGGCGTTGGGCGTTTCGCCGCGGGAGCCACCGCTCTTTTCCGAGGAGCGTGACGCCCTGCGTGAGCTCGCGTTCGCGCGAATCGCGGACGTGATTTCCGCCCATGACGATGGCGTGCGCTTGGGGGTGGTCCTGGCGGTTTTCGCCATGTCGTCCGAGGTGCTATCGGCGGCGGTCGCGTTTGCAACCCGCGCAATGACGGGCGCTGAGCGCGAACAGACCACGGATCTCGACCGTTTCCACGAAGACACGCGTCCGCAGCTGTCGATGATCGTGGTGACCGAGGACACTGTTTTAGACGTCTTTGCCGCGGTCGAACGTTGCTTCGAATCGATGCTGAAAGCAGCGACCGCGATCGACCGCGCGGTCTTCACTTAAACTAGAGCGCACGCATTGCGACGGGCGAGACACTGATGATAGCGGGCGGGCAAAATTCGAAAGCGTTGCAAATTGACAATGGGACGTGATAGCAATTACGAACTCAGAGGATCGATCTTTCGGCGCGGGGCTGAACACGCCCGCGCGCTCGAGCAACAGAGGTGGCCGATGGTCTCTAGGCGACGAGTTCTTGCGGGTCTCAGTGCGGCTCTGGTTTTCGGCTTCGATCCTGCAACGCGCACTTGGGTATCGTCTGCGGAAGCGGCCTCGGCATTCGATCGCGTCCCGTCATTAGACGGGGTTCTGCTGACGGATCCCGCGTCGCTTGCCCCATATGCCACGGACGTAGGCAGCGCGATTCACGACACGCCGGTTGCCGTTCTCAAGCCTGGCTCGGTCGAGGACATCGCGCGCATGGTTCGTTTTTGCCGCCGCCGCGGGATCTTCGTCGGTCCGCGCGGTCAAGGCCACACGACTTTCGGTCAGTCGCAGGTGCGGGCGGGGCTCGTCATCGAGATGGGCAGCCTAAACAAGATTCACTCCATCAGCGCCACGAGAACGGAAGTAGATGCCGGCGCCACCTGGCGCATGTTGGTCGATGCCGCGATTCCACTCGGCTTCACGCCGCCGGTCCTGACCGGTTATATCAAGCTCTCGATCGCCGGCACGCTGTCGATGGCTGGGGTCTCGTCGACTAACCGCCGCGGCTGCCAAATCGACCACGTTCAAGAGCTCGAAATCGTCACCGGCGAGGGCGAGATCAAGCGTTGCTCGGCGTACGTGAACAGTGATTTGTTCGAGGCCGCGCTCGGTGGCATGGGCCAATTCGGCATCATCACACGCGCTGTCGTCGACATGGTGCGTGCACCCACCAGTGTGCGCAACTACGTGCTCAACTACACGGACAACGCCACCTTCTTCAAGGATATGCGGCAGCTATTGAAGCGGAACGAGGTGGAGGACGTGTCCACTATCTTCACGCCCGACGCGACCGGTCGCCTGGTGTACGGGCTGAACATCGCCGAGTACTTCGAGCCGACGGCGCCTCCCAACACGGCCTATCTACTGCGTGGCTTGAGCCAGCCCCCATCCGCCGCCACCTTCACCGACCAATCTTACCAAGGCTACGTCGAGCGCGTGGATGCGATCATCGATTTTTTCGAGAGCATCGGCTTGTTCGAAGGCACGCTGCACCCATGGTTCGACGTCTGGCTGCCTGAAGAGACGGTCGAGAAGTACCTCGCCGACGTGGTTCCCTCGCTGACTCCCGAGGACGTGGGCCCGACGGGCTTCATGCTGCTGTTTCCGCAGAAGCGCTCCAAGCTCACACGTCGGTTCATGACCGTGCCGGATTGTACAGAGTGGGTGTACCTGTTCGATATCTTGACCGCTGCGGCCGTGCCGGGACCCGACCCCGCATTTCAAGCCAAGATGCTCGCTCGCAATAGAAGGCTGTTCGAAAAGGCGCGCCGGGCGGGTGGCACGCGTTACCCCATCGGCTCAGTCGTATTCGACAAAACGGACTGGAAGCTGCAATACGGCGCCAACTGGCCGGAGCTGAAACAACTGAAGCAGCGTTTCGACCCGGATGGCATCCTCGCGCCGGGCGTGGGTATCTTCACTTGAAGCGGCGCGCACGCGTTCGCCTCAGCGGCGAAGCAAGAGCGCTCACGGGCGGGCACTCGAACGCGTTGATTGTTCGTTTCGGCCCTTCAGTGCCGAAGGCGGCGGGCGTTTCGGAACACTTGGGCGATTAGCGCGCCTCGAGCGCAATGGAGAGATAGATGAAGCAAGTTTTCGAGCACATCCAGCAAGCCTCTGCCACCTTCGAGGGGCGACCGTTATTCCTGTACCTGCGCGATGAAAGCCTGTCCCCGCGCGAACGGCTGGCATTCGTGCCGTGCATGTCTCACTTCGTGATGACGTTCGCCGACCTCTACCACTTCTTCCTCACCGAGGAGACGCCGAAGGATCACTACCACGAGCTCGTGAATACCCACCTTGCTGAAGAGGGCACGCATTGGAAGTGGTTTCTCGCCGACCTCACGAACATGAATCTCGACCCCGAGCTACGGTTCACCGACGCGGTGCGGCTGCTCTGGGGGGAGGCGACCAAGGAGACGCGGCGTCTGGCCTACGAGATCTGTAAGCTCAGCGCAGGCATGAGCTCATTGCAGAAGCTCGTGTTGGTGCAATCCATCGAGGCAACGGGCCGCGTGGGTCTCGAGGCCGCGGTGCCGGTGGGCAACGCCGTGGCGCGCGACATGAAGCGCAACCTCGTCTACTTCGGCGGCCATCATTTGGAGACCGAGCAACAGCACACTCTGGAAGAGACCGACGTGCATTCTGCGCTCGAGGCACTCCAGCTGGACGACGCCACCCGTGCCGACCTGTGCGGCATCGTCGACACGGTCTTCGCTCACTTCGCCAGTTTCGTTGACGAAGCTCACCGCGTTGCGTTGTCTCGGCGCACCATGACCGAGAGCGTCGAGGAAGCGCGGCTTGCCGGCTGATCGGCCGCGCCATCCTACCGCTAGCTGACTTTTGGCTCGGCCGGCCCCACCAGCTTGACCATTTGGGCCAAGGTGGCTTCCAGTTGCCGCGTTTGAGCTCCGCTCAGACGCAGGAACTTATACGCGTCCAGGCGTTCGGCCGTCGTGAATCCGCGGTGGTCGGGGTTGAATAGCGCCACCGCAGCCGAGATGAAGCGCAGCTTCAAGCTATCGGAAATGACGGCCGTCGGGCAGGGGCGGCCTGCGAGCACGGTCTCTAGCCGCTTACGCTGCGCGGCGTTGGGGCCGCCTCCCAAAGTCGATACGAGAACCTTGACCTGCTCGCCCGCGGCATCGCTTTTGGCGGTCAGCTCTTTGAGCAGGCCTAAGCATTCGTCCCATTCCCAATCCTTCGGCGATTCTTTGTCTTCGCACAACAGCAGCACGGAGCCGACGATGCCGCTGACCAGACCGCGCCGCATCTCAGCTGCTGACCGGAGCGAACAGAACGAACCGTTTGGCAGACACGGATTTGAAGGTACTCAAGCGTTGTAGAATGGTCAAGGGTTCAGCAAACGCCGATTGCATCGCATCGGCTCGCATCTCGCATCTCGCATCTCGCATCTCGCATCGGCTCGCATCTCGCATCGGCTCGCATCTCGCATCTCGCATCTCGCATCGGCCAAAGGAGGCGACTCGTCAGAACCGCCACAGCAGGAGGAGCGCGGGGGCGCTTGC
>CAXSGJ010000019.1:90097-98095 GCA_964236865.1 uncultured Polyangiaceae bacterium
GTACGTACTCGCGCTCCGACGGGGAGCCAGAAGCACCAGCGCTCTAGCCACCGAGCGGCAGGAACTCACCGTGCTCGGGGTCGTAATCGAACACCTCGCCTTTACCGACGTCGAAGATCCAGCCGCTCAGGAGGAGCTTGCCCGCGTCCATTCGCTTGGCGATGAACGGATATTCGCGAAGGTGCTCGAGCTGCGCGAGCACATTCTCTTGAATGGCGGCGGTCAACTTGGCTTCACCCGAAAGGTGTGAATATTTCTCTTCGATCAAGTGTTTGACGCTGATCGTGCTCTTCACCCAGCGAGAGACGTATTCCAGGTGCGCTACACTTTGTGGATCCAAGATCGCTTGCAGCGCGCCGCATTGAGTGTGTCCGCAGACAATGACGTTTTCGACGTTGAGCACCTCGACCGCGTACTGGATCGCCGCTGCGGTACCTCCGGGTAGATCCGCGGTTGGGACGACATTGCCCACGTTCCGCACGATGAACAGCTCCCCTGGCGCGGCATCCGTGATCAGGGTCGGAACGACGCGGCTGTCGGAGCACGTGATGAAGAGTGTCTCTGGCTTTTGCCCCGCCGTGGCGAGCTGCTCGAATAGCGCCCGGTGAGTGGCGAAAAAGCCGCGTTGAAACGAATGGATGCCCTTGACCAACTTCTGCATACCGCAGCCAACCTACGCGAGGTCGCCGCGGAGTGCACGCGCCAACGATCAGCCGAGGGGAAGTACATAGGCGGGGTCGTCGTCGGCCAAACCCAGTTGCGCCTGCACTTCACTGGCGACCGCCACACGGTCGTCGTCCAGCCTTTGCACATCACATGAAACGGCCCGAAAGTATGGCGGAGCCGTCAGATCGCGGGCTAGCAGGCAGCGGGCGGCCGGGCGCGCGCCCGCCGCCCGACCAATCCGCACGAGGCGCGCATTTTTAATCAACGTCACATCCTCCGCTGAGGCCAAGAAGTGCGGCCCACCGTCGAACGGGTCGATGCGCTCGGCGTATCGGAAACCAATCCTGCGCAACATTTTCTCGACGCCCTTGGTCTGACCGCCCACCTTTCCAATCACGTTTTGCGCGTCAGCCGACAACAAGCTCGCGTAGATGCCGCCACTCGGAAACAGATCGCGAATGAAGGACTTGTCGCTACTGGAGAGAAGATCGGCCTCGCCGTAGCTCATGTCGGTGAAGCGCCGGCCGAGCGCCTCCCACAGATGGCTGGTTCCGTCCGGCTCGAGGGGAGGCAAAAGCTCCGCCAGCAGCTCGCTCTGAAACAGGTCTCGATGAACGGCAATGAACAGAAAACGCACGTATGAAATCAAGAGCCCGTAGCGGTCGACCGCGCCGCGGTGTTCGGGCCGCACCACAAGGCCCCCAAGCTCGGTGGGTCCTTGGTAGGAGAAGCCAAGATGCAGCACCGTGTGCCGGAAGTGCCGGTCGAGCGCCGCATGGTACTTCTCCTCGGTGATCACGTCGTAATAGATGTAGGGCGCGTCGCGGCGTCCGAGCTGGCCGATGATCATCGACGTACCGAGCGCGTGGCCCGTCTCCAAATCGCGCAACAAGAACACGTATTTTCGCTTGCGCAGATCTTTGAGTTCACCCGAAAAGCTGCGCTCGGAGTGATCGAGGAGGCGCTGCACGTGCGGGCGGTCATGGGGCAAATTGACGGAGTTGAGATGACGCGCCAGACCGAGCAGGTCTTCTTCGTCGGCCCGCATCGCGCCGCGTATCTCACATCGGAGCATGGCCTCGCTGTTTTATCACGAGGACCGGAAGCTCAGGCAATCGCCGGCAATCTTGAACCACCGCGGCGATGCTCCTGAAATCGTGGAACGGTCCCCAAAACGGCTCCGTTACTCGGGCAAGCGCGCACTTTCGTGATAAGGAGTGCCGCCGTGACAGCTCAGGAATGGACTTTCCCGCGGGCGCAGGCGCTGCCGCCCTACGCATTCGTGATCAGTGATGCGGTCAAGGCGCGCGTACGTGCAGGCGGCGCTGACATCATCGACCTCGGGCTCGGCAACCCGGATCGCCCGACGCCTCCCGAAATCGTTGCGCAGCTTCATGGGGCCGCCGACGTCGCTCGCAATCACCGCTATCACCCGGGCCGTGGGCTCCTGCCGCTGCGCGCGGCGGCCGTCGCCTGGTACGCGCGCCGCTATCACGTGAGCCTGGATGTCGCGAGCGAAGTCATCATCACCATGGGTGCCAAAGAGGGCATGAGCCATCTGTGTTTGGCCGTGCTCGATCGCGGTGACGTCGCAGTCGTCCCCGATCCTTGCTATCCGATCCACGCCTATGCCCCACAAATTGCCGGGGCCGCCGTCGAGTACTATGCTGCCCGCGCGGATATCGCGCCCGGAAGGGCCATCGCAGACGCTATCGCACGGGTGGAGAAGCGTGGCCAACGCGCCAAGCTGGTGATCGCAAACTACCCGCAGAATCCGACCGGGCAGGTCATCTCTCGCGCAGCATTGGCCGACTTGGTGCGGACCGTCCGCGCATCGGGCGCCATGCTGCTGCACGATCTAGCATACGCGGACTTCGATTTCTCGACGCGCTACGCTCCCAGCATCTTCGACTGTGGCGTCGACGCCGACGTGGTCAAGTCCTTCGCCGTCGAAGTCTTCTCGATGTCGAAGAGCTACAACATGCCGGGCTGGCGCGTCGCGTTCATGGTCGGCAATGAGCGCATGGTCGGCGCGCTGGCTCACATGAAAACGTACTTGGACTACGGCACGTTCGCGCCGCTGCAGCTCGCCTCCGCGTGGGCCTTGGAACACGGCGACCACTTCGCCGACGAGATGCGGGACCTGTATAAACTGCGTGCTCAATCGCTGGTCGACGGCTTACGCGCCGCCGGTTGGACGGACGTCGCGGAACCGAGCGGCAGCATGTTTCTGTGGACCAAAATACCGCGCGCCTTTGCGGGTCGGCGCTCGCTCGAAGCAACGACCGTTTTGATCGAATCCGCACACATCGCGGTCGCGCCCGGCATAGGTTTTGGTCCCGGCGGGGATGACTACTTACGCTTCGCGCTGATTGAGGATCCGCCGCGCGTGCAGGAGGCGTGTGGCCGAATCGCGCGCTTTTTGAGCACCAGGCTCTAAATTAGACCAACGCTAACCGCGCTGTATTGATTCAGGACGCAGACTCCAAAACACGGTGGATCGCGTCGGGCACGAGACCGTAGCCTTCGGAGGCGGCGAGCAAACGCGCATTGTCCGGAAGGTCCGTGAGAAACTGCCGCGCGTACGGCGTGCCGACCAGCCCATGAAGCCTTCGCACGAGTGAAGGCATGCCGCGCGCGATGGCCTGCCGCGCGTTTTCCTCTTCTCCAGTCGACACGTAAGCCGCGTGGAGCGCAAGGTACACCGCCGACTCGTTGAGCAAGCTGGGCGCGCCTTGATCCAGCAGGAGCGCGGCCTCACGTGCCAGCTCGACGGCGCCGCCTGCGTTTCCGCAACGCCGTTCGGCTTCCGCCCATAGCCCGAGGGCGACGGGCAGCACGTCCCGATGGCCCGTGGTGCGGTAGGACTGTGCCGCTATCCTGAGCAGGCCGAGCGCACGCCGCCACTCCCGCTCAGCGCTCGCGCGCAGCAGCTCACTGCCGCGATAAAAGAGCATACCGAGATTGGCGCGGTCCGGGGCCGCCCAGACACCGGTCGCAGCGGCATCCGCGTCGGCGCGCACTTCCGCCAAGTTTGCTTCCAGCTGTTTGTCGTTGCCGAAGGTCGCGGCCCATCCGAGCAGGTTCATCTGCGCATGGCGGACTGCCCCCAAGCTACCGATGGCATCGGCAAGAGCCAGGCCCGTCTCGAGCGTGAAGCGCGCTTCCTGGCGTGCACCGATCGTGGTCAGTGCGAAGCCCAGATTCGTCATCAACATGGCTTCTCGCTCTTTCAAGCCGGCGCTGCGCGCCGCGTTGGCCGCGTTTCGACGGGCCTCCAACGCCGATGCCAGAGCGCCCTGCGTTTGACGAACGATGGCTTGGGTTTGATAGGCGTCTACCGCGGCCGCCGTCGTCCGCTGCTGCTGCGCGAGCTTGAGCAACCGCCTTACCTCGGCTTCCGCCTCCGCAAAATGACCGGCGAACGCATTGCGCGAGGCGAGCACGGCCGAACAACGCGCCTCCTCGTCGAGCAAGCCCAACACCGAGGCTTGATCGCGGGCTTCTGCCAGCCGCTCGCTGATGCCTTCCCCAGAGCCGCGCGCGTCGTCGTAGCGCGCACGCGCACCGCGCGCGCGCACGGCGCTGGGCTCGTCGTACACGTTGTCATCCATTGCAAAAATAGCGGATTCGCGATCGCTCGCCCGCGGGTCGACGCGGCTCCAGGCCTCGTCCAAATACGAAGCACGCAGAAAACCTGCCGGCTTTCCCTCGGCGTACATCAAGGCGCGTTCGGCCATGCTCATGGCGTCGGCGAGCGCGTTGGCGGCGAGCGCACGCTGCGCCGCGCGTGCCCAATGCTCGCCGGCCTTGGCGTGCTCGCCTCCGAGGTCGTACTGCCCGGCGACGGTTGCCGAATCTTCACCCATGGCAGACAGCCAAGCTGCCGCCAGTGCGTGTAGCTCTTTGCGCTCGCGCTCGCCGAGCGAAGCGTAGGCAACCTCCCGCACCAGGGCGTGCTTGAAGACCCATTCACGGGTACCAGTGAAGCGCGAGACATTCTGCTCCATCAGAATCTCGGAGGCGACGAGCGCTTTCATCACGCTCTCCGCGCGCGGCATGCCGAGCGCCTCCAGAGCGGAATCCCAACAGGTCAGCCCGCACACGCTGAGGCGGCCGACGGCATCGCGGCACTCTTCATCGAGCACGTCCAAGCTCACCTGAATGGCGGCCTCGATCGTGGGTGCGTGCGCCGTATCGCGGCCTGAAGCGCTGAGTCGCGCCAATTCTTCCGCAAAAAGCGGTAAGCCCGCGGCCTGCTCGGCGATCCGGTCGACGATGTCCTCAGCCACCGCTTGCCCCACCACCGCGCGCGCGATCATCCTCGAAGCGCGCTTCGAGATGGGACGAAGCTCCAGCCGCACGTGATCGCGGCCCGCGAAACGACTGGCCTGCTCCGCCCAAAAGTCGGGACGTACCAAGGCCATGACGACGAGCGGTCGACCCATGGCGCGACCCAACATGTGGTCGAGCCAGCCGATGCTTTCGGGATCGGCCCACTGCAGATCTTCCATCAAAATAGCGGTCTGCTCGTTGGCCGCGACGTGCAAGACGACGTCGGTCATGGCGAGCCACAAAACGTCGCGCGAGCCACGTGGGTCGAGGCCTTCGGGCAACGGCTCGTTGGCGAGCAAACGCGCCAGTAGGTCGCGGTTCTTGGCGGTGAGCTCATCCCGCGTGGTCGGGCCGAGCCTCGAAACGATGGCCTTCTCGGCCTCGGCGCTGGTCGCGCCTTTGGGCAGGCTGATGATGCCACGCAGTACGTCCGCCGCGGCGCCGAGGGCATGACCCTGCGCGTACGCTTCACTGCGTTGCAGGACGATGTGCGGCGGGTCGGACTGCGCCGAAATGCGCGCCATCACTTCACGACGCAGGCGGCTCTTGCCAATTCCAGGAGGTCCGGCGATGGAGACCAAGACGGGCGTGCTGTCCAGGCGCGAGCGCTCGAAGGCGCTCAGCACTTGGGCCAGTTCGGGATCCCTGCCCACGAACGGGGCGCCGCCCGCGCCGCGCCGGCCGTGTACGGGCTCACCGACAACGGAGGACCCGTCGTCGCGGGTTCGAAACTCGTAGCGGCCTCGTCCGAGCTCGCTGGTGGTCGCGTCGGCGAGCACCATGCCCGCGTCAGCATCGCGCGAGAGAGAAGAAGCGCGATCGACGACTTCGCCAACGGGCTGCATGTCCCCCGTGCGGCTGGCCCAATCGAGCTTGGCGCGGCCACTGGCCACGCCCACGCGCGCTCCGGACCGGGCTAAACGCCGGCCGAGTTCGAGCCCCACGGCGGCTTCGTTGCCCAGCGCGCGACGCGCGCCTAGGTGCGCGACGATCGAATCTTGTCCGAGCGGCACGGCGTCCGCGCCGCGCTGTCGGAGCTGCTCCAAAGCGCGCTCACGCGTGGAAGCCGTGGCGAAACGAATGGCCACGATGGAGGTGACGAGGCGTGAGCCACTCGACCCGAGCCTAGACGAGAGCTTGGAGTCTGGGCTGCTCTCGGTCCAGCTCAAGCGCTCGACGTTCTCCGAGATTTCATGGAGCACTTCCAGCACGTCCAGCATATTTTTGGGGCGAGCCGCTGGGTCGGTGCTCAGCATGCTGCCGACCAAGTCGTCCAGGGCCGGCGGCGTGTCGCGACGTAGTTCGCTCAGCCGGGGTGGCGCGGTCGTGACCAAGCGAGCGAGCGTCGCGATGACCGTCGGGCCGACGTGCGGCCGCCGCCCCCCGATCAGCCCCAACAGCGTGGCCCCCAGGGAGTAAATATCGCAACGCGCGTCGATGGGTGCATCCCCGCGTGCCTGCTCGGGCGCCATGTACGCGGGCGTGCCCACGACATCGCCACTGCGCGTGATTCTTATGTCGCTCTTCGCCGCCACCCCGAAGTCGACGAGCTTTACTTGCCATGGGCCGAGCGGCCCTTCGCCACCCGGCGCTTTGCACAGGAACAGGTTGCCGGGCTTTATATCGCGGTGGATCACGCCGGCCGCGTGCGCCGCGGTGAGTGCTTCCGCCACCCGGATCGCGAGCTGTACGGCCTCCGGGATCGTCATCGGCTCGCGTTTTTGACGCGCCGCGAGGTCCTCGCCGTCCAGCCACTCCATGGCTACGAACGGCACCCCGCTGTCGTCGAACAAGCCGAAGCCGACGGTTTTGACGATTCCCGGGTGGTCGAGGTTTTCGAGCAGCTGTCCCTCGCGCGTGAAGCGAGCTTCCTCTTCGGGCGCGACTGCTTCGTCGGAGGCGATCACCTTGAGTGCGACCGTTCGCTGACTCAGCAGATCGTACGCCCGGTACACGATGCCCGCTCCACCACGGCCGACCTCCCGCTCCACTACGAAGCGGTCGCCCAATTTTCTGCGTTCGGTGATGGGCGCGAAAGACACGATGGAGAAGAGAGCTTAGTCCGGCCCTCTTAGGACGTCGAATCAGCGTGCTTCGGCGGCGCTGGGCGCACGGGCCCGCGCCGCTGCGCACGCGCTGCGGTCAGCGGCCGCGCGGCGCGCGGCGCGGTCGCGGTCGGGCTCGCGCGGGCAGCAGGGCGGGGGCCGGCGTCGAGTCTGGCTCGGCTTCGGCCGCTGGCGAGGGCGCAAACCCGGTTGCCAGCAGATCTTCGGCGCGCACGACCGCGCCCGGCGCTCGGCGCGCGGCCGACAAGAGACGCGCCCGCAACTCGAGCTCGTTTCCCGGCCAGTCGTGTTCGGCGATCAGGCGCATGGCTGCGGGCTCCAGACCCAGGGGTTCGCCGCGCAGCGATAGGCCGACCCGCGACAGTGTCTCGAGCGCCAATGCTTGCAAATCCTCGGGCCGCTCGGCGAGCGTGGGCAAGATCAACTCGGACGCCCCTAGCCAGCGAGCCAGCTCTCGGCTCAGGCGACCTTCTTCGAGCAAACGCAGGAGCGGCACCCGTAGCGTCACGAACAGGCCCGGCTTAGCCACCGCAGAGACGGCCAAGCCATTGGTCCGCCGCGCGAACGAATGCGCGATCAAATCCTGTGTCTCGAGCGGCAGGACGGCTACGTCCAAAATCGTCAGGGTTCCGCCGTCGGCCAGGGTGAGCGGCGAACGTGCGGCGTCTTGCCAGAGCTCGCGACCGTGTTCGATGAAATTCGTGCCATCGACGACCACGAACGCGCCACCGGCGCGCGCGCTCTCCAAGTGCGCATGCGCGGCCCAGCCGATGGCCTCAACGCCCGGCGCCGCCAGCAATGAGATCGGTGCGCCTTGCTTACCAAGACGCTGCAAACGCTCCAGCGCCTGACGTGCGGCCGGGCTGTACGCAGTCGTGCGGACGCTGCGTGACAAGCGTTCGGCGAGCTCCAAGTGTCGACCGGACGCGGC
>CAXSGJ010000019.1:98105-100548 GCA_964236865.1 uncultured Polyangiaceae bacterium
GGCGAAGATGATCTGTTCCAGCCGTTTGCATTCGTCGTCCACGCGGTCGGCGCGAGACACGGCTTTCAGCTCACGGTCCCTCGATCGCGCGAGCGCAGACGACACGGCCAAGAGCGCGCTGATGCGGTCGCCCAATACACGCACGGCCCGCGCTTCTTCGAGTGTCATGGCGGCAGTGCGCGTGCCGGCGGGCAACAGGATGAAGCCAATCGGCCCGTCCTCGTCCACGACCAACGTGGCGGAGAAGGCGCGCCGATCCTCGAACCATGCGATCAGCGGTCGCACCTCGGGCCGGCGCACGGCCAACGCATGCAACGCTTCTGCGCGCAACGTGCGCTCGGGCTCCTCACTCGCGAGCTCGTACAGGCGTTCGGGTGCCTCGGCGGTCTGGACGTGCAAGTAGCCGGCGACATCGACCGTCAACATCTCCGGCGGGCTATTCCGAAAAATAGCTGGCTGAGCGTCCGGCATTGTCGCGGTCTTGGCTAGCGCTTCGAGCGCCGCCCGCAGCGCCGAATCCGGTTCAGGCTGGAGCGCGCCCCGGCTCGCCGCCTCGATGGCGTCGAGCCAGCGCGACTGCTCGGGCCCGAGCGGTCGGGCGACCGCCCTCGCCACTAGACCGACGAACATGCACAGCGTCGTTGCGCTCAGCAAGATCGCCCCCGCATGCTCGGGCGTAAACCGAACGACAGTGCCCGCTCCTAAAATGATGGGCGTGCCCAAGATCAAGATCGCCAGCGTCCCGCGCAGCCCACTGGCCACCGTCGTCGGCTCGGGCGTCGTAGCGGCCCAGGTCATCGCGAAAGCGGCAATGCACACGGCAACTGGTAAAATCCGGTCGGGCGGAGCGACATCGAGCAGGCTCGCGGGAATCGCGACCGAAAGTACCGCGATGGTTAGAGCGAGAGCACCGGCGGCGCGGTCGCCGACGCCGAGCTCTAGGCGCCGCAGCGCGCGCAGACGAAAGCTCGCCGCCACGAACACGAGCAGCGAGCCGATCGAAGCGCTGATGGACGCATAATCGATCATCAGCGGATCGAGCCGAACACGCTCGGCTGGAAGCAGCGCAAAACCGAGCGGCAGCGCCAACGCCAGTGCCCACAAGAATCCGGCAAAGGTCGCGGCGTCGAGCGAGAGCGATGCCCGCGGCGGCCTGAGCAAACCCGCGCGCGGTGAAATGCGCGCGATGGCGACCAAGGCGGCGACCGCCGCGCTGCCGGCGCCGAGGTTGGCGGCGGCGTCGAGCGCCGGCCGCCCCGCGGGGCCGGTGCGCGCGGCAATCCAAAGCAGGCTGCCCCATGCGACCACGCGCAACGCGCTTCGCGAACTCCCTGAGACGTCGTCTTTGCCCTCGGCGACCGCTGTGCGGCGCCAGGCCTCTGCCAGCAGACCCGGTAAAACGATGAGCGCAAGCCAGGGCAGCGGGCTGCCCGCCAAATGCGCGGCCCCGACGCACACGTACGCCAGCGCGGCCACGGAGAGCCAAAACGAGCGAGAGCGCCCTGTCACCGGGCGACTCTAGCGCGGCGCTCGCGTCGGGGCCTAACGACTGACAGGCCCCGCGAGCTAACTCGGATAGGCCTATAAGATCTTGAAATAACTAACTTTTACGGCTCGTTTGGCGGACACTCAGAAATAGTCGTGCGGCGCGACGAACAAGAGAATCAGTCCGCCAATCGGCCGTCCGTCGGAGCCTTCATGGTGGACCTCGATGGCGTACAACTCCTGCCCGCGCTCGCTCGGCTCGACCCGGATCAGCGTTTGCTGCTGCTCGCCCGGCAACAGCTTGAGATCGATTGCGCCGCGCGTGGCGTCCAGGAGCTTGGCGCCTGGCAGCAGATGACGAAGCGCCGCCTTGTTCGTCAGGGCACCCAACCGACTCATGCGAGGGATGCACGAATGAACATCGACCTGGCCCGAGTCCCGCGGCACGTGATGCGAGGCGAGCGGAGCGAGCAAACGCTCACGGCCTGCCCCCACCTGGACACTGCTCGGTAGAGCGAACTTCAGCTTGTGGCAGGACAGCGCCTGATGCAGCGCGGGCGAGGCGACCAGTCGCTGAAGCTTGCCGCGATCAGCTATCGGATCCAGCGCCCGAACGTGGAGTTTGGTGTCTTCGTGATCGGGCAACGTATTCGTCGCGGCGAAGGCAAACCACATCGGACAGCGGCACGAGTCGTCACGGTCGCGCGGAGCTCTGGGATCTCGATCGTCGCCAGGATCGCGCCTCGGATCCCGCGGATCGCCGTCGTCGCCACAGGGGTCGCGAGGATCGCGCGGATCGTCTGGGTCCCGGCACGGGCCTCCCGGTGGTGCGATGACTTGAACGTTGTGCAGCGCGGACAGCGGATCGGTGGCGGGGGCGACACTGTTATTCATCTGCTGAACGCAATGCCCGCCCGGCGCGACGTTGTTGTAGGCGATGGCCAGCAGGCAGACGTAC
>CAXSGJ010000020.1:0-7447 GCA_964236865.1 uncultured Polyangiaceae bacterium
GCGCGCCCCAGTGGATTCGAACCACTGACCTACGGCTCCGGAGGCCGTCGCTCTAGGTGGTGCTCCTTGCGGGGTGCGTCGGTGGGCGGTCGGTCGTGCTCGCGCCTTTGGCGCTGCGCGCGTCCGGGACCCTCAACGCCGGACGCGGCGCCAAGGCGCGCCGCGCGCGGCGGAGGGTCCGGGCGGCAGCGTCTTGCCGAACTGTTACTGCTTCCTGGGCTTCGGGCCTGCGAAGACCGCAACGAGCTCGTCGTCGGCTCGGCCTTGTTGTTGGTTCGAGTCGTGCGAGAGGGCGCACGCGCCGCGCCAGCCCCGGCGTGCGCGGCGTTGTACATCGGGGGGGCTGTCACGCCGCCTGCGCCTTGGCGGGCATGACTCGAACCAACAACAAGCCCTCGTTTCAGCGCGCAGCAGTCCCTGCGGAGCGCGCGGGCGCAATGCGCGCGTCACCCACCTCTACCGAGGAGCTCTTTATGGCAGCGCATTCGCGCCCGTCACTTGGGCGTGGTCTTTCGCCGTCAAGTGCCGTTGCTCGGTCGCTTCATCGCGGACTTCTTGGCTCCCGCGCAGCGTCTCGTGATTGAAGTCGACGGCGCATATCATTGCGAGCGCACAGCCGCTGACGCGCGCCGTGACGCGGCGCTCGAGCGCGTCGGTTATCGCATCATTCGGGTCAATGCGTCGCTCATCGTGAGCGACGTCGAAAGTGCCCTCGCTCTGATTCGCGCCGCGCTTCTCGCTTAGCGCGGCCGTCGGATCCCTCCGCCGCACCCCTTCGGGTGTCACGAAGCGCGTGGCGCGACGGCTCGTTGCGAGGCGCCGCGTTCGGCGTCGAGGGTCCCGGTCGCGCGCAGCGCTGAAAGCGTGAGCACGACCGGCCGCGCAGAGACGCCCCCGCAAGGAGCATCAACAGCGCGCCCCAGTGGATTCGAACCACTGACCTACGGCTCCGGAGGCCGTCGCTCTATCCAGCTGAGCTAGGGGCGCTTGCTCGAGATGTTGTTTCGAGGGGGCCGTTGTCGCACGCCGGGGGGTGGTGGGCAAGGCCGTTGAGGGACCTGCGTTGCTGCAGCAAAACCGCGCGTTGTGCGTGCGTCATAACCCGCTCTGATCGATCCAGCGCCAGGGGAGGGTGCCGTGGGAGAGGGCCCAATCATTAAACTTCTTGAGGGGCCAGCCTTGTTCGTCGACTTTGCGCTGTTTGAGGCGGACGACTTCGAGCTTGCCGAGGAGGTAGCTCATGGGGATGGTGGGGCTCATGGTGTACCAGTTCACGTCGCCTTCGGCGCGGCCGCGGGTGAAGCCCATGTGCTTCATCAAGTGTTTGACCGCGCCTTCGTAGCTGAGCTCGCCGGTGTGTAGGCCGACGTCGATCAAGATGCGGTGGGCGCGCCATAGGGCGTCGTTCAGTTGGTTCAAGCGGGCCACGGGCTCGCTCACCACGCCTTGGTCGACGGCCATTTGTTCGCACCACAGGGTCCAACCTTCATAAAAGACAGAGTGGGCGAAGAGCCGGCGCAATTTGCTCGGGTGCTGGTTCGCAGTGCAAAACTGTAGGTGATGGCCGATGTACGCTTCGTGCGCGCAAGTCAGCGGCACACCGAAGTGTTGGCGGATCTCGGCCGCTTTGTCCGCGGGGCTCTCGCGGGTTAGGCTGAGGTCGTTGACCCAAAAAATGCCGGTCTGATCTTCGTCGTAGCAGCCGGGCTGCGAGTAGGCGGCGGTCGGGAATTGATGGCGCAAAAATTCGGGGACGAGCTTGACGAGTAAGCGCTCGCCCTTGGGTAGGGTGACCACGTCGGCTTTGCGAAATGCTTCTCTCACGCGGCGCGTCTCGACTTCGTATTCTTGGAAGAGTGAGGGCTGCTTCGGTTTCCACTCCGTTTGGGCGCGCTCTAAGATTTCCCGCGGTCGCTTGTTCTTGCCGAGCTTGCGCGCTTCGGTCGCCATTTCGGCTTCGATCCGCCGGACCAAGGTGTGGCCCAGCGCTTGCGCCTCGCGAGCGCCTAGGTCTAAGCCCAACCGTTCGCGAATCAATGCCTCGAAGCGCTCGCGGCCGACACAGAAACCATCCACCGGCCCTGGCTTGCAGCTCGCGGCACGCGCCGAGTAATCGGCGAATGCCGCTTTCGCTCGGCTGATCAGGGCGTCGACACGCGCCGCTGAAGCGCGCTGCGTGCGCTTGAGCGGCGCGGCGATGGCGTCGAGCAAGCTCGGCGCGCCGGCGCAGCTTTGTTCGGCCATGCGCGTCCAGACCGGGACCGGCGCTTCCAATAGGCCGGCGCTGCTCGACAGATAGGCGGGGAGCTTTGCCAAACGCGACAAAATGGCGTCGGCCGCGGGCGTCAAATCATCGGCGTGTTTGACGACCAACCCGTGCACACTGCCGATCGCTCCTGAGGCCCAACGCTCAGGGTTCCTCTTGAAGTCGGAGCGCTCGATCGACCACAGCTCGCTGCGGAGCTCGGACAGCAAAGCGCGCCGGTCGAGCCAATCGTCTCCGCGAAAGTCGACCTCCGGCAGGTCCTCGACGCGGGTCAACGTTTCACGGAGCAGCTTCTCGTGAGCGCGGAAGAGCGCGTTCGTGGGTCGCTCGAGCTCGGGGTCCAGCTCATGTCGGCCGGTGCTCGAGCCGTAGCTCGGAAAGCGCGTAAACGTCTCTTCCACGTAGTGCTCCGCGGCTTGCGAAAACGCGATCACCGACGCGTTCGATTTGGTGCGCGAGCGCTTTGGGTTTGCCATTCAATGAGGCTGCTCCCACCCGCCCCAGTGCGTCAATTGCGTGACTCACGAAGCGTTCTGGTGACGCGTTCGCAGCGCTCCGCGGCGCGCGTCAGCACGCGTGCGGCGACGAGACGAAAGGCGTGTTTGAGCGTCGATCGAGGCGACCAGGCACGGGCTGTGTCGTCGAAGCGTCGCGTACGACGCACGCCTCTTCAAAGCGTGCGACCGATGTGACGCCGCACGGCACGTGGAAGTTGCGCACTGGATTCAATCCCGCGCTCAGCATGGGAGTAAGTCTTTGTGCAGGTGGAGCGCGGAAGGCGCGCCGTTCAGTGAAAGGGCATTGCAATGCACAGACTCTCATCGTCCATGACGCTCGCATTTTTGGTTGCCACGACCGCACTTGGTTGCGGCGGACGCTCGGAGGACGCGCCGGGACCTTCCGGCGTGGGCGGGACGGCTGGCTCGGTCGGCGGCACCGCCGGCTCCGCCGGTGGCGTCCCTCATGCAGGAGGGACATCGGGTTCCGATGACGCCTCTGGCAATCACAGCCATGTCGGTCCGCTCGAGCGCTTCGGCATCGACAAAAATGCCGAGGTCGGGTTGGTTGGACGAGCCGTCTTGCCCGCCGCGACGTTTGTGGAGGGGCCTGGCTCTGGCTCGCTCATCGGCGCGAATTTCTCGTCCCAGCCGGTGCAGGGCATCTCTTGCTTGGTCGCCGTGAACGACGGCTCATTCTGGGCGATGCCGGACAACGGCTACGGCGCCATCGAAAATTCCGCGGACTTTCGCTTGCGCGTTTACCGCATTCGCCCGGAGCTCAAGACGGCTTCGGGCGGGACGGGCAACGTCTCGGTCGAGAGCTATATCGAGCTTCGCGATCCAGATCACAAAATCAAGTTCGCCATCGTCAACCACTTCACGACCGAGCGCGTGCTCACGGGTGCGGATTTCGACATCGAGTCGATGCGTATCGCGGCAGACGGCACGCTGTGGATTGGCGACGAGTTCGGTCCCTTCCTGCTCCATTTCGACGCTTCCGGCAAAATGTTGGACGCGCCCATCGCCCTCAGCGACCCCGATCACCCCGAGCAAGAAGTCCGCTCCCCTCAGAACCCCTGGCTCGAGGAGGCGTCGGCAGTGAGGATCATGAATGCCTTCCGCGCGCGCGGGCTCGCGTATGGAAATCCGAAGACGCCGGTCTTCTCGCCGTGGCACGTTCACCTGATCGACACCGACGCGACCGGCAACCGCGGTTTTAACACGCAGCGCGACAACCTGGCACATCCGAACACGCCCGGACCAAACGGCGATACCGGTTTGATCGCGGCCAACGACGAAGTCGTGCGTCTGACGAAGAGCCCAGGCGCCTTTCCGGACATTCAAGCCTCTGGCTACCCCGTGGTTACGTACACCGTTGACGACCCGGCGCGCATGAACGAGCTTTTGGCGCTCGGCGTCAATGGCATCATCAGCGATCGGCCCGATCTTTTATTCGCCGCCGTCGCCAACTTCGACGCCAACAAGGATGGGACCAAGGGCGACTACTTGGACGCCAACGGCTTGATCGACTCGAGCAAGTTCGACGCGCAAGCCCACCGAGGTGGCCGCGATCTGCGTCCTGAAAACACCCTGCCGTCGATGGAAGCCGGCTTGGATGCATTGATCACGACGCTGGAAACCGATTGCGGCCTCACCGCTGACAATGTGCCTGTGCTGTACCACGATCGCGTGTTTCGGGCCGAGCTACCGGGGGAGACCGGCGGCAAATCCCGACGCAAGCTGGGCGGCGCGCTCCCCGCGCGCATCCGCGACGTGATGTTCGCTAACATACAGGACCCGTTCGACCCAATCCTGAACGACGGATTGATTCGCGCCGGTACGCCACAAAGCAGCGCGCCCGCGCTGTCGCCCGTGACTGCCGCGTTCTGGAAGTCGAAAGGGCGCCCGGATGCCAAAGGCGACTTGTACATGATGGCGAGTTTGGATCAGCTGTTCGACTTCGTCGCTTTTTACGTGGAGTACTATCAAAACGGCGCTGGCGCCGCGCATCCAGATGCGGCACGGCGCTGGAAGAACGCGGCCCGCGTCCGCTTCAACGTCGAAACCAAGACTGATCCACGCGAGCCCGACGTCACGAAGAGTGTCGGCGAGTTCGTGACCGGCATCGGCGATCGAATCATGGCGCACGGCATGCAAGACCGCGCGGATTTGCAGAGCTTCGATCTGCGGACATTGCTGGAGGCTCAGGTCGCCTATCCGTTGATCCGCAAGGTCGTCCTCTTTGGCGACTTCGGAACGTGCCCAAACCCCGCCAGTGTCGACGCGGTGGCCGGTCGCAGTTACTGCGACGACAGCACGAACTTGCAGCCACTCGACATTACGAAGCCCGTGACCGAGTCGCTGGCGGACACCAACAACACTCCCTGGCTGGGCGGACTCTATTGGCCGTACCGCCGTACCACGCTCGATTTCAAGACGCGCGCGCAAACCAGTGGCGGCTTCGAGGGCATGGCTCTCTCGCCCGACGGGACCAAGCTATATCCGCTATTGGAGAAGCCACTCGACGCGGTCGGCACCACGATTTTGGCGAGCGAATTCGACACGACCACGAAGTCGTTTACCGGCAAGCGCTTCAGCTATCAGTTCGACAAGGGCACTTCGATTGGGGAGTTCGTGCTTTTTTCTGAAAACGCGGGTCTAGTCATCGAAAGGGACAACACTCAGGGCGACCTGTCCGGGTTCAAACGTATCTTTCAAGTCCAGCTGCCCAAAGAGGGCGGAGTCATGGTGAAATCGCTTGTTCAAGATCTGATGAAGATCCCAGACCCGAGCCGGCTTTCAATCGGCACTGGCGCGTTCGGGGACATCGGCCTTGGGGACCCGTTCTCGTTCCCGTACCAGACAATCGAGAGCGTGCTCGTGATGAGCCCGGACACGATCGCGGTCGTCAACGACAACAACTACCCGTTCAGCGTCGGCCGCCACGTGCTCAGTAAGCTTCCGGACGACAACGACTTCATCTTCATCAAGCTGCCGAAGAAGCTCTACTGAAGCGCCTCTACTCTGAAGACGTTCTTCTAATTAGTCCGCATATTGCGTTATCGGGTCGCCGGGCTGGTCTCGGCGGCCCGTGTCTTTTTCGTGCGTTCTCGGGGGCAAACTTCGCGCAATTGTTACGTCGATGTCGCGCGCTGTTCGACTGCCCTCGGATAGGTTGCGCGCGAATATCAATGAGCCCGCTTTGGCGCAGGGCTCTGGGAGCAATGTCATGATCGGGTCTTCGAGTGGTTCGCGCTGTGCAGCGATCCTGGCCTTGATGGGCCTTTCGGTGGGTATGTCGATGTTCGGCTGTAGTGAGCCGGCCAGCCTCGCGGGCGACGAGGCCAGCGAAAACACAGGCTCGATTGGCCTTACGTTGCAAGCCGCGGGCGTCGCCTTGAACAGCGTCAGCTACACCATCGTCGGCCCCGGTGGCTACACTAAGACCGGCACCATCAACGTCAGCAACAGCACGCAAATCTCGGCTGTCATCGGCGGTATTCCTGCCGGTGTGGGTTTTACCGTTTCACTGAGCGCGTCGGATGCGGGTAGCCCCGCGACGACCTGCGTTGGCTCAGCTGCCTTCAACGTGACGGCCGGGGCAACGACCTCCGCTCAGGTGCACTTGATTTGTAAGGTGCCGCCAAAGAACGGCAGCGTGATGATCAACGGCACCCTCAACGTGTGCCCGAACATCGATGCCCTGTCGGTCGAACCGTCGGAGACTACCGTGGGTCACACGGTCACGTTGACCGCTAACGGCAGCGACGTGGACCGGGCGCCAAGCGCCCTCAGCTACACCTGGACGAGCACGGCCGGGACGCTCAGCGGCGCTAGCTCGGCGAATGCGACCCTGACGTGCACGGTGGCCGGTCCAGTGACAGTGACGCTCGTCGTATCGGACGGCGACTGCAGCGATACGGCAAGTCAGCTCGTCACGTGCTCAGCGGCGCCCGCGGGCAGCGGCGGCGCCGGTGCCAGCTCGGGCAGCGCGGGGATCGGGGGCGCTGGCAGCAGCGGCGCGCCCAGTAATGGCGGTTCGGGTGGCGTGCCGGCGGGCGGCGCGTCAGCGGGCGGCGCGTCAGCGGGCGGCGCGTCAGCGGGCGGCACGTCGGCGGGCGGTGTCAGCGGGAGTGCCGGTGCGGCGAGCAGTGGCGGCAAGATCACGATCAACGAGGTTGAATCGAACGGTGGCACGCCCGACGACTGGGTCGAGCTGTACAACGCGGGCACGCAGGCCATCGATATCTCGGGCTACGTCTTTCGCGACAACGACGACACTCATCTCTACACGCTGCCCGTCGGCACCGTCGTCGCGCCCGGCGCCTACTACGTCATGGATACGGGGACGGCCGGCTTCAACTTCGGTCTTGGCGCCGCTGATTCCGCACGGTTGTATTTGCCGAACGGCACGACGATCGTCGACACCTACAGCTGGACCGCTCACGCGGCCGTCACTTACGGCCGTTGCCCGAATGGATTCGGTGATTTCGCAAACACGGCCGCCTCGACCAAAGGCACGCCGAACTCCTGCGCAGGTGGCACTGGAACGGGCGGCGCCGGTGGAACAGGCGGCGCCGGTGGAACAGGCGGCGCAGGTGGCACAGGAACGGGCGGCGCCGGTGGAACAGGCGGCGTATCGGGCGGCGCAAGTGGAACAGGCGGCGCAGGCGCTGGAGGA
>CAXSGJ010000020.1:7457-9731 GCA_964236865.1 uncultured Polyangiaceae bacterium
GCGCGGGCACAGCGGGCGGAACAAGCGGCTCCGCCGGCACAGGCGGCGCGACGAGTGCGTTCGCTACCTGGCCTGGAGGCAACTCGGTCGTCACCGTTGACGTCGCCAACACGTGGCCCAGTAACTTGAGCGGCCTCTTTTACGAACCGGCGCTCGGCGCGGCGCCCGCCGTGCTGTGGGCCGTCCAGAACGGACCTTCCAAGCTGTTTCGTCTGCTCTTCAACGGCACCAATTGGGTGCCCGACTCGGACAACGGCTGGAACGCGGGCAAGACCGAGTTGTACACCAGTCGCACCGGAGCCCCCGACTCCGAAGGCATCACGAAGGCCGCGTTCGGCACGAACGGCTTGTACGTGGCGACCGAGCGCGACAACAACAACAACGCGGTCAGCCGCTTGAGCGTGCTCTTGTTCGACAGTAACACCATCGACTCGACCCTGAGCGCCACCCGCGATTGGAACCTGACCGCGGATCTGCCAGTGGCGGGCGCAAACCTGGGCCTAGAGGCGATCGCCTGGGTGCCCGATGCCTACTTGGTATCCAAGGGCTTCATCGACGAAAGCACGGGCCGCAGCTACACCCCGTCGGCCTACGCCAATCACGCCGGCGGCATCTTCTTCGTCGGCCTCGAGCAAAACGGGATGATTTATGGCTATGCGCTCGATCATGTCGGGGGCGGGTTCACGCGCGTGGCGACCATCTATAGCGGCAATCCATCGATCATGGATCTGTCGTTCGATCGCGACGTCGGCTACCTGTGGGCCGCGGGTGACGACTCCCTGCAGGGCCGCACCAATGTGCTCGACGTTGACACTCGCGTCGGCTCGCCGACGCGCGGTAAGTTCTACATCCGCCAGGGCTTCGAACGCCCGAGTACAATGCCAAATACGAACAACGAGGGCTTCGCAATCACGCCGGAGACCTCCTGCGTTGGTGGGTTTAAGCCCGTCTTCTATTCGGACGACAATAACTTGAACGGCCACGCGATCCGGCGCGACTCCATCCCCTGCGGCGCGTTTCTCTGATCGGGACGGCGTGAGACAATCTGAGACAGCGCGAGACTAACGAAACGATCGTGTTTAATTCGCGCGCTGCGGGCGAGACCTCTCGTTTCGGCGATGCTTCGCGCCGTCGACGCCCAGGTCTCGCTCGTTTGTCAATCCCCGATAATGCGCATCCGGCTAAACTGATCGCCGCGTCGACCGTTCGAGGGGGCATTGCCATGTCATCCACGCCCTCCGAATCCTTCGAAGACCCGGACCTGATCGAGACCCTGCCCGCGAGCGGTCGCACGCAAGCGGAGATCGACGCGCCGGTTTCTAGTAACGCGGCCTGGGACAGTGAGGCGCCCACGGCCGTCAACTCAGTTCGACCCGTGTTTGCCGGCCCGCCGCGCCTACCTACGACTTAAACCTCGAGCCCCTTCGGGGCGGTCGCGTTTGCGAGCGCGCGGTCCGAGCAGTACGTTGCCCGGATGCAGGTCACGATCGTTCCCTGTCTCCAGGACAACTATGCGTACGTGCTGCTGGCACCCGGGTCCACCCGCGCCGTGGTGGTCGATCCCGGTGAAGCCGAGCCGATCGAGCGGTCCCTTGCGGCGCAGGGCTTAACGCTCGGCGCCGTGCTCGCGACGCATCATCATGGCGATCACGTGGGCGGGACGCGCCTGTTGGCCCAACGTTTCCCGGGCTTGCGCGTGCTTGGTCACGCCTCGGACCGCGGTCGCATTCCGGAGCAGACTGAATTCCTCGAGCATGGCGCATCGGTCACGGTCGAAGGGTTGACGTTCGATGTGCTGCACATTCCCGGGCACACTCTGGGGGCGGTGGCATACGCAGGGCAGGGGGCGGTCTTCACTGGCGACACTTTGTTTGCCGCCGGCTGTGGGCGCCTGTTCGAGGGCACCCCCGCGCAGATGTACGAGTCGCTGAACGTGAAGCTTGCGGCCTTGCCGGACGAGACATTGGTCTACTGCGGGCACGAGTATACCGCGTCGAACCTTCGTTTCGCCGCTCACCTCGAGCCTTCGAATGCGGCGATTTCGGCCAAGGCCGTGGCGATTGCGGACAAGCGGTCGCGTGGAGAATTCAGCGTGCCGTCGACGCTCGCGGAGGAGAAGGCCACGAACCCGTTCATGCGTATCGGGAGCCCCGAGCTCCAAAAGAGCTTGGCTTCCTCGCTTCCCGCAGACCGCTCACCCGCGGACATCTTGGGAGCCGTGCGTGCAGCCAAAGACAAGTTCTGAACGCGCTCTGAGCGCGCTCGTGTGCGCGC
>CAXSGJ010000020.1:9741-33408 GCA_964236865.1 uncultured Polyangiaceae bacterium
GGGCAGACCGCGCGCCGGGCTCTGCCCGACCGGGTGTGCGCGCTGGCGGCCGCGCCCGCCTGCCAGCGTCACGCTCCGCCCGGGTCGAGCCACGCCGCGAACCCGCCGTCGTTGGCGAGTTCGGGGCAAGCCGATAAGAAGGACCCCCTCGCCATGTTGGCCGCGGAAGAGCTGACCTGGGATTATCCCTCGACTGAGCTTGGGACGATGCGCGTGGTCGTGTCGATCCCCGAGCGCGAGGCAGCTGCGCGCTTGCCGGTGTTGGTTGCGCTGCACGGTCGTGGTGAAGCGTTGAAAGGGCCCGAAGCGGGAGCGCGTGGGTGGATAGACGACTACTGGCTTCCGACGACCATCCAGCGCTTGCATCGGCCCCCGCTCACGCTCGAAGACTTTCGTGGTTTCGCAGACGACGCGCGCTTGTTGCGTCTCAACGACAGCTTGAAACGCCAGCCCTATCAGGGCCTGATCGTCGTGTGCCCTTACACGCCGGATGTTCTGCCCGCGGACGAACCCATCGATGAAGCGCTGCCTCTGGCACGCTTCGTCGTGGATACCGTGCTGCCGCGCGCGTACCGCGAAACGCCGGCCATCGGCAGCTCCGAGAGCACCGGCATCGACGGGGTGAGCTTGGGCGGGCGCGCCGCGCTCGGCATCGGCTTACTCCGCCCCAAGGCGTTCGCCGTAGTCGCTGCTCTGCAAGCGGCAATTCGCAGCGACAACTCGCAGGACATTTTGCGCCGTGCGCGCGAAGCCAAGCAGCAAAAGCCAGACCTGTTCGTCCGCCTCCTCACGAGCAGTGACGATTATTTCATCAAAGCCAATCAAGCCTTGGCGCGCTCCTTGGCCGGCGCGGGCATCCATACCGAGCTCGTGACGATTCCCGGCCCGCACGATTACGTCTTCAACCGCGGCCCCGGCGGTTATGAAATGCTAATGTTCCACGATCGCGTTCTCCGGGGGCAGCCGCAGTTTTGATGACGCCGTCGTGCTGCCGCGGAGGCGCATCAAGTGAACGCGGCCGCTTCCAGAAATTCGGTGAGCTTCCGAATGCTGCTCCCGGAGGCGTGCTGGAAACGAACTCCGACGCGTGCGCCGCCTTCTTCGAGCGCGAGAGCCCACGCGACGCTACCGCTCAAAGTCAGTGGCTCCCACAGGTGCGGCGTGTCGATCACGAGCTCCACGGACGTGCCGGCGGGCATCGCGTCAGAGGTCTCGACGCACGCGCCGCCCAGACCGAGATCCAGGACGCGCGCAGCCCGGTTCCAAATCACGTCGACGGCCGCCGGGCGCAGGGCCCCGATCAAGCTGACCGCTCGGCGCGCATGAGCGCGAAAATGGGCGCTCCTTACGGGGCCTACGGGACGCATTTATTCCGTTGTGGGCGCAATCTAGGTGCCCGATTCGTCGAACGTCGAAGTAGTTGGGGTTCTGAGAGTGGGTCCGCTACGGTAGCGTGCCCTATTCGGGCCGGCGAACTCCCGTGAAGCCCCGGGGTTTGCCCTGACCTGAGAGGTTTGGAGCACGTTACATGAGCCAGGATACGCGAAAAGACCCCCGCGCCAAGGTGCTCACCATGACTGTCCGCTACAAGAGCGCGACGCTGGATGAGTTCATCGAGCATCACTCTTACGACGTGAGCCGCGGCGGCATGTTCATCAAAACGCCCTCGCCGTTTCCGCCCGGCACCCTGCTCAAGTTCGAAGTAAAAATCGCGGCCGATCAGAAGGTGATCCAGGGCGTGGGCCGCGTGGTTTGGAAGCGCGACAGCGAGACGCACGGTGATGCTCGCCCCGCAGGGATGGGCGTCAAATTCATCAAGATAGATGACGCGTCGCGGAAGGTGATCGACGCGCTGGTCGATTCCCGCGGCGACGCGACGAGCGCCTATGAAGCTGGCGGTGGAGACGGCGGCCCCCCCGCTCCGGCGCCTACCAAAGCACCTGGCATTGCTGCCGAGGCGCCGAAGGTGCCCAACCCGCGCAAGGCCACCATGATCGGGCTCGGGGCGATGAACCCCTCCAATCGCCCGCCCATGAACACCCCTTTCGAGCAGCCGAGCGCATCCTTCTTCCCCGAAACGAAATCCGAAGCCGAGATGCCGGCCCCGGAAGATCGCACGGTGATGAAGCAGGCGCGCGAGTTGTTGCAGGACGCGCTGGCGCAAACGGGAAGTTCGCTTTCAGACGTGGCATCCGCGCCCAAGCACGACGCCCCGCCGCGGCCCGCAGCCGGTACACCGTCTGTGGCGCCCGAAAGCGAGGCGCCCAGCAAACCCGCGTCCAAGCCGCCTTCCGAGCTGCCGCTGAGTGCGACCGCGAACGCGAGCACGCCCCCCGAGGCAACGCCCAGCACTCAACGCTCCGAGCCCCCGGTGGAGTCGATCCCAACGGCGGCTTTGGCGACAGAGGCCAAGGCGGTCTCGGCGCGTCCCGTCCCCGCGTCGGCGGCGCCCGCTTCGGGCGCGCCGCGCGAACGAATTTCCGCGCGCAAATCGGCAGTGTCTGCTGCGCCAGCGAACCGTCGCGTGTCGGTGCCGGTGGCGGCGCCGGTCGACAAGGGCAGCGGGAGCGGCCGGATCGTCGTGATCGTCGCGGCGATCGCCGCGGCTGCGGGCATCGTGTTCGCGCTGTCCAATGGCTCGGCCCCTGCGCCTGCGCCGTCGGTCAGCGCCGAGCCCGCCGCGTCGCTGGCGCCGCCGGTGGCCAGTGAAGCGCCCGCAGACACGGCGTCCGCCGCGCCGCCGGCGCCCGTTGAAAGCGCGGCGCCCGTCGCGCCTGTTTCGGCCGCGCCGGTTGCGCCCGTCGCGCCTGTTTCGGCCGCGCCGGTTGCGCCCGTCGTGCCGGCACCGGCACCAAAGCCCGTCGCCGCGGCGGCACCGAGGCCTGCACCGGTGGTCGTTCCCCGACCCGTTGCGGTGCCTCCAGCTCCCGGAGAGGTCATTCATCGACCCTTCGTTCCGCCGGTACGGCCGCCGCTCGGCGCGAAGCCGCCCAGCGAGCCGAGCAGCCCACCGCCCAGCGCTCCGAGCGAGCCCAGCGCGCCGAAGCCGGCCGAGCCTGCACCGCCGACGGCGGCGCCGAGCGCCGCGCCGGCTCCCGCCGCGCCGAAGCCGAAGCCTGTCGAGCCGGCCGGTGACAATCCGTACTGAGCCCGTACATCACTCATGAGCGGACCCTCCCGTCCCCCAGGAGGCGAGGTCGATCCGCGCATCGGCAGCCTGCTCGCCGATCGTTATCGCATTGACGCGCTCCTGGGCGAGGGCGGCATGGGCCGCGTGTACTCCGCCGAGCATGTGCTGATGCGCAAACGCCTCGCCGTGAAGGTGCTGCGTCGCGAGCTCACGGGCGTGCCCGACATCGTCGCGCGTTTCGAGCGCGAAGCGATGGCGGCGGGCAACATCGAGCACCCAAACGTCGCGGGCGCGACCGACTTTGGAAAGTTGCCGGACGGCTCGGTGTTTCTGGTGCTGGAGTTCGTGTCCGGCCACAGTCTGCGCGACGAGCTGGCGCGAGCCGCTCTTCCCGTCGAGCGCGCGCTGCACATCGCGCGGCAGATCGCCGCCGCGCTTTCCGCGGCCCACGCGCAGGGCATCGTGCATCGCGATCTCAAGCCGGAGAACGTAATGCTCGTGGAAAAGGGCGGGGACCCGGACTTCGTCAAGGTGTTGGATTTCGGCATCGCGAAGGTGCCGCTCGACGCGCATGAAGCCGCTGCGCAGGCGGGTAATCCGCTCACGAAGGCCGGCATGATCTTCGGCACGCCGGAGTACATGGCGCCCGAACAGGCGCTCGGGCAAACCGTGGACGGCCGCGCCGACTTGTACGCGCTCGGCGTGATCTTGTTCGAAATGCTGTCGGGCGTGCGGCCCTTCGCCAGCGAAAGCTCGGTCGGAATTTTGGGCCAACAACTGTCCAAGCCAGCGCCCACCATTGCCGAGCGCGCCCCCGGCGTCGCGGTCCCGCCAGCCGCGGAGCAGATCGTCCGTCAGCTGCTCGCTCGGGAAAGCGCTGGGCGCTATCAGAGCGCGAGCGAGCTCGGGCGTGCCATCGACGTCCTGCTCGCGCCCATTGCTGGGCATGGCTCGTACCTGTTCACGCTCGCCGATGGCTCGCGGCCGTCGTTGACCGGGAGCGAAGCCACCCAGCCAGTCCAGATCGCGCGGCCAGGCGAGGACGCGCGCCCTGCCCGCGCAAGCTCACCCTCCGTGCCCCCGCTGGCGGGGCCGGTATCCCACGGACTCAAAAGCAGCTTCATCGCCTTCGTGCGCGGATTCGAGCGCTGGCGTCGGCGCTGGCCCGCGGGCTTGCGGGCTGCGTTGCGGCCTGTGCCGACGCCCGCGCTTCTCCTCGCCCTTTTGCTTGCCGCGTTCTTGAGCGCGGGACTCGTGACGGTGCTGGGGCTTGGAGCGTTGCGGGCTCACGCGCGCTCCGGATCCGTTGCAACAAGCGCCGCGTCGGCCCATCCGAGTGCCTCTGCGTTGCCCGCGCCAGTGACGGCGTCTGAGAGCGTCCTTCAGCTCGCGGAGAAAGGCCGCCTGCCGGCGCTCGAGGCGCTCGCCCAGCGATATCCCCAAGATGCGCGCGTGGCGTTGCGGCTCGCCCACGCTGCGCTCGACGCGAAGGACTACGTCAAAGCCGCGGGCGCGGCAGAACGCACGCTGAGTCTCGATCCCACGCTGGCCGCCGATCCAGAGCTCGCGCGCCTCTTGTTCCAAAGCGCGCAAGTGAAGGCGACCTCTGACGCAAGCTTCGCGTTGTTGTTCGGCGCCATGGGCACGCACGGCGCCGACGTCGCGTACGACTTGGCGGCGACCGAGAGCGTCGAGCGCTGGGTTCGCGTGCGCGCCGACACTTGGCTACGCTCGCCGGGTTCCGCCAAGGCTTATTCGACTGCGCTCGGCGTGGCCGTCGCACTGCGCTTTGCAAGTAGCTGCCCGCAGCGCGCCGCGCTCCTGACACGCGCCAAGACCGAAGGGGACCTGCGTGCGCTCGGCTATTTGAATCAATACCGGGCGACGACCGGCTGCGGCTGGAAGCGGCGCAATGACTGCTTCGCGTGCCTGCGCGCTGACGCCCGCTTACCGGAGGCCATCAGCGCGATCAAACGGCGTGCGTCCCCGTAGCAGCCGAGCACGGGCTTTCGTTTAGGCGAAAGAACGCTCACTGTAAGACGATCAGGTCGTCGATGCGCCACCAAAAGCCGTTGGTCGCCTCCAGCAGCTCGAGCTTCAAGTAGCGTGCGTATTGCGGGTCGATAAAGGATATCTTGAGCGATTGGTCGCCGGCTATTCCGGTGCGTAGCTCCGTGAACGTGACGCCGTCCGCCGAGCCCGACAAGCGCAAGGTTTTGGCGTAGTCGGTCGGCTGCGAGTTACTCGTCAGCGTGATGCTGAAAAATACTTGCGGCTTGATCATGTCGACCAAAAACCACATGCCGGGCACTTGCGGCGCGCCATTGGTCCAGTGCGTGCCGGGGTCGCCGTCCAGCGCATAGCGCGGCGGCGTTTCGGGCGCGTAAGTGTGCGACGCGGTGCCCAGCCAGCCGGTCGCCAACAGCGGGGCGCCGGTAGCCACCGGAACGCAGTGTAGACCGGTGCAATTGCCAGTCGCGCAATCCGCGTCGAGCGCGCACGCGTCAGCCACTAGGCACTGCTTACTGCAGCTAGCCCCGCAATCGATGCTCGGCTCGCTGCCGTTCAAGACCCCGTCGTGGCAACTGGGCGCCGCGCAGCGGTGCGTGGTGGTCGTACATACCGAGCTCACGCAATCCTTACTCACCGAACAGCCGGCGAGATCGGCGCAAGCCTCGCAGCTGCCGCCGCAATCCACGTCGGTCTCGCTGCCGTTCTGAATCGCGTCGCTGCAGCTCGTCGGTTGGCAGCTGGCCTTGGAACAATGCGTATGGTTACAGTCGGCGTCGGCCGCGCAATGTTGACCCGTGGCGCAGGGCGCGCAGCCAGTGTCCCCCCCGCAATCGAGATCGGTCTCGTTTTGATTCTCGATGCCGTCGGAGCACGAAGCAGGCCGGCACTTGCCCCCCGTACACAGCGTCAAATTGCAGTCGGTAGCGGCCCTGCAACTCTTGCCGTTGGCACAGGGCGGGCACTCTCCTCCGCAGTCGACATCGGACTCGGTTTGATTACTCAATCCGTCGTCACAGCTGGCAGCCCGACACTTGCCTTGTTTACAGGCGCCCCCGTCGCAGTCGGCGGCGGAACCACACGCCTTGCCCGGCACGCAGCGCGCACAGCCCATGTCGCCCCCGCAGTCGACGTCGGTCTCGTCCTGATTCTTCAGCGCGTCCGTGCAGCTTGGATCCTGGCACGAGCCGGCAGAGCAGAAGTCGCTCGCGCAATCCGCATCGGCGTCACATGCCAGGCCCGAAGCGCACCGAGACGAGCAGGCGCGACCGCAATCCACATCTGCTTCACCGGGGCTCATGAGGCCGTCCCGGCAAGCGTTGGCGACGACGGACTCTGCGGATTCGTACTCGAAGCCAGGGACGGAGCAGCCCAGCACCAGGCACGCGGCGGCCAGCACGACGAACGGCCTGATCATTAGAACCTAAAGCATAGCACCCGCAACGGAAAGTGCGCGCCCTACCACCCCGCGAGCGCCGGAAAGCGTTCGAACGCCTTCCTCGGGGAGGGGGGGGGAGGCCAAGGGGCCTCCCCGCGATCGGTCAGCAATTGGGTGGCCGCGAGCACCAGCCAATTGCTGAGCCGAACTCACTTCACGCCGGCTTCTTTCAAAGCGCGGTTGATGAGCTTCTTGAACGCCGCTTCCGGTTGCGCGCCGCTCACGTAGTAGCCGTTGATCACGAACGCGGGCGTGCCGTTGATCCCCGCTTTGTTGCCGAGCTCGGCGTCGGCGTCGATCTTGGCCTTGTGGGTGCTGCCGTCGAGCGCGGCCTTGAACTTATCCATGTCGACGCCCAAGTCCTGCGCGATCTTCTCGAGCTGCGGGCGATCCGTGCGGGCCGCGTCGTCGCCGTCCGCGGCGAACAGCTTGTCGTGGAACGTCCAAAAGGCCGCCGAACCCTTCTGAGCGAACACTTCTTGAGCGGCTTCCGCCGCCAGCGGCGCATTCTTGTGAAAGGGCAGCGGCATGTGACGCCACACAATCTTGATCTTGTTGCCGTACTCCTTTTCGATGGCCTGAACGGTCGGCTCGACCCGTTTGCAGAACGGGCATTGAAAGTCCGAGAACTCTTGGATGACGACCTTGGCGTTCGTGCCGCCTTTGACTGGGTCGCTGGCATCGGGCGCGGCGACGTCCTTCCGCTCCGGCGGCGGCGGCTCTTTGCCTTCCTTCATGATTTCGTCGTAGACCTTGGCCCGCGCGACGCCGCGGCCGAGCACGGACTTGGCTTTGGCCAACTGGTCATCGATGACCTTCTTGAAGTTCTCGACCGGCTGGGCCCCGCTCAGGCGCACGCCGTTGATGAAGAAGTGCGGGGTGCCTCGCGCCTGCAAGTCGCTGGCGAGATCGATGCTGGCGTCGAACTTGTCGCCGAACTTGTCGGCGTCGATGTCCTTTTTAACTTCGTCCCAGCTGACGCCGACCTTGTCGGCGATGCCCTTCAGATCGTCGTCCTCCAGCTTCGGGTTGCTCTCGAACAATTGGTCATGCGCGTCCCAGAAGCCCTTGTCGCCCTTCTTCAAGTAGGCGAGGCGCGCGAGCGTGGCGGAGGGCTTGGCCCGCGGGTGAAAGGGCAGCGGGTTGTCTTTCCAGACGATGCGTAGGTCGTTGCCGTAGGTCTGCGCGACGGTCTTCAGCGTGTCCTCGACGCGCTTGCAGAACGGGCACTGGAAGTCGGAAAAGATGACCATGGTCACGAGCGCGTCTTTCGGGCCACGCACTGGGTCGTCTTCCAGAATGTTCACCTTCCAAACGCTCTTGTCTTCTTCTTCCGCGTCCGCTGGCTTCGCGGCAGGGGCGGCAGCGGCGGCAGGGGCGGCGGCTTGGTTTTTGTTCGTCAGCGAGACGTACACGTCGGCCGGCTTCTGACCGGCGGCGATCATCTTGGTGGCCTCCGCGAGCTGCGCGTCGATCACCTCCTTGAACTTATCGAAGGGCTGCGCGCCGCTGACCGTCACACCGTTGATGCGGAACGCCGGTGTGCCGTTGGCGCCGATCTTATTTGCCAGCGCCATGTCCTCGTCGATCTTCGCCGAAAACTTCTTGGAGTCCAATGCCTCCTTGAACTTCGCCTTGTCGACGCCGGCTTCGGTCGCCCACTTCTCGTAGCTCTCCGAGCTCAGCGACTGCTGATTGGCGAACGCCGTGTCGTGGAATTTCCAGAAGGCGTCGCTGCCCTTGAGGCCGAACACGGCCATGGCCGCCTCCGCTGCCGGGCGCGCGTTCGGATGGAAGGGCAGTGGGTTATTCTTCCACACCATGCGCACCTTGCTCGGGCCGTACGTGTCGCGGACCTGCTTCAGCGTGGGCTCGACACGGCTGCAGAACGGGCACTGAAAGTCGCTCACGGCGACGATCGTCACCGGCGCGTTGGCATTGCCCCACTGCGGATCCTTGGCGCTCACCGGAACGCTGGCGCTGCTCTGGTCGGGAACGCCGCTGGCGCTCCCCGCTTCAGCCTGAATGTCGCGGCCTTTGCCTTTGTCGAGGCCCCACATCAAGAACATGCCCGCTAAAAAGCTCATCAAGAAGCCGACGATTGCGGTTCCCTTATTCATATCTCTCTCCCAAAGCTCGGACGTGGCTGAGGCTGCGCCGAGCGTGCCTGTGACGAATGAAATTGCAGACGAAAATTCATGATTGACCCAGCGTTGAGGCGGGCCAAACCGCGCGAAGTGCGTCACGTCCTTTCGACGCTACGCGCTCGCGGTGTGAAAAAAATCGCGGGCTCAGGCGCGCGGTGGACGGTCGATGGAGCGGGCAAAGCCGGGCGCGGGTAGTTCCTGATCGACCGCGGCTGTCGAAAGCCGAGCGGACGCAGCGCGCGGGCCAAAGCGCGACAGCAGCGGCAGCGCGCGCACCGGTAGCTCGGTCAAAGTCAGATCGCGCGGGGCGTTGCGGTTCGGGGCGCCAGCCGCGCGCAGCGGCGTGCCGTCGTTGGCGCACGGATCGCCGTCTGTCACCGCCGCGTTGCTGGCCGGCGTGCCAATCGGTGGCGCTGCAATGGTCTGCGCGTGGTTGCCACACATGGGCACCGCCGCGAATGCGCTCGGCGCCCAGCCCAGCGACAACACGAAGGCGGTCAGCGCGCAGAGCCGCGCTAACCAAATGTCCTGTGAGCGTGTCGCCGAAAACATCGTCATCGCATCGTCGGGTTGACCGAGCGCCGCGCAGTGTACCCGCACGACCTCGCCGCACAACCGGCGCCCGCGCCTGCTCATTCCGAGCCGGAGCCGGTTTCTAGTGTCAGTTTCTTGCCTACATCAGATCACATAGGCACAGTGGCCCGATGGACGTCCCCGAGACCGCCTCTAAAGAGTTGAATTTGCAGGAAAATGCGCTCAATGAACAGGACGCGCTGCCGCGTCGCTTCGAGCGCTATACCTTGCTGAAGCGGATCGCCCGCGGCGGGATGGGCGAGGTCTACTTGGCGACCGCCGGCGGCATCGAAGGTGCGGAACGGCCGTGCGTGGTGAAAGCAATTCGGCGCGAGCACGAAGCCGATCGCTCTTTTTTGGCGCGCTTCCTGGACGAAGCCCGCATCCAAGCGCAGCTCCAGCATCCGGGCGTCGCCCAGGTCTTGGAGGCGACCAACGATGCCACGGGCAAGCCGTACGTGGTCGTGGAGTTCATCGAGGGCCGGAACTTGGGCGATGTGCGCGCGCGGGCGGGCCAGCTCGGGCTGCGCATGGGTTGGTTCGAATCGATCGCCGTTTGCATCGTACTGTCCGACGCGCTCGCCCATGTGCACGAGCGTCTGGACGCGAGTGGCAAGCCGCTCGACATCGTGCATCGCGACCTCAGCCCGCAAAACGTGATGGTCAGCTACGCGGGCGATGTGAAGTTGATCGATTTCGGCACCGCGCGCGGTCTGAACCGTCGCTGTCAGACGATTGCGGGCATCGTCTTCGCGAAGCCTGGCTACGTGGCGCCCGAGGTTGCTAACAACACACCGGGCGGCGTGCCCGCCGACTTGTATGCGCTCGGCATCATGCTTTGGGAAATGCTCGCGGGCCGTCGCTTTCTTTCCGGCGACGCCTCCGCGCACATGGCGGCGGTGGCTGCAGGCAAGCGCAACCCCACACCGCTCGCGCCGCTGATCGGCGCCCCAATCGAGCTCGACGCGGTGATCGCCAAATTGACGGCGGTGAAGTTGGAGGACCGCTACGGCTCCGCTCGCCAAGCCATGAATGACCTCGTCCGTTTACTGCAGCGCGCGCCCAGCATGGCCGATGGCGACCGCAGCGTGCGCGGGCGCATCGCGCAGCTGATGCAAAAGCTATATCCCGCGGAGCCCGCTCGCACCCGCTCGGAGTTCGCGCGCTTGGTTGCACAAGCCCGCGCCACCGACGCCCCCGCCGCGGTGATCCCGCCCTCGCCCCCTGCGCCCGCGGTCGAGCTCGACCCGACGCTTTTGCCCGGAACCCGCTATCGATTGGTGCGCGTACTGGGGCGAGGCGCGATGGGCGTCGTCCACGAAGCGTTGCACTTGGATCTGATGCGCACAGTCGCGCTCAAAGTGCTCGACCCGGAGCGCATGGGCCTCGATGCCGAGCGCCGCTTCAAGGTCGAAGCGCGCGCCATCGCCCAGCTCGCGCACGAAAACCTGGTCAAACTGTTCGAATTTGGCGTCGCTCAAGACGGCCGCCCGTTTTACGCGATGGAGCTGTTGGCCGGGGAGTCTTTAGACAAGAAGCTCGAGCGGGAGCGCGGCATGGACTACCGCGAGGCCGTGCGGATCGGCGTACAGGCTTGTCGGGCGCTGGAGACCGCGCACGCGGCGCACGTCATCCACCGTGACATCAAGCCGGCGAACTTGTTCCTGTCCAACGAAGGGACGCTCAAGCTGCTCGACTTCGGCGTGGCCAAGGCCGCCTTCAACGTAGAGACGGACGGCGACGGTCTACAGCTCGTCGGCACCCCCGAGTACATGGCGCCGGAACAAGCGCGCGGCCAAGCCGATGAGCGGAGCGATTTGTATGCGCTCGGCGTGGTGCTGTTCGAGCTGCTCTCGGGCCGCTTGCCGCATGAGGCCGACAGCCCTGTGCTCTTGCTAGATGCCAAGTTTCGCAAACAATCCCAATCACTCCGCATGCTCGTCCCTGAAAGAGGAATTCCAAAAATGCTCGATGCAGCTGTCTCACGCGTGCTTAGCCCAGAGCCCGAACATCGCTACAACACCGCCGCGGAGCTCCGCGCCGCGCTCGAGGCCGCGCTCGAGGAGACAGCGCCGCGAGCGCGCCGCAAGTTCGTCGGGGGCGCGGTGGCGTCCGCGCTGCTCCTTGCGCTCGTCGGTTCGCTCGGCTTTTGTGCCGTGAACCCCGCACTTAGACGGCAAGCCGTGGCCGTGCTCGCGCCCGCGATCACCAAAGCCGAGGCCTGGCAAGCGCAGCTCGCCGCACGGTTGCACGTGGCGCACCCCTCGAGCGTGCCGTCCGCACAGGTCGCAGCGCTCGCCCCGCCCGCCTCCGCGGGCGTGGTCGAAAAAGTGGACGCGGCTGCCTTGGAGCTCGCTCCCAGCGTCGCTCAGGCTGCGCCGGTCGCATTGGCGGCGGCCGCTAGCGATGACGGCGAAGTGGAAGACGAGACGCCCGCGACCGATGGCGACAAGGCTCGAGACGGAATCGCGCCGACGAGCACGGCCTCCGCGGTGGCGGAGCCGAGCGCCCTCGGCGCTCAGGCGATCGCCGAAGCAAGTAAGCTGGGTGCCGCGGGCAACAAGCTGAAAGCGCTCAACGTGCTGCGTAATGCGGCCAAAAAATCGCCGGGCGACGCCCAGGTGCTGCGGGAGCTAGCACACGCCGCGGAACAAAATCGCGCGTGGGGTGAGGCCGTGCGTAGCGCGCGGCGCGTAGTCGCCATCGACGGCAGCGCGGACTCCAAGCTCGAGCTTGCACGCCTCGAGCGCAAAACGGGGCACCGCGCCCGCGCTCTCGACCTCGTGCGCAGTGTACTGAAAGACATTCCGGACTCAGAGGACGCACGCGCGATGCTCGGGCAGCTTGGCGGCAGCGAGCGCGTCGCGCTGCAAAAGTAAGGGTTCTGCGCTCTTGCGCATGGCGAGCGTCGCGGCCGAGAGCTACGCGCCGAGCCAAAAGCTTTCACGCTGGGCGTGCGCGTTAACGCTCAAAGCAGGGTGTTGGTGGTCACGCGTCACGGAGCAAGGCGTCCGAGCCTTCGGCGTCGCGTTCTCGCGCAGTAGGAAAGCGGGCTCTGACGCCGAAGGCTGAGCACTCTCGGCGCGCTTCGTGACCATCCAACCACCTCTTCTCACAAACCTGTCGGAGGACCGGTTGTGGTGCTAGAACCGCGCCGGACTCGGATTCCGACACGTAAATGGCTCTTCCCCCGACTGTTAGCGCCAAAGCGCTGGTCACGACCGGCTCGCCCGTGCGTGTGATTCTCAAGCTGGCGCTGCCCACCGTGTTCGCCATGCTCACGCAGAGCGCGGTCAATGAAGTCGACATCATTTTCTTCTCGCGCCTGCCGTGCCCGGAATCTTCGACCGCGCAGGCGGCCCTGCTGCCCTCGCTGATCTTGCTTTGGATGTTTGGCGGCTCGTTGAGCGCCATTTCGGTTGGCACCCAGGCAATTTGCGCGCGCCGTTTCGCCGAGGGAAAGTCGGCCGACGCGGGCAGCGTGCTCGTTAATTCCTGGGTTTGCTCACTGTTGGCCGGCATCCTGTTCACCGTCGCGGGCTACCTGGTCATGCCGTTCGCGCTGAACGCCTTGATTCGCGTGCCGGAGGTGCGCGTGGCGGCGCTCGGTTACTTGAAGTGGCGCCTTCTCGGCATCACTTCGATGGCTGCGACCTTCTCCTTCAAGGCATTCTTCGACGGCATCGGCAAAACCCACGTGCACATGGTCGCCTCCGTGGTCATGAACGTGATCAACGTGCTGCTGTGCCTGGCCCTCATCTTCGGTGCGTTTGGCGCGCCGCGCATGGGGATGACCGGCGCGGGCCTGGCGGGCGCTGCGTCGTCTTGGGTTGGCCTCGCGATTATGGTGGCGTGGGCCGCGTTGCCCCATTACGCAAAACACTTCAGGCCGTTCGACGTGACGCGGGTCATGAGAGGCTTGATGACGGATATCCTGAGGTTGTCCGTACCGAGCGCGGTCGCCACCGTCGCGGTAATGAGCGGCTTTGCGTTATTTTCCGGCATTGTCAGCCACTTGGACAGTGTTTCGCACGCCACGGTGCTCGACAGCGCCTGCCCCGGCGGCCGAGCTGAAGCCGTCAACGGTGCGGCCACCGCCTTGATCGTCGGCATCCTCAAGCTCACGTTCACCGCATGCCTCGCCTTTGGCACATCCACCGCTACCCTGGTCAGTCAATCGCTTGGCGCCGGCAAGCCCGAGAAAGCCAATGAGTTTGGTTGGGTATCGGTGCGGCTCGGGCTCGTGATCTTCGGCGTCGTGGGCTTGCTCGAGGGCGTGCTGTTCACGAAGCCGCTGTTGCACTTCGTGACGCAAAGCCCCGCCGTGTACGAGACCGCGCTCGTGCCCATGCGCATGATGGGTCTGTGCACGCCGCTGATCGCGGTCGGGATGATCCTCACGCAAGCGCTGTTCGGCGCCGGTAACACGCGCTTTGTGATGCTGGTGGAGCTAGTGCTGCACTTCTTTTGCCTCGTGCCGCTGGCTTGGATCTTCGGAATCACTCTAAATCTGGGCTTGCCGGGCATCTGGGCCTCTGCGGCGATCTACGTGCTGCTGCTGACGGCGACGATGGTCTGGAAGTTTCGCCGCGGCGACTGGCAGACGATCTCGATTTGACTCGTGCGCGGGGCGCTTCGCGGCCTTCATCGCGGCGCGTGCTCACACCAGCAGCAGCCGGGGTTCGAGCGGGCTCACGACCGCGCTAGCGTGCGCCGCTCGGCCTCACGCGGCGGTGGCTCGCCGCCGACGGCGGAAAGATCCGAGCGCCAACGCGCCCATGAATAACAGCGCCGCCGATGAGCGCGTGCGAGCGGAGCGCGCAATGCTACAGCCGCTCGAGCCCGCGACGTCGTCACCACCAGAAGCTCTGCCTAGCCCGTCGTTGCCCGCGACCGCGGGCGCTCCGCCCGGGCCGCTGCTGAAGCCGCCCACGCCGGGCGTCTCGGAAACTCCGGTGGAGGTGCTGCCTCCGCCATTCGCGCCGCCCGTGCTCGCTGAGCCGCCCGCGCCATCCGGGCCGCTCGCACTCGTTGTGCCGGCGGTGCTCGTTGCACCAGCGCGGCTCGCGTCGCCCGCGCTGCTCGTCGCGCCCGCGCTGCTCGTTGCGCCCGCGCCGCCGCTGCTCGGCGGTCCGCCCACCGGACCTGCGTGCATAGGCACGGTGCAACCGAGGATGCTGCACGCGGTCTTCAGATCGAGGGTGGCCAGCGCGTGCGAAGCAGTATCGAGCTTGGCCGACGATGCGCCAACCGTGGCGCGACGCTGATCGAAGAGCAGCTTCACGATCTTGAGCTCCGCGTCCGTATAGCTCGTGCCAAGGCTCGTTTGGAGCGTGGTCAGTGACTGATATTGGCGTTGATCGGTCGGCTCGATCATCGTGCCTTCTCCGTAATCGTTCCAAGTCGCGATTTGCATGGCAGCGCCGACTGGCTTGCCGAGCTCGAACGTGGAAGCCAACGTATTTCCGCCTTCGGTATTATCCGGCCTCAGCGTGAAGGAGACCTTCCACGTGGGGCCGGACCACCCTCCGTTGGCGTAGTAGGAGTTGAAGCCCGGGTACACGACGGGGATCCGCAGGCCGTGGTGACCGCCGTCCGCGCCGTTATCGAAGTCAGCCACGCCTTTGACGGCATTTTGCGCGATCCACGCAAAGTGGCCCTGCGCATGTTCACCGGCGCTCATGTTGTACCAGAGCGGAAAGAAAGTCGGCGGCTTCGCGAACACGGAGAAGATGGCGCTCCAGTCGCTGGCTGCCATGAAGTGCTGTGGCCCAAACGTCAAGAGCGCTGGCCCGCCATCGATCTGGATATAATTTGGCTTGTTGAAGAAGTGGTCGCGCGCGTACACCATGTCGTTCTTCGCACTGTCCACTGACACGGCGTATTGGTCTTCGTAACAAATCCCGAGCTCCAAACCGAATTCGGCGGTCCTGGCTGCAATGGCGTCGGTATTGGCCTTATTTTGCGGCAGATCATTGGCGCCGTTTAGCCCAGGCCAATCGATGATCACTCCGTCGATGCCGGCATACTTCATCGTCAAGAGTTGGTACTCGATGACATTCGGATCGTTCGAGCCGTACTCGCCGATCAGCGGCCTGTACCAAGAAGCAACGCCGGTTCCGCTGTTGCGCGCATTCATCGACCAATGGGGCCCTCCCACTTGGAACCACGGCATCAGGTGCACGTAGATTTTGCCGGCGTACGCCTTGCCTATCGAAACCGCTTCCGAGCTCGATGCGCGCTCAGGCTCCACCGGCTGAGCGCCGCAGCCAGCGAGCAGCGCGGCACAGGCCACAGCGAGAGGCAGCTTCGTCAGTTGAAATCTCCGAATCACGCTGTCCTCAATCTGCGCGTGACAAGCGCCCGCGTTCAAGCACGCCGCAACGGTATAACGCGGACTCAAGCAAGCCAAGCGCTGCGCTTCATCCCGCTCCAGCGCATTTTTACATGTTGAGCCTCCTCCCGCTCTCGACGCTCGACCCGACTCTACGAACTCTCATAGCTTAGTTGAAAAGTACCTTAACGCGGTGAACACGGCAAAAGGCGCCGAACACGTGCGGGCCCCAACACGTGCGGGCGCCAAACACGCGCGGGCGCCAAACACGCGAAGGCGTCGAACACGCGAAGGCGCCGAACACGCGAAGGCGCCGAACACGCGAAGGCGCCAAACACGCGTGTCTAACAGATTGCCCGTGGTGACTCCGCAGGCCTAATGCGCCCGTGACGGAGCCATCCGGACCGAAGGAGCCAGGTTTGAGAGGCTTGGGTGGCGGGCGGCCCGATGCTTCGGAAGCCAGCCGGCAGAGATTCTGCGAGGCCGTAGAACCACTCCGCCGACGACAGCGGGTCGAGGGCTGCGCCTAGGGAGATAGCCGAATGCTTTCGAAAATTTTGCAGCACATACACGAGCGCATGGCGGACTTGGCGAGGCGACGTGAGGGGGCGCCCATGCCAGCGATCCGCCCAAAAACGCCCGCGGCGGAAAAGCAACTTGTTGACGCGCCGCGCGACGCGCACCGCGAGACCGCGCAGACCACGCGAAAGCGCCGCTCGATCGTCCGCCTCTACGATCAAGTGTAGATGGTTGTGCTGAATTGAATAATGCACGATGCGGAACGAGCGGCGGTTGCTCTCGCGAAGCGAGCCCAATACTGTGTTGCGCAGCTGCTGACTACGCAGTGAGCGAAGCGCGGCGCGCAATGTGACGTGCACCGGGTGCGCTGCACAATGCAACGGACGCTCGCGATGTGGCGTATGCCTCTGCCGAACCCGCAGCTTCCGGCCAGCTCCACGACGCTTGCCGCCGCGGCGAGCTTTTAAATGGCAACTCAACTTGCTCCACCTCTCACCCCTGCCTCAATCAATATAGTGCTCCGAATTCTAATTGGCAATCCTGCGAGCTACTACAAAACTTGGATATTATTAATCGCAACGTGAGTGCTGGGGAGCACCGCTCGAAATCGCTTGTTTGAATTGGGCCAATTTATGTGGAACCCCGCTTCTCGACGCATGGCCGGGTGGCGGGGCTGTCGTGAACGAGGCGTCATCCCGTTGCAGGATTCGTAACTTCGTGGGAACGCCTTCGTCTAAAGGGGCAACGAACAATCGATCTCGATGGGCCTATTGGAGAGCCCTTGGCGAACGCCGGTCTTGAGAACGTCGATTCCGCGACGCACGAGCGAGCACGCCGTTCGGCCGACGCGCACGTCGTCGCCGCCACTTCCCGCACGCTCCACTCATAAACCTGTGTCAGCACTTCTCTGCCCAGAGGAGAGCGCAAAAACCAGCCCCGTCCACGCCGATGTTCGCGCCGCTGATATAGATTTTCGACGAAGCATATTAGGCTCGAGCTCTAGGCTTGTATCGAAAGACGGATTCTGGAGGGCCGGGTTCCAACTGCTTTGTGGCGATGGCCGTGGTGCTGCAAGCGTACGCCGGCACGTCCGACGCAGAGGCCGTCGAACTCACGGTCGTTGACCTGCGTTGGCAGCTGGTGCTGGATCGTCGTACAATTCGCGCGTCAGCACTGCGGATTCGATCAGAAGAGGTTGCCGAAAGACCCGCACATCGCGATGGACTCGATGTCGCTAGAAGGTGCGGGTCGAGTGGCGGATACGGTTCGCGACGGCGTTGCAGCGACGAATCGTCTCGATCGAGCATCTGCAGATGCGCCACAGGCGGCAAAGTAAGAACATGCCCTTCAACGGTTACGAGCGGCACCTCGCTTATGAACTTGCTACACGGCTCATCATCGCGTGTGCGGTCACGCCCGCCAGTGGTTCCGAGAAAGAAGCCGCGCCAGAACTCGAGAAGACACCGGGCTGCTTGACGACGATTATGGAGCCCAAGGGCGGGCGCGCTGAGCTTGACACGTGCTCGGCCCCCTCGAAGTTGCTTAAATCGCCCTGACTTATGCCTGTATTGTCGCCGGGGGTGTAGTCGCTCTGGTCATGTTGGGCCTATCGTTAAGTCTCTTTCAGGCGACGCCGCCGGCAGGCTTGTCGGACGCGCACATTCGGGCCGCTGTTCGCGAGCATTTGGCCCCACCCACCGCCGAGGCGGCTAGTTGTAGCGTCGGTCTTATCCTGGATCGCGAAGGCCATTCCGACCGCGACGCCATCGACTGCCGCGACGTAGGTGTGACCGGCCGCCCCGCACGTGTTGGAGGAGGTCAGGGCAGTCCATTCCGCAGATAAAACGCAGCAATGCGAGGACGCTGATCACCGAACTGCTCCGGAGCATCTGTCAAAGCGGCAAGGCGCAGGTCGCGCATCAACGACTACTCTTCTCGCGCGAGTTGTCGCACTCGATTAGATCCTCTCGCTACTCTGGGGCAAATCTCGATCTCGACCGCTAGACTATCAGACGTTAATTAAACTGATCCGAACCTCGCGGTCGCGTCGATGTGCTCGTTCTGCAGGCTTCCCTCGAGGTGCTCGATCGATTCAGTCAGCCAACGAGCGGTACTCCTCGGTGAGCATGAAGTCTTTGCCTAGATTCGTGGCGCGTTCGCGCGCGTAGTAGTCGCGAAAGCGGAACTCAGCGCTGGCCTGGCGGAGCAAACCGCTCGAAAGCGCGCGTGCGTCGGCATCGCCCTGTGAGGTGCTGACGGCACCCGCTCGCCGATCGATGGCCGCGCGCGTCGCGGCAAAGGCGTCGCTGATGGCTTGGGGTTGGGCGGCGTGCGAGATGGCGACGACCGAGAGCAGTTGTTGTTGAGCGCCGAACGTGAACCACAAGTTGCGAGGGGGCGCGGACGCCGCCTCGCCGCCGAGCGCCGAGCTTGGTACGCCGTTGCAAGTCAAATCGGAGTAGCCTTTGTCCGAGGCGCACGTAATACCCTGCTTCGCGAGCTGGGCGATGACATCGGCGCGCTTCGTGTGATCCAATTCGAAGCCGAGCGCGGGGCGGCTGGCCGCGCGCTGCTCGCCCCGGTGACGGGCGGCAAAATTCGTAGCTGCGCGCTCTCGCTCCGCTGGGCTCAGCGGCTTGTCGTAGCCGAAGGGGCAGCCGCCGTGGGCCATGCGAGTCACGGCCTCCAGCACCGGGCGGCCCGTGGACGTGTGACCCAGGCCAACCAGAGCCACGGCGAGCGTGGTTGTGCCGAGAGCCATCGTCAAAGCTCGAGCGAGAGCGCGTTTCATCACTTCCCTACGATAGACGCTTTGAAGGTTGGGTCCACGACGACCGGCGCAAAACAACTGCTCACGTCGTCGCTGGGTACGCCGCTGCTGGTGAGGGCGGGGACGATGATGCTGCTCACGAAGTAGTCGTATTGATCGCTCGTCACCGCGAGCCCCACGTGGGCCGCCGTCATGTCCTGCAAGCCCGAGTACATCTTGCCGTCCGTGTACATGATGCTGGTGGGGCCGCCGTAAGCGAATACCAGGAACGCCGCGAGCTTGCCCTTGAAGGTCGCCGCGTCATCGGCAGTCGACGCCGGCATACCCGAGCCGATCTTGCCGAACGAATCTCCGAGCTTGGTCGTGCCGTTGGCCTTGAGGTCCGCGAACACATTCGTGAAGATGGCTTCGTTGACGGCCACGAAGGCCGCGGCCCCGTAGGTGTCGAAGGCATCTTTGCCGCTGCTCGTGCACTTCAGCGCTGCACCGGGGCCTTTGGTCACGTTTTCGCCACTCGTCGTGTCGGAATCGCTGCCGCAGCCCTGCATCGCGGCGAGCACGATGCCCGCCGCCAATATATTTTTTATCATGAACCGTCCCTTTCGAAGGATCTGGGCACGCCGCAGAGGATCTCGACTGCCACCGTGAGGTACGAGCTGAGCTGGTGAGCGGATTTGTCGAGCGTGCGCTTTGCTGGAACTCTGCAGCCGACCGCCCGATCGCCCGATCGCCCGATCGCCCGATCGCCCGATGGCGCCGGTGGGGGCCTGCCCGAGTACGGAATCGCGTCGCGGATTGACGGCGCTGGCCCTGACCGGCAATCTGAAAGACAGATGGGGCGCTCGTTTGCGCCCTTCTTCCATCGAAACCGGCGCACGCCGCGCTCCTGGTCCGCGCCGGCGCTGCTCGGGCTAGTCGCGGCCGGCTGTTCTTCGGATTCGCCGGCCGGCGTTGCGGCAGCCGCTTCAGGGTTGTATCCGGCGGGAAGCCCGCTTTGGCGCTTGGCCGCCCGGCAGCTGCGTTACTGCTAAAGCTTTCCCGCGCGTCGCAAAGGCACTTCTGCGTACGCGCCGTTCGTTTTCACCGGCGGCTTCATCGCCGCTTTCGTGTGCTGTTCGCACCACGCCGCCAGGCGACGGAGGATGGGCTCGTCCGTCTCGATATCCACTTCCTCGAATACGATTTGCCCGTCCTCAATGGCGCGACTTTCCCAGGCGTCATTGGCGAGGGGCTCCGTTTCGACTTTGCGAAACTCAGGTGCCTCGTTGATCCAATTGTCGATTTTGACGCGATTGGAGGGGGCGATCACGATGGACGGCTAGCTCCATCGGCGCGGCGTGCAATTGGGCAAACGGGTGCGCTCGTAAGTCCATGGAAGGTGCTCGCTTTGCGCTCACGCGCGCCGCCTTTGGGCGTGCAAATGCGCCTTGCTGCGCGTCAGCGGGGTCGCTTCCCACTACACCAACGCCGCGCTGATGACCTTGCCGTTTTGAATGCGGTGTTTGAGGACGTCGCTCGAGAGCCCGAGGGCGGTGCCCAGGGTTTTGGCGGTGGACTCCAGGGATTCGAGGGGCTGAACGTCGCCGTCAGGGGCCGAGGCGCCGGTCTGGGAATTGATTGCGGTGGCGGAGAAGTCGCGGCCGTCGGGGGCAATGCCACCGATCACGCTGCCGCGGATCTGCGGCCCGAACATCATCATGGCGTGGGCGTTGCCGTTGTGGTCGCGACCGCCGCGCGTGTTGCGCTTGAGCGTACGGCCAAATACGTTGAGCACCGCAAACGTCACGTGGTCTTGTAGGCCCGCCGCCTTGAGCTCGCTCCACAGGAACTCGATGTTGCCGATACTAGCAATGGTTTGCGATGCTTCGTCGGTCAGCAGCGCATCGTTATGGTTGTCGCCGCCAAACGGCAAATGCACGGTGACAGCTGGCGACACCTTCATGCGGATCAGCGCGACCGCGGAGAGCAGCTGATCAGCGGGTGAATTCTGCGCTTTCGGGTCGAGCGGTAGGCGCGCCAGCAACGCACCCAGACCGTCGCCGAGCGAACGCGCTTGATCTCGGCCGAGTGCGTAGCGGTCCAAGAATGTTCGCTGCAGGCGTGTCCCGCTCGTTTTCATCGCGGCGTACATGGTGTCGAGCTCGCTGTCGCGGAGCTTCTGCAGCTTGGCCGCGAGATCCTGGGGCGAGGCAAAGAGCGACTTTAGGTCGAGCGGGCGCAGATTGCTGAGCGGCCGGCTTTGATAGGTAATGAGCTCGTTTCCGAGCGGCACGGGCTCGGTCTGGATCGTGGCGAGCGGCGTCGAATTTTCTTGAGCGAACAGCGAGGCGATCATCTCTTGACCGTTGCCGCTTTGCGCTTTGGCCGCACCCATCAAGCCCTGCACCTTGCCGTAGTCCGGATGCGCGTTCGAGTACGTGCGGTGGTGAATGAAGGTCATGCGTGAGCGCAGATCCTCGGGGACCAGGCTCCAGCGCTGGGCGCCCGTAGCCGTCGTTGCGCCCAGCGTGACCGGCGTGGGCGCCAGGCCCGGGTCGGTTCCATGGTCCGTGCCGGCCACATAAGCGCCCGGCACATTGGCGTTGAAGGGGTCGCCGCTGTTGACGGTGGATAAGATCAAAAAGCCCGGCTGAGGGACCTCCGCGGCGTGCAGGATGCCGTCGCGGAACCAGGGGATGGGCAGGCCGGTGGCCAGCGACTTCAGGCCGACGAGGCCAGCTCCGAAGACCGCACTTTGAAGCAGTTTGCGTCGCGTCGGATTCATGCGGTCATTCCTCACAGGCCAACTCCCATCACGTCGGGCGACATACAGGCCACCGTGAATGTATCCTGCAACGCGCCAGCGGGGGTGGCCCCCAGTAAGCGTGCTTGGTTGTAATGATTGGTGAGCTGGTTGTAGCTCACCACGTAGCGTGAGTGCGTCGTGGGCAAGCCCATGAGGTAATGGACCATATCCAGGATCGATGCTTGGGGCGCGTTCACGTTGAAGCGCGCCGTGGTGGCCGTAGTGACGAGCTTGGTGGCAATCGTGCTGCACACCTTCTCACCCGCCGCGAAGTGGAATAGGCCCGTGACGGCCGGCTGCACCGGCACCGCAGAACCGCGGCTGAATTCGTCCTGCGGAATCAAGTTGACGACCGTGCCGGCGTTCTTACACGTGTTCAGAGTGCCCAGCCGCTCGTCGATCATCTGACAGAAGTGCTGGCGGCGCGTGATGCTGACCAGGAAGTCCGTGTTCGTGTAGCTCAGCGTTTTCGCCGTGCCAGTGACCAGAGGTGAGGTGAAGACGTCTTTTACGAGCGTCAGGAAGTCGTAACTGTTGTCCGTAAAATTCTTGGCGATGCGTTGGACCTCCGGGTCGTTCAAATCGCACCCTTGAGAATTTGCGTAGTAACAAAGCTTTTGTACCCAAGCGGGGGCAAATAGCGGGTGGTTGGCGATGGATGCGGCAAAGTCCCCGATCGTGCCGCCGTCGAGCGAGACGCCGTGGAACGCGAAGGACGGCAGGAACGTCGCTGGCGTCGTGGTGGCTTGATAAGCAATCGAGTATTGCTTCGAGAAGTAACCACGCATGGGATCGAGGAACCGATGGCAGCCGTAGCAGCTCGAGTCGGTGGGCGCGTGGGCGGCGTCCAGACCGTCGATGTGCAGCGGCTTGGTCGGGTCAGCCGGTGACAACACTTCACCGAGCGCCGTAATCAAAGTTTGGCTCGTGGTGACACGGAACGAGTTACCGTCGTTGGTGTCCCAGTTGCCGAGGAACGCCGGGGTGGTGAAGAAGCCGATGCGCGGCTGGTTCAGGTAAACCGTGGGCACGTTGCGGAGCGCGTCCACATTGTAAAATTTGGTCGCCGGGTTGGCCGCGGTCGCGGGCTTGATTTCGACGAAGTGCCAATCGGCAAAGTCCGGATCGGTGAGAACGGTGCCGGTCGAAAAATTGACGTTGCCGAGGGGCTGAGGGCACCGCACGAGGCCCATGAGCATGTCGTACAGGTCCGGATCGGTCAGGGCGACCTTCGGGCAGGTGTCCGCGAGCTGCGGCATGAGCCAGGTCTTGTTCTGCACCTCATAGCTCAGCGGCCACGGCGCGGCCGGCGTGCCCACGGGCGGATCCCGATACAGCGTGTGCTTGTCGGCGCGCAAGCCTGAGTACGTTCCGTCCTCGTAGGCCAACGCAACGAGCAGCGCGGTCGTGACCGCGAAGCGGCGCGTTGTCAGCACGCCGTTGAACGGTTGCCGGTTCTGAACCAGATCCCACGCCGTCCGGATGAACGATTCTTCGGCGTTGGTTTTGAGCTGGGTCTGGTGCGGGCCTTCTACGGTATCCAACTGGAAGTTCAGCGTGCCCACCAGACGCTGCTGCAGCGCGACTCGAAAGAAGTCGAGCATCTTGGTTTGGAACGCGGGCGCCGTTGTCCACGTGCTCACGAGCTCGCCGAGCGCGCTCGGGTCGGCCTTGACGCGTGTGAGCTCCTCCGCCGTCACGACGTCCCCGTTCAGCAGCAGTTTCACCTTCGCGACGTAGCTCTCCGGGCCCACCGGCTCGAACGGGATGGGCGCTGGCATGGTGCTGCCCTTGCCCTCAGACACGGCATGGACCCAATTCTCCATGCACTTAAGGTCGGCCCCGGTCAGGCCTTCACTGCTGCCGAAAGGCATCATCACGCCGCACTGCCCGGGCGTCGCGTCGAAGCGTTTCTTGTCTACGAGGCGCAGCAGCAAGCTGTCGTCCGGGCTAGTGGGATC